>JBDHKN010000045.1:0-37389 GCA_039586365.1 Gemmatimonadota bacterium | reverse complement strand
CACGGTTGCCATATCACCGGTCGGTTGTGCGGTTTTCATGTATTACTACTTGGACGTGGGCAATACCCAGGCCGCACATGGACGAGCGCCAGCGGTCGCACTCGGTCACAAGATGGCCAATCCGAACGCAATCGTCGTCAGCTACCAAGGAGACGGCGATCTGGCAGCTATTGGCTTGGCTGAGATTTTCCAGGCGGCACAGATGGGCATCCCGATGACGTTCATCTTCGTGAACAACGCCATCTACGGGATGACAGGGGGACAGATGGCCCCCACGACGCTGATGGCACAGAAGACCACCACCTCTCCCAAGGGCCGCACACGGCTTGCCGGTGAGCCCATGAAGATGGCGGAGGCAATGGCCCAGCTCGACGGCCCCGTGTACGTGGAACGGGTGGCGTTGTTCGACAACAAGCAGCGGGTCCGGGCCCAAAAAGCAATCAAGAAGGCGCTCAGAATGCAGGTCGAAGCCAAGGGGCTGGCGTTCGTTGAGGTTCTATCTGAATGCCCCACTCACCTCAAGGTTTCTCCGCCCGAGGCGGAGCAGTGGGTCAAAGAACAGATGGTGCCGATCTTCCCCCTCGGCGTGAAGAAGGACATCGAAGTCGAACCGTGGTTTGAGCTCGGCGAGCCGACGTTCGAGCCTGCCGAAGTTGCTGCCGTCATCGGCGGCGTGGGGAAGACTGCCGAACGCTTTGGCAAGGGTTTCCCCTCACATATCGACGAGCAAGACATCTCGATCAAGTTCGCCGGTGCCGGGGGGGATGGAGCTCAGACGATCGCCATGTTGACCACTCGCACCGCCATCAGTGAGGGTTGGGATTCAACCCACATACCGAGTTATGGCCCGGAGTCGCGCGGCGGCACCTCGTATGCGGACGTGCACATAGCGACCGGAGAGGTTCTTTCCCCTGCTTCCCCGAAGCCGCATGTGCTCGTGGCATTCAATCCCCAGAGCTTGATCAAGTTTGGTCCGACAGTACAGCCGGGCGGAATTGCTCTGTTCGACAGCTCAGTGATTCCTGCCCCTCCAGAGTTGGATGATCGCGTGAAGACCTATGGAATTCCGTTTACCCAGATAGCCATGGATCTTGGCAAGCCGATGGTCAAGAACGTCGTAGCGCTGGGCGCATTGCAGGCAGCCACTGCGTTGTTTCCGGTAGAGAGCTTCACTGTCACGATGGAAGAGGCTCTTAAGAACGACTGTGCCCTGCTTGAGTTGAACAAGGAGGCGTTTTCCCTCGGCATTCAAGCATTGCAGACAGTTGTTAACGGCAAGGACGAGCATCAGTAGTCCCCAGCCTCCGGGGTACACAGTCCTGAAGGCTGTATTGGGAGACAGAAGATGTTGATCGGAGTACCGAAGGAAACCAAGCGTGAAGAGAACCGCGTAGCGCTTACTCCGTACGCAGTGTCACGACTGACGCAGCTCGGTCACACCATACTGATAGAGAAGGACGCAGGGCTACGCGCCCGCTTCTCCAATGAGGAATACGAGCGGGTTGGTGCTCAGATCGTATACAGTCCTGACGAGGCTTACAAGAGAACAGACATTGTGTGCCGCGTCGGACTACTCACAGCTGACGAACTCGATCTTCTCAAACAGGGCGCAGTAGTCTGCGCTTTCCACCATCTCGCGATAGTTCCACGCCCCGTTGTTCAACGGCTAATGGAACTTCAAACTACACTCATTGGCTACGAGTTGATTGAGGATGACGAGGGCGGCCACCCGCTCCTCATCCCCTTCAGCGAGATGGCTGGACAGATGGCTGTCCACTTGGCTACCCACTATTTGAGAAACCGCGCTGGCGGGCGCGGTATCTTGTTGGGCACCGTACCGGGAATCCCGGCTCCGACGGTCCTGATTCTGGGTGCGGGGACTGTCGGACGCACAGCAGCCCGGCTCGCATTGGCCAATGGCGCTCGCGTCATAGTGCTCGATGACGACGTGGAAAATCTGAGAACAGTAAGCCGTGAATGTACGGGTTTGGTTGAGACCTTTGTGGCAGGCCTGGGCCGACTGGATCAACTCACCGCCATCGCTGATGTAATCATCGGCTCTGTATTGATCCCCGGCGCGCGTGCCCCGTTCCTCGTGACCGAGGACATGGTCAAGGCAATGAAGGGTGGTAGTGTCATCATAGATGTCTCCATCGATCAAGGTGGCTGCATAGAAACCAGCCGCCCGACAACACTCGATCACCCCACATTCACCGTGCACGATGTAGTCCACTACTGCGTCCCTAACATGACCGCCGACATAGCCCGTACTGCTTCACGGGCCCTTGCGGACGCCATCCAACCGTACCTGCTGCAGATTGGGACCAAGGGCCTGTCCAGAGCACTGCGGGACGATCCGGCGATGGCAGCTGGTGTTCTGTTGTACAATGGGAAGGCGGTGAATCAACGGATCGCAGCGATGTTCGACGTTGCTGTGACACCGCTCAGTGAGCTGGTTGGTGAGGTTGATGGCTCATGAACTGGCTTGACGACTACAAGGCCAAGCTCGAGAGTGAGACCAAGGCAGTTGAGAGGATACAAAACGGTGATAGGGTCTACTATGCGGGGAATGCCGCGATCCCTCAAACGCTAGTCCGGGCGCTTGCTGCACGCCACGATGAGCTGCGGGATGTGCAGCTGAATCACGTGCTGTTGATTGGCGAAGATCCGCTCTCCGCACCTGGCATGGAACAGAGTTTTCGACACAACTCCCTCTTCGTAGGCCCGGCGGATCGGAAAGCGGTGAACGACGGCCGGGCGGACTACGTTCCCATCTTTCTCCACCAGATTCCAAGGCTCTTCAGAGACGGTATCGTGCCGCTCGATGTGGCGATGATACAGGTTTCCCCCCCCGATGAACATGGGTTCATGAGTCTGGGTGTGGAAGTCCTCGCCACTATGGCAGCTTGCCAAATGGCGCAGACTGTTATCGCTCAAGTCAACGAGAACATGCCCCGCATTCTGGGTGACTCCTTCATTCACGTGAACCGCGTGCAGTCAATTGTCGAGGCGACCGAACCTCTTCCAACGCTGGAGTCGAAGCCCGCAACGGATGTCGAGAAGGCGATAGCCCAGCACGTCTTGGGACTCATTCGGCCGGGCTCTACGATGCAGATGGGAATCGGCGGGATCCCGGACTCGGTCTATGAGGCCATGGAGGGCGACATGGATCTGGGCATCCACACGGAGATGATCTCCGACGGCGGCATGCGAGCGATCCAGCGCGGTGTCGTAACCGGCGCCCGCAAGACCCTGCACCCTCGCAAGGTGGTCGTGACGTTTGCGCTGGGAAGCGAAGAACTGTACGACTTCCTGGACAACAACCCGTTGATCGAGGCACATCCCGTAGACTACGTAAACGATCCGTTCATAGTCCACCAGCACGACAACATGGTGGCCGTCAACTCGGCAATCGAGATCGACCTGACAGGACAAGTGTGCTCCGATTCGATCGGATCCTTCATCTATTCTGGTTTCGGTGGGCAGGTTGACTTCATCCGAGGAGCAGCGAAATCGAAGGGAGGGCGACCGATCATTGCCCTGCCGTCCACTGCTCGCAAGGGAGAGATGTCGCGCATCGTCCCGTTCTTGAAGGAAGGAGCTGGTGTCGTCACCAGTCGTGCCGACGTCCACTACATCGTGACAGAACACGGCGTCGCCAATCTATTTGGAAAGAACTTGCGAGAACGCGTCGAAGCATTGCTCGAGATCGCTGATCCCAAGTTCAGAGATGAGCTGGAACTGGCGGCCAGGAACCGCAAGTTACTGACCTGAATCAACCACTAGAGAGGCTCGGGGGAAGCTGTGAGGAGAATTCTGGTAACTGGTGCATTAGGGCAAATCGGCTCCGAATTGGTCCCAGCCCTGAGAGAGCGTTACGGGTCCGACAACGTCGTCGCGTCCGACATTCGGATTCCTCCCACGGGATCTAGGGCTAACGGACCGTTCGAGTACCTCGACTGTACGGAGCTGCGCCAAATCCAAGAAGTTGTCCGCAAGTACGAGGTGGACGCCGTCTACCACCTTGCGGCCCTGCTTTCCGCAGTCGCAGAGGACAGACCCCGCGTCGCATGGGAGCTGAACATGGGAGGACTTTATAAAGTCCTCGAGGTGGCCCGAGCATCCCATTGTTGCGTGTTTCATCCTAGTTCAATCGGCGCCTTTGGCCCCTCCACCCCCCCCACCAATACGCCGCAGGACACAATCCAGCGACCAACAACGATGTACGGCGTCACCAAAGTCGCTGGGGAATTGTTGTGCGACTACTACCACAAGCGCTTCGATGTCGATACCCGCGGCGTACGCTATCCCGGGCTCATTTCCTATGTCACCCCGTGTGGCGGCGGGACCAGCGATTATTCTGTCGAGATTTTCTATGAGGCTATTCGGAACCGGCGCTACGTCTGCTTCCTGAAGCCGGACGCCCGTATGGATATGATGTACATGCCAGATGCCATCAATGCCGCAATAGCCATAATGGAGGCAGATCCGGCACGGCTCAAACACAGAAACGCTTTCAACGTGACAGCAACCAACTTCACGCCAGCGGAACTCGCAACCGAGATCCAAAAGCACATCCCCGAGTTCTCGATCGAGTACGATGTGGACCCTGTCCGACAGTCAATCGCCGACTCGTGGCCCGACTCCATCGACGACACCGCTGCCCGAGAGGAATGGGACTGGAAGCCGACGTATGATTTGGCTGCAATGACCGAGGACATGCTGAAGAACCTGCACAAGAAGTTGAAGGGTGGTGAGTAGGAGAACAACGCGTGACAACTGCCCATCCTATTGGGCGGGCCCTCGGGACGCCAGTTGAGTTTCACATGGATTTCACATTTTCCATAGGAAATCCGTCGTATCTTCCAGCCGCATCCGCAGAAGCCGATGAGGTGGATATAGAGGGTGGGGCAAGCGCTGGTCCTTAGCTCACTCGGCCTGCCGTTACAGATACGGTCTTGTCGGGTGCAACGTTGAGAACGCCAGTGCCGTGAGTGCACCAATGCGTTCAGACGAAAGACTCCCCTACATGGGGGGCGGGCGCCGGCCAATGGCTTGGCGCCCTTCGTTTTTTGGCAGCAGCTGGAAACCGAACATGTGGATGACTAGACGAACGGACGTTCGCTGGACTCGATGCCAGTCCGATTGTCTCCTGCATACCTGTGTTACTCGGCTGTGGTTGGGGGCGCTGATTCGGACCCCAACATCTGTTGGAATCTGGGATGCGATTTCGGATCGCCCGGGAATTCCTCGACTTGGATTCACGGTACTGAGATGCACGATGGTCCCGTCAACAGGAGCTCCATGTGGTTCACTGCCGAATGGTAGTCACCCACGACTGCGTATATCCACACCAACGAGCGTTCCAGGACCCTGACGCTGATCGCATCGTGCGACCCTCCAACTATCGACGCGACGGTCTCAGTATTGCTCGCCGCCTGAGCTCTCTGACCTGGACGAGCGTACGCTGGTCCACGAAACATACTGCCGATGGATCGTTGACCTGATCCCGCGGTACTGCGTCTGCGACTGTCAACAGCAAATCAAAGCCCCGGTGTTGGGCCGTGCGAAAGTGGACCGGCAGAGATCCGGCCGACATAGCGAGACACTTACGTTCCATGCTGTGCCAAGTTCAGAACACTGCGTGAAACTGATACTAGATTGGGAATACTCGGGGGTGAGGATTCCAGTGACGACGAGAAGCAGGTATGAAGAACACGGCGAGGCAACAAACCAGCGTCTTTGCCTCGCCGCGTCTTGTTAGCAGTCTGGTAGGTCAGTCAGTCGCACCGATGTACTCAATCACCAGCGCCACACGCCTGTTCGCCAAGCCGTTTTCTCCCCAGGCCCCTGGTTCGACCAACCGGTTTGAGGCCTCGCCATAGCTGACGGCCCGGATCTTTGACTCGTTGATACCGCCGCTATCAATCAAGTACTGCCGGACAGCATTGGCACGTTGCTGACCCAGCCACTGATTGTACTCAGCTTCTCCTGCAGGATCGGCGAAGCCCTCGACCGTGACTGTAACGTTCGCGTGATGCTCGCGGATCACCGTAGCGAAGCGATCCAAGGCCGGTCTGTCCGTATCGCGGATCGTGGCGTCGTCGAACGCGAAGTGAACCGGCATATCGACGTGAAGCCGCGCTTCCATTGTGGCGATCTTCGCATTGAACTCAGATGATAGCGCACTCAGCGCGTTCTCCAGGGAGGACAGCTGCCGTGCGAGAGAGTCCAGTCTCCGGTTCGCACTGGCGGCGGTCTGCTGATCACCCGCCTGAATCTGGCCTGCGAGATCTTCCCGCAACTGCGCGAGATCACTCTCGTGCTGCTCCGGATTCACTGTTGCTGCACAGGCATTCAGGCCGAGCAAGAATAGGCAAGTGCCTACGGGAATAATACGGCGTCTAAACATGGACAAACCTCATCGGTCGAGTTCTGGCTTATTGCCTCCAGCGCTGCAATATAGCCGGTAAGTGGCAATGGGCAAAGCGTTTAGCCGAATGTGGTCCCGCTCACGCAACTCTCCCATGGGGACTCCGACGACTCAGCTACGGAACGGCCTGCGCCAGCACAGCCTCCGCTACTAGCAAGGTAAGCGCGTATTGAATCGCGATGTGACCGTCCTGATTGAGCCACCACTCACGGAGAGAATGACCACCTCCTCCAGCTCCTCCTCGCCCGATTGTGATCGCCGGGACTCCCAACGCTATAGGAATGTTGGAATCCGTTGAGCTAACGCCTAGACTCGGCTCCCTGCCGAAGGACTTGGCGGACGCTACCGCTCGGCCGACAGTTGGAGTGGAGGGATCGGTAGTCCCCGAGGGTCGGTCGCCTATCATCTCGATCTTTGCTGTGAGTGGACCCCCGGATCGTCTGGTCGCGTTCTGTTCCTCAATGGACCGATGGATCGATGCATGGAAAATCGAATCGATGCCGAGGAGCCGCTCATTCGATTCAGACCGCATATCGACCTCCATCCACACTGAGAACGGAATCGAGTTGATGGAGGTCCCACCGCCAATTCGACCCACGTTGTAGCTCGTCCTTGGACCTTCAGCTACATACATCCGGGCAGCATCATCAAAGACTTTGATGGCCCGGCTCATCGCGTGGGCCGGATTGCCTATGCCAAAGGCGCCCCAGGAATGCCCACCTGGTCCCTCTACCGTGACACGATAGCGATGTGATCCCAGACCGCTGCTTACTATACGCCCGATGTCCCCGCCGTCGACTGCGATCCAAGAGTCGATGGTGGGGCTGCCCTCTTTGAACAAGTTCTTCACCCCTCGAAGATCTCCCAACCCCTCCTCCCCGACAGTCCCTATGAACAGCAGATCGGCTTCAGTCCGCAAGCCGGTCTCCTGCATTGCGCGTAGCACCGTCAACACCACCATCAAGCCGCGAGTGTCATCGCCAACCCCGGGCGCGAATAGAGTGTCGCCCCGCTGTTTCACTGAAACATCGGTCCCCTCCGGAAAGACTGTGTCCATGTGTCCAGCGATGGCGATGGTTCGGCCAATGCCGGTGCCGCGTCGTCGAGCAACTACGTTGCCAACTTCATCGATGTAAACCGTATCGGCGCCCGCCTCAGCCAATAGTCCGGCATAGTACTGGGCCCGTTGCTCCTCTTTGAACGGTGGTGCCGGTATCTCTGCCAATGCGATGAGATCTCTCTGGGTACGCGGCTCCAAGCGCTCGATGGCACGAAAGGCGGCCTGTATCTCGGGCTGTGCCAGGAGGGTTCGGATTTCCTCTTCGTGACGCGAATCCTGGGCGCGGCTTGCAGCCGCCCAACCAATCGTCATTGCGGTGCCGATAACGAGAGCTGCTTTCATGGATCTTTCCTGTTGACTGTTGAACCCGTTGGCACGTTGGAGCGCCTGAGTCACGGGGAGCAAATTAACTAGTTGCCCAAATTAAAGGCATTGAATGCCATTACCAGAGCCACCTGGCCAAACGACACCCAGCTCAAGCACCGCGCCTCCTGTTCACCAACTCACCACCAACTGATCATTGCAGCAGCTTCCCGCTCTCCGCTCCCACCACTGGGACTCCAGCTGGGTGGTTGCTACATTCCCACCCATGCTCCACCGCGAATACCGTAACGACATCGCCGTGTTGCGCCTGCATCACGGCAAAGCTCACGCTATAGATATGGAACTTGCCCGGGCGCTCCGTGATGCGGTGGCGGAGCTCGGACAATCCGACAGAGTCAGGGCCGTAGTTCTTACCGGCACTGGATCCATCTTCTGTGCCGGCGTTGATCTCTTCCGGGTTCTCGACGGCGGACCCGCCTATGTTGATGCCTACGTCCCCCTGCTGGAGGACATGTTGTATGAGTTATTCCAGCTCCCCCGACCCGTTGTCGCAGCAATCAACGGGCACGCGATTGCCGGCGGATGTGTTCTGGCAGCAGCATGCGACTACCGCATCATAGCGAATGGTCCCGGAACCATCGGCGTTCCGGAGCTACGGGTGGGATTGCCGTTCCCGTTGGTCGGCATCGAGATTCTCCGCTTCGCCACGTCGGAGACTCACTTGCAGGAATTGGTGTATCGCGGCAAGGCCTACACAGTAGCGGAGGCCTACGAGCGAGGTCTCGTGGACGAGGTCGTCGATCCAGACAGGCTCCTCGACTATGCCCTGGAGGTCGCGGCCCAGCTATGCGCCGAGCCGTCAGCTCGATTCCGAATCACGAAGCAACAGCTGCGGGCTCCGACGCTCGAGCGTATCAAGCGCGATGCGGCTGCAACGCAGGAACGGGTACTCGATGCGTGGAAGGACCCGACCAGCACGGCCGCCATAAGGTCGTACATCGAGAGTATGCGGCCAACACAATAACTGATAACACGAGCTCGGAGTGCAAATCGGGTCTTGTGAAGGGCACCGCAGTTGAAGCACTTCCCGAGCTGGATTCTCGGTTCAAGGAATGCCCAGGAGCTTGTGCGTCTGAAGGCTCAGTCTCCAATGAGGATGCTCCATGCAATAGCGCACAGCTAGTTCGGTATTGCGGACCAGGTCAGGACCATCCATCGGTTGGAGGTAGAGATGCCGGAAGTTGAATCGTTCGTACCGTTCAGGCTCAGCACCATCCTGGGGATAAACGAGTTTCAGCTCGTCTCCGTTCGTCTGCACCAAGGGAGCACCTGCCTTGGGACTGACACAGATCCAGTCGATTCCACTGGGCGCCGCTATCGTACCATTGCTTTCGATCGCCACCTCGAACCCGTGGGTGTGCAGTCGATCAATCAACGGCGAGTCTAGCTGCAGCAGCGGCTCACCTCCGGTACACACGACGTAGCGCTGACGCCGAGATTGCGAAGGCCACTGAGCTGCGACGACGCTCACCAGGTCTTCTGGTGTGGCATACGATCCTCCTGCCGGTCCGTCCATACCCACGAAGTCAGTGTCACAAAACTGGCAGATGGCAGAGGCACGTTCCTGCTCCCGTCCCGACCACAGATTGCATCCCGTGAAGCGCAGCAGGACCGCAGGCCTACCAGCCTTTGCTCCTTCTCCCTGCAACGTGTAGTAGACCGTCTTCACCGCGTAGCTCACGGGGAGTGTTCCTTGGCAGATCTGTAAAGGATCGGGTCGCTGAGGCCAGCCTCCGAGAATCCCCTCAGTCTCAGGATACATGCATCGCATTCACCGCAGGCAGTGTCACCTACGTCCGGATCATAACAACTTCTAGTGAGGCCGTAATCGACGCCGAGTGCGTGACCCCGCTCAATGATCTCCTTCTTAGTGAGGCCTATTAGTGGGGTGTGGATGATGATACGTCGGTTTCCCTCGACCGCAGCCTTGGTAGCAAGGTCGGCCATCCGCTGATAGGCGACGATGAACTCTGGCCGGCAATCGGGATAGCCACTGTAATCGAGGGCATTTACCCCAATGAACACGCCACTCGCTTCCAAGACCTCCGCCCATGCTAGTCCAACCGACAGGAATATCGTGTTCCGTGCCGGTACGTAGCTAACCGGAACACCTTGCCCGATCTCATCCATGGACCTCGACTTCGGCACCGCAATGGCATCCGTGAGAGCCGAGCCACCGAATTGCCTGAGATCGATGTCGAGCACGACGTGCCGGACTACCCCGATCGACTTCGCGACCCGTTGCGCCGCCGCGATCTCCGATTCATGCCGCTGCCCGTAACGGAACGTAAGGGCGTACGATTGGAATCCTTCCGATCTCGCCACCGCTAGCGTTGTGCTGGAGTCAACTCCCCCGCTCAACAACACCACTGCACTACGACGAACGGTCACGGCACAACTCGCGGCGGGACACAGCAGGTGAGGATGATCACGCCGGGCGCACGGCCGTGGCCACGATACCGATCCCGCCACGGGCCTTTTGGGTTACGCGAACCTCCACACGCTGTGGAGCAATGGCGTAGACGATATCATCGGCAATCCGGGCAGCCACCGATTCACAGAAAGCCCCCTCTTCACGATAGGCCCAGAGATAGTACTTCAGGGCGCGGGATTCGATGCACAGTTGGCTGGGACGATACTCGATGGTCACCGTGCCGAAGTCCGGTTGCCCCGTGATGGGACACACAGATGTGAACTCCTCCGTGGTCAACGTGACGCTGTCCACCAGCGGAGCCGTGAAGGCCGACGCCTTCAGGTAGTCACGAGCCTCGAGCGGGTCCCTGGGCTGCGGCAGGGGCCCACGATCCGGTACTCCCTTGGCTTGGTCGCTCATGCCAACAAGTAAACCTCCAATAGCTCTGGTGGCCAAGGCCTCGATCCGAGCATGACTGACCCGTTGCTGGGCATGACATCCCTTGTTGGGACGGTACCGTTGTCCCCTGTAACGGTTGCCTTACGGCTAACCATGGCTCTGGTCTTCGTTCCAGCGGAGGAACAGCAACTTACGAGGGTTCGACAACTGTTGGTCAGAGTACCGTTCTCGCGTGCGGCGCCGGCTGTAACCTCGTCTGAGCAGGTGGGGTGTACTGATAAGCATCTCTGGTGATGCACCTAGGATCACGGTTTGGACCTGAATTCCCTCTTGAAATCTGCCAACCGCTCGACAACCAGATCCTGGACATACTCTACCGGGCGCACTGGTGTGTCGAAGTTGTTGGCAATTATGCTGAAGGCAAGAAGTTCTCCGTCCTGAGTAGTCACATATCCTGACAGCGCGCGAGCATTTGAGATGAATCCGGTCTTAGCTCGCGCGTTGCCCTCCGCCTTGGTTCCCCTCATTCGATTCTCCAGGGTCCCGTCAACTCCCGCGATCGGCAGGGCGTCATAGAAGGCTTCGAACTCATCCGTTTGCGACATAACGCGGAGCAACCGCACCAACGCCTCCGGAGCAAGATAGTTATACCGCGACAAGCCAGATCCGTCGTAGTAGATGTACGAATCGTCCGGAATCCCCCAGTTTGTGAGCCTCTGTGTGACGACACTCCGACCCGCATTAACGCTACCCGTATCGGTCAGGACCACACCCAGGTAGCGCAACAGCATTTCTGCTACCTGGTTCTGGCTCTCCTTGAAGAGCGGCCTCAGAATCTCAGCAAGTTCCTGCGACTCGTGCACGAACAGCGTCTCTGCGGGGTCACAGTCGGCTGCTACGCTGTCACGATCAACCGCGTTTCCCACCACTTCCACACCTTGTGCCTGGAGGGTCTCGCGCAACACGGTAACGAAATAGAGCGTTGGATCGTGAGGCGCGATGTGCAGAGTCACCGAATCGGCGCCAATCCATATAGCGCCCTTCATTTCAGCTTGGTTGGAAAACGGTGGTCGCGCTACTCCCAAGGTGATACCGGTGCTGTCGCCGACTGTACTTACTGCGCCACGCAGCTCGACAAATGAAGTCGGAGGCTCAAGCGAGACGGCGGCGCTGCTATCTCGCGAGCGGCCCGGCGTCACGTTGATCCGCAACGCACCTTCGTTGAAGAGAAGAGCGCCGATCTCGGCTGCGTACGCGCTCCCAAGGTAATCCCAAGCCCAACCCGGTCCAATGTGAACGTCATCGAAGAGATCATCGTCACCCACCAAGTTGCCATCGATACGCCGTATTCCTCGGCTCCGCAAGGAGTCACTCCACGCGCGAAAGATGTGGAGTGGATCGCCGTCACCAAAGCGCGCGGAGATGGTCGGGTCACCACCCCCGATCACTACGATCTCGCCCTGTAGAACACCGTCCTGATCGATCTCTCCACATGCCAGGACGCGGGTCCGGAAGCGATGGTATGCTCCCAGCTGAGTCAAGGCAACGGCCCCGGTGATGAGCTTCATGTTCGACGCCGGCATGAACAGCTTGCGCTCATGCTTCCGATACAGGACCTCACCGGTTTCCACCGATTGGACCATTGCTCCCCAGTTCGCGTTGTGAAAAGCTGGATCGGCCAGAACCTCGTCGAGCTCGGCCTGGAGCGCGGCAACTGGCGCTGTCGCTGCAGACCCGACTGGCTGCAAACTCTGCCCGGCACAGGCATGCACAGAGACCGCCAGCATGACGGCGGCGAACTCCACCTTGGGATTTGTCACGCAATGGCCTCCAAGCCCCAATTCTACCCCAGTCACCATCCCTCCCCACCCCTCACTGACGGACAGAATCTAGCTGCAGCAGCCACAACCTGCACCTCTTCCTCTGCTGGGTCGGCGCACGCAGATTTCATGTATGAGACGCGCACTCATCCCTGCAGTCCGGCTAGGATTGCTGGCGACACCACTGGCATCCTGCGCTGTCGTCAAGAACCTGCAGTTCGAACGGCCAGCCCTCCGACTCGAGTCCGTCCAACTCACGGGCTTAGATTTGGCGGGCGGATCGCTCAATCTGGTCCTGGATGTGTTCAACCCGAATGGCTACGCGATTCGGACCTTGGGTATCAACGCGGCTGTTGATCTCGAGGAGACACACTTTGGGGACGTCGCGTTGGAACGCGATATCGTTCTCTCTGCGACACAGCACACTACGGTTGAGATTCCGGTGACCTTCACGTGGGCTGGTGTGGGAGCAGGTGCGAGAGCCTTGCTCCAGCGGGGCGCCGTCAACTACACGCTAGACTCTAGACTCTCCGTTAGCACACCAATCGGCGAGCGGACAGTAGCATTCAGGGACACGGGAAACGTCCCTCTGAAACAGGCGCTCCATTGAGTCAGAACAGCCAAGGGCACGGCAACAATGCACCTCCCCAGTTCTCCCCCGTTCCCGGTCAGATCTGACTAACGCGACCCGCCCGATGTGCTGGCAACCTCAGGGAGCGGCGTCCCGTCTGTGTGCGGCGGCAGAGTTGGATATTCCACCTGTGGCTGTTTTCCCGTCAAGCTCCTGAGGAACCGGACGATGGCTTCGGCTTCTTCGTCCATCAGCTGAGCACCCAATTGAGCCGACCCCATCAACAGCACTGCTTCCTTGAGATCCCAAATCGCCCCTGAGTGGAAGTATGGTGGCGTGAGCGCGACGTTCCGGAGCGACGGTGACCGAAACAGATACTCATCGCTGGCGGATTGGGTGACAGCAAACCGCCCCTTGTCTCCTGGGGGCAGAACATCGGCGCCGGGCGCCCGCACCAGACCGAACCGAAAATACCCTGTTCCACCCACATTTACGCCACCGTGACAGCCAGCGCAGCCCTTGTTGGTGAACAACTCAAGCCCCTGTTGTTCCAACGCTGTGAGCGCAGTGTGATCCCCTTGGAGGTAGCGATCGAAGGGCGAGTCAGGAGTCAGGAGGCTTGCCTCGAACGCCTCGATGGCCCGGGCCATGTTCTCGAACGTTACCGGATCCTCCTCATTCGGAAACACGACTCTGAAACGATCCACGTACTCCGGTATGCTCTTCAGGGTGGCTACGACCCGCTCGGGTGTATTGTTCATCTCTACCGCAGCCTGGACTGGACCCATTGCCTGCTCCATCAGGTCTCGTGCCCGACCGTCCCAGAACTGTGCAATATTGAACACCGCGTTGAACACAGTCGGAGCGTTCCTTGGTCCCTTCTGCCAACCGTGTCCGATAGACGTGGGGAGTAGGTCCACACCTGCCAGTGACAGATTGTGACAAGTGTTGCAGCTGATGAGCCAACTCCGCGATAGCCGCGGCTCAAAGAAGAGCATCTTGCCGAGTACGACCTTCTCGGCCGTAATCGGATTCTCCGGAAGTAACGGTGGAGCACTCGGTAATGGACTGAACAGTGATGCCGCTGGAGATGTCTCCTCCGCAGGAGCCATTTCCTCTTCCTGGGTCGCTCTTTCCTGTTGGCAGGCGAAGGAAAACAGGCCGGCGAGTAGCAAGACATGTTTCCGCATCTTCGCTCCCTGGTTGTAGGTACGTGCTGGCCCCAACCAGACGGCCAGCATTGCTAAAGAAGCAGGAGCGAGCTTTAAGAGGATGTGAAATAGGACTTAAGGCTGCCGAGCGACAACGCTGCACCAACAATGTCAGGCCACGTGTAGCGCGAATCCTCCAATGTGGCTGCCCGCCGTCGGATCTACCCACCGTCTTGGCCGGCTAGTCCTGCAGTCGGGACAGCGCAGTCCGCCCTGAGATACTGCACGGCTGGTAGATGGAGGTGGGATAGTGCCGGCAACCCTACTTTCTGTCGATAGAATCGAGCGTTCGTTCGAAGGATGCCGGTCGGGAGGCATCTCCCTCCAAAACTGTATGATTCTTGCAGTACATAATTGACTGCAATGAATCTCTAGTAGTGGGCGTCTGTTCGATCACCCTAGAATGAGGCGAATGACGCTATGAGCCCGCGACGCTACTATGCTGTCGAACAAATAAACGGGGGCGTGGCTGTGCTCCTGGACGACGATCGGCGACCGATAGCGGTCCCGCTGAATAGGCTCCCCCGGAGTACGCAGCAGGGTGCGCTGTTGACTATTCCATTGGACCTTTTTGGAACGCCCTCGTGGTCCGATGCGAGTGTTGATGTGGCTGAGACTAGGCGGCGTATGCAGGACGTAGCCCAGCGTCCTCAGCAGAAGCTCGGCGAGTAACCGAGAGATTGGCCCGCGCTCGTCTGGCCTGCTTGGAAGACTTCCTCCTTCCAGCGCCAGTCTCGAGCAGATCCCCCTAATCGATCAGAAGACCCGCCCCAACTCCCGGTTGTGCCTTCAAGCCGGAGGTCTACAAGCTCACGTCGCCCACGTGCTGACGGTCACGGCGCAACCGACACTCAGCTCTTAGCTTCAATGCCATCGGAGAATCAACCCGTTTGACCACACCGGGTGCGCCCGGTCTTCTTGCTGGAGGTTGAACAGCTATGTCATTGCGTCTTAAGCATTTGCTCCCATTGAGCACAATCCTCACCATCTCCCTGTCGGCCTGCAACGACACCACCAACCCGTTCGAAGGTAACTTCGATGCGGACCAGGCGCAGGCCAGCCTGCAGACAGTGGACGATGCGTTCGGAACCCAAGCGTTCGAGAGCTTCTCGGTGCTGGGCGCAGAGTTCGTGGTGGGCAGTGGCGCTGCGGCAGCGTCTGCTAACCTGCTGGCAGCTACCGCGGATCCGGACTATGTCAGTCTGTCGCAGCGAGCCCAGCTGGCGGCTCAAGAAATCGCGGCCACGAGGGCCGCGCCAGCCGCGATACTCATTCCTGAAGAATATCGGGGCTTGACCTATGTGTACGTCCCGGGGGAAGGGTATGTGGTCGACCCGGAAGCGACCGATGGCCCGGGCACCGGTGTTCGTTTCATCCTCTACACGGTTAACCCGATCACAAAGGAGATCGCCGTACCCCTCGATTCGATCGGCTACGCCGACCTGTTGGACGAGAGCACTGAGAATGAAGCTGCCATTCGACTGCGCGTCGTGTCCGGAGACGTCACTTATCTGGACTACGTTGTCTCCACCTCCGGCCCCATCACGTCTCCCACGTTCACCATTGCCGGGAGCATCACGGACGGCGAGAACGTAGCAACATTCACGCTCTCCGTTGCGTTCGAGTTCACGTTCGCCGGTGCTACCATCGACATTGACTACGATATCGGCGTAAACGACTCGAGCATCGAGATCACGCTGCACGTCGAGGGTGACGGAGAGGAGAACAACTCCGCCACGATCGAGATGACATTCATTCATGATGGGCATGGAGTATTCGTCACGGGCTCACTCGCGAACGACGAGGGTACGCTCGAGGTCTATGCCGATGAGCAGCTATTCGCTACCATCACGGTGACCGCATCCAGCGTTGAGGTGTTGGGGGCCGACGGTGAGCCGCTGACTCAGGCGGAGAGACAGGCTCTGCATAGGTTCATGGAGCTGGTTGAGGACGTAATGGACACATTCGATAAGCTATTCCAGCCGGTGGAGTTTCTGTTTAGCGGTCCGTAGGGATAGGGTCCCAGCCGAGTAGCGTCGCGCCTCCCGGCCAGCACAGCTGGGGGGCGCCTTTTCTGGAATGCGTGGCCGCAACGCTGCCTAGCAGGCAAGTATTGAGTCGATGTCGTCATGCTGAGTCAGGTGGGCCGCACGGCCCTGCGGTAAGCAGCGAGTGGCGCGCGGCATCGGGCCCGTTGAGCCCCGCTCACCACTCACCGCTCATTTGATCAGTCTTTCAGCCCCACCAATGTCGGAGATGCGGCCAAGGATCCTCTCGGCGAACTCGAGTCTATCTGACATGTCGCCCAGTTCGGCTCGCATAGCTTCAACACTATCACGCAAACCATCCACCGACTCGGTCAGCCTAGTGACATCCTTCCGGCCTCCGATATGACCCCGTGTCTTGACCCATGTCAGGGCTGCAATCGCCAGCCCGCCGAGTACGGATCCAGAGATTATCAACATCTCCAAGAGGGACTGTATCTGGTAGCTCTCCAACTCCAAACCCTCCTCGACTGACTATGTCCACCTTAGGCAACGAGAGCCCCGGTCCTACTCCTCTAGCTCGAGGATACCCTTTTCCAACGCGATATCGCGCGCTTTCTCAATCAATTCCAACAATTCGGGCAGGAGATCGACCCTGATAGTAATCCCACTCTTAGACGGGCGCGGTTCGTCGTTCTCGTTACGATACCACTGCCGCACACCCACAAGGTCGTAGCCTTTGAACTTGCTGAGTGATACCCGCACCTCCTCCCTGTTGTTCTTCGGGAAACTTCCGACCACGATTTCGTCGTCCGGCATGAACGCTCCTTTCAAGTTAGCCCACAAGATGATGGGGTTAACGATCTATCGCTAGTGGGAGACGGCTGCTCGTTTTCAGCTGAGCCAATCTCAGATACTGGGGAATAGAGAAAGCCCGGTGGGCACGCTATTCTTGATGCGAGCACAGACGGCACTTTGGTCGTCCGTTCTTGACCAGACTCTCAGACCATTGTCTAATGAAACACGAAGACACTCTAATCGTTGGAGCCGGGCCAATCGGCCTGGCATGCGCCATCTCCGCCAAACGTAGGGGAATAGACCCCCTGGTGATCGACGCCGGTGCGATCATCAACTCTATAGTCCACTATCCCATCGGGATGACGTTCTTCACTACCCCGGAGCTTCTCGAGATTGGAGGGCACCCCTTCGTATGCTCCGCCGAGAAGCCAACCCGGGAAGAAGCTCTCATGTACTACCGGGGTGTTGTCAGGAGCGAGGGACTGCGCGTCCGCACCTACACCAAGCTCATAGCGACCCGGATGGTGGACGGCGGCATCCTCTGCGAATTGGACGTCAACCACCAGCGACGCCACAGATCGGATGGACCGGCAGAGGTACCGCAGGGCTCGCGCGGGGAGATCCTTGTCACGCGACTGGTGCTCGCCACCGGCTACTATGACAACCCGAATCGACTAGGGGTGCCAGGCGAAGATCTCCCGCACGTACGTCACTATTTCGACGAGGCGCACCGATGCTCCGGACTCCGGGTCGTCGTGATTGGCGGCAAGAACTCCGCTATCGAAGCTGCGCTACTCTTGTTCCGGGCAGGGACCCGTACGTCGCTGGTGTATCGCGGTACCCAGTTCTCCCAGAGCGTCAAGTACTGGATCAAGCCCGATATTGAGAATCGCATCAAAGCAGGAGAGATAATCGCTCGGCTGGGCACGACAGTGCGGCGCATAGAGGAGAATGGTGTGGTGATAGGCGCAGCTGACGGGATCGAAGAGACCCTGCCGGCTGACCGCATTTACGCTCTGATCGGGTTTCACCCCGACATCGACCTGTTCAAGAAGCTAGGAATTGACATCGATCCCGGATCTGGAGTCCCCACGATAGATCCAGCCACCCTGCAGACGAACGTGCCAGGGATATATATGGCTGGCAGCATCAAAGCCGGGTACGCCACATCCAACGTCTTCATTGAGAACGGGCGGTTCGACGGGGAGAAGATCTTCGGCTCGTAGGGCGATACACGCTGAAAGACCGCCCGCGGATAGCTCAGTCCCAGTGCGTCCGAGACCAAACCAACGGGCTCGCGCCGTGCCAGGCTCTTGCCTTCGCTCGCAACGCGACGGCGATTGGATGCGATCTTCGATCACTGGGTGGAGCGAATCGACCAGGTCGTCAGTGGCAGGTCCCGCTCCGAGGGGCACACCAAGCGCGGGGACCACAGTCTCGTGGCCCCCGCTTGAGGTCAGGCGCTTGGCTCGTCCTCGTTAGCACCACCTGACTCGTACACGGTACTCGACCGTCACCTCTCCTCGCGCCGCCACGTCGACCGTGAACCTGAAGGTGTGGGCGTCCAACTTGACCGCTTCGTGACTTGACGAGATGATCTCCCAATCCCCCCCCACCGGTTCTACTATCTGGATTTCAGCAGCCTCATCCTTGTGGTTGCGGACGCTGATCTCCCAGGTGCTTTCAGATACGCAACCGCTGATGACGCTGTAGTCCATCTGTCGACGATCGCCAACCACGTCGAATGCCTCACCCATCTTGATGCGCACACGCTCATCCCGAGGGGTGTGGTCGATCTGGTCTTCGCCAATGAACTGCTGCGCGCCCGAGCGATCAGATTTGTATACGCGCACGATCCCGCGCGGCAGGGCCATACCAAGGTTGTTCTGCTCGGAGTTGGTGATATCGAGGTAGACTCCAACTTTCTGGTTAGCTACGACCTGCCCGTACGAACCACGATAGTACTGCGCCGCCCCGTAAAAGATCAGCCGTTTGTCAACGCCTATGCCCGACGCCTCGAGGAGCGTGACCTGCTTCTGCTCGTTCTGCAGCAATGTGGTGGGACGGTCCAACGTGTAGAGGTGGTACTCGAAGAACCCTTCCTCAGTGAACTGAGGTGCCGCGGCCTCGGCCATCCGCAATGCGTCGAGATCGCGCCGACCTATTTGTCCCGTCACCCTCTGGACATCGCCCGCTACCAGTTTGAGCCGAGCGTTTTCATAGGATGCTCCGCTCTGGTTGGTCAGGGTCACCCAGCCGGTCAGATCACTCTCAGTATCGTCCTCGTTGAGCACCAGAACGTAATCGGCTTTCCAGTTCAGGTTGCGGGACAGATACGAGACCTCTACCTGCTGGCGTGACCGGTTGCTTTCGAGGACCCACACCAATGTGGGCTTCGCAATAAGGTTGTCGGGGATCTCAGGGAACGCGAAACGTCCGGGGAAATTGTATGTGATCTCATTTCCAATCCGGAGTATCGTTCCCTGGTTCACCGACAGGACTTCGGCTTCGTACTCTTCTTCGCGGCCTGTGTTTGAGTTGTAGCGATAGACCTTGATGGTCCTGCCAACGTACTTCTCCAGCAGCTTCTGGGGATTGAGCAGGTCGTACTGGTAGTTCTGCTCCAGCACCTGCAGGCCACCGACTCGATCCAGGGATTTGATGTGTACCGTTTCAGGCTGGATCTGGGCCGAAACGTCGCGGAACTCAAGTGCGATGCGTCCTGTGCCGAATGCAATATCGCGCACCTCACGCACCAGCCCAAAGTTCTGGTTGTACACGGTGATCGACACTTCCTGACGTTCTTCAGCAGTGGACTGAAGTTGGGAAACTCGCTGAGCCCCAGCTGAACTAGCGACAGCGCTGATCGCCACGGCTGCCAACGCCAGTCGAAGCGTGCCAACACCTGTTGTTACACCACCCATTGGACACTCCTTCCAAAAGTTCGTCAGTCTTTCTGTTTGTATGACGAACGTGACCAGAGGACTTGCACATGGATTGCGTCTTTGGAACCGATGGTCAAGGACCTGACAGGGCCTTCGTATTCCAACCGACACCGCCTTCCACGACCTCTCACCGTCCGCGACGCGATGGGGCCGCCGTGCTGTTGCGTAACCACAACGTCGTTCATCGGGATTCCATCTGTGGAATCGCTAACTCACTGGTCGGCAAGTACTTACTGAATGACGACTTTGGCACATTCGTTGCGAGACAGATCGACGCGGGCTGGCGAAGCTGGTCCAACCATGAGTGGGGAGTGGGAGCGGAATAAATCCCGTCCGACTTCAACCAAAAAGAGGCGCAGCGACTCCGCTCCAACTCCCCAACTCGCCAACTAGTGCCAGCCCACGATCTGGCGCGTGGGGCTCCGCAGGAGCGCGACTAGGCCTGCGTGGCCCGACGGCCAGATCTTGTAGTATGGGCCCACCACACGCTCAAACGGTAGCATCCCAACCCGGTAGATCCGGGACCTCCTGTAACCCCAAGACGTGTGGCGTCGTCCTGGCGATCTCGTCGGCAACTGCGGCAGCCCGAACCGGAAAGTCAGTCTTCTCCAACGTCTCGACTGCAGTCAGCAAGGCAGGCAAACATCAAGTGGGTCTTCCGACCTGAGAGCACCAAGCACCGCGTCGACATCAGCGCCCACGCGGAGGTTGCTAGTCATGACCTTGATGGGACCATACCCGTGCAGGGCCCTGAATCGATGTGGGTAGGCTCTACGAGTCTTCACCCAAACCAGTAAAGCCATCGAGCCGTCGCTGAATCAAGAGCAGTTGGCGCTCAGTCTCTTCGTACTGCTTGTTCGCGTTGACAAGATGCTTGCCCACCAGATCATAGGCTCGCTCGAAGTAGCCGAACTGCTGTTGCAGACCACTTAGTGAATCCAAGATGTCCCGGGCTCGCTGTTCGACCACGAGCCCCTTGAGACCGTGGACGATAGCTGAGAGATATGCGTAGAACGTGTTCGGCGAAACCGGGATCACCTTGCGGTCCAACGCATATCCCACGATGCTCGAATCATCGCCGGTCTCAGCACCGCGAACGACAGCCTCGTAATAGACGTTCTCGGCAGGAACGTACATGAGTGCAAACTCGTAGGTGCCCTCTTCGGGCCTAATGTACTTGTCGGCAATCTCGTCGATTTTGTCCTTTAGCGCACGGCGAAACGCACGGCGTTCCCGTGCGGCGTCGACTCCTTCCGCGCTCAGCGCGCGCTGACAGGCTTCGAGCGGGAACTTCGCATCGATGGGGACCAGGCGGTCGCCGACTCTGACTACAGCATCTACTCGCTCCCCAGACCTGAACGAGTACTGGAGTTGGTACAACCCAGTGGGGAGGACCTGCCGCAACAGCTCTTCAAGCCACAGTTCACCAATCGTGCCCCTCAAGCGCGGCACGCGCAGTAGCTCCTGCACCTCGGCCACACTCCTACCCACCGTCTCCAACCGCGTTGTGGCCTCCGAAAGCCGTGCCAACTTCTCCCGTACGTCGGCCAGAGAACGCAGCTGCTCGGCGCTACCTTGTGCAAGGGTTTGAGGGACTTGCTGCTGCCCAACCACCAGAGAGTCCAGACGATTTCTGAGTTCGATGAGCTGTTGCTGAACTAGCATGGTGCCTTGACGACCACCGCTCCTCAGCTGAACCAGGAGTACAGCTGCAAGTAGCACTACAGCGAGGACGAGGAGGATGACTGCGGCACTGGTCACGGCGTTGCTCCGCTTGAGCTGCGACAAAGTACAAGGGATCGGTGCTGGGACAAAACGGAAGGTACTACCCCCCCGCTCAGCACGTACGACTCACGACTCCCCCGTACTCCCCAAACCGCCCCGCCGATCACTCCACACGCCCACTTCACCCTCGATCCAGGGAAGCAGGGCCACACGGTTCAGCACTACCTGTGCGATCCTTTCCCCATGCCCGATCTCCGCCGTCCTATACGAATCGTTCTTGACCATCACCAACCACTCGTCGGGATAGTCGGCGTCGATAGTACCAGGAGCGTTGGGGAGTACGAGCCCGCGTTTGAATGCCATCGATGAACGGATACGCACCTGAGCTTCGTAACCCGCGGGCACACGCGCCTTGAACCCGGTAGGCACCAGCGCCATGTCTCCTGGCTCCAGCACGAGCTTCTCAGCTGCGATCGGAACCTCATCGAGCCGTCCCGATGCACCGTGCCGTACTGTCACAACCCTGTCCTTGAGATATGCACACACGTCGTATCCAGCCGATCCTTCGGTCTGTCGACTCGGAACGACAAGATCGTCGTGGAGAGGTTCGAAGACTACGGAAGCACGTTCACCCATGATCTAGATCTCCTAGCTCCATTTCAGGGGACGAACAGATACCAAGGAGCATGGGAAAGTGAAAGATGTAGGCCGTAGCGGCCGGTTCCAACTCAGGGACCTGTACACGTGGGGATCGACACCAGCATGACTGATCCTCGCCTGTCCGGTTTCCCTCACGAGCCGTATCTTGAAACCGATATGCCAGAAGGTGAAGTGTTCGAGATCCTCGCAATTGCCCTGGGGTTGGGTGTTCTGGTTGGGCTCCAGCGCGAGCGTTCTCAATCCGAGCTGGCGGGCATCCGAACTTACCCGCTGATCACGGTTCTCGGCACCCTGAGTGCCCTCCTCGCGGACGTCTACGGGGGCTGGGTAATGGGTACAGGGTTAATCGCAATAGCCGCGCTGATTGTGATCGGCAACGTCGTGAAGATCAGGACGGGTAGCGCGGATCCGGGTATGACGTCGGAAGCCGCCATGCTCGTGATGTACGGAGTGGGCGCCTACTTAGCCACAGGGCATCGAGGAGTGGCCATCGCGCTGGGTGGCGGAGTGGCGGTACTACTCCATGCCAAAGAGTGGAGCCACGCCGTCGCCCGGAAGATTGGCGACGACGACTTCACGGCGGTGATGCAATTCGCGCTGATCTCACTGGTGGTGCTACCGGTTCTCCCCAATCGCGAATTCGGACCCTATCTGGTGTTGAATCCCCGCGAGATCTGGCTCATGATAGTCCTCATCTCAGGGATAAGCCTCGGTGGATATGCTGCCTATAAGGCCCTGGGAGACCGGGCCGGAACGGTGATCGGAGGGTTCCTGGGGGGATTGATCTCAAGCACCGCAACCACAGTCAGCTACGCTCGCAAAGCCCGGCTCTCCGTCAGCAGCAGTAACCTCGCCGCCATCGTGATCATGATTGCCTCAGCTGTTGTGTTTCTCCGGGTATTCGTCGAGATCGCAGTCGTGGCTCCCGACATGTTGCGTGTGGCTGCTCTTCCCGTATGCACCATGTTCCTGGTGCTCACCGGGTTATCAGCAATCATGTGGCGCAGTGGTGAAAAACCGACGAGTGGACTCCCAACGCACGGCAATCCCACCAACCTGAAATCGGCCATAGTGTTCGGCCTCCTGTACGCGGCAGTGATCTTTGCAGTTGCAGCCGCCAAGGAGCATTTTGGTGACTCAGGCCTCTTCGGAGTGGCAATCATTTCCGGTCTCACAGACATGGATGCCATCACCCTCTCGAATGCCCAACTCGTACGGGCTGGCAGGCTGGGAGCTGACACGGCCTGGCGTCTGATCCTGGTGGCCGCCCTGTCGAATCTCGGCTTCAAGGCTGGCACAGTTGCCCTTCTGGGAGGGCGGACGCTACTGAAGAGGATCATGGTGGGCTACGGAGTCACGTTTGTAGTCGGGTTTGGGTTTGTGTTGCTTTGGTGAGCGGTCGCAGGCTCCGCACACTCCAAATCCCCCACAGCGCAGACGGCCATACAGCAGGGCGGAACCGCGGGGTCAGCTTGCGCCACTCCGCCGTTCCACCCTGCCGCTCTCCTTCTTGATCCGACCGGTTTCCTGCAACGACCGCCTCAGCAGGAACTCGATCTGGCCGTTCAGACTGCGGAGGTCATCGTTCGCCCAGCGCTGGATCGCCTCCAAGACCTTGCGGTCTATGCGCAACAGGAAAGCCTTGCGATCCGCCACAGCTGCCTACTGGTAGATCGTCCCAGTGTTCACCACGGGCTGAGTACCCCGATCTGAGCATAGTACAGTCAGCAGATTGCTCACCATGGCAGCCTTCCGCTCTTCATCCAGCTCTACGATTCGTTCCTTGGATAGGTACTGAAGCGCTAGATCGACCATCCCGACGGCTCCCTCCACGATCTTCGTGCGGGCTGCGACGACGGCACTGGCCTGCTGGCGCTGCAGCATCGCGTGAGCGATCTCAGGCGCATACGCCAAGTGGCTGATACGAGCCTCGATCACCTCTACGCCCGCCTTCTCCAACCGAGCCTGTACCTCACCTTTCAACTGCTCGGAGATCTGATTGGTGTGGCTACTGAGTGCGACATCGTCGTGACCGTGAGCGTCATAGGGGTAGTCGGTGGCCAGGTTGCGAACTGCAGCTTCGCTCTGCACGTGCACGAAATTGACGTAATCGTCCACCTCAAACATCGCTTCCGCCGTGTCCACAACTCTCCATACGACGACACAACCTATCTCGATTGGGTTGCTATTTGCGTCGTTCACTTTGAGCTTGCCGGTCTCGAAGTTTCTCACCCGCAGCGAAATCTTGTGTTTCATGAAAAATGGATTGGCCCACTTGAGCCCCTGTGACTTCACCGTACCTGAGTAGCGACCAAACAGCTGGAGCACCCGGGCTTCATTGGGATTCACAATGAAGAGGCCAGCCCATAGCAGGAAAAGGACACTCCAGATGACGATGGCCACTATCATGCTCCCGATGGACTCGCTGATTATGGCCATCACACCCCAATAGCTGACCGCAATGTGGGTGATCGCCAGAATGAAGAGGGCCAGAATCCCAGATGCTGCTTCGCGTTCGTTCTCGCGGAACATCACACACCTCCTTGTTGATATTGATATGATATCATATTGATTGCAGAAATGCAAGCGGTCGGCTGCAACCACAGGGATTAAGTCGTCGCACCTGACGCCAGCCACAATCGGATGATGCCCCTAGACAATCGGACCACGATCTCATATCCCTCCATCTGTTCCACCACAAAGATCCACCTCTGGGAGGTATCCATGAGTCGTCTCATTGTCGCTGCCGTTTTCGCGGCCGTGCTCGTACCCTGCCACACAACCGCACAAGAAAGCATCACGAGGTACACCAGGGACTTTGAGAAACGAGAAGGATACTTCCCGCTCTATTGGGATAGGGAGGGCAGTCGACTGCTATTGGAGGTCCCACATCTGAACCAGGAGTTCCTCTATTTCACATCGCTGGCCACCGGAGTGGGAAGCAACACGTTGGGATTGGACCGTGGCATGATCGCCGACCAGGCCGTTGCCAAATTTGAGCGCCAAGGACAGAAGGTGCTTCTAGTACTCTCCAATCCTCGCTTCCGGGCAGAGAACACCAACAACCTGGCTCTTGTCCGCTCCGTCGAGGAGTCCTTCCCCACATCCACGGTGGCGGCGTTCCAACTCCTCGGCGAGGAAGAGGATGGATCGGTGCTGGTAGATGCCACGGCATACTTCCTCGAGGATCACGTGGGTGTGATCGCACGGTTGCGTGCCGCCAATCAGGGCAACTTCACAGTGGACCGAGACCGCAGCACCGTCTACTTGCCGAGGACGAAGGCATTCCCGAAGAACACGGAGGTTGAGGTTTCGCTCACCTTCACGAGTAGCGATCCGGGACCAATCGTCCAATCGCACGCTCCGGACGGTCGCGCCGTCACGCTCAGACTACATCATTCTCTGGTTCAACTCCCCGATGACCGATTCACCCCTCGGAGCGGCGATCCCCGGATCGGGACCTTTGGAGTCTCATACCTCGACTTCTCCAAGTCGTTCGACGACCGGTACGAGTCGAGTTACATCAGTCGACACAGGCTGATGAAAAAGAACCCCGGGGCAGCCATGAGCGAGCCCGAGCAACCCATCGTATACTACCTCGATGGTGGGATCCCGGAACCGTACCGCACAGCGTTCCGTGAGGGTGCCGCGTGGTGGAACAGCGTGTTCGAAGCAGCCGGTTTCATCGACGCATTTCGTGTTGAGGATATGCCCGCGGATATGGATCCCATGGACGCCCGTTACAATGTGATCCAATGGGTGCACCGGAGCGACCCGGGTTTCTCCATCGGGCCATCGTTCACCGATCCTCGCACAGGCGAGATCATCAAGGCTGCGGTTCGGATGGACACCCATCGATCCCTCACAGACTTCAACATCTACGCGGGCGCCATGCCGACACTTGGCGGGATCGGTGATGTGGAGCTAGGTGAGTGGCTGGCCTCAATCGACTCCAACACCAGTGCAGACGAGTTTGTCATGGCACGACGTCGTCAGCATGCAGCGCACGAGGTGGGGCACACCCTGGGCTTGGCTCACAACTACATTTCAGCTAGCTACGGCCGCGCGTCAGTGATGGACTATCCTGGTCCCTGGATCAGGTCAGTCGCTGGCAAGATTGATCTTACTGAAGCGTATCGCGATGGCCCTGGTGCTTACGACTCAACCGCGATCAGGTACGCCTACACCGAATTCCCGCCGGAGGAGGAGGAGTCTGGTCTTCAAGCAATAGTTGAAGAGGCGCTCGCGTCCGGCATCAAGTTCAACTCTGACGGGGACAATGCCGCATGGGGTTCCTATCCGGAGGTAACCCAGTGGATCAACGGCACCGACGCAGTTGAGGAATTGGCCAGAGTGACCGAGGTGCGGGATGCCCTGATGGATGCCTTCGACGAACGAGCCATCAAGCAAGGCGAACCAATGGTCTTGCTCAACCAGCGGTTCGTGCCCGTCTATCTGCACCATCGCTACGCCCTGGAAGCCGCCATCAAGGCTATCGGAGGCATGGAGTTCCGCTACGCATTGCGCGGAGATGGACTGTCCCCCACCAGCATAATCGATCCTGGTCGCCAGCGCCGCGCGTTGGAGCTAGTGCTGGACGCTCTGGAACCGGAAGAACTGGCCGTGCCCGAACGAATCCTATCGCTAATGGCTCCACGTGCCTTCGGCATCACCACCAACGATTGGTTTTTCGGCTCGCAGGCCGCACCGGCATTCGATCAGATTGGCGCCGCACGCACCCTGTCGACGATGGTGGTCGAGAACATCTTGAGCCCTCGACGAGTCGCCCGCCTGGTGGCATTCAACGCCAGGGAGGGGGAGTCACCGGCTCCGGAAGAGGTGATCGCCCGGGTCATCGAACGGAGCTGGGGTGCGCTCGGAATCGGCCGACACGCTGCACTGCGCCGCGTGGTTCAGCGCGTGGTGGTAGACGAGTTGATTGATCTAGCTTCCAATGATGATGCGACGGTGGAATCCCGAGCCGCGGCCGAATGGGGCCTTCGCCGCATTGCGGAGATGATACAAACGCGCACCGTGCGTCTTCCGGAAGAAGAAGCTCACCACATGCTGGCCGATGCCGACATTCAGCGGTTTCTCAACCGCAGAGCAGATCCGACCGGTCGGAGCGAGCCGGTTGCATCACCTCCAGGGACGCCGATAGGACAAGGGCATGTGACAAAGGCGGTAAAGGGCGGTAAAGGGCGGTAAAGGGCGGTAAGAGGCAGAAGAGGGCTGCACAAGGGGGCCCTGTACGGCCTTGCACCGCGCGTATAGGTGCTGTGCTCTCGGAATCCCGAATTGCCACCTGGAGCGCTGGGCCGTAACCTGTCATGTCTTCAATCCAAGGCCGAGGCCGTGAAGCGAGTCATCTCAGCTGAGAACATCGTTCTGCTCCTGCTGGTCCTTGTTCCCGTTGCGCTCACAATGGAGTTCGTGGTGCACGCGGGAGACACTTGGGTGTTCGTCTCATCGGCGCTTGCGGTAATTCCGCTGGCTGGATTGATCGGCAGAGCGACGGAACACCTTGCGGAGCATGTTGGTGCCGGGTTGGGAGGCCTGCTCAATGCGACTTTTGGCAATGCAGCTGAGTTGATCATTGCAGTCGTAGCGCTGCGTGCTGGTCTGTACGATCTGGTGAAGGCATCGATCACTGGATCGATCATTGGCAATGTCCTTCTCGTATTCGGGCTCTCCGCTCTCCTCGGTGGCCTCAAGTTCAAGACTCAACGTTTCAACCGCACTGCTGCGAGCTTGGGCGGCACAATGCTGTTGCTCGGAGTGATCGCGTTGGTGGTTCCGGCCATTTTTCATATGCTCGTTGGCGCGCGCGTGGCAGCGAGCGAACAGACGATGAGCCTCTTCATCGCCGTCGTGCTGATTGCGACATATCTCCTGTCACTGGTCTTCTCGTTGGGAACCCACTCGCATCTCTACAGACCAACGAATGAAACCGCTGGAGACGACACCATACACGGTGACCTTTGGCCGCGGCGCCGCGCTGTGCTGGTCCTCTTGATTGCAGCCGCACTCGTGGCTGTCATGAGTGAGCTGCTGGTCGGCTCGGTGGAACACGCCACCGAAGTAATGGGCCTGAATCAGGTCTTCATCGGAGTGATCCTCGTGGCCATGATCGGTAACGCCGCCGAGCATTCGGCAGCGATTCTCGTGGCACTCAGGAACAAAATGGACCTATGTGTGAACATCGCGATTGGGTCCTCGCTGCAAGTTGCCCTATTCGTTGCGCCAGCCCTGGTCTTCTTGAGCTACTTCATCGGACCATCCCCCATGGATCTCCGATTCACCGCGATGGAGGTCGTGGCTGTGGCGGTTTCTGTGGTGATCATGCAGAACATCGCACAGGACGGCGAGACCCACTGGATGGAAGGAGTCCAGTTGCTCGCCGTCTACGCCATCGTCGCCGTGGCATTCTTCTTCCTACCGGTATAGTACGGCTCCCCGGATAACTTCTGCCCTTGCCGATCTCGTTTGACTACCCTTCTGCCCAGCCGCCCCAAGCCATTAACATTATTCCATGTTCAACGTCTATCCTCGTGAATGCAGAGAGCCCACGGGATGGGCAGGGGGAAACGATGAAAGTGCTACGATTGACTACGGTGACCTTGATGCTTGCTGCCGTCGTGGCTTTACCGGCAGCAGCCCAGCGTGGCCTGGGCTGGTCCAGGGGATTCACAGGAATCGGCCAGGGCAACTGGGCGCTTCATGAAGGTGGTATCGACAGTTTGGCAGCGTGGTTCCAACTCACGGATGAGCAGCGGGGCCAATTTGAAGAGCTTGCGGCGCAGTTCCGCCGAGACAACGCCGAAGCACTCGACCGCTGGAACAACATGCAGGAGGAGATCCAGTCCCTGACAACTGAGGACCAGCGACCCACCCGAGCAGCAATACAGCGGATCGGTGAGAAGTACAACTATCCGGGTGAAGAGCTACGGCCTGCGTTGGACCAATTGCGGGTCGCGGGTGCGGCGATACTGACTCCCGCACAGCGTCAGAGCGCAGGACGCCGGCTGGCCCGGCGGGCCACTGGAACGAGAGGCCGTGTGGGAATTCAGCGCGGCCGCATGGATAGACGCCGACTGTCACCCTATGAGCTGCGCAGACACGACAGAATGCGGCCCATGCGTCCTGCCCGTCCAGGGCGTCCGTTACGCCGCGGCCGGCCACTGCAAGAATAGCAGACGAACCAACAGCGGGGCGCCAATTGCGCCCCGCCCGATGTCCGCGCTCTTCACAATCCCACGCGCAAACCCGCCCGATCTCCAAAGTACACCTCCCCACCCTTCACCGGAGACCGTTGACGTCAGCGCCAGCGTGACTCCGGTACTACGCCCCCAGCCAATAAGCGATCTTGATCATCAGGTTCTGAGTGCCTTCAGCTGTCAGGGCGTCAGTGAGGCTCAGATTTCGATCATTGACCCTGTCGTAGCGACTCTGTTGCCACACCAGGAACAGAGTCGACCCAGGCCTGAACTCCCACCTCAGCACAGCGTTTGTGCGGAGTGAGACCACGCGGAAATCCGGCTCCTCGAACGAGAAGTCCACTTCTCCATCCCGGTCCACGTCCACCTCGATGTCCTCACCGTTGCCTGGCCTGGTGAGTCTGTCCTGGTCCAGTTGGTCAAACCTTCCCGCATAGTCGGCAGCTTTGGGATCGTCCACCAGTTTGAGTGACTGGTAGGACCCTCGAGAAACGAAGGGCTCGGCGTAGAGCTCGAGTGAGAGCCGCGGGGTAACGGCCAGGTCAATTCTCAGGGTAGTGGACAGCTCCTGACGCTCGAGTCGGCCGAACACGTAATACGAGGAATCAGCTGGCGTCTGTGTCATCAGGTATTGACGGTCCGTGGTTTCCCACCTGGCCCGCGCGTTCAGATTCAACGAAAAGGGAGCTGGCGGGGCCCACCGGAAGCCAGCGCTACCACTCCATGAGTCGGCTTCACTGTGTTGCTCCGTTTCATAGGTAGCGTTTGCATTGAGCCAGACAGGACGGCGGAAATCGCTGCGCCACCGTAGCGAAGTTCTCCAGTTCCCTGGTTCGCGGAACGCCGGTCCGCCCCGGAGCAGCGTGGCGTTGTCGCTCGGGAAACTTCGCTGTGCTGTTAGGCTCAGATTCCAGTAGTTGCGTAGATCCCCGCTCACCTGAGTCTGGACTTCAGCCTGGGTCCTCTCCCAACCGTACGTGAACTGTGCGTTCTGCTCTACCTGCCAAGTGAATCGGCGGAAAACACGACCCGGCTTGAGCCAGCGGAGTTCCACTTCGGCCCGCTGTTCATGGAGGTCGGCGCGGCGCAGGTACCCCAAGTCGTTGGTCTCGAAACCTGGACTCCTCGTCACCAGCCGTCCCTCCCACGTGATGAATCCTGTGACTTTGGCGATGCGCAGGTTCCCGGCGTATCCACCGAGTCCCGTACGGGAGGAATCGAGGGTAGAATGGGTCTGGTCGGGACGCTGGAAGTAGCGGGCTGATCTGGTCTGCGTCTCGAGAAGTGCTTCCGCCGTACCCTCCACCCTCGATCCCATGATGGCGCTGCTCAACTCGTAGCGATCGTTGCCGAACCTGAAGTACACGTCCGCTCCCCCAGAAAAGGCGCGGTCATGTAGTGACTCAAAGCGTGGCTCATTCAAGCGCCGCACAGTGGCCGTGCCCATGGTACCATATACGACCCGCCCCCGGTTCACGTTGCGCTGCCCCCTCACCACGGTGTAGCTCGTCAACGGTTCCACGGAGGACTCGCCAGCCACACCGAGAGAATCGACTATTCGGGCGTGCTCTTGTGCCGTAACCGCCTGCAGCACACCGAAGGCCCAACCACCCGAGACCTGCCCGCTCAGTTTGCTGGCATTGAGGATCGTCGTCTGATTCAGGGACTCGCCGTAGCCACCTGCGTCGAGCGGTGAGACTTGTGGCGCCCGGCCGATACGGCGTGTGAAGACCAGACCTTCTTGTCCGCGTCCCCCTCCCCCTCCCCCTCCACCGCCGCCACCAGCACCACCACCACCGAACCCACGCGTGCTGGGTCCGATTCCGAATCGAAACAAGTCCGTGCCTTCGACGAAGAACGGGCGTTTCTCGGGGAAGAAGGACTCAAACTCCGACAGATTGACTACTGCTGCATCTGCTTCCACCTGGCCGAAGTCAGGATTTACCGTCAGATCGAGGGTCAGGCCACTCGTCACGCCTACTTTGAGATCCCCCCCAACCCTGTAGTCGGACGCTGTGCCAGTTTGGAAGGGATTCCCGACCTCCTCAGGCTCAAAACGGGCGCTCCCCGCTACATACGGAAGCAGCTCGATGCGTCGCGGTCGTGGTATGTCCACCAGTCCGGTAAGGTCCGCGTACTGTGAGGCCTCACCCACCTGGTCGCGCTTGAAGAACGGCCAATTCAGGTCTTCGGCCCGCCGGTTTATGGTTCTTCTGACGCGAACACCGAACACGACTGAGTCCCCGGCGGGAAACCGTAGCTGCGAGAACGGCAGCCGCATCTCGACCACCCACCCCAGCGAATCCGTCTTCGTCGCCCAGTCGTACACCGGGTCCCAGGATTCATCCCGGCCGCCACCGTCGTTGTAGATGAAGACGTCCCGCCGTGCACCAGAAGGATTGAAGGTGAACTCGTATGATGTACGGTGGTCGTAATACGAATCAATGAACAAGGAGAATCCATCTGTCGTGGCACGTTGGTCACGGCGCACCAAGCGGCCGTAGATGCGGTCCGGCTCGCGGTCAAAAGCACGGAATCCAACGTAGAGAGCTCGGTCGTCGTAGACGAACCGCACCTCAGTGGACTCACTCGGCGCGGCACCTTCGACCGGATCCTTCTGGAGCAGTCCCGTCAGCGCCGGTGCGTCAATCCAGGCATCATCGTCCAGACGTCCATCGATCTCCGGTGCTGCGGCCTGGAAGCGCACCGCACGAACCTCGCCAGGAACCGACTCCTCGGGAGGCTCCGCGGCGGTCCCAGACACAGCCAGGTCCGGCGGATCCTGTGCGACGAGGTATCCAGGAAAGAGCAACAGGATGCTCGGGATTCTCAAGGATCTATGGTACATGTGACCAGTCTTTACTACGCATAGAATGCCTTTCACGTTGAACCTTGCAATATAGTCGGTATTGACCCAGATGCCTTGAGGTCCCCTCTGGAGATCGGTCAGCAGGCTGCCTCATGTGCCGGTCGGGGTGGCGCTGCCTTTCTCGCGGTTAGTCCGTTATCCTTCACCACCTCATGACTGAGATCGATATCTGCCTGTTCGACCTCGACGGCACGCTGATAGACTCCACAGAGCTGATCCTCGAGTCATATCGGCATACTCTCCTCGAGCACCATGGCGCGGTGCCACCAGACGATGTGTGGCTGGCCGGACTCGGTACACCGCTGAGGGTACAATTCCGGGTCGCCACTGACGATCTCGCAGAGATCGAGCGGATGGTGGAAACCTATCGCGAGTTCAATCTCGCCCACCATGACCACATGGTCCGCCCGTTTCCAGGGATCCCCGCCGCCGTCTCCGCCTTGAAGGCTGGTGGCATGGCCCTCGGTGTCGTGACCAGCAAGGCCCGCACCGGACTCCACCGGGGCCTCAGTGTCTGCGGTCTGGAGCACCTGTTTGACGTTCTGATCTCGGTAGATGACGTGACACGCTACAAGCCGGATCCGGAGCCGGTACTCAAGGCTCTGGAGTCGCTCAACGGCGACGCGCGGCAGGCCGTGTTTGTTGGAGATTCCCCACATGACATGGCCTCCGGACGCGCAGCCGGTGTTCTCACGGCAGCAGCCCTCTGGGGTCCGTTCAACCGAGGACATCTCGAGGCTCACTCGCCAGATTACTGGCTCAACTCACCTGCCGAGATAACGCGGTTCCTCAACACCTGAGCTCTCGCACCCCGCCCACCCACCATAGCACCAACCCTCCGGCCGCGCTGCGAAACGATCGTGCCGGACCGAACGTAGAGACAAGCAGGTAGCGGTGCAGAGCGGATTCAACGTTTCACGGCACCGGCGTATCCAAATAGCAGCAAATGGCCACGTCGATAACTGCAGAGGAGACTGGTTTCCATGAGAAGACTCGAGGGGCCAGCGCACAGCGTTGGCACGACAATCACGCTCGCGGCCTGCTTCGCCATGATCGGGACCGCAGCAGCCCACAGTCAGCAGGTGGAACGATATGAGCTGTCGGGCAGTGAAATTGCCATCTACAATCTCGCCGGTGAGATCACGCTGCAGGCGGGCGGTGGCTCGGCAGTGGTGGTCGAAGTCGTCCGGGGAGGGCGAGACGCGGCGGACCTGCAAATCGAGACCGGGTCGGTCCGTGGCTTAGAGGCGCTCAGGGTCATCTATCCCGACGAGCGAATCGTGTACCCTGAACTGGGTCGGCGCTCCCGCACCGAGGTGAGGGTGCGGGACGACGGGACTTTCGGCGACAGTGGTGACCGGAGCGGCTGGAACCGGGGGGACCGTGTGCGGATCTCGGGTGACGGAGACGGTCTCGAAGCTTACGCCGATCTGACGGTTTCCGTTCCCGCAGGCAAGCACATCGAGGTCTACCTCGCCGTGGGAGAGGCATCGGTATCTGGCGTAGACGGTGATATCCGCATGGATACCCAGAGCGCTCCTGTCAGGGCCAGCGGAACACGTGGCTCACTGGTCGTGGATGTGGGCTCGGGAAGGGTGGAGGTCAGTGATGCAGCGGGCGACGTCGACGTCGATACTGGATCCGGCAGCGTGGCGGTCACGACGGTCAACGGAACGTCACTCCTGATCGACACCGGGTCCGGTTCGGTAAGGGGATCGGACATCAGCGTCGGAGATCTGGACATCGACACTGGATCAGGCAGGATCGAGGTTGATGGAGTAACGGCATCCAGCATCAGGCTCGACACCGGCAGCGGATCAGTCAGTCTCGAGCTTCTCCAAGATGCTGACGATATCGAGATTGACACCGGGTCAGGTGGCGTTACGCTCATCGTGCCCGATTCCTTCGGCTCAAGTGTGGAAATCGACACTGGCAGTGGCGGGATAGAAGTCGATTTGCCCTTGACCATGCGCCGCTGGGACCGCGACCACGTGACCGGGACCATCGGTGATGGCCAGGGCCGGCTCATGATCGACACCGGATCGGGGAGCGTGAGAATCCGGAGAGGGTAGTCCCCACGGTCAGGTCCGCCCTGGCGGGGTTCCAGCCAACCTCAGCCAGTCCACCATCCCCACCCCTCGGGTAGCCCCTCCCCCTACGTCCTGCAGCTAACAGTAGGGGGATGGGGTTCCTGCCGTCACACCAAGCCCGGGTCCCCCCCTGCCATCAGCCGCACCACGATGTACTTTGTGACCAGTCTACCTCAGGAGCGACAATGGAATTCGTGCCATTCGAGTTGGAGCGCTGGCAGTGCACTTGGGAGAATCGAGTGCGCATCAATCTGTCAGAAAGTGGGGTGCACCCGCTGACAGTGCGGGAATTGGTGGATCTGGCGGGTATCGACTTTGGCGACCTCGAGCGGGTGCGACTGGGCTACAACCAGTCTGACGGCACTGATGGTCTGCGTGGGGAAATCGCGGCACTCTATCCGGGTGCCACGGAAGAAAACGTGATCGTGACTGTGGGAAGCAGCGAAGCGAACTTCATCACGTGTTGGACGCTGCTCGAACCGGGTGACCGTGTAGTAATTCTCGCGCCGCTTTACCGGCAGACCTGGGGTCTATCCCAGAACTTCCGAGCAGAGTTGGTGACTTTTGACCTGGAAGAGGAAGCCGGCTGGGAGCCGGATCTGGACGAAGTCTCCAGGGTCATTACGCCTGGCACCAAGCTGGTCGTGATTACGAATCCCAACAACCCCACCGGACACCGACTCTCGGAGGAAGCACGCTCAGCGATCGTCGATCGGGTTCGAGCGGCGGGTGCATGGCTTCTGGCCGATGAAGTCTATCAAGGAGCCGAACTCGATGGGCATACTACACCATCTTTCTGGGGAAGCTACGATCGTGCCGTCGTCGTAAATGGTCTATCAAAGGCATATGGCCTGCCTGGCTTACGCATAGGCTGGGCGGTTGGACCCGAGGACTTCAAGCAGGCGGTTTACAGGCGCCACGACTACACTGTCATCGGCCCGGCAACACAGAGCGATTTCTTGGCAACGAAGACTCTGCAAGCGCGCGATCACATTCTGTCCCGCACCAGGAAGATACTGAACGAGAACTACCCGGTGTTGTCCTCTTGGCTTGAGACCTTTGGTGATGCGATGGTGTGGCAGACACCGGACTGTGGTGCCATCTGTTTTCCGCGGTTGACTCCTGTTTCGGACACCATGGACCTAGCAGAGAAGGTCCGTCATGAATGCGATATCCTGATCGAACCGGGAGAGCACTTCGGTCTCCCGGGGTTCGTACGATTCGGATATGGGAATGAAACCAGGGAGCTTGCTGAAGCCCTGGAAGTCCTCAAACCGGTATTCGAGAAGTATCTGTACTGATCCACGGCGGAATGGCTGTACAGCAGGAGATCTCACTTTCCTTCGTGCAGCCATTCCGCCCTGCCGCCCTACAAATTCCTGTATATCCAGTCCGTAAATAGCCCATAAAGACTAATCCGCGTGTTTGTACCTGAAATTGAGTGTGTTTTGTTGGGATACAAACGCATGTCAAACTGCTTGCGGGCTTCCTCGAGTTTCTGAATGAGCTGGACGGTGTTCTGGGAATGTACGTTGTCATCTCCCGTTCCGTGCACAACTAGGAGATTGCCACTGAATCTTTCCACGTGATTGAGCGGTGCTCCCTCCCGGTACCCATGTGGGTTCTCCAGCGGAGTCCGCATGTACCGTTCCGTGTATATGGTGTCGTAGAGGCGCCAATCGGTCACAGGAGCGACTGAGAGGGCAGCTTTGAAGACACCCTCGCCCAGAAACGTGGCCATCAGCGACATGTAACCACCGTAGCTCCAGCCCCAAATCCCGATTCTGTTTGCGTCGACGAACGGCAACGACCCGAAGTAGCGTGCAGCAGATACCTGGTCGGCTGACTCCAACTGACCCAGTCTCAGATACGTCTGTTTCTTGAAATCCCGACCCCTAGCGCCGGTACCGCGATTGTCGACGCTCGCTACCAGATACCCTTGCTTCGCCAGCATCTGATGCCACAGATAGCGTGTCCCGCCCCATGAATCGAGTACAGTCTGAGATCCGGGCCCACCGTACACGTACATGAGTAGTGGGTATTGTCTGCCAACATCGAAGTCCGGTGGCCGGATGATGTATGCGTTCAGCTCGACACCCTGCCCAACTGACAACCTGATGAACTCCGGTACAGCGAGGTCCAGAGCCTGCACTTTGTCGATCGATTCCCGATTGTCGGACAGTGTACGGAGCATCTGCCCGTCTGCCCCGTGCAGAGACCGAACAGGGGGGACTCCGATGGTCGAATATGTGTCGACATAAAGTGAGTGGTCGGCGTTGAACTGGATGTCATGCGAACCGCTCGGCGACGAAATACGCCTGAAGTCACCTCCGTCCAATCCAATGCTGTAAAGCGGTCTTCTCAGTGGACCGTCAGCTGCACCGGTGAAGTAGAGAGTCTCTGAGCTCTCATCCACACCGTACACGTCCAATACATCCCAACCTTCGGGGGTGACCTTCGCTATCAATGTGCCGTTGCGATCGTAGAGGTACACCTGGTTGTAGCCGTCACGCTCACTCTCGAAAAGAAACTGGTCTCCTCCCTTGATCCAGAGTGGAGCATTGTTATCCACCCACGCATCGTCGGTGTCGGTCATTATCACATGGGACTCTCCGGTCCGGGTATCAGCGATCATCAGATCGAGACGGTTCTGATGCCTGTTCAACCTGGTGAACCAGATCTCACGGGAAGATCCCGTGAAGTCCATGCGGGGGACGTAGATGTCACTCTCCGACCCGAGATCGATCCAGCTCGTCTTGCCCTAAGATACTTCGACAACCCCGATGCGGACCTCGGAATTCTGCTCGCC
>JBDHKN010000115.1:0-20557 GCA_039586365.1 Gemmatimonadota bacterium | reverse complement strand
GCAATCGTCGCGGCGATCTGGAAGAACCTGGCGTTGCCTTACAATCGGAAGATTGGAGAGCTTCGCGGTCAGGAAGGAGATCGGATGACGCCATGAGCGACGCGGAGCAACGTCAACTAGCTATCGATGTCGAGAACGTAGACAGGCTGATTGCAGCCGTGAAGTCGCCTGCGCTGAATCGGCAGGAACGCGTAACCATCGAAAACGCCTGGCAGCGGATCGTTCAAGCTGCGACGGCGAACAACTCAAAAAGGGACGATCGGACGGTTGCAGAGAGCGCGGCGGATTAACGCGGCTCATGGCCCCAGCGCTAGCTGCGCCTCCGTGACCACGACCAGCCCCAAGGTGAGGCCACCACACTTGCCATAAACGGCGATCGTAGTTCCCTTATTGAGCGTTGCCAGTGCCGCAAGAGACGTTTCATCAAACACGCACTGGACCTTGCGGCTTCCGCCGCCCAGGACAACGTAGGGGTATCCGAAGAGCGCCGTGCCGACTTCTTCGACGATGCCCTCCACGCATACAGGCTTTCCTTTCCATCGTTGATCCGCGGCGATTTCGTTCGCCGTGTAGCCGTCCGCCAACTGTTGGGCTGTGACGTATTCCGGCGATCTGAGTGGCTTGGGTTCTTCAGACATTTCCTTCACGATTTCCGTGAGCAAGTCCACGAATGACGTCAAATCCACCAAGAACGTATCAAACGGCGCTTCGGGTTCTGGCTTGATCGGTGACTCATAGAGTTCGGATTCCGCTGCCGGATCACGGGTCGCTTTCCGCAAGACCTGATTCTCGAGGACGATATCGCGCAGCCCGTCGCGAGCAGAAGCAAGTTCCTGGCGGCAAGCGTGCAAGGCATCCTGCGACGCTGGCTCGATCAAGACGTAAACCGTCAGCGCAGTGAGCGGACCGACAATCAGTGCGGATAGGATTGCGGCCAGAAGTTTGCTCATCGGGTGACTCCTCTCGTACTTCAGCGCAGTATCCACCTGGGCGTTTCGGAGTCCAGCCGGCACAAGTTATCGCACCCACGCATCAAGTCTTGCTCGCTTGACATCGGATATCGTACACTCATCATATCGCCCATGTTAAATTCACGCTTCGTGCCTAGCCGATGCGCGGGCTCCTCGCTGGCGGGTGCGGGGCCTGTGCACTTTGGAGGGCAATTCATGTGCGCGTCACCGTCCGATAGGGAGGCGGCCATCGGCCGTATCGTTGTCATGCTCTCTTCTTTTTCCGACGCGTATCTTTTCTCGCTGGCGTACCACTTGGAGCGTCGTCTTTGGCTGTACGGCCTTCGTCCTCACCAGCCTCAAGCCCCATCTCGGGTTCGCCTTCGCTTGGCTCAGGGCGGCGTTTGACGGCCTCTGGGCGGGTTGGAAACATCTGGGCATAGGCCCCATAGTATTGGCGATCATCGGCGAAATCGACAAACATGAGCATGGATGCGCGTAGAACCCGTGTCAGCGACTCAGCTTCAGGCTTCCGCTTGCCAGTGGGTTCTAGTGCCTCTATTGGCACGCCGAGGTAATCTGCGGCGGCGGCCAGAAACACATCTTGAAGCTCGTCGGAACATCGAACTTGAAATACTTCACGCTTTTTTGGGGCCACGTAACCTACTATCGCGCAAGGGTTTAGGCGACGCAACGGCAACATGACGCCGCCGTAACTCAAACATTACGTTTGACACACGTTGCCAATCGTGTATACTTTCGGTGTGAGGAGTCCGATATGCCGATCGTTGAGATCACGCCTGAAGAGGACAGTCAGCTTGAGCAGGTAGTGCCTGACTGGCTCAAGGGCGAGAAGAATGCGAGGAAACGCGTCCGTTGGGGGCTGGGGCGGCTGTTCGAGCTGTTGCAGCCCCGGCAATCGCAACCAGAGAGCGAGCCAGCGACGTCCAGGCAAGGCTGAGCGTCGCTTCTTTTCTCCGCGGCATCAGCCGCAAGCAGTCTTTGTACGTCCACAGTCAGCGTCTCCGATAGGACTCGCTGCTAAACCCTACATCGCGGAGCGAAACCAGGGTGGATAACTCACGGACGATAAAAAAAATCGCCGCCAGGGTCGCTAATTCGCGAGATGGCCAGCCAACGACGAGCGGGGTGGAGCTGCGAGCGGGGCGCCGTCGCCCTCGGCTACCTCAACACCGACGGCTCACCGCGGTCACAGTCGTTCAGCAACGCTTGGCGCCCGGTCTGTCGGCGGTTCGCGCTACTCACGATGCTCGACGCAGTGGCGACGGCGCAGGACCACGCACAAGCCCTGAAGGACATTCCAGTCGAAGAGGTGGCAGCGGCGATGGAGCGCCTCCGAGCGTGGGACGAGAACCGGCGCCGGCTGCATCCCATGTCCGACGACGAGATCAACGTGCGGTACGCCATGCTGACGGGGCGGGGCAACGGCACAGTTTTAAGACGAAAAGCCGCGCAAGCGTAGTACGCTGGTCGGTTGCGCGGTTCACGTTCAGATGGCGATCCGGTGCGTTGCCGGGTCGCCATCTTTTTTGGAGCGCAGCATGAGTAAGCATGCGCCGACACCGTGGATTCTCCACGGTTTTAGTTCGGACGGACGGGAGCTTATTCGGGACGCAAATCGTAGGTGCGTCGTCGGCACGGTCTTCAGGCATTCAAACGCCGAGCATATCGTCCGGTGCGTGAACTGCTTTGACGACCTGCTGGAGGCGTGCAGGGCAGTAATACGAGACGCGATATTCATCGTGCCGGATGGGAATGGCCGCACACAATGCGGAATGTGCGCTTTGCTTGACGCGCCAGAGCACGACGAATTGTGTCCTGTACCGAAGATACAAGCCGCCATCGCCAAGGCGGAGGAGGCACCATGACTGACGATACGGCTAACGGATCAGTGTCTGATGACGACGACAAGAGCGTAGGTCGGGATATTATTGAAGGCCTTTCTGAGCTTTGCGAAGCTGTACGCAACAAGGTTCCGCTGAACAAGAAGTTCACTGTGCGTACTGTGCGACTCATAAATGGCGCGGTCGTCACGGATGACCCGCTTACATCGCCAGGGAGGGCGACGGAATGCACCGTGTAGCGCAAGATGCAGGAGTTCTAATACCCGTATACCTGTTGGCTCTGCCGTTTCTGATATGCGGCATCATTGGCAAAACGCTCGTGGCGTCAGCCGATAAGATCCTGGACGAAATGACGAAACTGTGAACGGTATACACGGATACGACTGGCGCAGCGCACAGAGACGCGGGGGCGACCTTCTGTTAGACGCTGCGCGGATTGAATGGGGACTGTGGATGGTGCTGTTTGTGAGTTGGGCATCATTCACGCTGATTGCGGTTTCTGTCCCCTCCGAGGGCGAGTCCCGTGGGGCATCTGCTCTGCGGGGCTCGTTTCTTTTGCCCACTCCGGCGGGCGACGATGCGCCCGCCAACCCCCCGCGCGCGGCCGTCCACGGTGCTGTAGCGGCCGCGCGCACTTTTGAATAATCAATGGCGTGGATAACCCAATGGCCAGCAAGCGAGAACCGAAACCAGAGAAAATAATCACGGGCACGGTCGTCCGGTCTGCGACATTCAGTGTTTACATATCTCGGTTAGCCGAATGCCGGGATGAAACAGACCTCGACAACGTCTCGCGGAGAATGATTGACAATGGTCTATGTCGTGGCCACAAGTGGGACCCCGACGAATTCGATGTTGGCGATGTGGTACGGATCGAGTTGGATCAGGAGTTGAAACCGGAGAAAACAGGTGAAGTTGACTAACACGCAGGCTACAGAACTGAACAAACTACGCGCTCTTGTCTACGGCGATACGGGAATCGGCAAGACTACATCGCTTCGGACGTTGCCAGCAGATAAAACGACGATCTGTATCGGCGAGCGGGGCGCAGTCCCCCTACGAAGCGAGGCATATCCAGTCTTTCAGATCGAACAGTGGGAAGACCTACGGATTATTCTCGGTTACTTCAGGACACCCGGCAAGATCGACGACGCAAAGACGAAAGCAACGGTCGAGAACACGAAGATCCTTGCCTTTGACGGTCTATCGGAAATCTCCGAGCTGTGCATGCGACAGATTGTAACCGTAGATCGCAAGAAGCTCGTACAGGAACGAACTGGCAATCGCACCGACAAGCCGGAAAATATCTATGAAGAGCAGATGGGGCAAGAAGACTGGGGACTGTATCGCACCCGCATACTCAATATGATTTCGGCGTTCTGCCACCTGCCGATTCATATCATCTTCACCTGCCTGGCCGGTTGGTCAAAGGACAAGCAAGGTGGCGAGACGATTCGGTCGCCGAATCTTAGCGGCAAGGCGGCACGCGAGTGCGGCGCCTACTTCGATCTTGTGTTCCACATGGAATCTACCAAGAGTGGCAACGGCAACGAGACGCGCGTCTGGCGTACCGCGAATAATGGCGACGTGCTGGCCAAAGATGCCAGTGGGGTTCTTGAGGCTCTTGTGCCTCCCAACTGGATGGCGGTGTTTGAGAAGATCCTCGGCAAGAAAAAGGAGAACGGGTAGTGCCACTTTCCGATCACTACGATGGCGGCTGGTTGCGAAACGGTTGGCATGTTGTATGTGTGAAAAACTTTCGGATGTTCCAATACAACACTGGCAGTGATGGCGTTGAGTTTGAGGTCGCAGATGACCGCGGACAGAAATCGAAGGTGTCATTTGTGCTTGTAGATCAAGCTCTTTGGCGTCTCGCTGCCTTTGCTCAAGCCTGTGGCCTCGAACGGGAAGCGGCCAAAGCGTATGAGCCTGCCCGCCCCAATAGCCACAAAGCACTTGTTGACAGGCGACTCCAAGTGCTTGTTGTACCGGATGGCAAGTACCATAAGATCGATGATTGGGCTCCACTCGGCGAAGCGCCGCCTGCGTTACCGGAGACTCAACGGGAGCCCTCCCCCGACAGTATACCCAGTGGAGACGATATCCCGTTTTAGTTATGCAAGCAACCGAAACCATCGTCAGTATGCCGATCCGCAACCCGGAGACGGGACGCTCGTCACGTTCGTTCCGGTTCATGGGTGTTGTTGACCGAATCGAGGGACGCAAGCTCATCGACTGGAAGGGTGTCAGTGATCCCGCTCGTTTCATCAAACAGCGGCAGATCGGGTTCCAGGGTGAACTGTATGCTATCGCTGTCGGCCACGTGATCGAGGAGATCGAGTACCGTCTGATCACCCGTCCACGTCTGCAATACTCGCACCCACGCTACAGGTATGCTGTCATGCGTGCGGGTCGCAAGACGGCGGTTCGGATCTTTGACGAACTCGAGGAGGCTCAGAAACTCGCCGAGGCTCAGGGATGCAGCGTGGTCACCAAAGCGACTGGCGACGTGAGCCTCGGGGTCTACGAGAAGCGCTGCCTTGATTGGCTGATAGAGGAGCCGAAGCGCGTGGTCTTATATTCTTATCATCTGACACCCAGTAAGACTGACCAGGCTCGCTGGTATCTATGGGAGAGTTCCAAGCGACTGCTGGAGAACCGTCGCTGCAAGCGGTGGCTGCCAAACGTCGGGGCGTGCTTCGCTTACGAGCGGCAATGCCCCTACATGTCACTCTGTGAAGCTGCTCAGAACGGCGCCGATTGGCAATGGGTCATTGAGGATCGGTATCGGGCTCTTGAATCATCGCATCCCGAGCTGGACGGTAAAGATGATGGCGACGACGTACTTACTCATTCGTCCCTTGAAGACCTCGCTCGCTGCGAGATGTACTACTACTGGCGGCACGAGCTGAGGCTGCGCCGCGGGCAGGAGTCTGATTCCGAGCCGCTATGGGTCGGCTCTGCCATGCACCGTGGACTCGAGGCGTTCGTGGATGGCGGATTGACGGCAGCAAACCAGGCTATCGACAAATGGGCAAACGAGAATCCGGTGCTGGGTGAAGATGCGAACTGGAAGCAGGATGAGCAGGCTGCGAAGGCCCGGGCGATGGTGCGGGTGGCGGCGTTGAAGTGGGGGATGCAGTGAGCAAAACAGGATGAACAACGCTCTTGCTATCAAGAACCGTCTACAGGCGGAGCTCGCACAAGTGACGAGTTTGCCGGACGTGAAATCCCTGCATGACAGGGCTGAGGCATTACGCCTTTACTGCAAGAAGGCCGGCGAAACGCGAGAGGTACAAAACGATGTGGCAGAGGTAAAGCTGCGTGCCGAGCGCCGGGCGGGGGAACTGCTGCAGGGGATGGACAAAAGCAAGGGAGCGGCGCAAAAGCGAACGCGGTGCCACGATGTCACCACGTTGGCCGAGCTCGGCATCGGCAAGAAACAGTCTTCCCGTTGGCAAATCGCGCTGCTGCTGCCCGATGAGGACTTCGAGGCCCATATCATCGAAGTCAAGGAATCGCCCACCGGAGAACTGACCTCCGCCGGCGTGTTGCGCTTGGCGAGACCATTGGCAAAAGCTAAGAAGCGTAAGCGCACCAACAAGGGCGAGACTTGTACCGTCGAAGACTTGCATGCGCTTGTTGCAGCGGGCAAGCGATACGCGACAGTCTACGCGGACCCGCCGTGGGCCTACGACAATCAGGGAACCCGTGCAGCCACAGGCAATCATTACGAGACGGTTACTGTCGATTGGCTTTGCGAGCCAGAGAACATGCCGATTGAAGCCCTGGGCATGGACAATGCACACTTGCACCTATGGACCACGAATGCGTTCCTCTTCGATGCGAAGCGCATCATCGATGCCTGGGGGTTTGAATACAAATCGTGCTTCGTGTGGGTGAAGCCGCAAATGGGTATAGGCAACTACTGGCGAGTCTCTCATGAGTTTCTCTTGCTCGGCGTGCGTGGCAAGTTGACGTTTGAAGAACATGGGCAAATGAGCTGGGGCAAGTTCAAGCGAGGCAAGCACAGTCGCAAGCCAGATGCCATACGCAAGATCATCGAGAAAGTCAGCCTGCAACCACGCCTTGAATTGTTCGGTCGTGAAGCCGTCAAAGGATGGACGGTATGGGGGAATGATGTGAGGAGAGACTTGTTGACATTGGATGTGCCAGATGGTCCATAAGTTCGCAGACAGCAAGCGCGAGGGCGACAAAGGCGAAGAACAGCAAGATGCCTTTTACCGGAAATGGTTTCATATTGATCCCGTTGATTTGCCGACCGACAAAAAGGGCATTGACCGTCGCTTCCGTGCGCGTCACTGTCCTTATGAATGGAATGTTCAGTATAAACTGGACCGAAGAGCACAGAGCAGCGGGAATCTGGCAATTGAGGTGGTCTCTGTAACAACATCTGGCAAGGCAGGGTGGGCGATTCTATGTGGAGCGGACGTGATTTCCGTCGTGCTTCCAGAGCACAAGAAGTACTACTTGTTATCTGTTACTCTGCTTAGGATGTGGGTTCCGGCTTGGCTGCTGAAATATCCTATCCGACCCTCCCCGAATGACGGATATGAAACAATGAATCTTCTGGTGCCGTGTAAGATTATCGCTGTCAGTACACCTTGCCTTGGAGTATTCGAGGAAGGGGTGGTGCGTACAGACCATCAGATGAATATGGCATGGGCAATGGAAGCATGACGTATGACTAGGCGACGGCGGGCATGGGGAAAGGCGACTGAAGACGAACGCACAGAGTTCTTGGAATGGGCCAACGTATGACGGCGCAAATCATCTACGGTGATTGTATCGACGAACTGATGAACCTTCAGAAAGCGCCGCGCCTGATCTTCGCCGATCCGCCCTACAATATCGGCATCGACTACGGCGACGGGAAGAAGGCGGACCGACGCGATGATGACGACTATCTCGCGTGGTGTAGAGACTGGGTAGAAGCGTGCCATACTGCATTGACCGCTGACGGCAGCCTCTGGGTGATGATCTGCGACGAATGGGCTGACCACTTCGGCATCATACTCCGACGTATCGGGTTCCATCGACGCAACTGGATCAAATGGTATGAGACGTTTGGCGTGAACTGCCAGAACAACTTCAACCGATGTTCACGCCACATTTTCTACTGCGTTAAGGATACGAAGCATTTCGTGTTCAATGGCGATGCCGTGAATAGGCCGTCTGACCGACAGACGAAGTACAACGACAAGCGTGCTATTCCCACCGGCAAGATTTGGGACAACGTCTGGCAGATCCCGCGACTCGTCGGCAACGCCAAAGAGCGAGTAGAGGGATTTCCGACGCAACTCCCATTGGCGCTTCTCCGGCCGATTGTGGGCTGCGCATCAGACCCCGGCGATTTGGTCGTTGACCCGTTCTCCGGCAGCGCGACGACGGGCGTGGCGGCTATCGAGTTAGGACGCAACTACATTGGTATCGAAACACAAGAGACGTTCGTCGAACTGTCGAGGCTGCGTGTCCAGGCGACGACGGAGTTCATGGAGGTGGTGTGCGGCGCGCACAATTCGGCGCGAGGCGATAGATCCTTAGAAGCGAAAGGACAACCATGACCCAACCCTGCCTAGTACCCGGTTGCCGCAAACTGCGACTCGAGGGCTCGCGAATGTGCCTGAAGCACTGGGAGCGCGTTTCGCCAGAATCGAAGGAGCGCATACACCGGATGTACATGGCCGTGCATCGATGTTGGCGCGCCGAGAGCAGCGAGAGGACTCGTGCAGCCATCGACCGGCATGATGAAGCGATTCAAGCTGCGGTGATGGAAGCCGGCAAGTTAGTGTTAGACGATAGGTGAGATTTGATGTGGCCTTTTCCTGGCTCAAAATCGAGAAGCGAACGCCGGACAAGCCGCACATTGCGCAGATTGCCGAGGCGCTCGGAATCACCACGGAAGAGGCTTTCGGAAGGTGTTTCAAGGTTTGGAGGTGGTTCGATGACCACACCGTAAACGGTAACGCAAAAGGCGTTAGCATCAAAACGATAGATGAGTGCGCTGGCCTAAATGGTTTCGCAAAAAAAATGGAAAAAACCGTGCCGACACCGTGGCTTGTGATATCTGACGCCGGTATCAAACTTCCCCATTTTAACGAGCATACCGGCGTAACAGCCAAAAAACGGGCATTGGCTTTAAACCGGGCCAGGAAATGCCGCGCGAAGACCGTAACGCAAAGCGCGTTACCAGAGAAGAGTAAGAGTATATATAAGATATCCCCCCCTATAGTCCCCCCCAAAGTGCAGGCGATCTATGACGCCTATCCGAAACATGTCGGCAAGCAGAAGGCGTTTGATGCGATCGCGAAGGCGCTGAAGAAAGTCGAATTTGACCTGTTGCTAGAACGAACACGGGCCTATGCAGACTCGGTCGCACACAAGCGCGGGACCCCCGAGTGGAAGTTCGTGCCGCATCCCTCGACGTGGTTCAATCAAGGACGCTGGGAAGATGAGCTCGAGAAACCAACGCAGCCAGCCGGACGGGTCCCAGCTCGTCCTGGCAAATATGCCGGACGTTGACGAGTCACGGCTAGATTCCCCGTGGTCTTGGCGGCCGCTCCTCGCGCGATTGTCGCCAGTGCGCGAGCGAGTGCCGCAACCGATTCGTGATGCAGCCAATGCCGTTTGGCGTAGTGGCCGGTGGCCGTTGGTGTTGTTGGGCGAGGCCGGTGCTGGCAAGACGTGCGCAGCCTTGCTGCTCGCCAAGTTTGCAAAGACGCTCGTGTTTTTTTCCCGCTATCGCGATTGGTGCGATCGGCTGCGTTGGGCGAAACGCGGCGAGTTGCAGTCGTTATCAGGATTCAGGCTCAGCGAGGTTGAAGTCTGGGACGAATGGCGGCGAGCGCAGTTTGCCGTGCTTGATGACATCGGCGCGCGTAGGGAGATCAGCGACCATGCCTACGAGGCTCTGATCGGCGCACTGGATCGACGCGAAGGCATGCCGACGGTGTATACCTCGAACCTCTCGCTTGAGGAGTTCGGCAGGTCATACGATGACAGGGTCGCGTCGCGGCTGAGTGCAGGCACGCTTGTCTACGTCGAGGGCGATCAACGAGTATTGGGCGCAGCCGGCTGTCCTGACTTTACGGAGATTCTGCCGTGAGCGTACTTCCCGACAACCCACTTCCAAACAACGCGAGATTGACAGCGGCTGCTATCACGCAGGTTGCATCCTTCCCACTTGACGAGGGCGAAGCGAGGCTTAGTTGGCCAAAGGGAATCAGCGAAGCCAGCTTCCGTGACCTCAATGCATGGGTTGAGGTTGTGCTGAAGAGGATCGGACGCACGGCTGCTGATGACCGAATGAAGGCAAGGTTTTATGGAGGTCTGCCGTGAGCGTACTTAACGACTACCTGGTGGCTGTGGAAGAGCGGCTCCACGAATTGAAGAAAGCTGAAGCTATTGCCGAACCAGTCATGGGTTATATGGTTCCAGTTGAGCTATATAGTCGGTTAAACACAAGCCAGCAAGACGTGCCGACGCTGCTGGCGATAGTGCAGAAATGCTGCGTGCGCTATCGGCGCAAGCGGCATAGAAAGGAGAAAGGGCAATTCGGCCTTTTGCCTCTGCGGTCAGTGTGTGCATTATCAGCAGTTGGACCGTCTCGCCCGCGAAACGATGGAGAAGACAGAGCATGATGCGCCTCGGCAGACGTGAACACAAATACCACGCGCAGGCCACCGAGTACGACGGGGTACGGTACGACTCGAAAGCCGAGGCCACGCGCGCGGAAGAATTGGATCTACTGCTTCGTCGGGGCGTCCAAGGCTATGGCTACGGCATACAAATGTGGGTACGGCAGGTCGGAATCAGACTCGGACCGGACTTTGCAACACGAGTGGACTTTCTAGTGATCGGCCACGGCGAACACCACTGCGAAGAAATCAAGGGCTTTGAGACGCCGGCATTCAGGACTGTTCGTCGTCTCTGGAAGAAATACGGCCCGTGTCCCTTGGCGATTCGCAAGCGTGAAGCGGAGGGTTGGAAAACCGAATGGCTCAAGAAGCCCTGAATATGATTGAGATCAAACATCGACATACTGGTGCAGTGCTCCTGCAGATTGATGCCGCAACGCTCAACGGCGCCGATCTCGCCGGCGCCAACCTCCGCTATGCGAACTTCGTTGATGCTGAGCTTGTCTGCGCCAACTTCAGCAGCGCCGACCTCACCGGCGCCGACTTCGCTGGCGCCGACCTCGCTGGTGCCGATCTTACGAGCGCCGACCTCCGCGGTGCCGACCTCATCGGTGCGGCCCTCAACGATGCAGACCTTCATTCTGCGAATCTCAGCGATGCGAACCTCAGCCGTGCGAACTTCACTGGTGTGACTTGGTGTCGCGCCGATATCGATGGCGCGAGGGTGAATGACCGCGGCCGCATAGAGTGTCTTTGCCGTTTGACGCCGCGCGAATGGGCGATGGTGAAAAAGACGCGAGAAGAGGGGGTCCGCGAAGGAACATGCATAAATCTGAAAAAGGTAGGCGCGCTTCTGAAGGAGCATTGGCCGGATGTGCATACCAACTTCTCCATTGACGTGAACTCACATCCCGGCTCTGAATGTCAAATACGTCTGACGATGTACCACGCCGTTGTCGGGCATCACAAGGGTCGAACGGTTGAGGAATGCCTAAGCAAGATAGAAAAAGTACTGGCGCCGCCTCCTCCGCCTCCTGGTATTGAGGCAGTAGAAATCGACGAGGACCATACGGGCACATAAATGATCTGCGCTAAGTTGTCACTGCCGCTTCTGACAGCTAAGGACAGCTTCACGCTATCCGGCTCGGCGGGACCGGTCCTTGGCGCTTTTACGCCGAGAGCGTCGAGCGGTTTTGCGGGAAGGCGAGTCCGAAGCGTCCTTCGCGGGAAACGCTGATTCGTGAAGACCGGGAACTAATGGCGAGACATGGGATTCGAGTAAATCATGCGTACGTGCTTGCGAAAAACTGACGTAGTCGCGCGTCGCGGCCGAAGCCGGCGCATGCCCGAGCTGGATTGCGACGACATCGACGGGAACGCCACGGTTGATCGCATCTTGCGCGCCGGTATGCCGGATTTGGTATTGCGTCATTTGCACACCGGCTCGTTGAGCGGCGCGGCCGAAGATATCGCCGAGTCCGCTCACAGTATACGGTTTGCCGAGGCGACTTCGGAACACGTAACCCTTGCGCCACGGTTGAGCGGCGATTACTTGTCGAGCTTCGGCATTCAAAAAAAAGCAACGTTCGCGTTGAGTCGCTTTCCAAGTTTTGCCACGTCGGAGAATACAGCGATTCTCGCGAATCTCCGTGAACTTCAAGCCGCACACTTCACCGGGACGACACCACGTCGCCGCCATGAATGTCAAGATGTGCTTCGATGGATATCGAAGTTCAGCGAAAACGCGGCGCATCACGGTTGGTTCAACCGCGCGGGAGTAATGCGGGAGCGCCGGGAGTTTCGGCAATGGCGGGACCGGATTCGGCAGGTAGCCGCGGACATGCGACCATTGCAGCACGGCGTGTGCACAGCGGAGCTGTCGTCGCATGGTGGAGAAGCTATAGATGGTCTGCTGAAGAAACTTCAGGAACTCGCCCAGAAATTCGGGATGTATCTCGGTCAGCGTAACACCCTCAGCCCAATCAGAGAAAGGCGCCAGCATCGCTCGATGCCAACTTGTACCGTTAGCCTCCAACCAAGCGGCGACGGCAGCGGCAACCGTTCGCGGCGGCCGGCCGACGGTCGGCTCGTCCATGATCTGCCGAGCCTTGGTCCAGGCGAGCCGTTCAGCCTCCGGCGTGGCGCCCGAGCACAGATAGTGGCGTGTGTTCTGGTAGCGCAGAATCCACTGGTTACGGGAAGCGTCGTAGCAAGGTTTCGAGCGGCGAGGCATGCGTCACCGTCTGGTGAGAACCAGGGACCATGCAAGCATGCAGGCCACGATGAACAGCAGGCTGGAAACGAGCCAGGCTCGAGCGTTCTGACTCATGGCCGTCGTCTCATCCACGGACGCAGCAAAACAAGCAGCGTTTCGCGCACGAACTCAGAGGCGGTTCGTTTGCCGCGTACTTGGTCGAGCGCCTCAGCTTCAGCGGGCGACAGTCGTACTTGCAGGCGTTTGCTCCGTCGTTGTCGGTCATCAAGAGTTGGTCGGGGCATATTGATCTCCGAAACTGCCATCGTCCAACAGGCTATCGATATCGTCCAACAGGCCATCGATGCCATCCCGTTCGAACCGTTCCAAGTCGTTGGCGATACCGATGCCTTCACGTATAAGACGGCACGTCGGGCTATTGCATTCGTCACCCTCTATCTGGGCGCCGCACTGTGGACAAGTATCAGTTGCCATCGTTCTATTCTCCCTCGGCTCCCTCGTCAGTGCCCCGTCGCCACACGGGACAGACGGCCCGGAGGCCGTTTCGGGTTAGGCATTCCGTTTCTTTTTCATCATTCTCGTCTCCATTACGGCGGCGATATGCGCGCAGTCGCGCCGGTATTTATAGCCGCGACAGGTGCACGTCTCGGCCTGCGGCGTATCCGACAGTGGCGAGACCTCTACGATTACCAGATGCGCAGGCCGCCCTGGCCGCTGTACCTGATAGCGCCGACAGAACCGATCGCCTCCAGTTTCCGGGTCCCGCCTGATTTGTCTTGGGAGTTCGGTTACAGTCATCGTCGTCCCTTTCTCTTGGTTGTCTCGGGTTTCGGCTCAGGCGTAGCACGCCAAACGTATCGGGTTGAATCTTTCGATTGCGTGCCATACTCGCATAGTGATCTCATCATCAGCATGTACCAGGGTCTGAAGAGCTTCGGCGAGGGTCTCGCTCTTGAGTTCGGTCATCATCGTAGTCTCGACCTCAATGTTGTAGCGTCCGGTCCCAGCACAGAAGAGCATTTCGCTCTTTCGCTCATCGGCGTGTGTCATAGTGTTTTTCATCGTTTGCCCTTTCTCGTGGTTGTCCCGTGTTTCTCTCATCGCTCTACCTTAATTGTACTACATTTAGGCGGCGTGTCAAGGGAAAAACAAAATAAATGTACGACAAACCGTGCGACGCGACCGGATACGGGACAGTCGGCACGGAGGTCGGATGGCAGGCGTGGCGTTTTGGTTCAAACAGCAGGCTGGCGTGCAGCCGGGGACAAATCCCACGCTGTACGGCGAGCGGATTGAGGAGGTGCCGACGTGTGCGAATTTCTGTCAGCGTGGTTAAACATCGAAACCGAGGAGATTGTCTGTGCCGACGCCCAATCGCACGAGGCGACACAGGAGCACATGGGGTGGCGTGCTGCCGACCTCGAGCCGTGGCGCGAATGGGAGTGGACCGGCCCTGGGGACGATGCGTTGACCATCCGCCTGATGCACGATGACCCGCACGATACCAACTGGTATCGAGCCCTGGTACTGGCTCGCTATCCGACGTGGCAGGATGCAATCAATGACTGCTGTCGCCAGGCTGTGGAACGCACACACGTGCTCGATTGCTCCAACTGTCCGGCTCTGACGGCGCTGCCGGATCTACCGGCGTGCGAGAGGCTCGATTGCTACGGCTGCTCGGCTCTGACGGCGCTGCCAGACCTACCGGCGTGCGAGAAGCTCGATTGCTCCAACTGTCCGGCTCTGACGGCGCTGCCGGATCTACCGGCGTGCGAGAGGCTCGATTGCTACTGCTGCTCGGTTCTGACGGCGTTGCCGGATCTACCGGCGTGCGAGACGCTGTATTGCCACCGCTGCTCGGCTCTGACGGCGCTGCCGGACCTGCCGGCGTGCGAGAGGCTCGATTGCTACGACTGCTCGGCGTTGACATCGCTGCCGCATCTACCGGCGTGCGAGAAGCTCTATTGCAATAAGTCTCTGCGAGCGACTAAGCAGATGGCGTAGCGCCCGAAAAGCCCGTGTAGCGCCCGAATGTGTCAGACTAGGACAAGCGTGAGGAGGTGCCAACGTGTGCGAATTTCTGTCAGCGTGGTTAAACATCGAAACCGAGGAGATTGTCTGTGCCGGCGCGAAATCGCATGAGGCGACACAGCAGCACATGGGGTGGCATGCTGCCGACCTCGAGCCGTGGCGCGAATGGGAGTGGACCGGCCCTGGGGAGGATGCGTTGACCATCCGGCTGATGACCGATGACCCGCACGATACCAACTGGTATCGAGCCGTATTGCTGGCGCGCTATCCGACGTGGCAGGATGCAATCAATGACTGCTGCCGCCAGGCTGTGGTACGCACACACGTGCTCGATTGCTCCTGCTGCCCGGCTTTGACGGCGTTGCCGGATCTGCCGGCGTGCGAGAGGCTCGATTGCTACTGCTGCTCGGTTCTGACGGCGCTGCCGGATCTACCGGCGTGCGAGAGGCTCTGTTGCTACGGCTGCTCGACGTTGACGGCGCTGCCGGATCTACCGGCGTGCGAGATGCTCTATTGCCACCGCTGCTCGGCTCTGACGGCGCTGCCGGATCTACCGGCGTGCGAGATGCTCGATTGCTCCAACTGTCCGGCTCTGACGGCGCTGGGCTCTGACGGCACTGCGGGATCTGCCGGCGTGCGAGAGGCTCTATTGCCGCGACTGCTCGGCTCTGACGGCGCTGCCGGATCTACCGGCGTGCGAGAGGCTCTATTGCCGCGACTGCCCGGCTTTGACGGCGTTGCCGGATCTGCCGGCGTGCGAGGCGCTCTATTGCTACGGCTGCTCGGCTCTGACGGCACTGCCGGATCTACCGGCGTGCGAGAGGCTTGATTGCTCCAACTGTTCGGCTCTGACGTCGCTGCCGGACCTGCCGGCGTGCGAGAGGCTCTGTTGCTACGGCTGCTCGGCTCTGACGGCGCTGCCGGATCTGCCGGCGTGCGAGACGCTCAATTGCTACGACTGCTCGGCTCTGACGTCGCTGCCGGCGCTACCGGCGTGCAAGGAGCTCTGTTGCAATGAGTCTCTGCGAGCGACTAAGCAGATGGCGTAGCGCCCGAAAAGCCCGTGTAGCGCCCGAATGTGCCAGACTAGGACAAGCGTGAGGAGGTGTAACTATCGTATTTTCAAGGGTTTACGATCGGGGCGACTGGATTCGAACCAGCGACCTCTTGACCCCCAGTCAACAGGCCCATCCGAACGTAAACCCTTGTGGTAAACTAGGTTAGGGGCTGTTTCACGTGAAACAGTAGCGCCCGAAGGTGTGCCGTTTACGGCATCGCCAGGTGGGTTGCGATCGGCGTAGCGCCCGAATGGTCGCGACGCCACAGAATGCTGTCAGACGCGTTCTCGCAGCGCCTGCGGGACTCTACGGCGGCGGCTGGGCAACGGGACCCCGAAACGCGGAGACGGCGGATATGAGCGAAAACGATTGGGTGCACTTGCCAGACATTCACGAGTGCGGTGAACGACGCGCAGAAGCCTACGTGCTGCCAGATGGCCGAGTGCGTTGCGCGGGTTGTGAGGCTGCGTGTGATGCGATGGACATTGTGACCGTGAGCGAAAACCCATACTCCGCTCCATTGTGTCCTAGTTGTGCGGAAGAAGCATTCCCGGGCCGGTGAATGAGATCTGAGACCCCGAAACGCGGAGAAGGCGGGTATGAGCGATGTGTTTGACGAGCCACGTGCGATTGAAGCGATTGAGAGGAGACACGAGTAGCATGGCAAAGCGGGCAAGCAAACAGAAGAGTGTGAAGAAGTCCAGGGCGAAGTCCACACGGTCCAAGCACGCAGCCGGCAAGCGTGATGCTTTGTTGTGTCCATATTGCCGCGTGGTCCTGGAGAAGCTCGACAGCGAAGACGAAAGTGACGACGACGCCAAACAAATACTCGCCACCGTCTATCCAATGACGACGCTAGAGCAGCCCGGTATCGCATTCGTCCGGAACGCAGCTCGCAGATGGGACATTGCGTGCGGGAAATGCAAACGCAGATTTTGCGGACCGGCTCTCTCGGAGTTGGCAGACAGAGCTTATGAAGCCGGCCGGCGTTCATTGGCGCGAGAGTTTCGTAGCCTGCTTGATGTGGCAGCGGTTACTATTCCCGTGTCCGAGTGGCAATGATGAACGACACGGCGACACAACCCGAGCTGATCAAAGGCGTCGAGCCGTACTACCACGACGAGGAGGCGTGCCATGCCTGACGTTGGCCTGTTTGGGCAGGAGATTGACGAAGCCGCAACAGCAAAGGAACGGTATGGTTTGTGGCCGTTTACCGTATGGGATGTTGACGAGGCGTCAAGTATACGCACGCTCCGGCGATCTATCGGCGATGTGGGCGCCAATGGCGGTGGGCGCCATGAGATAGTTACGGCATACAACTTTCAAGCGGGCGGCAGTGTTTTCAATCCGGCGGTTGCCGTATGGCTTCTGAACTGCTACGCGCCGCAGACCGGTCTATGTTTCGATCCGTTCGCGGGCGGCGGTACGCGGGCGATCATGGCCGCTAAGCACGGGCTGGCGTATTTGGGGGTAGAGCTACGGCGGGCCGAGTGCGAGGCTGTCAAGCAACGGTGCGAAGCAAACGGCGTATGCTGCTATGTAGATCTGCCCGAGCATATCCCCATCAAGGTGTCCGCGACGTGGGCAACGACCAACTGGCACGGCTGCGACGCCGAATATATCCGCGATGTGTGCTACGGGCGTTGCTGTGAAGGCGGCGACGGCAAGCTAGTAATTTGCACGCTTCCGGGCGAGCGCACGGCATTACAGGAGCGCGGCGCCACTATTGAGCAAGGCAAGATCCAGGCAGCCTCGACCGGCAAGTGCCCATTCAAGACGGGTGAACATTTATGCAGGTTGCACGGCGGCCCTAAACCGTTCGGGTGCATCGCGAGCCCGTTCACGGTCAACGACCATGACACGCTGATAGTGCGGCACCGTTACGTTCACCTCCCCTGCTTTAAGGACTACGGCACACAGCCTGCCTATATGGCGTTCCGGGCAAGCCTAGATCTGATTTTCGGCGTGGCTGAAGCCGGGCGTGTCTGCGACGCACTGCACCGCGACGGCACACGGGACGTGGACGCCGCGATGCCCCGCGAATCCTACGACAATCTCCGCAAGCTAGACGCTATGAAAAAGGACGGCGCACCGATGGCGCCACGACCGAACGCATCGGGGGGTGAAGTGTTCCTTCGTTGCGGTGACGTCCGCGACTGCTCGCAGATAGCAAGCGACGCCTCCGCCGATTTCCTGTTGACCTGCCCGCCGTATTGGAACCTAGAACAATACCGCGGCGGACCTGCAGACCTGTCAATGTGTAAAGGATACGGCGACTTCCTGAAGGGTCTGAACCGCGTCGTGCTGGAAACACATCGCATCCTCAAGCCGGGCGCGGTGTCATGCTGGGTGGTGGGCCTTCATCGGCAAAAGGACGGTGAATTGATCCAGCTACACCACGACGTGACCAGCCTTCATCGGGCGGCCGGATTCCGCGTCAAGGAAGAGATTGTGCTGAACCGCCGCAACAGCGGGGCCGGGAAGCGGGTGCATACTTTCGATAAGGGTGACCGGCGATTGATACGGACGCACGAGTATGCGTTGGTATTCGTCAGATAGCCGCAAACCGCCTGCGTCAAGGCGTGTTCGACTTTGCGGGGAAGACATGCTCTCAACCGGAATGATGATTTTGCTGATCGCCATTTACGGCTTCATTACCGTAGCAGCGCTGTTCGAGCGTAACTGGCCGAGGGCGCTCTATTTCGTGGGTGCGATCATAATCAGTGTCGCAGTGTTGTGGATGACGAACGGCAAAGCGGCGCATGGAGTGTGATTAACGGGCATTGCCCGGACTTTTGAAAGGAAACGACAATGGCTGGATTTCTGCCTTGGTTGTTTGGGCTGCTGATTGCTACGACGATCGGGCAGCAGTGGCTCACGGACGGCAGACGTAGAGCCGGCGCGGCGGTCCGCATGGGTGGTAGAGCACAGGCCGACTGGTCAGCCATGATGCTTGGGGTCGGTATTGGGGAATCCGGCAGCGGACTGTATGGAAATGGCGATACGCGGCCGGCCTTCGATAGAAGGTGCCTAGTCGCTCCGTGGGATGCAGGTTCCGCGACTGCTGAAAGCGGAAACTGGCTTAAATGGCCGCATATTATTGCGGGAGCGGCGTGTGGGAAACGCGAGATACGGTGTACAGCTTCGCTCTCGCGTTTCCCCGTGGGACGGTCTCACGGGGGACGCGGGGGTTTGTTGAAACGTGATGCATGAGCTAAGACCACAGAAGATTGACGACCTCTGATGCGACGAACGAAAAAGCACGGCTGTGCGACCGGACGTATCAGTGGGGACCCCGGAACGCGGAGAAGGCGGATATGAGCGAGGTTGCTTTGATTGATCAAATACGTACATGGGCGATCCGCAATGGTTGGCATGAAGACTCAAATACCGGGCGACGCATCAAGCTCGGCGACGGGGTGACGCTCGGCGATTGGGTGACGCTCGGTGACGAGGTGACGCTCGGCGACGGGGCGACGCTCGGCAACGAGGTGACGCTCGGCGATTGGGTGACGCTCGGCGACGGGGTGACGCTCGGCGACAGGGTGATGCTCGGCGACGGGGTGACGCTCGGCGACAGGGTGACGCTCGGCGATTGGGTGATGCTCGGCAACGAGGTAAAGCTCGGCGACAGGGTGACGCTCGGTGACAGGGTGAAGCTCGGCGATTGGGTGATGCTCGGCAACGAGGTAAAGCTCGGCGACAGGGTGACGCTCGGTGACAGGGTGAAGCTCGGCGACGGCGTGACGAGCGACGAACTGCATAATTTCGATGGGGGTACGACGCTTGAATATCGATGTGGGGCGATAGTCGAAGCTGAGGGGGAGAAAAACGATCAGCAGTGCGCAGCAGGGCTGCATGTTCTGAGAAAACCATATCGTCCCGAATGGGTCGGACTCTGTGACGCGGATCATAATCTGATTCCGCTCGACGTGGAGGTACGGTCGGAGGATGTGTTATTTGCAGGTCTTCCAACGATGGATGCGAAGGTGCGTGTGAGACGGCTGAGAGTATTGACATAGAAGGAGTAGAATGATTGTAGGGAGAGTGTCATGGAAATGAATAAGCAGCCCAAATGGCTTGAGACTGTCCTTCTAGACGGCCGCCAGGCAATCGTTTCGCTCGTTGGCAGCACTGGTCCGCCGTGGTGGTGCCGAGTGGCGTTTCTGGATGCGCCCAACGATCCGTGGGTCTGGCGATGGGTCGGTGCGCGGATTCAGGATCGGACATGATTATGCTTGTTGCCATTCTGTTGAGTCTGACGGCATGTCCGCCCGGACCGTGCTTTGATCAGTATTTGGACTGCTTCGAGGGCGTCTCCACGATCTGGGAACGCTGCCGGGCAGAGTACTGCGGAGCCTGCGAGGAGCGATGCAAGGCGGATCTCAAGCGCGATCTGGCCGGCTGGGAGCGATGCAAGGCGGATCTCAAGCGCGATCTGGCCGGCTGTCAGGGGATGTGGCACGTCTGCCACGTTGACAACGTCGCCACCTGCTACGCGGACGGTCCTGTAGTGACGGTACGTGACATCAATGCGACGGTCGACTGCCTACGTGATCTCGGCGAGGCATGTCGTGCGACGGCACTAGCGTGCGATGGTCGGGCCTATGATGTGCACAAGGATTGCCTCGAGCGCTACTGTGAGGCGTGCATGCGAGCGTGCGACAACGAGTGGCGGGCTCGGCTCAAACAGTGTGCGGAATGGGAATGGTACTGCGAGACTCTCGAGCAGCCGCGCTGTCTCACCGGTCCGCTGGCCCTACGTGGCGAGTGGTGCTCT
>JBDHKN010000044.1:0-50739 GCA_039586365.1 Gemmatimonadota bacterium | reverse complement strand
AGTCAACCTTCATTGCGATTCGCACTCCGGCTAGACGTCCGTCGAATTCCTCCCTCATCACTGTGTAGGTGCTGTCACTGAGAGTGGTGCCCACGCTCTTCGCTTCCAGGAACAGCACCTCCCACCGCATGGCGTTGCCGGCCATTTGCTTCAACTGCTCGTCCTTGGCTCCCCCGACACTCCGCAGTTCCAGCACAGGAAGGGCTTGCAGCCAGCCAACGTAGTCGACATCCGTCAGATCTCCCCCGTCATAGGACCCAATCAAGCGACCCCGCTCCAACGCCATAGCCCTGATGGGACGTTCCGCCGCGTCGCGAATGATCTCCGGGCCGTTGTCGACTACCTGGATATGGTATCGCTGCGCCAAGGCGTCGGTGAAATCGCGCCTCCACCGGTCCGTCAGCAGTGCTCTGATCTGGTCAGCATACTCCTCACGGACTTCTTCCAGCGGGGGACGTCGAACGATGTGGTAGCCGTCTGCAGTCTCCACCACATCAGACAACTCGCCCGGCTCCAGCATGAAAGCTGCTTCCTCGAATTCCGGCATCACCTCTCCCCGGGCGATCAGGCCGAGCCTGCCCTGGGACGCTCGAGTGGCATGATCATCACTGGTCTGGGCCTCGCTCACCCAGGATCTCCCGGCTACCAACCGGTCACGCATGATCTCGGCGCGCCGCCGCCGGGTTGCCTTCTCACCGGCCGAGTGTCGCTCGTCGGCCCGAATCATGATGTGGTCAATGATTCGATGATCGCCCGCCTTGTAGACGCTGTCCAAGATGGCCGAATCGACAAACACCTGTTCCGAGAGCAACCGCTGGAAGTAGGCCTCAACAGTACTCGTCAGAACCGCCGGCCACATGGCCTCCATTACGGTCGCGGTATCTGTGAATGAATCACCGCGAGCTATGCCTTGGAGAAATAGGGAATACTGCAGCCACATCCAGGCCCACTGCTCCACAACTGTGCGGTCGAGCTGGACATCTCCCTCCACCAGAATCTCGGCAAACCAATCCTCCGTCAGGATATGGTCGTTGGCTCGCGCAACCACATTGCGTCGAAACAGGTCACCGCAGCCGACAAACGCCACGGCCGACACGACGAACAACACGCTACGCAGGGTGGTTCCGGACCGTTTGTGGCAGTTCACGCTTCCACCAGTTCCCCGCTCTGGTCCAGTGCACTTGATAGCGCCTGCACGAGTCCAGGACCAATCGCTATCCCACCCAGTCGGGTCAGACGCAAGTACAGCGGCACGGTCCTTCGCACATCGGCGGCAAACTGCACATCTTCCATGGCAGCGGCTAGCTTCATCAACTTGGGTGCTGTGCCGGCTCGGAACTTGAGGCGCGCTTCGTCACCACGCACGATCACCATCTCCAACCCGAGGCTCGCTCCGAGGGCTCGCAGCTCTGACACAATGAGCAGCCGCTCAGCGTCTTCCGGGACTGGCCCGAATCGATCCCGCAACTCAGCTCGCAACACGGCAATCTCGTCAAGCTCTCCCACAGATGCCAGGCGTCGATAGAAGTCCAGCTTTGCGTCGGTGTCCGGCACGTACTCGTCCGGTAGATAGGCTGGTGCATCCAGTATCACCTCCGGGGGAGCCATCTCCCCATGCTTTGCATCTCCCTTGAGCGCCCGCACAGCGTCATTCAACCAGCGCATGAACAAGTCGAATCCCACCGCATGCGTGTGCCCCGACTGTTCTGCGCCAAGGAGATTACCCGCACCTCTGAGCTCGAGATCCCTCAAGGCTATCCGGTACCCCGAACCCAGCTCAGTATGATGCTCCAGCACCTTCAGCCTGCGCTCAGCGTCAGGATGCACGGCGTCGGGGACTATCAGGTAACAATAGGCCCGGCGGTGTCCTCGCCCCACCCGTCCGCGCAGCTGATATAGTTGTGCCAGGCCGAACTGGTGTGCTTGATTCACAATCATGGTATTGGCGTTGGGCACGTCCAGCCCAGACTCGACGATCATGGTGGAAACGAGTACGTCTATCTCACCGGCCACGAACCGTCGCATTACCCCATCCAGATCCCGTTCCCGCATGCTGCCGTGTGCCACCTCAACCACAGCACGCCCCTGCGGCACAATACGCCTCACGCGTGCGGCGATGGTCTCGATCGTCTCGATTCTGTTATGAACGAAGTACACCTGGCCACCCCGATCTAGTTCCCGAGCCAGCGCTTCCTCAAGCAGTTCGTCGTCCCACGGTTCTACGAAAGTCAGGACTGGCGACCGGTCGCGGGGCGGGGTTTCCATGATCGTGAGGTCGCGCAACCCCGAGAGAGCCAGATGCAGAGTGCGGGGAATCGGAGTGGCGGTGAGCGTGATGACGTCGACCTCGAGACGCAAAGCTTTGAGCCGCTCTTTGTGCTTCACTCCGAAGCGGTGTTCCTCATCGACTATCAGCAGACCGAGGCTGTGGAACAGCACGTCCTTGGAGAACAAGCGATGCGTACCGATCACGACATCAACCGACTCCGAGGTCAGCCCCTCCAGAACGGCCTTCTGTTCGGCAGTCGTCCTGAATCGGGAGAGCACTTCGATACGCACCGGAAACTCGGCGAGTCGCTCCCTGAACGTCCGTCCATGCTGTTCCGCCAGAATGGTAGTGGGAACTATCACTGCGACCTGCTTTCCGGCCTGGACTGCCTTGAACGCGGCGCGCACGGCTATTTCCGTCTTGCCGTATCCCACGTCGCCCACGATCAACCGGTCCGCCGGCTGCGGCCGTTCCATGTCCCGCTTGGTAGCTTCCGCTGCAATACGCTGATCAGGCGTGTCCTCATACAAGAATGAAGACTCTAGTTCCCTTTGCCAGCGGGTGTCCGGTGGAAAGGCAAATCCCTTGACGATGGAGCGCTTGGCGTATAGCTCCAGCAGTTCCGATGCTAGCCGCTTTATGGCTGCCTCCGTCTTGGCACGCTGCCGCTTCCACCTCGTACCGCCCAACCGGTCGATTCTTGGTGCAGGTCGGGTCTCGTCATCGGCTACAGTCCTGTACGGTTCGATCTGATCCAGCCGGTACAGGGGCACATTCAAACGATCGCCAGCGTGATATTCGAGCACGGCCACTTCCATCGTACCACCCTGACCCACCTCAATTGTCTGCATCCCTCGGTATATGCCTATCCCGTGTTCCAGATGCACGACATAGTCGCCAGGAGTGAGCGACCCAACCGCCTTGGTGACCGTGGCCTGACGGTAGCGCCGCGGCCGACGGATGCGCCGGGCCCGCCGGAAGATCTCGTGATCCGTCAGTACAGCGAGATCGGGCAGCGTGAAACCGCCGCTCAATGAGCCAAGTGCCAACGTCAGGTTGCTAGGCAGCCGCTCGCCCGGCCAGTCTGATTCGGAAAGCAGCTCCTCCAGCCGTTCCAACTGCCCTTCGTTGTCGCACAGGATTAGGCTCGGTCCCCCGGCAATCACTCGCACGAGTTGCTTCATGTCTCGCCCAACCTCAGGAGCAGCTCGTAGTCTGAAATCGAGCGCTGGACCGGATTCGACAAGGGCCAACCTGGCAAACGCGTTCCACTTGCCCTGCCACCGATCAGGCGAAAGAAACACTGCGTCGCGGCCGGGAGCGTCTTCTCCCCGCCGCCTGGCTATTGCGAGATGATGCTCTGCCTCTTCCCAGACACGGGTAACGACGTCCGGATCGAAGTCAGCGGTGCTGATGACTAGGGTATCAGGCGGCAGCAGATCCAACAGCGACTGCCGCTCATCTGCTGGCTCCTGCTGCTCTGCTCCACCAGTCGCCTCTCGCTCTTCTCGTGCGCCGCCAAGCGGCGCGACCGGCAACACCGATACCTGAGCGATTTCGTTGCGGGACAGTTGGGTATCGAGATCGAAACTGCGCAACGAGTGTGCCGCCATCCCGAAACCATATACATCCACTATCCCGCCTCGGACCGCGAACTGCGCGACATCCAAGACTGACGAGCGACGTTCGTACCCCATGTCAAGGAGTCTGTCTACCACCGCACTGAGTAGCAGCGCCGCGCCCTTTTCCAGTTCGAGTCGCTGCACCACCACTGTGCGTGCCATGCGGCTCAGCTCGGCGGTCGCCCGGAGAGTCGTCACCAACACCCTGGCCCGACCACTCAGTATCGCCTCAATGGTCTCCACCCGCTCGCCTGCAATCTCGAAGTGGGGTTCCTCTTCACCCAGAGCTTCCCGCTGCGGGTACAGCTGAGTCGTTGCCCCGGTCAGTACAGCCAGATCTCCGTACCACGTCTCGGCCTCGGTAGGAGTGGCACAGACTACGAGAAATGACCGCTGCGGGTGAGCCTCACTCAGCGAGGCGGTCATCACCGCAGCGCTCGAACCGGGTAGGCCCCCTACCGTCAGACACTTTCCGCGGTCGGGCAGGGCGCGAATGAGCCCTTTCAGAGAGGGGAGATCCCCAACTCGACGGACCAGCCCCGGCAGCACTATGGCCTCCGCCTGGCTGAACGACCGGAATTGGCGATGGCAAACTCAGCGACCGCAGTCAGCAGCGCCGCCCAGAGAAACAGCCATGTCAGGTCGGCCCGCTTGTCGTCGACAAACATCAACCGACTCAGGTCTTGCCTGCTGGTGATCCTGGTTCCCTGCCCCAGATGAGTGCGCAATGTTCGGTCGTCCGCCGGCTCCAGGTCTGACTCCCGTACATCCGGGTTCAGTTCCAAAGCACCGACCGTATCACCGGCAGCGTCGCGCAGGAAGTAGACACCGGGGACAAACGGAGCGACCAACCTGTGGTCACCAGGAATAGGGCTCGCGCCATTGGATCCCAGTAGTTCGCTGGCACTGGGGGGAGCTGTTACAACGTCGCCCGGAGCCGCGGCGACAATCCACGTCTGGCGTGCGGCAACTTGATTGATGAGTTGATCCAGGAACGGAACGAACCCTGCGGACACCGGCAGCTCGGTCCATGCCGGCTCCATCCGGCTGCCCACCAGCACGACCTCGCCATCCCGCGCGAGCCAGGGTTCGTTGGCAACTTCCGCGAACACCGTTCCAGAGCCGACGATGCGATGCCGTCTGAAAACGGTGGATCCCGTTGCTGTACCGAGATCACCAGCTACCCGCCACTCACCGTCAAGCAGTTCGCCGTACTGTATTTGCACACCAAGATCAGCCAGCGCGCGGTTGATCGCACCGAGTAATGCCGGATCTGCTGGAGGGAAGAGCACCGCCATCCCTTGCATAGGCCGGTCACCTATCACCACCTCAGTGCCGCTGGTAGCCCGGCCTCCGTCCTGCAGAACCTGAAGAGCTTCACTCACGAATTCACCGGCTCCCGACAGGGCCGTGGCAGCCGCCGGATGAGCAGAGAACAGCGCAATGAATCGGACGTCGTCGGCTCTCAATTCATCCGGATCGAGTTCTACCGACGCCACCGCCCAACCCAGTCCATCCAGCTGTCCCGCCAGCACAACCTGGTCACCCGATCCTGCGACCGCGCGATCCAGCACCTGACCGGCAACAGACAGGCGAACTGTTGTGGTCCTGCCATCCGTACCTCCGACAGCAGTCGCTACAGTTCCATCCGGCGACCATAAAGGAGGATCGGAGAACGTGGAGTCGATCCAGCGATTGACCGGCAGCTCGGCGATTCTCGGAATCAGTACCGGGACATCGATCACCTCTCCCCGTGTCAGTGCGCTACGCTGCAGATCGCTGAATACAACGATGCGTTTGCCGTCCAGGGGATCGTCCCCGACCGTGCGAGCTGCGATCCGCACCACCCTCCCCAGATCGAGACGAATCGGCAGCGGTACGAGGCTGTCCAGAATGGCGGCAGCCTCCAGTCGAGTAACTCGCTGAGGAATACCGTCAGCCAAAGCCACCCAGATGTGATCTCCCGAGTTAGTCTGAGACAGCGCCTCGCGGGCAGCGTCGCGGATCAGTTGCAGCATCAGCCGCCCCCGCACGACTGTGCCCGAAGAAAGCGAGTTGTCAACGACGAATACGATTGCCGAGGGTGGGTGAGACCGGCCTGACGCGAGCCGGAGGATGGGACGCGCCGCTGCGAGCACCAGGAAAACTATCACCAAGGTTCGCAGCATCAGGAGCAGTAGGTTCCGCAGCTTGATCCGCCGACTGTGTTCGCGTTCGGTCGCTGTCAAGTACCGAATGGCCGGGAAAACCACCACGGGCGGCAGTCGCCGACTCCTGAGGTGAAGTAACGCCGGAATCGCACCTGCAGCCAAAGCAATGAGCGCCAGCGGGTGAAGAAAGGATATCACCCTAGCCGCGACCGCCGGGCAGCTGCACGACGCAGCACGTAGCCAAAGGGAGTTGTTGTCAACACGTGGTGATAGTCGATTCCCCGCCGCCGGCAAGCCGAGCGCCAGGTCTCGATGGTGCGCCTAACAGTCGAACCGTATGCCGCGCGTAGCTCTCGGGGTCGGGCGACCATGCTAACCCCGGTCTCAGGGTCCTGGAACCGCGCCTCCGCTGGCCCCTGGAGATCAAGCTCACCGGGGTCCATGATGTGAAACACCATGACCTGATGCCCCCGGTGCCTCAGGTACTGCAGCGTTCTAAGCACTAAGTGTCGGTCGAATAGCAGGTCCGAGACGAGGATCGCGAGACCCCGGCGGCGCAGAAGATCTGTCACCTTGCGGAGCGCCGGCTCAGCAGCTGTGCCGCCGCCGGCTGTGAGCGCGTTCACCTTGCTCAGCAGCGTCCACCAGTGGCGTGACCGAGCCCGTGCCCGAACCACTTCCCGCACCGCTTCGTCATATGCAATCAAACCGGTTGCATCCCGCTGGCGCAGCATTATCAGGCTGAGTGCCGCGACGAGACGTTTGGCATACTCAAGCTTGCTCAGCCTTCCTGACTCTCCCACCCAGTCCATCGACGCGCTTACGTCGAGCACTAGCATCGCTCGCAGGTTCGTCTCCTCTTCATACTGTTTGACAAAGAGACGATCGGACCGAGCTAACATCTTCCAGTCCAGATAGCGTAGTTCGTCTCCCGGCTGATAGGGACGATGCTCCGCAAACTCCACCGAGAAGCCACGGAAGGGCGATCGATGCAGGCCGGCCAGGAAGCCCTCGACCACTGCCCGGGCGACCAATTCGATCCCACCGAGTTGGGAGACCTCGTAGGGATCAAGTAGATCAGGACGCTGTATCATCAGAGTCGGCCACCTGCCTGCTCATCTGCCGTTCACATGAAGATAGCTGGAGCACTCGACCGCCCGGAAATCCAGCCAGGCGATTGCGATCCTTGGAGTGCGCCTGGCGTCACTGTCCAACGGGTGTCCCGAAGGCTACCTAGCTGTGTCACCTCCCAGGGACATCGGGGTCGTATCGTGACCGTCATCACACAATGTAAGTTATTGTATTACAATAACATAATCACCTGAGGCAGGTGGCACATTGTCTGCAATTATCGCTGCGGGATACTTTGGGTGCGAGCGGAATCTGTAGGAGGTGATGCATGATCAAAGCGACACTCTCGGCGACGATCTCGCTGGTCGGCTTGGCAGCGGCAGCGAGTCCAGGGTTGAGAGCCGCACCTGTCATGCATCCAGCGCAGGAAGGGCCCTACGTCGAATTGTGGACCTCCGGTGAGCTATTCCGCCCCGGTGACCGAGTGCACGTTTGGTTCCGACCTGCAGAGGACGCCTACGCTATGGTGTTCCGGGTCGACACCGATGGACGGGTGCGAGTGCTCTACCCCCGATATCCGTGGCACGACAGCTTCGTAGCTGCTGGCGAGCGAGCCGAGGTTGGGAATCCCAGTGACGATGACGAGTCCTACGCCTTTGTCGTTGATGACGATCCCGGAACAGGCTACCTGTTCGCTGTGGCGAGCCGTGTTCCATTCGATTTTGCTGCCTTCGCTCTAGGCGACCACTGGGACTATCGTCACATCGCCTACTACGGACGCGTAACCGGGGATCCATATGTGGCTATCACGCGCCTGGTCGACCAGATGGTTCCCGACCCAGCATACGACGCCTATTCGTATGATGTTTTCCCCTATCATGTTGGGCAGAGGTACGACTATCCCCGGTTCCTCTGTTACGATTGCCACGCCTACAGGCCGTACCGATCCTGGAACCCGTACCAGCATGGCTGCGTCAAGTTCCGAATTGTGATATACGAAGCGCCGCACTACTACCCTGCGCGGGTATACGCAGAAACACGGGTGGTATACGCCAGGACGCGGACCGTAGACCCCCGCTTCGTATTCAAGGATCGCGGGCCAGACGAGCCAGCCGTCACACGCGTCGAACAGCACCCCACCGACCCGGCAAGCCGACGTGCTCGGACCGGCGCCACTGCCGACGACGTGGGTGGTATTGGCAGAGTTCCGACGCCGGGTCGCCGATCAACGGTGTCAGACCAGCCAGCCACACGGCGGCAGGTAGAAGCCCGACCCACCACCGCCAATCTCCTGCGATTGATGCCTAGTTCCCGGCAGAAGAGCGCTGATCCGGTTACTCGTCTCATCCCCCGGCTGGAGCGACGTGATCCCAACAAGGTCGACCGAAGGAGCAGGGACTCCATTCCCATCCGCCAGATTCCTTCCGCGGCGCGGGTTCCGGTTGAGAGACCAAGTGCACCACCAGGAACGCCCACGACGGTCGTGCCCAAGGTAAGGCCCCGCAAGGTGAAGCCTGATACCGGAGGAACGGGAAGCCCCACTGCTGACAGCGGATAATGCGAATTCCGCAACTCCTCTTCTTGCTCAGGAGGTTTTACCCCAGCAGGTAAGCGTCACTCGTTCCAGCACCGCAGCACCAAGTGCTATCTTACGCCCCAACTATTCAGCGGAGTACCCCCAATGATGCGTGTCTTGGCACTGGCCGTTACAAGCCTCGGCTTCCCGATCGCCGCTCTTGCCCAGAGTGCGACCACCGTGGAGCGGGCAGTTGAGTCGATCACACCGGAAGATGTGCACAATCGCATAGCTGTGATTGCACACGACTCCATGCTGGGGCGCGATACGCCGAGTCCCGGATTGGACCAAACCGCTACGTACATAGCAGGCCAATTCGGGCAGCTTGGACTCAAGCCAGGGGGGGACAACGGGACATTCATTCAGAGGTACCCCCTGAGACAGACGCAGTTGAACCTGGTGGCATCGAACATCACGATCGATCGCACAACGACCTGGCAGGTGGGACCCGATGTTCTAGTGCGGTTCGGGTCCTTGCCAGCGCCGGTATCTGGGTCGGCAGTCGTCGTGGACGGGTCAACGGGCGGCCTCGAGGCCATGGAGGCCGCCGATCTGGCCGGCCGAATCGTCATCCTGGCATCACCCATAACACGATTGTCCAGCCAGTTGATGCAGGCTTTGTTCAGCCAGGGCCCGGCGGCCGTCATCTCGCTGGCGCAGCGGTCCGAAGGCTCTTGGAGCCGCGCTCAGCAACGCCTAGGGCGGAGCGTGGTTAGCAAGGCTTGGGGAGAGTCGAGAGAGGGGATGGCGTGGTTGGAGGTACGAGAAACCGCGGTGGCTCCAGTGTTGGCGGCCCACGGCTACGAGCTGGGGACCGCGGAAGAGCGGGCCGCCCGACCCGTCAGTGTACGTGACCTCAGAGACCTTGAGCTAACAGTCGACTTGCAGTATGCAGGCTCTGGGACGGGCTCTGCACCGAATGTGGTTGGCATTCTGGAAGGTAGCGATCCCGATCTGAGGAACGAGTATGTGCTATTCAGCGCGCATATGGATCACATCGGCATCCGCCCTCCGGTACAAGGTGACAGCATTGCCAACGGTGCCGATGACGATGCCTCCGGGACGGTCGCGATCATCGAGATGGCCGAGGCCTATGCGATGCTGAATCCAAGGCCGAAACGGTCGCTGATCTTCCTTGCGGTGAGTGGCGAAGAAAAGGGACTCTGGGGCAGCGAGTACTTCGCAGAGAATCCCAGTGTGCCGCTGACGCAGATCGTAGCCGACCTGAACGCTGACATGATCAGCCGAAACTGGACGGACACGGTTGTTGTAATTGGCAAAGAGCATTCGGACTTGGGTAGCACGATGAACCGCGTGAACGGCGAGCATCCCGAGCTCAACATGGACGCAATCGATGATCTCTGGCCCGAAGAACGCTTCTATTTCCGCTCGGATCACTACAACTTCGCCCGCAAGGGAGTACCCATCCTGTTCTTTTTCACCGGCACTCACGAGGACTACCACCAAGTGACCGACGAAGTCGACAGGATCAATGCAGAGAAGGCAGCACGGATCGTGCAGCTCATGTTCTACGTGGGCCTCGAGGTGGCGAACAACCCCCAGCGACCTCAATGGGATCCGGCGAGCTACAACCAGATAGTCGAGCTGGTGCCGTAAGAAAGGGCGGTAGAAGGCGGTAAAGGGCGGTAAAGGGCGGTAAAAGGCAGCACCTTTTACCGCTCTGGGAGGTGGAGGGAAGGGGCGGTGCCGCACGGTCGAAAGGGGGGGCCGGGTTACCGCCGGGCTCGGGCGGTGGGGTGTTTGGGTACCGCCTTCGTATATTCTCCCCATGCGTCAAGAGCTAGTTCGCAACTTCTGCATTGTCGCCCACATAGACCACGGCAAGTCGACCGTCGCTGACCGGCTCATCGAGCACACCGGTACGCTCGAGAAGCGCCGTATGCGGGCACAGGTTCTCGACACCATGGATCTGGAGCGCGAGCGTGGCATCACGATCAAGCTCAACGCAGTTCGCATGCATTACACCTTGAATGACCAGACCTACGAGCTCAACCTCATTGACACCCCCGGTCACGTAGACTTCACCTATGAAGTATCGCGCTCGCTGAACGCCTGCGAGGGCGCTGTCCTGGTAGTTGACGCCAGTCAAGGGATAGAAGCCCAGACGATCAGCAATTTGTTCCTAGCGCTGGATGCAGGGCTGGAGATCATCCCTGTTCTCAACAAGATCGATCTGCCTGCTGCCGAGCCGGAGCGGAGATCGCAAGAACTGCAGGAGCTTTTGGGAGTCAGCGGGGCCGAGATACTACAGGTCTCGGCCAAGGCCGGCGTCGGGATGGTCGAGTTGCTGGACGCAGTAGTCCGGCGCGTACCATCACCCCAAGGTGATCGTAGTGCCCCCCTTCGCGCACTGATCTTCGACACCTACTACGACCGCTATCGCGGGGCGATCCCCAGCATCCGGGTGGTGGACGGACACATCAAGGCGGGGATGGAGATCGCCTTCGGTTCGCACCAAGAGGATCGCTACGAAGTCACCGAGGTGGGATACCTCCAGCTCGATCAGCGGCGCACCGATATCCTCGAGGCGGGAGAGGTTGGCTATTTCGTTGCTAACGTGCGGGGCGTACAGGAGACCAGGGTAGGGGACACGGTGCTCGACGCCGACAATCTGGCTGCGGAGAAACTCCCTGGCTATCGGGAAGTGCATTCGATGGTGTTCGCGGGACTCTACCCAACTGACGCCAATCAGTACGAGGAACTGCGCGACGCACTCGAGAGACTTCAGCTCAACGACGCTTCCTTGCACTACGAGCCCGAGTCCTCGGTGGCACTTGGATTTGGCTTCCGGTGTGGTTTTCTGGGTCTGCTCCACCTGGACATCGTCCGGGAAAGGCTCGAGCGGGAGTTCGATCTGGACCTGATTACCACGGTTCCCAACGTGGAATACCACGTCTACTTGACCGATGGCTCACGCGCGGTAATCGAGAATCCTTCAAAGGTGCCAACTGGGTCTGCTGTCGATCGCGTTGAGGAGCCGTACGTCAGAGTCCGCATCACCGGACCATCGGAGTACATCGGCGCGATAATGCAGTTGGGGCAGGAGCGGCGCGGCGAGTATCTCGGAATGCACTACCTCGATACTACCCGCGTGCAACTCGAGTGGGATTTCCCGTTGGCAGAGATCATTCTGGACTTCTACGACCGACTGAAAACTGTATCTCGCGGATTCGCCGCTATGGATTACGAGTTCGCTGACTACCGCCAGAGCGATTTGGTCAAGCTGGACATGCTCATCAATGGGGATCCGATTGATGCCTTCAGTGTGATAATCCACCGAGGCAAGGCTTTCGATTGGGGTCGCAAGATCGCATCGAAGCTGAAGGAACTGATACCCAAACAACTATTCGAAGTAGTAATTCAGGCGTCGATAGGATCCAAGGTGATCGCTCGCACGACTATCCAACCGCTGCGGAAGAACGTTACCGCCAAGTGCTACGGGGGCGACGTTACTCGCAAGCGTAAACTCCTCGAGAAACAGAGGGAAGGAAAGAAGCGCATGAAACAGGTCGGCACCGTGGAGATCCCTCAGGAAGCATTCCTTGCCGTGCTGCAGGTCGACTAGACAGGCGCGCCATGATTCAGGCAACCCAACGGCAGACCCGTTACCACACCGATCCGCAGTCACGATGCGTTACATAGTAGGTGTCGACCTCGGTGGCACTAATGTCCGGGTGGGTACCGTTCCGGAGGACGGTAGCTCGCTGCACGGCTATCTGATGGAGAAGACCCCGGTGTGGGCTGGGCCGGATGGTGCAGTCGATCGGGTTGTGTGCATGATCAGGCAATCGCTGGCTGCTGCGCGAGATGAACTGGGCTCCTCTGAGGTCGAGGTGATTGGAGTTGGGATTGGCTGCCCGGGCCCACTCGACACGAAGAGCGGCACGGTACTCCTGACACCCAATCTCGGCTGGACCAATGTGCCTTTGCGGAATCTCGTTAGCGAGGAAGCTGAACTACCTGCGACTCTGGATAACGACGCCAACTGCGCCGTGTTGGGTGAGTGGTGGCGCGGAGCGGCACAGGGTGGCCGGGTCGTGGTTGGACTCACGATTGGCACTGGCGTGGGTGGAGGGATCGTCATCGATGGACAGGTGTTCCACGGCGTCAGCGATGCAGCAGGCGAGATCGGACACGCCAGCATCGATCCCACGGGCCGGCGCTGCAAGTGCGGCAACTACGGCTGCCTTGAGGCCTACACAGCCGGACCTGCGATAGCACGTCGCGCGGTCGAGGGCATCGAGACCGGGACACAATCCACGCTGTCAGACTATGTGGGCGGTGACCTTACAGCCGTGACGGCTGAGACGGTATCTCAGGCCGCAAACGACGGTGACGCATTCTGCCTCGAGGTAATCAATGAGACCGCCCATTTCCTTGGTGGTGTGGTAGCTGGCTTGGTGAACATCTTCAATCCAGACGTCGTGGTCATCTGCGGCGGCGTGACCCTCGCCGGCGACCACCTGTTCCAGCCGCTCTGGAGCCAGGTCAGGCGCCGCGCCTTTCGCCCGGCGGTGGAGGCATGCAGAATCGTCCCAGGGAGCCTGCCGGGTACTGCCGGTGTCTACGGTGCAGTCGCGTCTTTCTTGGCCCAGACCAGAGGAACGAAGTGAAGAGACTCGGAGTTGTCGGCACCATGGTCTGGGATACCATCTACGGCAGAGGAACTGGCGACGACCCGGTGGAAGAATGGGGAGGCATAGGCTACGCTCTGGCAGCCCTGGAAGCAACGCTCCCTCGGGATTGGCAAATCGTCCCATTGATCAAGGTAGGTCGCGATCTAGCGGCAGAGGCAAACGAGTTTCTCATGAACCTCACCCATAGAGCCGGCGCAGCACGATTCGTTGAGGTACCCGAGCCCAACAATCGTGTGACGCTACGGTATCAAGAACTCGTGCGGAGCGCAGAGAAGATGAGCGGGGGTGTGCCACCGTGGAACTGGGAGCAGTTGGGGCCAATGGTGCAGGACGTCGACGCTCTTTACGTCAATTTCATTTCAGGATTCGAGATGGGTCTGGACACCGCGTTACATCTCAGGCAGGGATTCACAGGGCCCATCTACGCCGATCTGCACAGCTTGTTTCTTGGTGTCATGGCTGACGGTCTCAGGGTCCCAGCGGTACCCTCGGAGGTTGCGACGTGGTTTGCGTGTTTCGACGTCGTTCAGCTCAACGAGAGTGAGATGGGATTGCTTGGTGACGATGCCCTGGAGGTGGCGGCACGCGTGCTGGCATCTGGCGTACGACTGCTCATAGTTACATTGGGACCGTTGGGAGCGGTCTACTTCTCCGTCCCGTCTTTTACCTTCGCACGAGTGGACGACACCAATGGACGAGTGATGGGCCCAATCCGCACGGCCAGGATCCCGGTGAGCGAAGCCCCGGATGCCCTCGATCCGACGGGCTGCGGCGACGTTTTTGGCGCAACAGTAGTGTCGTTCCTCGCTCAGGGTTTGGACGTAGTCGAGGCCATCCGCTGCGGCAATGAGAACGCCACCCGGAACTTGGCGCATCGTGGCGCGACCGACCTGCATCACCGATTAAGGGGAGAGATATTGGGCAAATGACCAGAGTGGTCGAAGTTCCCACGCATTTCGACGATAGGTCCTTCGATCAATTCGCCCGTGCGCTCGGGGAGCCCAACGGTGAGCGACTCCTGTTCGACGCTCATGCGGTCCAATGGGCGTCACCGTACGGCCTCGTGGGGTTGCTCGTAGCTGGACAGGCCACCGTGGAACGTGGCGACCAGAGACCACAGCTGACGATTCCCACAGACCGGGACGTGGTACACTACTGGGGCCGCACCGGGTTCTTCGAGCTCGCAGGGGAGTGGTTCGAGATCCATGGCAGGCCACCACGGGTTGCCGTCAGCCGATCATCCGACGTCCTACTCGAGATCACCCAAGTACAAGGTGCGGACGACGTACATGGGGTGGTGAGCATCATACAGGAGCGGGCAGCGGCCATCCTGTCGGGAGAGCTGGGATTGGAAGCCAAGGCCACAATGGGCTTTGGTATGGCGCTTTCGGAGGCGTGTCAAAATATTGTAGAGCACGCCGGCACTTCCGGCTGGGTGGCCGTCCAGACGTACCATTGGCGCCGGCGCTTGGGGCGCCGAGTTGTCGTAATCGCAGTAGCTGATGCGGGGATGGGGTTCCGCCGCTCACTAGAGGCGACTCAGACGAGCAGGTACGGTGACAGGTGGGGTGACGCGGCGGCCTTGGAGGCCGCACTGATACACGGGGTCAGCCGATTCCGCGATCCGGGACGGGGACAAGGCCTCGGAGGTATCCGCCGGTACCTCAATCGCTGGGATGGAAAAATCAGTCTGCGCAGCGGGACAGCACGAATAGCTATGGTTCCCGCTTGGGATGACGATATTCCGTTGGCCGACGGGCTGCCGCAATTCCCAGGTAGTCAAATGCTACAGATCATACCTGCTCATCAGGCAGAAGCGACAACGTGCAAAGCATCGACTTGAAGACAATCCTCGAGAGTACCGTATCAACCGGATACGGCAACTTGGTAACGCGCCACACTGGTCGCGCCGTTAGGAACGGAATCGAAGCGATGCTGACCCAGCTCGATGGTCAACAGGTGGCGGTCATGGATTTCAGCGAGGTTGGTTGCCTCGACATCTCCTGTGCCGACGAGATAGTCGGCAAACTATTGCTAGGGCACGGACACGCCCGCTACTTCCTGCTCAGAGGACTGACCGAAGCCCACTGCGACGCGATCAACTTGGTGCTCGAGCGCCACGGCTTGGCGGTAGTCACCGAGGACAGAGACGGGCAACTCGAGTTGCTTGGCCCTCTCCGCGAGACTGCCCGCCGGGCCTTTGGTTTTGTTGCAGAAACCGGTCGAACTGCGGCAGAAGAGGTGGCGGCTCGGCTGGACCTATCAACTGACGCTACGCGGCAGGTGCTCGAGGAACTGCTCGCACGACGGCTGGTGAGACAAGAGGATGATGAGTACAGGGTCATCAAGACGTGAGATTCCATCACTGCTGGCTTGTGCTGGTGCCTTAAACCCGTGATTCGATTCAATAGAGTCTTCAAATCCTTCAATGTGGGCTCGTTGGCCCTCAAGGACGTCTCATTCCACATCGCAAAAGGTGAGTTTGCATTCCTGACCGGCCATTCGGGAGCAGGTAAGTCCACGATTTTGCAGCTGATCTATGCAGACGAACTCCCCACTTCCGGAGAGGTGCGGGTCTCCGGATTCGGGACTCGGCAACTCAAGCGGCGCGATGTGCCAAAGTTGCGCCGTCGCCTGGGAATCGTCTTCCAGAACTTCCGTCTCCTAGAAGACCGAACTGCCGAGGAGAACGTGGCTTTCGCACTCGAGGTGACGGGGTCGCGACGGAGCATCATTGCACCCAAAGTCATGCGAGTCCTCACGCAAGTCGGCCTGGCAGCAAAGGCTGCTGCTTATCCGCGCCAGTTATCCGGTGGTGAGCAACAGCGGGTGGCAATTGCCCGGGCGTTGGTGAACGATCCGCTGGTTCTCCTGGCGGATGAGCCTACCGGCAACCTCGACGAACGAGCAACACGCGGGGTGGTCCAACTGCTGCGTGACATCAATGCCAACGGGACGGCGGTGATCATGGCCACCCACGACCTCGGCATAGTGCGTGGGATGTCACGCCGCACCCTCGAGTTGCACGCCGGGGAGCTGGTTTACGACTCGGCTGTGGATGACCTGGAGTCGGGAGCCGCGTCGCAGTGAGGTTGGTGCTCAGAGAAACACGACTCTCGTTTCGACGCGCTCCAGTGCTCTCTGCTCTGGCCGTGACGACCATTGCATTTGCCTTGTTTGTGGTCGGTCTGGTGGGACTAGTTGCACTGAACCTGCAGCATGCGCTAGACCAAGTTGAAGAACGTGTCGAGGTTGTGGCTTACCTCGTCCGCGGCACTCCGGTCGAAGTCGTCACGGTGGCCATCGGTGACATCGAAGCTTTCCCCGGGGTGGAAGCGGTGACCTACGTTTCGGAGCAAGATGCGCTCGAACGAGCCCGCCAGGAATTGGCAGAGTTCCAGGACGTGTTCGACGACCCGGCAACCAATCCGCTGCCCGCGTCACTCGAAGTGCGACTCGAGCCCGGCTTCCGCGATAGCGAGAACGTCGCACGCATCGCGGATTGGCTGCGCGGTTTCCGCTTTGCAGAAGACATCCGATTCGGCCGCGAGTGGGTGGAGAAACTGGACCGGCTGCGGTACATAGCCGGCATCGTCGGGCTGGTTGTGGGCGGCGCATTCGCGGTCGCCTCAATCATCATCATTGGAACCACGGTCCGTATGACCGTATTGCAGCGGAGTCAGGAGATCGCAATCATGAGGTTGGTGGGAGCCACGGACGGTTTCATTCGGCTTCCGTTCCTGCTGGATGGGCTCGTCAAGGGTGCGCTGGGGGGCCTCACCGCGCTGCTCCTCAACTACGCCGCATACGCCGCCATCAATCAGATGCTGCGGTCGTCCTTCTTCAGCACGCGACAGGCTCTACTGCTAGTCGGATTCGGCACTGCGCTTGGACTCTTGGCCAGCGCTTTGAGCGTAGGTCGTCACCTCCGCCACGTCAAGGCCGAATGAACGCGGCAAGGGCGGCCGTGCCGCTACTCCTTGTCGGAATACTGACCGGTGCTGGACAGGGATTTGCCCAAGCCGATCTCAATCAACGCATCCGTGACAACCAGGCGCGGCTCGATTCGATTCGCCGTGAGCGGGAGAGGCTGGAGGAAGAGCTCTCGCGCCTCAGAGGACGGGCCCGCGATATCACCAGTGAGATCAGCCTCCTCGAACGTCAGAAAACCATCACCAGTAGGGTGGTAAATGAGTTGGATCGCCAAACGGCTGCCATGACAAACCAGCTCGACACGATAACCATGGATCTGATGCTGGCCCAGGACGCGCTAGCAGAGACGAATGCGGTGTTGGAGCGGCGGTTGTCGCAGATATACAAGCGGGGCCCGCTATGGGCCTTCCAGGTGCTGCTTGCGGCGGAGTCATTCGGCGACCTGCTCAGTCGCTACAAGTACCTCCATTTGGTGAGCCGCCAGGATCGCGCCCTGGCCATCGAGATGGAGGCCCTGCGAGACCGGATCACTGTGCAGCGGCAGCAGCAACTGAGTGCACGCAACACCCTGGCGCTCCAAAGAGCGGAGCGGGGAGATGAGCTGCAGCGCTACGCGCGGCTCGAGCAGCGCCGGCAAAACACGCTGCGCCAGACTCGGGCGTCGCAGCAAACTACCGCCTCACGGGTCGATTCGCTGCAGCTGGCCGAACAGGCACTTACCGCACTCGTCACCCGGTTGGAGGACGAGCGCCGCAGAGCGATAGCGCGGGGTGAGCGGACCGACGCGGCGGGAACGATAAGTCACAGCGACGTCGGGCTGCTCCCCTGGCCCGTACAAGGCAATGTCGTTTATGAGTACGGACCTGAAGTGCTGCCCAACGGCACGCGGATCCGCAGACATGGAATCGGAATCGCCGTGCCCGAGGACACACCCGTGCGCGTGGTGGCAGGCGGACAAGTCATTGATGCATCGGCCCTGAACACCTACGGCCCATCCGTAATCGTCGACCACGGCGGCGGATACTACACACTGTACCTCTATCTTTCAGCGATTTCGGTCCGGCCCCTGCAAGTCCTTCGCGCCGGCGACGTGGTCGGCCGCTCAGGAGGCCGCGCATCCGATGCGGGTCCGCACATAGAATTCCAGATCCGGGGCGAAGGAATGATAGCACTGGACCCACGGATCTGGCTGGAGGCAAGGCGGTAGCCCACCTACGCTTCCAACCCACCAGCTATACGCCCGGCCATCCCCCAGCTAACCCAGCACGGGTAAGTCGGAGCTGAATTCGCCCCCAAACCGCGACCACGCCTACCGCCCTTGGTACCCCTTGCAGTCCCCCGCAAAAGTGATTAATTCACTCGTATGAATGAAGTCATACGTATGAATCAATCCAAGGGAACGGCCGCCGACTTGGTCGCTGCCGCCAGGGAGCTATTTGCCGAACACGGCTACGACGGTGCGTCCATTCGCGCAATTACGCAGCGTGCGGGCGCCAACCTGGGCGCCATCACCTACCATTTTGGCTCAAAGGATGCCTTATACGAGGCGGCGTTGGAGTCGTTCGCTGAGCCAATGCGCAGCCACCTTCGGGACGCGGCCGGCTCCGCTGGTACACCCCTGGACCGTATCGATCGAGTGGTGCGCGCGATGTTCCTGTACCTCCAGGAGAATCCCGCCGTTGCCCGCTTGCTCACGCAACAACTCGCCAGTACACGACCCTTGCCAAGCCCCGTGCGTAACACGCTGCGAGCGAATATCGGGTTGATGGCTTCTTTGATCGCCGAGGGACAGCAGGACGGCTCGATTCGGCCAGGCAACCCGACACTCATGGCACTGAGCATCGGGTCGCAGCCGATCTTCCTGAACTTTGTCCGCCAGGCCCTCCGCGAAGGCATCGAGATCGATCAGGATGATCCAACTACGGGAAAAGAGGTGGTCGACAGCGTCGCCCACTTCGTGCGAGCTGGCCTCACGAACCAGTCTGGTGCCGAATGACGACTATGACAGCCAAGCGAAACGTATTACTGGCAACCGGAGTAGTCGCGTTGCTCACGACTGCTCTGAGTCAGGCAATAGCTGCCCAGGACTCTGCTCCTGGCCTCCAACTTTCGCTGCCCACAGCAGTTGCACGGGCACTCGAGTACCATCCTGCAGTTCTGGCAGCTGACGCCGCAATGGACGCCGCGACCTCAGCAGTTGGCGCTGCAAGGGCTCCCTGGTTCCCGCAGATCGCGTTCGAGGCCTCCGCCACGCGCTTCGAGGAACCCATGCTCACGGCACCTATTCACGAGTTCAATCCCGCCGCGTTTCCGGATTTCAACCGGACTCTGTACGGCGGCAGCGCGGTGTTCGAGTACAAGCTCTTTGACGGCGGGAGCAGGAATGCCAAGGTGCGGGGCGCGCGGGCTGAGGCTGCCGCTGCCGATGCCCAGTGGGAGCAGGCGCAGATGGCGATCATAGCCCAAGTGACTAACACCTACCTCGGCGTTCTCTCGACCGCAGGGCTCCTCGACGCGCACGACCGCAGGATCGCAGCTCTCACAGCCGAGCGCGACCGAGTTGACCGATTCCTGAGCGAGGGAACAGCCCCCCAGGTCGATCTGCTGCGGGTAGATGCGGCATTGGCCAGTGCTGAGGCAGACAGAGTGGCTGCAGCTGCCGCACTGGACGTCGTGCAGCATGGACTTGCTCTGCTGATTGGCGCTTCGCCGGATGAGACCCAGGCGTCCATGCTAATCCCGGTCGTGCTCAGGGATGAGCCGCAGACGGAGGATCGGGAGACTCTGCTGACGCAGACCCAGGCAGTCAGCCCGGCTCTGCGACGTGCCAGAGAGCAGTTGGTGGCTGCTGAGGCCGGCCGCAAAGCCGTCGTCGGAACCTGGTTTCCCTCGATCGATCTCTTCGGTGGCCTCGTGGGGTACGGCTACCCGAGCGGTTTCACATCCGAGTGGCAGGTCGGCGCTCGCCTCAAGTATCCAGTATTCACAGGCGGGGCTCGTGCAAGTGCCATCGCACGATCCACAGCCCTGACCAAAGCCGCCAGGGAAGCGGTCCGGCTCTCAGAGATCGAATCACAGGAGAACCTCGACATTGCGATCAGCGCGGTTAATGAATCCCACGCCAGAGTGGCCGCCATGGTACGGGCTGTAGCTCACAACTCCGAGGTTGCTCGCATCGAGCAGCTGGCACTCCAGGAGGGAGCCGGTACTCAGACTGACTATCTGCGCGCCGAGGCGGAGTTGTTCACCGCCAGAGCTGCACTGGTAGGGGCACGGCACCGTGAGATTGCAGCACGTGTCGAACTGGCGAGAGTCGTGGGTGAACTCGATCTGAAGTGGCTCGAGCGCATTGTGGAGGTAGGAACATGACGAAGAGACGACGAATCGTAATCCTCGCTGCAGCCGTGCTGGTGCTGGTGATCCTACTTCGCCTCACCGTGTTCAGCCCGGAGAACCGGTCGGGGGCCATCCTCGCCTCTGGCACGGTGGAAGCTACCGAAGCCGACCTCGGATTCCAGATTCCGGGACGCATCGAACAGATAGCGGTACGGGAGGGCGACACGACCGACAGCTTGATGGAACTGGCGTGGTTGGATCGGACCGAAATGCTGGCCAGAAGGGACGCTGCCAGTGCCCAGGTAGCAGCGGCGCGAGCAGTCCTAGCTGAACTCCGCAGCGGTTTCCGCACTGAGGAAGTCGCTCAGGGACGAGCAGGTCTGCGGGCGGCCGAGCAGCGCCTCAACAACGTCCGGCGAGATTACGAACGCACCAAACGTCTGTATGACGGGGGAGCAGTGAGCCGTCAGGCGCTGGACCACCAAGAGACTGCCCTCGAGCTAGCCACAGCCGAATACGAAGGCGCACAGGAACAACTCGGCATACTCGAGACCGGGCCGCGCCAAGAGCGAATCGCCGCACAGCGTGCAGCGGTGGCTCAAGCTGAAGCCGGCCTGGCTCAAGTCGACGCAGTGTTGGACAACACCGTCATCCGGTCCCCGTTTCCAGGTTCGATCTCCTCACGGCATCGCGAGCCGGGAGAGACCGTTCCTGCTGGCGCACCTGTGCTCACGCTAGTCAATCTCGCCGATCGCTGGGTCCGCATATACGTCCGCGAGGACGAGGTGGGCAGTCTACAAATAGGCCAGGCGGCTAGAATAACTGCTGATACATACCCCGACAGAGTATACCAGGGCCGGGTGACATTCATTGCGGACGAGGCCGAGTTCACTCCGCGCAACGTCCAGACGACCGCGGAACGAGTGAAGCTGGTATATCGAGTGAAGATACAGATCACAGGTGATCCGTCCTACGATCTCAAGCCGGGCATAGCTGCAGACGTCCAGCTCGACACGGGACAGCCGTCACCTTGACTTCCGATGCGGCCGTTTCTCTCTCAGAGCTGACCCGTCGTTTTGGAGAGCTCAACGCGGTGGACCGCCTCTCCTTTGATGTGTCTCGCGGCGAGCTCTTCGGTATCGTCGGGCCTGACGGTGCCGGAAAGACCACAACGCTAAGAATGCTGGCAGGTGTACTCCGCCCCACCTACGGCGACGCACTGATGACAGGTGTAAGCGTGGCTCAGGATCCGGAAGGGGTGAAGCCCCACATCGCATACATGTCTCAGCGTTTCGGACTGTACACCGACCTCACGGTACGGGAGAACATCGACTTCTATGCCGACCTGTACCAGGTACCGAAACAAGACCGGCCGGCACGAATCAATCGACTATACGAGTTCTCAGCACTGGGAGAGTTCGAGAACCGACTGGCAGGACAGCTATCCGGTGGGATGAAACAGAAACTATCGCTGTGTTGCGCCCTGATACATCACCCCGAAGTCATGCTACTGGATGAACCGACCTTCGGGGTCGATCCCATCTCACGGCGTGACCTCTGGTTGATAGTACATGAAATGGTCGCCGAAGGGATGACCGCAGTCGTGTCGACCGCATATCTGGATGAAGCGGAACGTTGCGATCGAGTTGCTCTACTCCACCGAGGACGCGTCGTAGCGCTCGACACGCCGGAGGCACTGCGAGCGCACCTCGCCGGCAAGATCTACACGGTTCGGACCAGCGATCCTAGGCGGGCAAGCGATTTGCTGCGCCGTGAGTCCAGCGTGACACACGCAACCCTATTCGGCGAGACCATCCACCTCACACTGGACAACTGGACGCGGGATTGGCCCCCCGCGCATGCAATTCTAGACGCCCATGGAGTCCAGGTAATCGAGCATGGTCCCGCAGATCCCTCATTGGAGGACGTCTTTATCGAACTGGTACGCACTGCGGCAGACAGCAATGAGTAACGCCGTCCAAGTTCGTGATCTGACCCGCCACTTCGGCAGCTTCATCGCGGTCGATGGCGTCACATTCGACGTTTCCCAAGGTGAGATATTCGGCTTCCTCGGCCCCAACGGTGCCGGAAAGACCACCACGATCAAGATGCTCACCGGGTTGCTCCGCCCCTCTTCCGGCAGCGCGCTGGTATCCGGCTTCGACGTAGCGAAGCAGATCTGGCAGATCAAGCAGCGTATCGGCTACATGTCTCAGCTGTTCTCCCTCTACGCCGACCTCACAGTAGCAGAGAACATCCAGCTGTTCGCCGGGCTCTACGGTGTGACTGGAGCCCGGTTCAATGAACGTCGTGATTGGGTATTGGCTATGGCCGGACTCACCGACCACCGCCACCGGATGACAGCAGAACTGTCACTCGGCTTCAAGCAAAGGTTGGCATTGGGCTGTGCCGTACTCCACGAGCCCCCAATACTCTTTCTTGACGAACCTACCTCTGGCGTGGACCCGGTAGCCCGCCGCTCATTCTGGGATCTCATCTACCAGTTCGCCGCAGCCGGCACCACCGTGTTTGTGAGCACCCACTACATGGAAGAGGCGGAGTACTGTACGCGTCTCGCGCTGATGAACCGGGGTCGACTGATCGCGCTCGACCGACCTTCAGGATTCAAGCAGACAATGGTTGAACCATTGCTGCAACTGAATACCGACAACGCGCCAGCTGCAGTCACAGTGCTGCGTGAGACGCCAGGAGTCGTCGCTGCAGCTATGTTCGGTCGCGTGGTGCACGTAACCGTGGCCGACGAATCTGAGGCGTTGAGCATGATTCCTCGAGTTCTCAGCACGGCCGGACTCACGTGTGCAGCTTTGGAGCGGATCGAACCTTCCCTAGAAGATGTGTTTGTCTCTCTGGTCATGCGTGGCGGAGGGGTGGTGGTGGGATGAACTTGGCACGCCTTCTGGCGATCTCCCGCAAGGAAGTCATCCAGCTGAAGCGGGACCCCCGTAGTCTTCTGCTGGCCTTCGCACTGCCGATGGTCTTGCTGCTCTTCTTTGGCTACGCAATCGCATACGACGTGAAGAACATCAGCACGGCCGTGCTTGATCAAAGCAACTCGCCGCAGAGCAGAGGGCTGATCGAGTCATTCGAGCGATCCGGTTACTTCACTATCGTGCGTTATCTGTCACACTACTCACAAGTCGACCGCGTACTCGGCCGCGGCATCGCTCGCGCTGCACTAGTCATCCCACCTGATTTCAGACGCGACGTTGCGGCAGGACGTCGGGCGCACCTACAGCTATTGCTAGATGGCAGCGACGCAAATACGGCCACCATCGCCAAGAATTATGCAGAGGCCATCGTCGCGCGCTACTCCGCCGCTGTGTTGAGCGGGGACAGGCCCATCATAGCAGCAGTCACAACACAATCGCGAGTGTGGTACAACGAGACTCTCGAAAGCAGAAACATGGTGGTGCCAGGGCTCATTGCGGTAATAATGTCGATCATCTCCGCCATGCTGACTGCACTCACGATCGCCCGTGAATGGGAACGGGGCACGATGGAACAGCTTGCAGCAACACCGGTGCACCGAATCGAAGTGACTTTGGGCAAGTTACTTCCCTACATCGGAATTGGGTTGGTGGACGTGGCACTGGCAGGATTGGCTGGTGTCATCATCCTCGGCGTGCCATTCCGCGGGAGCATCGGTCTCCTATTCGCCATGACGTTTCTGTTCCTGCTAGGCGCCCTGGGCCTCGGGATCTTCATCTCGGCTGCACTGAAGACACAGGTACTGGCCACCCAAGTCTCCATTCTCGTCACCTTCCTGCCTGCTCTCATACTGTCGGGGTTCATCTTCGAGATCGCCACAATGCCTCTCGTGCTTCGCGCGATCACACATGTGATACCTGCACGCTACTTCGTCACCGTTACTAGAGGGATCTTCCTCAAGGGTGTCGGCACCGAGACCCTGTGGGCAGAGGCCCTCGCGATGATCGTCTTCGCGTCAGTCGGTCTCCTCTTGGCCACCAACATCTTCAAGAAGGAGATTGCATGACTCATCTGCCGGGCCAGCGCATCCGCGAACTGCTCAAGAAGGAATTGCGCCAGATGCTGCGTGATCCACGGATGCGAGTCGTGATTTTCGTGGCGCCGGTCATTCAGCTGATAGCTTTTGGATATGCCGTGAACACAGACATCAAGAACACGGCAACCTACGTAGTCGATCTGGACCGGAGCTATGCATCCCGGGCACTGATCGAGGCCTTCGCATCGACCGGCTACTTCCGAATTGCAGGTATATCTGACCGCCCCTCAGACCTGGTGAACGTCTTGGACCGCGGCAAGGCGATCGTCGGGATCGAAATTCCCACCGATTTCAGTCGGGAACTTGCACGGGGACGAGCTTCAGTCCAGGTGATAGTCGACGGGACAAACTCCAACACTGGAGTCGTGGCACAAGGGTACGCTGGACGAATAGTCTCCCGTTACGCGCTCCGACATGCAGCAGCTGTGGGAGGAGTCCCATCAGGTGGTGTCGAGTTACGCACACGCGCCTGGTACAACCCTCAGTTGGAAAGTCGCGTATACAACGTACCTGCGGTCGTCGGTGCTCTCGTCATGCTAATGTGTTTGTTATTGACTTCCCTCGCAGTGGTCCGTGAACGCGAGATGGGAACGCTGGATCAACTGATGGTCAGTCCGTTGAGGCCACAGGAACTCATTCTCGGTAAGACGGTTCCTGTCATGCTGGTGGGATTGATACAAATCACGCTGATTTCAAGCGTGGCCATACTCTGGTTCGGTATACCAATGCGCGGCAGCATCTTCGCGCTGCTCCTTGCGGGCCTTACCTATATACTGGCTGGCCTGTCATTCGGCCTCATCATATCGACGATCTCCAAGACGCAGCAGGAGGCCTTCATGTCGATGTTCCTGCTGTTCATGCCGCTAGTCATTCTATCTGGATTCTTCTTTCCCGTGAGCAGCATGCCCCGGGTATTCCAGTGGCTAACCATCCTCAACCCGATGCGGCACTTCATCGAAATAGTACGCGCCGTCTTCCTCAAGGGGGAGGGAGTCGTAGGGTTGTGGCGCCAATACGTCGCTCTGGCAATGATCGCAGGAGTGGCTCTTACAGTGGCAATGAGGCGTTTCATGAATACTTCAGTGGCATGATCCTGCTTCAGACGTAGCAGAGGAATTAGCGTCTATCGTTGGTCGGACGTTCGCAGATGGACTATTTTGCAGCATGATCGAGCAGAGTCTCTACTCCGTCTCCGACATGGCTCGGCAGCTCGGTGTCCCAGAATCGACCGTTAGATATTACCGTGATGTGTACGGGCAGCATATTCCGAGTGTGGGAACCGGTCGCCGGCGGCTCTATCCTCCGCAAGCTCTTGCCGTACTTCGCCACATCACTCGATCGTACGCTGCCGGCCTCAAGCGAGAACAGATCGAGCAGGAACTGTCCGCAGAGGAGGGCCGACCACAATCAACCGGCACAAACGTAGACGGCCCCCCGAGCGGTATCCCCCAAGATTACCGTGAACTGGTGGCGGCACTGCTCGAAGGTGAGGTCGAGAGACGGGAGCTGCTGTGGCAAATGGTGCGCGAGGTATCCCGGTTTGGTCAGGCGCTCGAGCAACAGCACTTTGTACTGAGTGAGCTTGTCGAGCAGCTAGTCCAGCGCGCCGATCGGCAGCTGGCAGCGGTGAACCCACGTGGCGCAACTGCTGAGACCGGACACACCACTGCCACAAGTAGCATCCCCGCAACAGGCAGCCGCCAGGAGTTCGCCCAACTCCGTGGGGACGACGAACTACGGCGTGCTCTGGCAAACGAGCAGGAACTGGTCGAGCGGCTCAGGCGATCGAAGCTCGAGCTCGAGCGCCGGACCGCGAGCGCGGAAGCGGAACTCGAAGAACTGCGATTGAAGCAACGCGGTATCTGGGAGAGGATCTTCGGGAACGACAGGGAGATCTAGGGAGACAGTGCTACCACGCGGCACCCAACTCGAGCGAACAACGATGGTCCGCAGGCAAATCCGAGATCGCGGGTTGTCTAACCGCAGGGTATTGGCGGCGATGGCCTCCGTCGCACGAGAGCGGTTCGTACCCCAAGATTTGCACCATTTAGCCTACGCCGACCAACCACTGCCTATCGGTTACGATCAGACGATCTCACAGCCTTACATCGTGGCCCTGATGACCGAGCAGGCACGGCTGACCCGCCGATCGAAAGTGCTGGAAGTAGGAACCGGTACCGGCTATCACACAGCCGTGATCGCCAAGATTGCACACCACGTCTGGAGTGTGGAACGCATCGCCGAACTCTCGTACCAGGCTGAGCGTCGGCTCAGGGATCTTGGCATCCGGAACGTCACGATGATCGTGGGCGATGGTGCTGCCGGCCATGTGGAGGCAGCTCCCTATGACGCCATCATAGTCGCGGCCGCAGCGCCTCACTCGCCTCAGCCTCTGTTGGACCAGCTGGCCGTCGGTGGTCATCTCGTAATACCGCTGGGGGACCGAGCCCTCCAGGTGTTATACAGCGTCGAGCGCACGGCCGACGGATATCGCGACCGCACCTCCGGATCGTGCCGCTTCGTACCACTGGTATCACCAGAGGCCTTCTCGGAATGAGATGACGGAGCTGGACCTCCTGGGCGCACACGTCTCCACAGCGGGCGGCGTGGGCAACGCACCAGGCCGCGGTGCGAAGATCGGCGCCACAGCGATCCAGATATTCACCAAGACCCCGAACCAGTGGCGTGAGCCGGCACTCACGCCGGCTGAGATTGCCAAGTTTACGACTGAACTCGGCCGAACTAGGATGCGTGCCGTTGTCGCACATGATTCCTACCTAATCAATCTCGCCTCACCCGACTCACGCATGCGAGCGGCATCGACGGCCTCCTTCAAGGCAGAACTGAGGCGCTGCAAGCAGCTTGGCGTAGAATTCCTCGTTACACACCCCGGCAACTACAAGAATGACCGAGCAGCTGGATTGCGACGCAACGCTGCAGCCTACGAGGAGTGTCTAGAGACAATCGAAGGGCCGGTGTTGCTGATCGAGACAACAGCCGGGGCAGGGACAGCCCTAGGTGCTACATTTGAGGAATTGGCGCAGTTGCTCCACCTCGTTCCCGCTTCGCTGCAAGAGCGGATTGCGTTCTGCGCGGACACATGCCATCTCTACTCCGCCGGGTACGACTTGGTCAACGATTGGGAGGGTGTATGGCATGAGTGGGACAAGCAGATAGGATTGCGGTACCTCCGCTGCATCCACCTCAACGACTCCAAGTTCCCGTTCGGCTCACACCGCGATCGCCACGAGTGGATTGGAGAGGGGACAATCGGGCCAGGACCGTTTCGCATGGTGATGCAGGATACCCGCTTCCGGAATATCATCAAGATCATCGAAACACCTAAGGGTGATGACGCGACACGTCACGACCGGCGCATGTTGCGGCGGTTGAGGGCGTATGCACGAAGGACTTCCCCAAGGAGACAGCAATGATGCGGCTTCCTTCCGTACTGATTCTCATATGCGTCGCTCCGGCAGCAGGTTACCTCCCCTCAACCCCACGTCTTGAAGCACAGGTCGCTGCGAAACGGGTGATTCTGTTCATCGGTGATGGTATGGGCACCAGCTATTGGACCGCCGCGGCATTCGCTGCAGACGACCTGGCGGTAAAGCAATTCTCCGTGGTGGGCCTGGTCGACACGAGGAGTTCCAGTAGCAGGATCACCGACAGTGCTGCGGCCGCCACTGCCTATGCAGCCGGTGTCAAAACGTACAACGGAGCGATTGGTGTGGATCCAGACAGCAATACAGTGACAACGGTTCTGGAAATCGCGCAGCAACGGGGAATGGCGACTGGGCTGGTGGCCACTTCCAGTATCACGCACGCGACACCTGCAGCGTTCGCCGCCCACGTGCCAGACCGCGACATGGAGTACGCGATCGCGCAACAGATCGCAGAACATGAGGTGGATGTCATTCTGGGTGGTGGACGCAGGTACTTCGACGGTTCTACGCGACCGGACTCAGTTGACCTGCTCAGCAGGCTCCAGGAGCAGCACACATATGTTGAGACGGCACAGGAGTTCCGTTCCCTCGACACTGGCGGTGTTCAGCGACTCATCGGCTTCTTTGCACGCGAACATCTGCCGTCGGCGCCCCGGCGCGCGCCGAGTCTGCCCGAGATGGCCACCACGGCAATAGAGATCCTGAGCAAGGCACCCAACGGCTTTTTCCTCATGGTTGAGGGATCGCAGCCCGACTGGCGCGGCCACGACAATGCCGTGCTCGAGGCAGTAACCGCCGAGGTGCTCGATTTCGACCGGGCCATCGCTGTGGGCCTGGAATACCAGTCCAGGAATCCCGAGACTCTGATCGTAGTGGTGGGCGACCACGAGACCGGGGGGCTCGCCGTCCAACTGGCGGGGGTCGCTGACTTGTTGCGAGGTGCCGCAGCACACATGGACACTACGAGGAGTCAGCTCATCGAGGCGGGGCCGGTTCTGAACCTCGCCGATCTAGCCCTACTGGACAGCACACGGGTATTCATGGCTCGGCTCTCAAGCCGGCTTCGGCGCGAGGCGCGGTCACAGATAAGCTCGAGCACGCTGGTAGCTCGATACACAACCGACGAACACACAGCCTCCATGCTCCCGCTTTTCGCATCAGGTCCCGGCGCTGAACGGTTCGGCGGTATCAAGGAGAACTCGCAAATCGGCCAGTTATTACTGGAGACGGTCAGGCGATAGGCGGAACAAAAACCCTGGACGGGGGCTATATTGCGCTCCATGTGGCGCATGATCTCGCAGCCCGGGCCAATTCGCTACGCCCTGGCCCAAGCAGCCCTCCTGCTGCAGATGACCGTGCTAGCAGTGTCAGTAGCTCACGACAGCACGCTGGAGCCAACTCAGGCTGCCACCGTCGAGAGCGGACATACACCAGCATGCGCCAACGCTCACGCAACAGACGGCTGCCTGCTTTGCACAAGCCCGGCGGAGCTTGGGCTAACCGGGAATACGGTGGGTGACGGCACCCCCAGTGCACATGCAACTGGCCGAACCGGCAAGCAACGTCAAACCGCTCACACTGCTGCACGACGAGTCCAATCAGCTCGGGCCCCACCCTCATCCTAGGTCGCTGAGTTGCTGCAGTGGGACTTCCTGAGCATCATGTCCCACTCCCATCCACCTCAAACCCTGATGAGGACAAGCGGGAACCATGCGTACCAGGATCTGCGCGCTTACGTTGTTTGCGGTCTCCTTCGCTCCCGCAACATCTCTGGCCCAGGAAGCGACAAGAGCCGACTCGCTCGAGCAGATCGTCCGAGCTCTCAGGACCCGACTCGACTCACTTGAACGGGTCCTTCAGCAGCTGATCCGCCAAGGGCAGGATACCACTCGCGCCACAGACGAATTGGCAGCCCTCCGAGCGGCCGCGCAAGCCGCGGCGCAGCAAGCTCAGGCCGATGTGGACACCACAGCAGCGCAGGTGAGCCGCACCCGCAACCTGAGTGGGCTAAACCCAGAGATCTCGGTCACCGGTGACGTGGTCGGCAGTTTCACGGGCCCGGCCGACGAGCGAAACCGTCTAGGCGTTACTCCGCGGGAGTTCGAGTTCTCATTTCAGTCTGCGCTGGATCCGTATACTCGAACCAAGATCTTCGCAGCTTATGAGGAGGAATTCCCCATCGCAGGCTTCCCCGAGGCCGGAGACGAAGGCGTTGAGGCAGAGACTGGACACGGTCACGGCGGCTTCCACGTCGAAGAAGCCTACGCGTACTGGGTCGGTCTGCCGGGATCGATCGGGCTCAAGGCGGGGAAGTTCCGCCAGGAGATTGGTCTCTACAACCGTTGGCACACTCACGCATTGTGGGAAGTGGACCGACCCCTCCCAACGGTGATCTTTCTGGGGGAAGACGGGCTGATTCAGCCCGGTATCGGACTCACGCTACCCAGCTTTTCCACCGGACCTGCTACTCAGACAATCACGTTGGAGGCCACAGCGGCAAGTAACGAAGCGATGTTCGAGGACGGTGGAGACATGAGCTTCCTGGGCCGCTTCCAGAGCTTCTGGGATCTGAGCCCGAGTGCATATGTGCAGTTCGGTACCACGGGAGTGTACGGAGAGAACAAGGATGCATCACTGCAGTCAGGCCTCCTCGGATTGGACTTCGCCTTCAGGTGGGCGCCCCCCAACCGCGCGCTGTACCGGGCATTTCATTTCAAGGGAGAGTGGTATTTCTCGAAGAAGGACGAAGCCGGTGCTCAAGCGACAGGCAGTGGGGGCTATGCGCAGTTGAACTACCGAGTTAATCGTAGGCTGACGTTGGGCGCCCGGGGGGATTATCTACACAGCACGGAGGACGAGCCAGCCATCCACCAGATCGTGCCGAGCATCACGTGGTGGCAGAGCGAGTGGCTCTATTTGCGCCTACAATACGACTACCTGAGACACGCAGGAGAGAGCGCGAATCACACGGCGCTCCTGCAACTAGTATGGGCCATGGGACCGCACAAACACGAGTCATACTGATTGAGAGACAGCAATGCCGACAACAAACAACAGACTGAAGCCAAGACGATTTGCCATGAGCATGATAAGGCTCTCATTCAGTACCGTTACCGCGCTGTCGCTGATGGCGACGACAGCCCTGGGCCAGAGGAAGTTGAGAGTGGTGACCACGCTTCCCACCTATGCCGCCATCACAGCGGAGGTCGCCGGTGACCTCGCTGAGGTGGAGTCCATTGCACGCGGCGATGAGGATCCGCACTTCGTCAACCCACGACCAAGTTTCGCCGTCAAGGTCCAGCGCGCCGATCTCTTCGTTGTCACCGGGCTAGATCTCGAGCTTTGGGTCCCTGCGATCCTGGATCGTGCGAACAATGCGACGGTCGATGAAGGTGGACCTGGCCACTTGGTCGCGTACTCGGGAATCAGGCTCCTCGAGGTTCCCGAGAATGTCTCCCGGTCAGGGGGAGATGTCCACGTGTTTGGTAATCCACACATTCATACAGATCCAATCAACGGGATTCTCATCGCCAGGAACATTGCTACGGGGCTGAAGCGCGTGGACGGCGGAAATGCACGCGCATACGACGCAAACCTAGCAGCATTTGAGAGGCGAGTGATGGTCAGGTTATTCGGTGACCGGCTGGTCGAACTCCTGGGTGGCGAGACGCTCTTCAACCTGGCCCGCAACTACGAGTTCTGGGCTTTCGCAGAGCAGCAGACGTACGAGGGCAGGCCCCTCACCGAGTATCTCGGCGGTTGGCTGGCTGAAGGCGCCAAGTTCCGGAACCAGCGTATGGTGTGCTACCACAAGAACTGGGTTTACTTCAGCGCGCGTTTCAAGATCGAATGCGCTATATACGTAGAGCCCAAACCGGGCATCGAGCCTTCACCTAGCCATGTTCGGAAAGTGATCGACTTCATCGAGACCGAGAACATAGAAGTGCTGTTTGCAGCCAACTACTTCAGCCGCGGCCAAGTCGAGCGGGTGGCGTCCCGAACCGGCATCAAGCACGTGATGGTACCTGAGCATGTGGCCGGGGAGGACGGTGTGGACGACTATATAACGCTCGTCGACACCTGGGTATCCCGACTCGCTTCTGCATTTTGATGATTTGTCGTCCCGGTCACCTGTGAGTCTCTGAAATGCTACAACTAATGCTACCGGCCCTGGTGGCCTCACTAATACTAGTCGGAATCCACGGCTACCTAGGCGTCCACATCATAGCCCGCGGAGTGATCTTCGTGGACCTCGCCCTGGCCCAAGTAGCGGCCCTGGGCTGGGCAGCGGCCAGTCTGGGCCTCGGCGAACGCACCAGCGCGCTGACCGGACTCCCAGAAGCTGAAGCCAGCTACGCAGTCGGGCTGGGAGCCACCCTGATCGCGGCCGCTCTTTTCAGCGCCACCCGCATCAGGCACAAGTGGATTCCCCAGGAGGCCATCATCGGTATCGTGTACGTGGTGGCCTCCGCCGGGACTATCTTGCTCGCTGCGCAGGCTCCGCGCGGCGCGGAGCACGTGGAGCATCTGTTGACCGGGAGTCTCCTCTGGGTGACGTGGCCTCAGATCTTCAAGACAGCCATCGTCTACGGTGCGATAGGCTCGGCGCATTGGTTCTTGCGAGATCGGTTCTTCACCATCTCCCTAAGGCCGGAAGAGGCCAGACAACGGGGGTGGTCCATCGCAGGATGGGATTTCCTGTTCTACGCTCTATTTGGTGTGGTGGTCACGTCTTCAGTGGCCGTCGCCGGAGTGTTGGTGGTGTTCAGTTTCCTCGTGATACCTGCGGTAATCGCGTTCCTATTCACTTCGAGCACCGGCAAGCTGGTGGGTCTTGCCTGGACATCGGGTACGCTGGCAACCGTCCTCGGGCTCTACGTTTCATACATTACCGATTGGCCTACCGGTCCAGTTGTCGTGTGCGCTTTCGCCATTGCATTGATCATTGCATTCATAGTACGGCGCGTACTGGGTCCACATGATGAACAGTCCTCTGAAGCTTGACGAGAAACGGGCTCCCCAACAGTTGCGGGAACGCAATGGTGTCGGGAACGCGACCATGCCACCGTTAGCGCTCAGCCTCAATGGTCTCCAATGAGACGTTTGATTACGGAGGCCGACGTAAGAGCCGATCGCCACGCGGGGAAGATCGCCGTCACTCGTGACACCATTATCACGCCGGCGGCCCGCGATTTGGCCCGTCGCCTTGGTGTTGCGCTCCTGGTAATACCCGCAGCCGCTGACCAAGACGCTGCAAACGGCCGTGCCGTTGATCCGACGACCGTTGATACGACCGTCGCCCTTGGTGCAGACCACGGCGGATACGCGCTCAAGCAGAGTCTCACCGACTTCCTCGAGGAACTGGGCTGCTCGGTGCATGATGTGGGTTGCCGCGACAAGGAGGTCGCTGATTACCCTGTGTTTGCGGCTCTTGTGGCGCACGCGGTGGCAGCGGGTGAGGCCGAGTTCGGTATCATGATCGATGGCGCTGGAATCGGCAGTGCAATGGTTGCGAACAAGATCGCTGGCGTGCGTGCAGCTCTATGCTATGATGTGACCACGGCGGCGAACGCAAGAGAGCACAACAATGCCAACGTCCTAACACTTGGGGGAACGCTCATCGGCATGCGGCTCGCTCGGGAAATCGTGCGCACCTTCCTGACCACACCGTTCGCAGGAGGCCGCCATCAGCGACGAGTGAGCATGATCGATGCGCTCGACGGATCGTAGGACATGCTTCCCTACTCTGACTTCGAAGTAATTCGAGACCCTCTCTGGAACAACATCCGGATTGACGCTGAGTCATTGGCAGTGTTGGACAGCGAGCCTTTCCAACGATTGCGCTACGTACGGCAGCTAGGTCATGCGTTCCTCGTGTACCCTGGAGCCACACACTCCCGCTTCGAGCACGCGCTGGGCACCTATCACCTCGCGCGCCGCACGCTTGCGTTGCTGAGGGAACGCGGCGAACTGGATCGCGTTGATTCTGATGAAGTAGTACTGATCCGCCTCGCGGCATTGCTGCATGACATCGGCCATTACCCCTTCTCCCATGCTCTCGAAGAAGCTGGCTTACCATCTCATGAGACTCTGGCGCTCACGCATCTCCATCATGATGCGCTGCGAGAAATCCTCGACAAGACCGGCATCCCAAACGCGGAATCCCGCTTGGCCCGCCTCATCACCGGCCAAAGCAAGAGTTCGCTCCAAGGGCTTGTCTCAGGATCGCTCGACCTCGACAAGATCGAGTACCTGACACGTGACGCGAGGATGTGTGGTGTGCCCTACGGGACCGTCGATGTCGACCGACTGCTACACTCGATAACGCTGGTCGAGCTTCCAAACGGAAGTCTCACCGTGGCGGTGCACGAGAAGGGTATCAGCGCCCTCGAGTCCCTGCTATTTGCCAAGTACCAGATGTACCGGAATGTATACTGGCATCATGCAGTGCGAAGCGCGACGGCGATGTTCAAGCGCCTGGTGAGGGAGGCGATAGAGCGCAAGTCAGTCGATATCAACTCGCTAGCCAGAAGCACAGATGAGGATTTGATGGAGGCACTTCGCCGTCTACCGGATACACCGATTGCGGCCCGGTTGCGGCACCGTCGTCTGTACAAGCGAGTGCTCGACATTCCAGCATCGCACATCACTCCTGGTGCAGGGGATTGGATAGCCGAACGCTTCAACCTGGTTGGACCAGTCGAAGACCGATTAGCGCGGGAACAGGGCATGCTCCCAGGCGAACTGTTGGTGGACTTCCCCAAGAAACCGGAGATGTTGTCGGTGGAGTTATCGGTTCGCACTCGCTCCGGAGAGGTCGAGCAAGTCACCAAACAGAACGGCATAGACTGGCTCGGGATTCAGCGGGTCGGTGATGAGCTACACACGAGCGCCAGACGGCTTCGTGTGTTTTCCGCCCGGCCAATCACTTTGACCCAAGAGAAGGTGCTTGGACTGATTGATCTGACTGTAGGTGACCTCAGGGACGGTTTGCAGCCGGTCGATGCGGCAGCATCCGATGGGAGCAATACAGGCTAGATTGGCCTGGCTGAGCCGCCGGCTTCCGCCAACTTCCTGGCCAGCGCGCGGTAGTACCGCGCATCATCCCCACGGCCGGCCTCTTCCATGGACAGGGCACACACTTCTAACGCATACAACAACGGCCCCAGATGTTCAGCCGCGACCTCGCCCACGGCTTCCTGATTGGGACCTTCAGGGTTATACCGCATTGGATGGAAGCTAGCGACCGTCCAGCCTAGACGATTTCCTCCAACTTGTCGATCCGCACGATGATCACCGTGATATTGTCCAATCCACCGCGCCGATTGGCCTCAGACACCAGGTTGTCCACCATTGCGGCTGGAGTATCTTCGGTGTTCAGGATCGTGAGCAACTCGTCATCCTCCAGCATTCCGGTCAAGCCATCCGAGGCGAGCAAGTAGACGTCCTGGGCCTCGAGCGTGCCCATGTAGATGTCCGGCAGTACTTCGCTATTGGCACCAACGCACCGAGTTATGACGTTGCTGTAAGGGTGTGTGCGAGCCTGCTCCGGTGTCAGATTGCCAGCATCGACTTGCTCTTGCACATAGGAGTGATCCTTGGTCACTTGTTCGAGCTGCCCACTCCGATACAGGTAGGCTCGGCTGTCACCCACCTGTCCGACCAGGTAGCGATTCCCATTGATGACCATGGCGGTGGCCGTCGTTCCCATCCCTCTCTTCTCAGGCTCGTTCATCGTTCGCTGGTAGATGTCGGTGTTGGCCCGGATAATCGCCGACCTCATCATCTGCGCTGCTACCTGATCATCCCGCCCTATGATCCCATCCAGTCCGCGCGCAACAATTTGCACAGCCATCTCGCTGGCGACCTCTCCGGCAGCATGTCCCCCCATCCCATCGGCAACGATGAACACACCCTGTTCCGGAAGTACGAGATAACTGTCTTCGTTCCCGGATCGGATGATCCCGACGTCTGTGCGACCAGCGCACGTGTAATGAACGTTGTGAGGCAAACTATGAATCCGCTGAGGATGAACCGGTCTGCCGCTCGTCTATCCGCGGTGGTGAATCGATTGTCCCGATCACCTTGGTCGCACCGCCCAACTGCACATCCGCCGCGTCATCGGTTGGCTGGAAAATAGTCAGCACTGTTCCAAACCCAATGATGGCGCCGGGGGCCAACACGGTCTCGCCAGTCACCCGCTCCCCGTCCACCACCGTACCGTTTGTCGATCCCTCATCGACAAGCACCCAAATCCCTTCCCTCCTCTGGATCTTGGCGTGAACAGTCGACACACTCTCGTCCGGTATGACGACATCGTTGTAGTTGGCTCTGCCCACGTTTGCGACTGGAACCCGAATTTCGAATCGTGTGCCCCTGAGCGGCTCGGACCGGACCGTGAGCCACGCCAGCGCCGGCGGGGCGCTCGGTTTGGAATCCCGTGGCTCGGGCACCCTTTGTGCAAACGAACCCTCGAACTTCGGTCCTTCTTTCTCGCCCCGTCGCGGGTGGAATCGCTCCACCGAGTCCCGAGCTGTGTCGGTTGTGCGAGGCACAGCATCGCGCAGCGGTTCCCGCGTCACCCCCGGTTGGGCTGGACGCGCCGGTCGCGCAATGTGCGGAACGGTTTCCTTCCGGGTTGCTGATGGCCGGGCGGATCCTGCAGATGGATCCGCTGGAGGAACCACCCGCGGTACATCAGGTGGCTGTTTCCTTGGCTCCGTGGGAATCCCCATTAGCGTGTCAGCAAGTCTCCGCTGCGCACCCCGGGCAGGAGTCGGAGAGGGTGGATCTGCTGCCGCAGCACCCTGCTTGCCCTGCTCCGGCACCGCGCCGTCCATCGTGTCAGAGAGCCGATGTTCAGCCCCGGGAGCAGCCGGGGGTGCCTGCTTGGGTCGTGGTCGCGGAACCACCGGTATCCCATGCATTGTGTCGGCCAACCGATGCATAGCTCCCGGTGGAGGCTCGGGCGGTTCCACAGAGGCCCGTGGCTGCACCGCTGGCGGCAACGACGGTTCAAGTGTTGCTGGCGTTGCCAGCTCGGGGTCCGGGGCCGGCACGGGCGGATCCATCCGGTCCGGCCGCAGTGGTTCAGATGGCAACGGCGAACCAGGTTCTTGGATCTGCTGGACAGGTTGCCTCTCAGCCGGCTCGCTCAACGCATCAGCATAGAACCGGAATTCATCGTCGCCACACTTCACGATGTCAGCTCGAGCGAGTACTCGCTGCCCCTGAACCCGCTCGTTGTTCACCCAGGTGCCGTTGGTGCTGCTATCGATCAGGATATAGCCCTTTGGTGTTGCGACGATTTCCGCGTGTCTCCGCGACACGTTCTTGTTCGCCACCACGACGTCACAGCCGGCATCGCGTCCCAGCAGAAGAGACCCGCCTGAGATCGAGTATTCTCTTCCGTCGGTCAGCGAGACAAGCCTACCGCCAGTTCCGGCAGTCGCTACCTTGGATGCAGACCTGTTCAGTGCTGCCTGCATCATCGCCGGGTCCAAGGCCTGCATGAAATTAGTGCTCCCACCACGCCGGTCCTCCACGAACAGCAGTTCTTGCCCGGCTAGCTCAATCTTATCACCGTGTAGCAGCGGGGTCGGCTGCGGTCCAAGTCGCACACCGTTGATCAGGATCTCCGCTTCCGGTGTGGCCCTACGAATCACAACCTGTCCATCCGGAGTACCTTGCAGAATAGCACCCCGCAACTGGATACTCTCTTCGCCGATCGTGACCCGGTTCTCGGAGTCACATCCTAGGGCAACATCTCCCAAGGGTATTGGGTGTCGCCGCCCATCGATCTCGAGATATGACATCCAGTCTGTCCTTCAGTCGTAGTACCAGATCGAAAAGTTACCGCGGCGCCCAGGGGCGTGCAACTCGACGCTCGCCCAGGGTCACAGCGGTATCTTTTGTTCCTGCAATGAGTTGGACTTATTATCCTCGGCTCCCTTCAGCCAGTTCCAAAAGACAAACGAACCGACGCCAACCGTCAGATAGCTAACCACTATACGCCACAACAGGATGTACGAGGGCGTCAACTCCCGCGGCACGTATATGGACATCACGGCTGCCGACAGGAGCTCGGCCAGGCCAGATCCACCTGGGGTCGGTGCAAAGTAGAGCAGAAAGACTATGAACGTCTGCAACAGCAATACATCAACGAACGGCGCATGAATATTCAGCATTCGCAGTACTACGTAGCCCGCAAGGAGCCGGTTGGCCTGGGCTGCCCCGGTCAAGAGCACACCCAGCAGCATTGCGAACCATCCCCGTCCGTGGAAGAAGGCCACCAGTGCCTGGTGTGCCCGATCGATACCCTCCTCAATGGTAGCCAAGCGCGTTACTAGCCTCGCGCTTCCTCGCTTAGTCAGACGCCGCGTTAGGCTGCGCGCAACGCGGCTAGCGATTCCGGGGAACATGATCACCAGCAGGATCACCACCCCCACGACGATGAAGCCGCCCAGACTAATCCGGAACAGATCGTTCAGAGTGATGGCCTGGCCGAGTACACCATACTCCTCAAGAGACTGCCCGGCCCCAAAGAAGACCGCCACCGGACCGGCCACAGAGAAGAAGAGCACAGTTGTGACAAATGTCATCAGCGCAGATATCATCGCCTCCGGGAGCGGGATCCCACTGCGCTTCATGGCGTAGATCAACATCGGTCCGGCACCCGTCTGCGACGGCGTGAGATAGCCTCCCCAGGTGGCCATCCCACCTGCTAACACACAACCTTTGAGCGAGGCCGGACGGTATACGTGGCGCGCCATGACCCAGGCGCGTAATCCCCCTCCCCACCAGTCATGCGACGCAAGGACTATTCCCACAAAGACCCAACCCCATTTGAGCGAAACCATCGCCTGAAGAAACCGCTCGAGGTTGTTGCCGTACAACAGCATAGCCCCGAATCCTATCAGGGATATCAACGCAAAGAGTTCGAGGCCCCTGCGTAGGATGCGCGGGGTGATTATGGCCGCCATGTCGCAGGCCAAGCTACGGCTTCAGATACGACCCCGTCAACTTCGAGCCCTGTTGGTGCCGGAGCGGCTCGGCTATGCTTCACTCCATGCCGGCCGACTCCATCACAGTCCGCGGAGCCAGACAGCACAATCTCAAGGGAATCACTGTTCATATTCCCCGCCATGCGCTGACTGTCATTACCGGCCCTTCCGGATCGGGCAAGAGTTCTCTTGCCTTCGACACGCTCTACGCCGAGGGTCAGCGCCGGTACGTGGAGTCGCTATCGAGCTATGCCAGGCAGTTCCTCGAACGGTTATCGCGACCGGACATCGACGGCCTCTCTGGGATTTCCCCAGCCGTAGCCATCGAGCAGAAGAACCCCAGCACATCGAGCCGGTCAACTGTCGGGACCGCAACCGAGATCTTTGACCACCTACGGCTGCTGTGGTCGAAGGTTGGCAGGCAGTTCTGTCACGTATGCGGCTCTCCGGTGATTGTCGACTCTCCCACCACAGCCGCCAGTCGTTTGCTGGACCTGGCGCTGGGACAGACGGCCGTGATCACGTTCGTCATTCCTCGGTCCACTCGAGTGAGTCACCTGCTCATTCTCGAGAACCTCCAGGCCATGGGATTCGTACGCGTGGTCGTCGAGAGCACGGTGTATCGAATCGACGACCTACCGCCAACAGCCAAGTTGGAAGGCGATGACGTTCAGGTTGCAGTAGACAGACTGAAATTGGATCCCTCCAACCGCGGTCGAGTTGCCGACTCACTGGCACTCGCCTTCGCCGAAGGAGACGGTCAGAGCAACGTGCTCACTCCGGACCGAACGTACCGCTTCTCGCAACACCCGCGTTGCACCGACTGTGGCACCGCAGCCATTGCACTGAGTCCGACCCTGTTCTCCTTCAATAACCCGCGCGGTGCCTGCCCTGCATGCAACGGGTTCGGGGCCGTGCTGGAGTACGACGAAGCACTGGTAGTGCCGGACCCGCAGCGCACTCTTGCCCAGGGAGCACTCGACCCCTGGACAAAACCTCGCTACACCAACCGACGTCGCATGCTCAGAGACGCGGCACAGCACGAAGGCATACCGTTCGATGCGCCGTGGCAGAGTCTCCGCGCGACACACCGACGGTTGCTACTTCACGGTAAAGTTGGGCGCTTCGTCGGCATCTTCCCGTTCCTACGGAGCCTCGAGAGGAAACGTTACAAGCAGTACATCCGCGTATTCCTCCGGCAGTATCAAAAAGCCTATCCCTGTCCGGAATGCGGTGGTGCGCGACTGAGATCCGAGGCGTTGGCCGTGCGCGTCAATTCCGTGTCGATCGGCGAGGTGAGCGCACTCACGGCCGACAGACTCAGGACGTGGCTCGACAACCTCGACTTGTCCGAATTCGAGACTGCGGTCGCTCAGACGGTTTTGAAGGAGCTGGCAGATCGGGTACAGTTCCTGTGTGACGTTGGTGTCGGCTACCTGTCACTGGACAGGCTGACTCGCACTCTGTCCGGCGGTGAAGCACAGCGCATAGCACTGGCCAACGCTCTCGGCGCGGGTCTAGTGGATACACTGTACGTACTCGACGAACCCTCGATCGGGCTACATCCACGAGACATCTCCCGCCTCCTGGGGCTCCTGAAGCGGCTACGTGATGGTGGCAACACCGTCGTCGTGGTAGAGCACGATCCGGCAGCGATCCGCGCCGCAGATCACATGATCGAGTTGGGCCCCGGGAGTGGTGAGCACGGTGGGGAGCAGGTCTACTGCGGATCGGTGGCAGGAGCCGAACGCGCCGCCGACACCCTGACTGGGAAGTACCTGGCCGGGGTGAAGCGTATTGCCGTTCCCAGCTTCAGGCGCACCCCGGCTTCCGGTTGGCTCAAAGTCGAGGGCGCTCGACTTCACAATGTCACAAATGTCGACGTTGCGATCCCACTGGGTACGCTGACGGTGGTCACAGGCGTGTCCGGGTCCGGCAAATCGACGCTGGTGCATGACATCCTCTACCGTCAGCTCGCGGCCAGAATCAAGGGATCACACGGAGCGAAGGAACATCTAGGAGAACCGGTCGGCCACGTCGGGAACCTAGTCGGTTGGGAGCAGTTGCATGACGTCGTCCTCATCGACCAATCGCCGATAGGACGGACCCCCCGTTCCAATCCAGTGACCTATGTGCGCGGGTTCGATGAAATCCGTTCGCTGTTTGCCAGCCAACCACTGGCCCGAGCCAGGGGGTACACGCCTGCAACTTTCAGTTTCAACGCCGTCGAGGGTGGGCGGTGCAAGGCCTGCGGCGGAGCCGGATTTATCCAGATCGAGATGGTCTTCATGGCCGACGTGTTCATTCCCTGCGAGAGCTGTGAAGGTTCTCGCTGGTGTTGGACGTTGGCATCAAGGGCCTGTCGATACACGACGTGCTCAACCTCACCGTGGATGACGCAATGGTCCGATTCCGGCACCAAGAACGACTGGGGAAAATGCTCTGGCACCTGCAGCAGGTGGGACTCGGTTATCTCCGGCTGGGGCAGCCAGCCACGACGTTGTCAGGCGGCGAAGCGCAGCGACTCAAGATAGCGCGGCAGCTAGCGGGGGCCCGCCGCAAGGGGGAACGCCGTCTCTACGTCATGGACGAGCCAACCACAGGACTCCACCTTGACGACGTACGGACGCTCATCAAAGTGCTCGATCGACTGGTGGATGCGGGGCACACAGTGTTGGTTATCGAACACCACCTCGACATCATCAAACGCGCCGATTGGATCATCGATATGGGCCCCGAAGGCGGCTCCCAAGGGGGTGAAGTAGTGGCGCAAGGAACGCCAGAAGAGGTTGCTGCGACGGAGACACACACAGCCTCGTATCTGCAAGATGTACTGAACCTAGACCGCCTGGCTGCTGAGGCCCGTGCCGGCTGAGCTGCAGCGCCATCCCCCTGCCTCGTCCCTCGCCCCAATAGGAGGACATTGGTCCGAAGGTGACGACTACTGTTGACCCATTCTCTGCAGGTCACAATCTTAGGGCCATGCGAATCCTCTATTCCTTAGCAGTAGCGACCATTCTAGCCGCACCTAGCCCAGCACAGGAACAGCGTCCAATAGTCACTCCCAGCATCTCGACGTACACGCTGCAGCCTGGTGACGTTCTGCGTGTCGAGGTTTGGGGGCAGGAGCAGTTCTCGGGGCAGTTCCAGATCGACGAGAACGGCAAGTTCCACTACCCGCTGCTGGGCGACATCGACACGAGAAACCTCAGTGTGGCTCAAGTACGGGACAGCGTCAGGGCCGGACTCGAAACGCTATTCAACGCGCCGTTTGTGACGGTGACCCCCCTGTTCCGAGTCGCTGTCTTGGGAGAGGTGCGGTCGCCGGGCCTCTACACGGTCGACCCTACACTCACTGCAATCGACGTAGTGGCCATGGCCGGCGGAGCCAACCAGGACGGCAACACCAGTCGGATTAGGCTTCTGCGCCTGGCTGAGCAGGAAGAAATGAGTGTGGAGGATGCCATGCGGGGCCGCACTCTGGCGGAGATAGGTATTCGCTCGGGCGATCAGGTGTTCGTCCCCCGCAAAGCAATCACCACGACGGAGTGGTTCCTCATAGTCCAGATCGCTCAGCTAGCCCTGTCGCTGGCCATCTTCATCAACACCATGTGACTTGGGTCGCTTGCGTGGCGGTAGAGTACAAATTAGACTGCCTTTCCCGCTATTCACGGGCTCCCGTGGTTACGGGGAGAGCACAGTAGCATTATAAGCGGCTTTGAAGGAACAGCCGACGAGATCGATCCGGAGTAGCTCAGTTGGTAGAGCAGACGGCTGTTAACCGTCGGGTCGGGGGTTCGAGTCCCTCCTCCGGAGCTAGGGATTGACGATTGACGATTGACGATCGACAAACGGGTTGGCCTGAGCGGCTGACCCGTTTGCTTTTACTGTGCTATGCGGCCGTCTTGGGCGCTCTAGGGTGCTGTTTTGCACCCTTGGGAGGTCGGGAGGAGGTCTTGGAGAGGTCGCGTCGAACCCGCTCCCATTGCTATCTGGCCCTCTCCAGGCGCAGGTCGTAGCTTAGAGCGGGACCCAGAGGAGTCGCCGTATGGCCGACATTCTGGACCGCCTCAAAGCTGCACTGGCTGACCGCTACATTATCGAGCGAGAGCTTGGTTCCGGTGGGATGGCCACGGTGTATCTCGCCGAGGACCTCAAACACCATCGCAGGGTAGCGCTCAAACTGCTCCGTCCCGAGCTCGCAGCGGTAATCGGTGCCGATCGGTTTCTGAGAGAGATAGAGATCGCGGCCGGTCTCACGAACCCGCACATACTCCCCCTACACGATTCCGGCAAAGTAGACCAGTTCCTCTACTACGTGATGCCGTTCGTGGAAGGAGAGTCCCTGCGGGACCGGCTGCGCCGCGAGAAACAACTCCCCGTTGAGAGTGCAGTGCGCATAGCACGCGAGGTGGCGCTGGCTCTGAGCTACGCCCACGAACACGGTGTCGTGCACCGCGACATCAAGCCCGAGAACATACTCCTCTCGGGTGACGAGGCTGTGGTGGCGGATTTCGGAATCGCTCGAGCGGTGACAGCTGCTGGCTCCGAGCGCCTGACCGAGACCGGCCTGTCGTTGGGCACTCCGCAGTACATGAGTCCGGAACAAGCATCCGGTGAGTCGGAGATCGACGGTAGGAGCGACATCTACTCGCTCGGCTGCGTCATGTTCGAGATGCTGGCAGGCGTGACGCCTCACACGGGCCCGACTGTGCAAGCCATCATGGCGAAGGTACTGACCGAACGACCTCCTGACGTCAGGACTCTCAGGGATACGGCACCGCCGCTACTAGCTCGTGTCATTCACAAGGCGCTGGCGCGACTACCAGCCGACCGCTTCTCCACCGCGGCTGAGGTCGTGGATGCACTGGTACGGTGCGAACAAGCGGTTGGCGCCACCACCGAAACAATCGCACCTGCCACGGCAAAGACCTCCCTGCGACAACTCGGCGCCAAGCTGTTATGGCCTGCGCTCGCCGCGCTGGCAACAGCCGCAGTGATGGCGACCGCCATGCGATCGGCACCGACCGCGCCGTCACTTCCCGTTCGCTTCGATATCGACTTTCCGGAGGAATTCGAGCCCGTTGCAGGCTTTCCTCCAGTCGCAATATCGCCGGACGGCTCATTCATCGTTTATACGGCTCGCCGCGGTAACGTGAGTCAGCTATTGCTACGCCGGATCGACGAGGTCGAGAGTCATCCACTCCCCGGTACCGAAGGTGCTCATACGCCGTTCATCTCGCCGGACAGCCGCTGGATCGGGTACGCTGCTACACGGACGATCGCGAAGGTGGCCGTCTCCGGAGGATCTCCAATTACGATCGGAGATGCACCGCACGTGAGTCTCGGCGCGTCTTGGGGGCCGGGCACGATCGTCTTTGGCGGTCTCGGCACGGGCCTCCACACATTGCCGGAAGACGGCGGCAGCGCCGAGCCATTGACCGCTCTGCCCGCCGATAGTGGAGAGGTGAGTCACGGATTGCCTCAAGTGTTGCCCGATGGCAAGAACGTGCTGTTCACGGTCGGGTCTTCTCGCGGCTTCCGCGTTGCGGTTGTGTCGCTCGAGACGGGAGTGCGACAGTGGGTTGACGGCATCGAGGGCGCGGCAGGCGCTCGCTATTTGCCCACGGGGCACCTGTTGTTCTCACTGGGAAATGAGCTGTCTGCCGTGGGCTTCGACTTGGGGAGATTGCAGGCCCTCGGATCTCCAACCGCGCTGGTGCGGGGCGTGCACAGGACCCGGTCAGGCACATTCGGCACGACCCCTTACGCCGCAGTTTCGAACACCGGCACGATGGTATACATGCCGGGCGGGACTGAGACCACCGAGAACACCCTGGTGTGGGTGGATCGGGCAGGGCATACAAGCCAGGTGACCGCCCACCGTGGCAGTCACTTCTATCCTCGCGTCGCTCAAGATGGACGGTTCATTGCCGTTCAAGAGGCAAACGAGATCTGGGTCTACGATTCCGAGCGGGGCACCAGAAACAGGCTCACGTCAGCTGGAGGGACGGATCCTGTCTGGGCCCCGGACGGACGGCGCGTGGCTTTCGCCACCGGTGGTCGCGGTATCTATTGGACGCCGGCCGACGGGAGCGGCGAGCCGGAGTTCTTGTTTCACTCCACACGTACCGTTTCTGCCCACTCGTGGTCGCCGGATGGCTCGGTGCTGGCTTTCTACCAGATCACACCTGACTCGGCGCGCGACATCTGGATGCTGAAGAGGAAAGATATGGCCTTTGAGGCTGAGCCCTTCCTTACCACCAGCGCCAACGAGAGGTCTCCTATCTTCTCACCGGACGGTCGCTGGATCGCCTATACGTCCGACGAGAGTGGCCGGGACGAGATCTACGTGCGGCCCTATCCGGGTCCGGGAGGCAAATGGCCGATCTCCCGCAGCGGCGGACGTGAGCCGGCATGGTCCGCTGACGGAACCGAGCTGTTCTACCGACAAGGTACCAGCATCATGTCAGTCCGAGTCCAGACAGACGGAGAGATCGTTGCTGGTGAACCACGAGTGATGGTATCGGGTGACTACGGTGTGGAGTACACATCCAGCGGGAGTCAGACCTACGACGTGGCGCCTGATGGTCAGCGATTCGTCATGACCCAGAGTGTTGAGCACGCAGCCCCACACCAGATCAGGGTCGTTCTCAACTGGTTCGAGGAGTTGAAGGAGAGGGTGGGGCAAGGGAATGATTGACGCCCTGGACCGCCTCAAGATCGCCCTGGCCCACCGCTTCTACCCAGTTTCACCACCCGGCGCAACATCTTTGGCCAAGTGCTGAACAGGAGGTCTTCCGGTGGTCCGGGATACCGCTGGGGTTAATAACCGATGGCACGGCAATAGGTTGACGAGGCAGAGATAGCCGCTGTTAATGACCGCGTCTCACGACGGGTGAGCGGATTGGTCCTTCAAACCGGGTCGGAGGTTGAAGCTCGGTACGGAGAGACTCCTCTCAGCTGTTGGTCATTTCGGCGGCGGCAAGAAGTTCTCCAGCACCCACATATCCTCACCTCTCTCGGCGATTTCCCACACCTCGCGCTGATACACCCCAGTGAAGGCAATCTGACGGCCGCTGGGATGCATGCTCATGCCGGACACGGCGAACCCAGACAAGGAAATGTCAACAGGGTGCGCTTCTCCGCCTGCGGCAGGAATGCGCCAGAGCACCGTCTTGGCTCCACCCTCCCCCACCGTAGTGATCGTGTGGAGGACATACCGAGCATCAGACGTCCAGGCCACACTGGGTCTCAAATACCAGGACAGACTGTCCCGGCCCTGGACGGAGAGTCGGGCTAAGTCGCGCGGTGCACCACCTGCGATGGGGACGACCTTCAACGCCCACTCCCCTCGCTCTTCCCACTCTGAGCGCACATTCGACCAGAGAAATGCCAACCACCGATCATCTGGTGAAACCGCCAATTGAGAGAGATGCGCAGGTGCCGGCACTCGGCACAGATCGCGGTCCTCACTGGTGCCGAGATCGCGTACGAAAATCCGCTGAGAGTCATCGCTATCATCCGGCAAGACGTAGGCGACTCGACCATCGTGCAGCCAGGCTGGCCAGCGCACTCCGGGCTCCTGCAGGACTGCAGCGGCCCGACCCGTCTTCGCATCGATCCGATAGACACCCCACTGGTCCCTGTGATCACGAGCTTGTGCCAACAGCCACCCACCGTCCGGTGACCACTGCAGCGCGAACGGCTGATTCGGGCGGAGGGTCAGGGGCACTCGATGCTCCTCGCCACTTTCCACAGCGCGGATTCCAAGCGTTGACGGAAACGGGTAGGAGTGGTACGCGTACGCCAAGTAGCGTCCGTCTGGTGACCAGTCTACGGCCCCTCCAATGCCACCTGCAGTTAGCCGAGGGGCCTCAAGCTCACCCGTTGTCGGGTCGAAGTCCGCGAGGTAGAGCCCGCCCCTCGGCTGGTCCGGTGCCGGACCGCAACAGTAGTAGTAGGATCCGTCCCTGTCGAAACCCAATCCCCGCGTCACCCGGAGCTCTGGCGTCACCAACGTGGGCGCTCCGGCTGCCACCCCATCAGCCGCTTCTACCAACCAGGCGCGTCGACCGGATCCCGGTTCCATGCCTCGGTCGCTGTCGAACAGGAGCCGCGTACCATCGGGCGTCCAGTCCAGGACGCGATCGATCGCCGGATCCCCGACGAGCGCGGTTTCTTTCCTCGTCTCGACGGCGAGCAAGAAGATGTCTCGGCGCGGTGAGTCCTCCTCAACTAGCGCGTCATAGGCGATGTAGCGCCCGTCAGGCGAGAACCGCATCTCCAGTGGAGAGCGCCAGTCGAGGACCTTCAGCTCAGTGACGGATCCGTCCGAGACTGAGATCAAAGCCGCCGATCCAGTGACGTTCGTGAGGATGTGGGAGCCATCTGGGGACCAGTCGTGAGGCTGAACCCATTCGCGATAGATGGTGCGAACTCCAGAGCCGTCCACATTGACCACACGCAGCTCGCTGGATCCGTCCGCGTTGCTCCACACGTAGGCGATCCGTCTCCCGTCGGGCGCAAACTTCGGTGCGTAGGGGTACTCCTGCTCTGACACCGGGCTCACGATGTAGCGGTCTTCCCCAGAGCCGAGGTCCTTGATGCCGAGTTGACTGCTCTGCCAATTGGTGAAGGCGTAGTAGCGCCCGTCTCGGGAGACCGAACCAGTCAGGTCTCGAAGACCGGCAACCCTGCGATGCTGCAGAGCTTCCTGCGGGAACTCCTGCGATCTTACTGCAGGAACTGCCGCAAGGACGGATAGGACAGTCGCTAGGATGCGTGGATGACGACGCAGCCGCCACGAGTCTTGTCTTGTACCCACAGTCAGCCCTTCGCCAGTCGGCCTGTGACTCAGCCGCGATGAAGGCGGTCTCGCGGTCTTCGTCGTCGGGCGGGCGTCATCCTGCGGCGTCTGTCGGGCGGCGGAGGCCGGGAGGCCACCGACGGTATTCTGACTGCAGCTAAGATGTCGCTTTGGGACGGGTTCTGTGTCTTCGTCCGATTGTAACAGACTTTGTCACAACGCCCACGGACGTCTCAATTAGCCTCCGGAGCCAAAGGTCCCGCGTTCGAATCGCGGCAGGCGCATCGAGAGCTGCAGCTCCAGTCCTGCCAACCAGTGGGGCATACGACGAAGAGTTACCGCGTTTGCCTCACGACCGGCAGCATCACGTGCGAGGGATACTCCTCAGTGTGATACACGGCATTGTAGGCCACCACCCACTCACTCTCGTCGTAGTTGTTGCCCCCAGTGTTCAGATTGCGATCAAACCGCGGGAAACTGCTACTCGACACCTCAAGCCGGATTCGGTGCCCAGTGCCGAACCACATGCCGGTTGCCTGCAGGTCGATCCGTAGCCGATACACTTCCCCTTCCTCCATGAGGACGACTCGATCGAAACCCTCTCGGAACCGGGCGCGAAAGATTCCTTCTTGGACGTTGTAGGCCGTTCCATCGGGAAGGACGTCCAAGAGCTTCACCGTGAAGTCGGTGTCCTTGGCATCCGACGAGACGTAGAGGATTGCCTCCAGCGGCCCAGTGACCTCGACACCATCCTCAAGCGGGGCCGATGTATATACCAGAACGTCTTGCCGCAACTCGACCGCTGATTGGTCAAATGAGCCACCTTGAACGGCATCGGCACGGACGTTCCACATGGACCCGCCGACCGACGGCACTGGGTGCGCGGGATCGTAGGTGAACCGATCGGGTGGTTCCTCGCCAGGCGGCTTCGTGTTCAGAACGCCGTCGCCGCGTCTCGTGTTCGCACGGCCGCGGCTATGCAAATAGAATGCGGTGAACTCGGTCCCGGGTAGCGGCCAGGCATCCGCTGAACGCCACTCGCCGGCACCCATCAGATAGTACTGCACCTTCGGCATCTCCGTGACGCCGTTTTCGACCCCTTTGAGCCAATAGTCGAACCATCGAACGTATATGCCGTAGATGGGGAACCGTGCGTCACCCATGTCCCGGTCACCGACGACGGTGTGTTCCGTCGCAAGCCCCGTGTGGCAGTGTAGTGTGGGTGAGATGATCGCGAATTGATTGTTCCCACCGCGTGCCGATACCGCGTTTTGGCTCATGAGGTTGAATACGGTCAGGGTCTCCTTCACTCCACTGTCGTACCAGGAGTTCACGTGCAGCGCCGGGACGTCGAACCGGTCGTTGTCATCGACGTAGTTGAGGCCCTTGAAATACCGGTCGCCTGGGATGTGCGAAACGAAGTCCTCATAGTCGGTGGGCGTGATCCCGTTCTCCTGGAGGATTCCGATGACGGGGAGCTTCCAGAACGCCTCGTCTAGGTCTAGCTCGGGGCGTGGCGGTCGGGTTTCTACGCTTTGAAGCATCGTACGGTATACCGAGTCGGGCACATCGGACGGAGGACGGTGGAAGGTCTTGAGTCCGAAGCGGTAGAACCAGTCGAGTGCAGCAGCGAGCTCGATTGCCCCTCCAAACCTCAGCACGAAGGGGCGGTACGTGCCATCGTACCCGCCACCAGCTGCATCAGCGGTGACAGCCGTATGGTTCGGATGGCGCGTCGCCGCAAGCTGCAGCTGGCTTTCGCCCAGGTAAGAACAGCCGTAGGTGGCGACCTTCCCATTGGACCACGGTTGATCGGCGATCCAGCTGAGGAAGTCGTACCCGTCGTCCCGGTTGGCGCGCCCCACGACATAATGGCCCTCGGACTCGAAGCGGCCCCGCATGTCCTGGACGGCCGCCACGTACCCGAGCTTGGCGAGCTCGAACGGTACCGACGGAGGGTCGCGCGACCCGTTCTTGTCGTACGGTGTCCTGATAACCACCGCCGGCAGCGGCTGTGGTGCACCGATCGGGAAGTAGAGATCGGTCGAGAGGCGCGTGCCGTCCCGCGTGTGGATCAATACGCTCTTCTCGAGGCGGACTTCATACTGCGGTTGGGAGCCCCCGGCCTGCTGGGCGAGTGCCTGGGGCGGGACACTGATGGCCCATGGCAGCAGCGAGCCAATCATCAATGTGACGTGACGACAGGCAAGCCTGGCATCAACGCGGAAGCGCATGGCCCCTCCGGCAATTCAGTTGCGGTGCAATAACCGAAGCTACGACTTCGGCCGCGTCAGCAGCCTCGCGGTCTCGTCGTCGGGCGGGCGTCCTACTGCGGCGTCTACTGCGGCGGCGGCAGCCGGAAGTCCACCGGCGGAAATCTGCTTCCAGCTAAGATGTCACTTGGCTGCGCGCGTGCAACCTTCTTGTGCGACCGGCATTTTTCGGATTCCGTTTCTTCTCCCGAATTGACAGCGGTGTTGTAACAAGCGTCTTCCTCCGGAACCAAGGCTCCACGACCGAAAGCAGGAATCAGGAGGTCGTACCGAGGTCCGCGACCTTTGCCACGTCCGTAGCAACCAGCGTCTCAATGACTTAGCAGTCGGAAAGAGCCGCTGTTAACCGTCGGGTCGGGGGTTCGAGTCCCTCCTCCGGAGCTAGGGATTGACGATTGACGATTGACGATTGACGAACGGGTTGGCCTGAGCGACTGAGCCGTTTGCTTTTGCTGTGGTATACGGCCGTCTTGGGCGCTCTAGGGTGCTGTTTTGCACCCTTGGGAGGTCGGGAGGAGGTTGCGGTGTCCGCCCAGCCCACCCACTAT
>JBDHKN010000043.1:0-48766 GCA_039586365.1 Gemmatimonadota bacterium | reverse complement strand
AACAAGGGGGAAAACGGTTGGGAACCATTGGGCCAGCAACAGGAGAAACTGGGCGGTTCCGTCCGTCCTCCCCCTCATTTCGTTGGACGCCCTCAGGCCGCAGAACGTTGCGGCTGCAGTCTGAACGGGACCAACCCGATCGCGTGGCTGGCTGCAACGGGTAGCGCACTCCAGTGGCTTCACATGCTGTTCTCGGGATAAGCGGCGGCGAAATGGGTGTAGACTTATCGCCCTGGAATCAATCGAGGACGACGTGACGCCGGTGGCCTTCCGCAGTAGACGCCGCAGCGAGACGCCTACCCGACGACGAGAGCGCAGGACCACTCACCGAAACTCACGCTCCCATTCACGGAGGAGAGGAGATTGGTTCGATGAAACTCGGCGCTCATGATCATCAATACGATTGTCGCGGTTGTGTTCGGACTCGGCTTTCTGATCGTGCCCGGTTGGCTCATGGCACACTACGGCATCATGGCGGACGCACCCCTCGAGTATGTGGGGCAGCTGTTCGGCGCCGCGCTGCTCGCGTTCGCCGTGCTTACTTGGTCCGCCAGTGATGTGGCTCACTCAGAGGCCCGGCAGGCGATCCTGCTAGCTCTCTTTGTCGGTGACGGGATAGGGTTCATCGTCGCGCTGATCGGCCAACTGGGCGGCGTCGTGAATGCCGTTGGATGGTCGACTGAGGTGATCTACCTCCTGCTCGCGCTGGCCTTCGGGTACTTCCGGTTTGGTACGACGCAGAAGACTGCGGGGATGACAGGCTAGCCGACTGGCGGGCGCGTGATCGCTCGTGGCCAGCGCTATCAGCTGACCACGAATGAGGTGCGGCCACCCAGGTGTGACACCTAGGCAGGCACTCTCAGGTCTTCACCGGCCTTATCCTGCGCGCGATCACCAGACCGGTCAGAGTCCAGGCGATCAAGTTGTTTAGCGCCAGGAAGGTCAAATAATCCTTAGGCTGAGGGCCGAAGGCCATTTGCAGCACGTCGTCGTACAGAGCAACGATCACACCTAAGACGGCCACAAACAGGAACCTCCGAGTGTACTTCGCTAGTATCGCGGGTGACGCTACCGACAGCATCCAGGCAGCGATCAGCGGTGGTATGAAGACTGCCATTATCACTACTGGAAAGCTGGACATGGTGCTGCCACCACTGCCGCCACCGTGGGTATACCCTTCATATGTGATCGAGTAAACCGGTTGATTCCGGTAATCGGGAAACTGAGCCTCTGCTTCTCGAGACAGATACGGAATGTTGTATGTCCCGGATTCCGTGATGTTGTCCCTCAGAGCCTCATGTACCTCCAGTTGGTTCGCCAACGGGAGGGCTTGGTGTATGAGGTTGCTCTTGAATGGGAGCACGGCGTTGGTTACGAACAGCCATACGAGCATCACAACTCCGCCCAGCAGGCCGGCAGCAAGCACCTCTTTCTTCATTGGTTGACCTCCCTAGGGTCGGCGACGGCATCGAGTCATGGCGACGTGCAGCATCTCAAGATACGTAGATCATTGGAGAGTAGGTGATAGTGCGGACCGTGGCCGGCCCATGTCGTACTTTGTCGCTCCCGATGCAAGGCCTTGTCACACCTCACCGGCGCAGGAACCAACTCAGCTGGTGATCCATGAATCGAACATCGACTCGGAGCCTGCGGTCCGTCCGGACCGTCGCTTCGGTCGGCACCCCACAGCGAGGCAGGCTGGTCCCAACGCGACTGTACCGTCACCGGACGACGTGCCACTTCGAAACCAACCAAACCGTGTTGCGCCAAACCGCCCGAATCACCGATACCCCCTGGCCCACCTTCCCTCCTCAAACCCGAACTCTGCTAAGGCGCGGACAGCGGCGAGGTTTGCCAATGTCGCTCGGTTGAGACCCATGCCGACGAATCCCGTTCCAGCCGGGCCACCGTAGTTCCTGACCCACGCTCCCGCCTTGCCGTTCTCATCCATGCCGAGTATGTCGATCTCGTCGGACACCCCGATCGCGTATGAACTGACCCAGCCACGGTGCAGGCCCCAATCTCGGCCCAGATCGGTAGGCGCCGTCGCATAGAAATCGAAATTCGATTCGGCGTGGTCAACACCGAGCAGTGTCGCGGTCCGACCGCGATCGAATGCTGTGATGCGACCGGTCTCGTCGCGAGCCAACGACATCGGTGGCAGGCCCAGCCAAACCACCTTCCCACCTGAAGCAAGATAACGGCGAAACAGCACGGTATCGGATGGCTCGGACCCGAGCACGTTGGGAAGATGATCCATGGCGAACACGGCTACGCTGGCTGCACCGTCCTCGATGCGTGACTCCATGAACTCCTTGAGCGCTTCTGAATCCAGCACGCGGTAGCCCGCTTGCTCGAAGTAGACTCTCGTCTCCAAGTGCGGGAGGATCGTGTGGTCCGCAAATCGCTCATCCCAGAAGACGACGCGATGCGCATAGGCGCCCTCACCGTGGAGTGCGTAGACGTTGCCGTCGTCGGAGCCGAAGAAGACGACACCGTGGGCGATCGCGGGACTGGAATAGACACCGTCTCCCACGCGGTAGCTCCACCGCTCCTCACCAGATTCGCGGTCGATCGCGCGCAGGTAGCCACCGCCGTCCCCGATGTACACTGTGCCGCCGGCAACGCCGGGCGAAGACCAGGTGTAACCCACCCCGACGAACCTCCAGCGCTCTTCCCCTGTCGCGGCATCGACGCGGTGCACGAAACGCCCATCCGAGGTGCCGCTGTAGAGTGCGTCTCCGAGCAGCGCCGGCGACGACATGGCCCAAGAGCCGTCGTGGCTGACGCGCCACTTACGGTTCCCCGTCGTGGCGTCGAGAGCGTACATGTACCCGTCACGTGATCCCACGTATACGGTCCCGTGCGCAACCGCGGGTGAGGAGATGATCGACTTGCGGTCGACGCCCTCTTCCTTGGATCGCAGGCCCACCCCATCCGTCTCATGACGCCAACGTTCTCGACCGGTCGCGAGATCGAGTGCGTAGATCACACCATCCGTGCTGCCGATGAACACCAGGCCAGCAGCAACCGCGGGGGTCGAGCGGATGCGCCCCGCTGTGCCGAAGCGCCACAGCTCGCGTCCCGTCATGACATCGACCGCGTATGCCACGCCATCGCCCGCCCCAAAGACGACCATGGAATCCCACACAACGGGCGAGGACGTGTATACGTCCCAACCCTCGAAGCCCCACTCCCAAGGCAGGAGGGCTCCGGTCTCGAACTGCCACCGCGGGCGGCCGGTGCGTGCATCTAGTGCGTGGAATACTCCGTCCCGAGACCCGAAGATGACCGCTCCCCCTGCTATGGCCGGCGACGAGCTTACAGGGCTCCCAACATCCACACGCCACCTGAGTTGCCCATTGATCCGGTCAATGGCATAGAGGCTTCCGTCCGTACTCCCGACGTACACAGTCTCACCAGTTACCGTCGGGGATGACCGTACCGGACCCATCGTCTCAAAGATCCAGAGGACGCCGCCGAGCTGATCCACACCTCGTGCGTCGAAGACGCCGGTATGCTCCGGATCTCCCCGGAACATCGCCGCTACCTGATCGCCAGCCGTAGGGCTGTCGCACCCCTGCCAGACAGTCACCGATGCCGTTAGCAGGATCTTGAGCGCAGGGCCGGTCCTATTCATTGTGCCTCCTCCTCTACTTGTGCCGGCGTGAATGCCTGGCGGGCAGTAACCACGAGCCGGTGGTCGGGCGCAAGAGGACCCTCACTCCGGCAGCTTGAGGAATCGTCGCAGCGATAGTATGCACGAGTACGACCAGATATTCGACTGGTATGCTGCAATACGGACTCTCGGCGCAGGCGTTTCAGATGTTGCGGAGTCCGCTCGCACGTTGGCTTCCGGATCGACGATCCTCGACCTCGGGTGTGGACCCGGCATTCCGATGTCTCAGATCCTGCTGCAGAGCGGGTTCGAACCTGCGAGATCGACAGCTGCGAGAAACTGATCGCTCGGTTGCGCAAGAGGTGTCGGGGCGCCCCCCTACGGGCGCTATTGAGCGCCGTCGACTCCCGAGCACCGGCTGGCTCTGGTGCCGCCTGTCCCCGAACCGTATGCTTGGTGTGGGACCACACCGCAAGGAAGTCGTATGCCTGTCAAGGGAAACCAACACCCGTTCATCGACGAGTACGTAGCCCGAGCGCCGGATTCACCCGGCGTCTATCAGCTGGAGACCCGCAGCGAAGTTCTCTATGTGGGAATGGCCGAGGAGAGCATCCGCGAGCGCCTGCGTGATCACCTGGCGCAGCCAAGCGTTGACTGCGCCCGGTCAGCGACCCGTGTCAGGGTCGAGACCCATGCCAAGCCGATGGCACGGCTGCAGGAACTGCTGCGGGAGAAGCTGTTGGACCACGGTCGCTTGCCGAAATGCAACGGCGCAGCGCACCGTCGCTAGCGACAAGAGAATGACGGGAGCGGGGGGTTACCTGTAAGCGGTGGCACCGTTGTCCGTCACTCTCCTTTCGCCTTGGAGACCAACAGCTCTCACTGTCCAGCCAACCGCCGTACTCGACTCCATACTGTTGCCTGCCCTCACGGCCACCGCGATATGGAGACAACACGCCGGTAACTTCCGTCGACCCCTCTCTGCGAAACGGCTCGACGATGCCCGTCCGGCTCTGCGGCGCCTGCTACAACACGCCGGGCTTGTCCGTCGCGGCCGAAGCGCCATACATAATTCGGATTCCCGTAGGTCGACCGGACCCATCCCGCACGAAGCGCCAGTCTTTGCCTTCCTGCTTGCCTTCATCAACAGCTTCCATGAGCAGACGAAACTGGCGGCGAGTCGGGCGGTCGAGGTACCACACGATGGCAGCACCGAGCAGGCCGACTACAAGGTGGGATGCGATAGACTCCATGGTGGGCTCCGAGGGTCGGATAGGTTGCTTCAATAGATAGTCGCGAAGCGACGCAGCCACCAGATCAAGCTGCGATGGTCAGCAAGGTCCGTTCGGGCGGATCCGATCGAGGCGTAGCGAGCGGAATGAAGTGAGAGAATCATCTGCCTCGAAACTGTGTTGCAGGGAGTCACTGTTTCATCGCCACGAACCGATCGTAGAAGGTTAGGCCCGTCACCCTGCCGGTGTCGTCTCTCAGAAAGCGGACTGCCGCCCAAACCGGCCGGTACAGGAAACCTCCGTCCGCCAGCGGAATGAGCGCCGCTGCCGGCTTCCGGCTGAGATCGAACAACCCCCCATCCCGCGCTACGATCTCAAGCGTACCGTCGGGTACGTAGAAGTCGGCGCCGAACCGATACTCCCCAACCAGCGCATCAAGTGAGTCCTCAGGCAACGGCCCCAGTGCGAGAACCGTTGCGGTGGGCCGCTCTCCCAACGCAATGGCGGTAACGCCTCGCGCGATCTCCCCCACCACCGTCGCGATGTTGAGGTTGCCCAAGGCCACGACTGCGAGATGTTCCTCGAACAGGTAGAAGAGATGCGCCGAGTATCCTATGCCGTCCCAACCGGTGGCAACCATCGCTGAATGGCCGTGGACCTTCTGTGACTGCCCTACGTGCTCGAACACGACTGAGTCGGGGAGCGCGGCCAACACCCGGCGGCGCGTGACGGCGTCAATCCATCGCCACAGGTCCCGCGCCGTGGCATACGCGCCGCTCGCCCCTAGCGAGATTGAACGGTCGGCGTAGCGCTCCTTGCGGAACCCTCCCACCCCGACCGGATCGTACCCTTTCGCCAGATTCGGTATCAAGTCGGTCGGCGCGCCGACTACACCCACACCACCGAGATCAAGCGGATCCAAGAACTCACGCCGGAGGAATTCTTCGTAGCGAACGCCCGTGACCTGCTCGATGAGCCAGGCCAGTGCTGTGTAGTTCAGGTTGTTGTACGCGTAGCGCGCACCCGGATCGGATGCGAGTTCCTCGTGCCGCACCAGCTCCATGACATCGGCAGGACGGTCGTAATGCCGCACCGCGAGTTCCGCGTAGTCCGGCCTGAAATGCAGATTCGGAAGGCCGGAGCGATGCGCCAGAAGTTGCCGCACCGTGATGCGGTCACCGTGCGGGAAGTCGCCGACATAGCTGGTGACGGGTGCGGCGAGATCGATCCTTCCCTGCTCCTGGAGCAGCAGCACTGCGGCAGCCGTGAAAGTCTTGCTGATTGATCCGATGAAGTAGCGGTGCTCGCCGCGCGTCGCGACGCCCAGCTCGTAGTCCGCGTTGCCGTATCCCGCCTCCAGCAGTACGTCTCCTTCCCGGGCAACGAGTATCACTCCGCTGAAATTCCCCGACGAAACGTAGGGCGTGAGAAAGGTCTCGACGGCGGCTGCGAGGCTCTCCGGCTCTCGCACTTCCACTTGAGCGCGAGCCGGGCGTGCGGGTAGGCTGGCAGATATCGCAAGCGCACCACCCAGCAGCATAATGGTGCGCACCATTCCCGTATTCTCCATTGTCCTGTGCCCAGTTAGGGGTGGAGTACCGTCGCCTGACCGCTGCCACGCCCGTGGCCGTTGCACCACGGCGGCAGACCGAACTTTCCTCTGTTGTGCTTCTCCCAGTTGGACGGCCGTAAGACGCTCAAAGTTCGAACTGCGCCGCGTCCCATCATGCCAGATCGGCGACCGAAACCTCGTAGTGGCGCACTTCGGGCTCCAATTCCAGCAGGAACTTCTCGTCCTCAGGATAGTAGACGGCGACTTCTGGACGCTCGCCAGCGAAGGCTCGCACTGCATCCAGCGATTCCCACAGGGAGACAACCAGGAACTCGACCTCGCCGCCGACCTCCCGCCTGAGGACCATCGAACCGTGGTTTCCTTGCGTCCTGCGATGCTGAGCTACGCCTGTCTCGTTCACGTACTCCACATATTCGTCGGCGTTCTCGGCGCGTGTCCGACCGCGCCAAATCCTGGCAATCATGGCATCCTTCCCCCACGCTGTTTCCTATCGGGTCGAACAGCCGTGCGACACGGACGGCCACGGCGAGCGCCCGCAGCAAGTCGTCACGGTCTGCTCTTCACCTGCTGCTCCTAGCCCTTTACCACCCCTGAGTATTCCACCCCCGTGAGCCCAGCAATTTCTTTCTTCCACGTCGTCAGGTCGTCCGCGTCGAACTGATCGAGCCGCGTGTGGCCGCAAGCCCGGGCCAGCGTCTGCATCAGGTGTACCGACGCGCGGAGAAAGCGGTCGAGCCGTTTAGCGGCTTCCTCCACCGGGAGCCGCGCTCGGAGGTGCGGTTTCTGGGTGGCAATCCCGACGGGGCAGTTGTTGGTATGACAGGCACGCATGCCGATACAGCCGATCGCCTGCATGGCGGCATTGCTCAGGGCAATTCCGTCGGCACCCAACGCCATGGCCTTGGCGAAGTCTGCCGCGGTGCGGAGCCCGCCGGTCGCAATCAATGTCACATCCGAGTGGCCCGACTGATCGAGGTGGAGCCGCGCCCGGGCGATGGCGGGCATCGTGGGTACTGAGATGTGATCTCGAAAGATGAGCGGTGCCGCGCCCGTGCCGCCCCCCCGACCGTCCAGAATGATGTAGTCCGCACCGATCTCGAGAGCAGCGTCGATGTCCTGTTCGATATGCTGGGCTGAGAGCTTGAAGCCGATCGGGATGCCACCGGTCCGCTCCCGCACCTGGGCCGCGAAGTCGCGGAACTCGCCCAGAGTCTCCCAATCAGGAAAGCGCGCCGGTGAGACCGCGGGTTCACCCTCTTGCAATCCCCGCACCTCAGCGATCTTGCCTTTCACTTTCTCGCCCGGGAGATGCCCGCCTGTACCGGTCTTGGCGCCCTGACCGCCCTTGAAGTGGAACGCCTGCACCTTGTCGAGCTTGTCCCACGAAAAGCCAAAGCGCCCCGACGCCAGCTCGTAGAGGTACCGGCTGTTCGACTCCTGTTCTTCAGGCAGCATGCCCCCCTCACCCGATGCGATCCCGGTGCCCGCGAGCTCCGCACCCTTCGCCAGCGCCACCTTTGCTTCTTGCGACAGCGCGCCGAAGCTCATATCCGAGACGAAGAGCGGGATTTCGAGCCGCAAAGGCTGCTTCGCTCTGGGACCGATGACCAGGTCGGTCCCGACATCAACGTCGTCGAGTTGGGGGAACTTGTGGAGCTGTGCCGTGACGAACTGGAGGTCGTCCCACGAAGGAAGCTGCTGCCGCGGTACACCCATCGCGGCGACCGGGCCGTGCGCGCCGGTCTTCTCGAGCCCATGGCTCGCGAGCTCGCGGATGGCGCTGACGTACGGCTCCTCGGGCGTGCCGTGCAGGTCTTGGTACGCCCCCTGGTACGCCACGCGGTCGTAGGCCTGCGGGGTGTCGCGTTCCCACTGGACGATCTCGTCCCCATCGACGAACACGCCGCCATCTTCAACCCACGCCGCAAACTTCTGCAGCCGTTCAGTGGGGTTGTACTCGCTAATGCCGGTATCGTAGCGGAAATCCCACGAGTGCACACCGCAAATCAGGTTGTCGCCCGTGACGTAACCGTCGGAGAGGAGTGCCCCGCGGTGGAGACAGCGCCCGTAGAGAACGGAGACCTGGTCACCGTAGCGGATCACGACCAGATCGGTGTTCCCGACGAGCGCATGTTGGGGCGTCCGGTCTTGCAGGTCGGCGAACTGTGCGATTCGAGTCGGATTCATCGATCAGCCAGCCGCGGTCATACGGATCTCGTAATCAATCACTCTCTTCGCCACCTTCCGGCCGAATCGACTCGTCGGGCTGCGGTAAGGCATCGCCGTACTGCTGCAGGCTCCGTTTGCGCGCCACATCACGCATGTCAACTACCTTGTCCGTCTCGTCCACGATCTCTTCGCCGATCAACGATTCGAGCACGTCCTCCAGAGTTACGATCCCGATGATGTTCCCATACTCATCAATGACGCCAAAGAGATGCTTGCGGAGTCGTACAAACAGGTTAAGCAGCTCGTGCCCGTTCAGCGTCTCGGGAACGAAGGCGAGCGGCTTCGCCAGAGATTGGAGCGTCGTGTCGAACTCATCCCTACCAAGGCACGCGAGGATGTCCCTTCGTAGAACCAAGCCTGTCCAGTCATCGCCGTCAGCCGCGGCGTGGATCGGGATTCGCGCGTGCGGTAGCGCCCACGCATCCGGGGACATGTCTCTTACCGTGATATCGCCCGCTTTCTTGAAGACCACCGGGCGCGGGGTCATGATATCGCGCGCCTTGATCTCGTCCAGACTGAGCACATTCTTAACCAGCTCCGCTTCAGACTCGAGGATGCTGCCTTCCTCGGCGCTCAAATCTGCTATCCGCCACACCTCCGACTCGGGCGCCACAGGTTCACCACCGACGGCCAACGTGGCGGAGAGACGGTGCGCAAACCACACAATCGGCCGGAGAATTCGGACCACCGCATCGAGCGGGACGGCGGCGGCTCGGGCCACAGCGCGGTTTCGGCTGATGCCGATCACTTTCGGCACGATCTCTGACAGAACCAGCACGGCCAGCGTAAACAGTGCCGCAAACCAGAAGATCGCCGCTTCACCGAAGAGGAACCTCGCCTGGGCACCTGCGATCGAGGCACCCGCGGTGTTGGCCAAAGTGTTGAGGATCAAGATGCCGGTGATCGGCGGACCCATGTTCTCCTTGAACCGAGTGAGGATCCTCCCCTGTATCGTTCCGGAGTCCGTCAATTGGCGCACGTAACCAGGTGCAACGGCGTACAGCGCCGCCTCCGACAACGAGCAGAAGGCTGACACGACCAGTACCGTGACCACCGAAATGACAAAGAGACTCATCTTCTTCCGCCTTGCTTCCCCCAGGTTCGCCTTGGTGCCAGGATCAGACACAAGAGGCCCCGACCGCTAGGGTCGAGGCCACCAAGGATCTCCCGGACTCAATTATGCTGACAGCTCATCTGCGTCTACACCGCACAATACTCCCCGAATTCCGCTTCTGGTCAAGGTATCGTGGAACGTCGCGGGTCCGGCCGGCCCGACAGGCATTTCAACTACACTGTAGTCCGACCCGCCTTCACATCCTGAAAGCCGAGCGCAACTCGCGCTGCGTTCACCAGCAACAGGATCACGTTGTGGGAGAACAAAGATCTGTAGTGTGGAGACCATGAACTCTCGAGAAGATGGATGACACGAAAGAGACGGTCCTCGGCATGTAGGGACAGGTATTTGGCGTGATTCCGTAAGGCCGAACAGGAATGGCCGGCACCTCCCGACTCACCGTTGTGATCATGGATAAGTCGTTTCACCTATGAGCTAGACACGTGCCAGACATGCGTCATGGACCGATCGCCCGCCTGATTTGGACTGCTGCCGCCCGGCCTCGTTCCAGCGCTCCATCGAGCGAGCGAGCCGTGCCAGCTTCGTCTGGCGTTCTTTCCCTCCATTCGCGCAAGTGCGCCTCGCAGCAGAAGAAGTTTGTCCTGGGACAGTCGTATGGAGCGTCACTGTCCCACACGAGGGTGGAGGAGGGTTCAACGACCAATAACTTCTGTCCTGCAACTTGAATCTCTATGGCACGTTCACAGAGATGGCAGCTGGAGTAAATGGCAACATCAGAGTCCGTCAGGAACGGTACATAGAAGCAATCGATCGCACACATGCAGTAGACTCGTTTGCCTGGCCTGAACACCACCTCATGTCTGGTTTCACCCGGCGAGTATGGATACGCTTCGCCAATCCAGCCCGTGGCAGGGTCCAGTCTCAACGCATCGTGTCCCTCCAGCGACTTCAGTGCATCGGTTACCGCCCGCTCCTCGAGCCCTAGATCCCGCTTTGTCTCTGCGAGAGTAGGTGCCCTCCCAAGCGTTGGGAAAGCCTCGAGCACGTACCGATACACAGCAAGGACCGGTTCCTTTGGCTCGTCGGCAAAGGGTTTGGAGAACGGAGATTCCATATTATCCGCCAATCTCAGACGTTCGCCGCAGCCGGTTAACAATGCAGTGTACAAGCTGTGCGCACCTACTCTGCAGTATAACTGAGATCAGCGCAATCATTGCCACCGTAGCTCCCTTTGCTGCTATGTTTGATGACATGTCCGATGTGATAAGCGGCGAGTTCCTCGCCCTGCAGGAGACCCTGGCAGGCCGCTACTCGATCGAGCGGGAACTCGGCCGCGGCGGCATGGGGATCGTGCTGCTGGCGCGGGATGTTGCTCTCGACCGGTTGGTAGCAATCAAGCTGCTTCCGTCCGCGCTGGCGGCAGTAACCACAAGACGTGAGCAGTTCTTGCGCGAAGCGCGGACGGCGGCGGGTCTCTCACATCCCAACATCGTGCCGATCCACACGGTCGAAGAGCACGGCGACCTCGTGTTCTTCGTCATGGGTTACGTTGACGGAGAGACGCTGCACGAGCGGGTCGAGCGCGCCGGGCCGCTCACGCCACGCCACGCGATGAAAGTCATGCAAGAAGTGGCCTGGGCACTGGCGTACGCACACGAGCGTGGCGTGGTGCATCGGGACGTCAAGCCCGACAACGTCATGATCGATCAGTCCACCGATCGCGCACTGGTGACGGACTTCGGGATCGCACAGGTGGGGCCGCAGCAGGACCAAGAGTCTACAGGCGAGATCATTGGTACGGCGCGTTACATGAGTCCCGAACAGGCCTGCGGTGATGTGGTCGATGCGCGGAGCGATCTCTACTCGCTCGGCGCCACTTTCTTCTACGCGCTCACAGGCCGCGCACCATTCGAGGGGGCGAACCTGCCCGCTCTCCTCGCACAACACGTGTCCCAGGCTCCGCCGGGCGTGCAGGAGATCCGTCCCGACACACCGCCGCGGCTGGCCGCAGTCATCGACCAGTGTCTCGAGAAGGCGCCGGAAGACCGCATCCAGACAGGCGAGGACGTCGCCCGGGCGGTCGGTGAGGCGCGGGGCCGCGATTTTCGCGCACCGCCGCTCGTCAGGAGCTTCGTTCGGAACGCCGAAGTCTCGACCATGGTGCTGGTGGCCGTCGCGCTGGCTGGGCCGGGCGCTTCTGTCGGTGCGGGTGGTGTACAGATTAGCATCGGGGGACCCGGCATCATCGGTACGATCCTCGTCGTTCAACTAGTCCTCCTGGCACGCCGGCTCCTCCGGGAGGGTTATGCATTCGACGACATCCGTGCGGCTCTACTCGCCGAGGCGCAGGTGCAACAGGAGGAGGCTGAGGTGATCTTGAAGCGGCGCTGGATTAGGCGCCTCGACAGCCTGTGGCACCGTGTGTGGGCCGGACGGTTCGGACGCTGGTTCTTCGGTGTAGCCGGCGTCGGGATCAAGCCACCCGAAACGCGGGCGCTTCCCTCGAATGATGCCACGGAGTTCGTGCTGGGCCGCGCGGTGGTCGAGGTTTACGAGGCACTGCCAGCTCCGGATCGCAAGCGATTGGGCGACGTACCGCTGGTGGTGCATGACCTCGAGCGGCAAGCCGAGCTGCTCCGCGCTAGGAAGGAGACGGGGCACCGGTTGACGGAAACGGTTGCAGCGCTCGAGAACGTGCGCCTCGCCTTGCTCCGCCTGCGCGCGGGCGTCGGCTCGGTCAACGACCTGACGCTGCACCTGGAGCGTGCGAAGGAAATCGGAGAACGCATCGATCGCGAGCTGGACGCAAAGCGCGAGGTGGACAAGATCGTTAACCGCGGCTAGGCACCCTTGCTTGCCACGCTCTGACCTGACGGCCGGACGAGCAGGATCCCGGCCGCGCCGAGTCTCGCACTGCTGCCGAGTTTGTCTGACGCCTGAGAGACGCTCGGTCGTCGGGCGCATCGGACCGCCCACACCACATGATTCCTACGGCTGTCCCGAGCTGTGCGGCCGGGGCGCCCGCGACCTTGCCGTCTCGACGGCGTCAGACAGACTCGGCTGGAAATCTCCCAATGCAACCCGGCATGTGCCGAACCGATCAACCTACTCCTCTCCCGGTTTCTGCTCGGCTTCCTCCGTTTCCTCGACGGGTGCGGTCCAGAAATCGGGGCTGCCGCGAACGGCACGCGCCAGCTCGCCGCCGTACAACACTGAATTGAACAGAATCTTGAAGCTGCCGAAGGGTTGCCCGCGCCACTGTGGCCTGAAGCCGAGCAGGATCACGTGTCCCGCGCCGTGATGAACATCCAGCGCTGCAGCATACCCGTGGAGGTGTTCCTCACCGAGCAGGTAGCCGGATAGCAGCGGCGAGCCGTGCTCCTGGTATTTGGCCAGTGCAACTCCCTCAAATCCCTCCAGTGCGGTAAACACGGGACTCCATCCGACGAACACCTTTGCCTTGGCAGGCATCCCCGCCATGACCGGGTGTGCCGGGTCGGTCGTCACCTCGAGAATCGAACCGCTCAGGAAGTAGTCGGTCCGGGGGAGTCCAGCGACAACGTTCTTCACGGGCAGGTGGAGTTGGTCGATCGCGAAGTCGCTGCTCTGGTTGAGGCAAACGAGCGTTCCGCCCTGCCGGACGAACTCGTCGAGCGCCCGAACCCCCGCTGCTGCGACACCGCCCTCGTAGCGCGGTGGTACCGATCCCTTCGCGAAACCGTTCAGGATCGTCTGTGGTGACTCGGCTGGGAGCACGATGACGTCGAATCGCGCGCCGAGGTCACCGCTCTGGATCTCTCCATTGGTGACCCTACTGAACTGGAACCCATATCGCTCGAGTAACCAACGACTCCATCCTTGGTCCATGCTGGCGCGCCACGGCCGGTACAGGCCAATGCGGGAGCGCACCGTCGGGCCACCCTGGCTGCCGGTTCGCTCGGCACGCAGGGCCAAGTCATCAACCCACTGAGTTAGGGCGGAGTTGGGAATCCCACCTATCACGTAGCGGCCGCTAGTTCCCGATCGTCCTTCACCACCAGCTGTACCGGGTTCGAAGCGCACCATTCCGCCGGCCTGCCAGGCGCGGTTGATGGCGCGGAAGGCATTGTTCTGGGCCGCGTCGACCGCCAAGCGGGATCCTGAACCGGTGATCGTTCCCGCCGGCGGGACGATTCCGGCCGCGACGGAATCGGTGTCGTAGCCGACGCCGGGTGGGCTGTCGAATGCCGCACCGCCGCTCTCCTCGTCCGCCGTTTTCCAGTCGGCCGGTGTGCCGCGGACTGGCTCGAGCGCGGCCGCGACGTCATCCCCGAGCGGAGTCGCTGCCGAGTGCACCTTCACACCCATCTGGTACGACAGTGTCCACCCCGCGGCATCGTAGGGCTGCTCCGGCGGACCCTCCGGATACTGCCGCAGGTCTGGATAGGCCTGTACGTCGAGCAGCTGGCGCACCACTTCGCCAAACTCCTGGTTCATGGGGATGACCCAGGTCCCCGCCGCATAGCTGATTCCGCCATGCGTCACGGCCCGAGTCAACTGGCTCACCCGCACGCCGTTGAAGGCGAGTCTCTTCAACAGCTCGACTGCCGCCACGGGATCGCGCTGCTCGCGCGGAATGAAGTAGGCGTAGGGCGGTTGCTCCCGGTACCGGCGGATGGTGTTGCGGCCCGCCTGATAGCGGTTGTACAACACGTCCTCCCGATACTTGGCGGCGTAGTCGAGCACGGAGATCGAAGCGGTCACCATGTATTCCACCGCGTCGCGCAAGCGCCACCAGCCACCCTCCCAGGGGCTGGCATACAGCGCCTGTGGTCGCAGATCGCGCGCGCTCTCAGGGAAATCATTGACCGTGTAGAAGTGGGGGGTGGCGTAGCGGTACAGCGCGGTCTCAGTCCAGAACGAGGCGATATTCTGCATCATTGGCAGGTAATCGATGTAACCGGGGTACCAGGCGTCGAACACGCCCATGTGAGTCGCGCCTTCCTGACCGTTCGACTCCAAACCCTGAGCCATGGCCATGCCGATCATGTTGACTTCCCGAGACATGAGCGGCGGAGCCTGAGTTGCGATCGGTTCTGCAAACGGCGGCAACCAGATGCGCGTCGGAAACGGGGCCGTCTGGTGATGCACGTAGATGATCTCAGGCTCCCAGTGTCGCCACGTCCGAGCCATCACGCGTGATTCGATCATGCTGAGCATGTACGCGTCGCGGTTGTTGTCGTGCCCGATGTACTTCTGATACAACCTCGGCAGTGATGAGATCTCGTACGGGGTACCCACATTCTCCCGGTACCAGTCCACCACGATGTTCTGGCCATCGGGGTTCGCTGAGGGCCACAGCATGAGGATGACGTTGGCGAGAATCCCTGCTGTTCGAGTGTCATCCGGTTCGCTCAGCAGATCGTAGGCGAGTTGAATCGTATGCTGTGATCCCGCGATCTCGGAGGCGTGCAGACCTCCGTCTATGTGCACTATCACCTTGCCATCGCGAGCCAGCTCGTGGGCTGCTTCGTCGGTAAGCCCAGCAGGATGTGCCAGGCGTTGGACTATCTGTCGGTAGCGCTCGACATCAGCCAGGTTCTCGGGGCTCGAGATCAGCGCCACATACCAGGTGCGGCCCTCGGAAGTACGACCGACGTCAACGAGCTGCAATCGATCGGACGCGGCATCCAGTTGTCGGAAGTAGTCGATCGACTCCTCGTAGCTGATCAGTTGGTAATCCGCGCCGACGGAGAAGCCGAACACGGACTCGGGTGACAGGACGGGGTGCTGGCCGAACAAAGGAGCAGCTGCGACCGCTGAGAGACACAGAATTAGTACTTTCGGTAGAACGGTTCTATCGATCATCGAACCTCCGACTCAGTATCGGTGATTGTGCAGCGGCTGGGCGACCGAACTAAAGGACGCGACCACGGCTCTTAAACATGCCGCCGGCCGTCCTTGGACGCGAGTCTTCCGGCTGCTGGTGTAGCTGCCCGTCCCCGATGCTACCCTGGGATTCGCGCTCAGCGCAGGTAACACGACGGGAGTGGGCTACTCAGGAGAAGACGCCGGACGGCGTGGACCCGCCCGGCGGTTCGATGGGGAGAAAGCGGAAGATTTCTGACAACTACTTACTTAACCAAGTGCACATCACTGTGCGCTGCGCAGCCCTGCGACGCGAAATCCTTGGTCGCATCGATATCCGCATCACAGATCCAGTACTCACCGGCGCTGTCGACGAACACCTTAGTGGGACGTGCACTCGTTTTTTGAATTCCGCGGCCAACGTTGATCATGGTTCCGGACATGGTGGTCTCCCTGGTGGTGTGGGTTATCAGAGCCCTATCATCGCTTCACTGGTAGGAAACAGTAGCGGTATGTCCATGTTTTGTCAAGCTAATCTTCTGGACATTTGCTGGTCAGACCCGGCATTGAACTCCAAGTTGTTGGATGGCAATACCTTAGGTTTTAGCCCAATGGGCCAACCAGACGCCTCCGGTCGCCTCCAAGAAGCTGATTGATGCGGCGAGGTCGAATGGTCCCAGTCGGCCGCGCTCATGATCCCCGGCCCTTGACCGAAATCGGCTTGGCCTGCGCCGATCAAGAGCACGATCGATTCTTTCGAGGTACAGCATCACAATGCCCAACCGGCAGGAATGGTCACACCACGCCGCCTGGAAGCTTGTTCGAAAGCGTCCTATGCTGATGGGGCTGTTTCGAGACTGGGATTGGTCGGGTTCCTGAAGCTCCTCTGTGCGACATCATTGATCGCGGGCATCTGGTTTTCGACTCTGACGAAACCGGCGGCAATCGGCTTGGCCGGGTTGATGCTGGGTGCCGTGTTGGTGCATGTTAGGGTCAAAGACCCATTGAAGCGGTCCCTGCCTGCGTTGTCTCTCCTTGTCCTTTCTGTGATAGTCGCCGTCATGTAGCGTGTGCTGAACAGTTGTGCGGTCTGCAGGCCCAGATGGGGTCAAGGGTCGACGAGTAGGCCCCCTCACCCCTGGGCCAGGATCTCCTCCAGCTTGGCGACGTAGGCGGCGCCGGCCTCGTCATCACTGACGAGCTCGATTTCGTCGGGGCTCTGGATCCCCAGCCGCACCTCCACAGCCCGCGCCATCTGCTCCTGTTGGAAGATGGGCGTCCCCATGATGGCCTCGTTGGCCCCCAGCTCCTTGAGAACCGCCAGGCCCACGGCGTCAACCGCCACCCGGTCGGTGCCGGCGATAACGACGTTCGGCTGAGCCAGCTGGCCTCGGGACGGGCCACCGTCGGTGAAGGCTGCCACACCGTCCATGACAATGAGCTGGGGAGCGTAGCCCTGATTCAGCTCAGCTATCATCCGCCGCATGTCCGGAGACCGGTGCATCCCCCTGCGAATGCTCTTGGGCGTGAGGCCCACGGAAAGCTTCAACGACATGGTGAAGACACCCCCGGAACCGTGTGTCTTCAGGCAGCAGGCGCTGACGTTGTACTCGGACTCCACCACATGGCGGGGAAGGTGGAATCCTTCGGGCCAGTGAGTACCTGATGGCTTGAAATGAACCCACTCGTTGTCCGGAATCTCATCGAAGTTCACGACCTCGAACGCCATGTCGTTGGCAAGGTCGAAGATCCCCTTCGCCTCCATCACTTCTTTGGTGGGCGGAAAGGACGATTCTCCCACGGTTACCTGCCGCGCGTCCCGCTCCTTCAGCTCCGTGACGATCTGGGCCAGTGTGTCGTTATGGGTGCCGGCGGGGGCCGGGTCGGACGTGTTGAAGTTCGGCTTCAGGTTCACGGCCTTCCCGGAAATCCCCTTGGGGTCCAACAGAGCCATGGCACGGCGCACGCCGTCCTTCCGGTCGCCGGTGCGGATGAGCGCCACGGTGGTCCGGCGACGAAGAAGACGTGAGCCCAGAGCGCCGAGGTCCGCGTACGGCAGGAGGACAAAGCCTGCAGCAGCACCCTTCAGAAAACCGCGGCGGTCGATGGAAGAAGAGTGGCGGTCCAGCATGGTGTCCCCCCGGGGATGGAGTTAAATGGGCGTCACAGGAGTTCGGCGTCCGCGACCGATGGCACTCCCGTTCCACTGACGATCAGCCCACAAGAATATGGCGCTCTCAGCCGGGTGACGACACCTCTCGGTACTGAAAGAGCAGGTTCCCCCCAGCACGGGAGGCGAACACCAACGGGCCGGCAGGCTGGACCGACCGCTCACCAAGCTGCACCCTCAGCGCCAGCCCTGCGCCCGGTAGCTCCAACGCCTCGGGGATGGCCGGCCGGAGAGTCCACCAGCGCCAAGCAACCTGCAGAGCCCCCACACCACACTAGAACGCAAACAGCTTCGTCAGCTTCGCGGTGACAAACCGCTCCAGCACACCGCCGTCTCCGGAGACGTCCCGGCGCTCCGTGTACACCAGGAAGAAGTCGCTAAGCGGAGCATGAATGAAGTTCAAGCGCAGGTTGGTGATCACCTGGTCCGTGGCAGCGTTGAACTGGACGTACGCGCGGAAGTAGAGCTTGGTCGAGTACGAGTACTTGATGCGCGCGCCGTAGAGGTCCGCGCTGAACGAAGTGTCCTGCACGGACACAGCGTTGTGCGTCGCCGACAGCTCGAAGGAGAGATGATGATTTACCCGCCAGAGAGCGTCGGCGGCAACCGTGCTGCGAGTGCCGCCATAGTATCCGCCTCCCGATACTCTCAAACCTCCGGAGAGATCACGGCCTCCACTGGACTGATACGAGGCTGAGCCTTCGCTGAACGCGTAATCACCCACAGGTACTTCCACACTCGATTGCACCCGAAACGGCTCATCGATACGCTCGAACCGGTTCGTGTACGCCAGCGAGAGCCGTCCTCCATCGAGGAACGTGGTCCCCAACCCAGCCTCGCCCGTTCGCGTCTCCAAGGTGCCGTTCAAGTTGGTGATGTAGTCCCCCTCCACGTACGGATTTATACTCAACACGTGGGGGATGCGAGGTTGGGGATGTGCACCGAAAGTGGCGTAGTAGTGGCGGATGCCGACCCGTCGCACGAATCCGATCCCGGGCTCGAATGCCTCGCCGAAATGCCGCACCATGGCGGACGCGTCCCAAAGACGGTCACGCCAGCCCACCGAGAACCGGGCAGCCTCGTCGTCGTCCCCGGCGCTCGAGCGGGAAAGCGCAAAGTAAGAGTTTACGAACATGTTGCCCAGCAACTTTACGTTGGCGTCGACGCCAAAGCTGCGGTTGTATTGGCCCGGGCCGCTATCAGTCGCCTGCCGATTGCCGAACAAGAATCCGACGTCAGAGTTGCCAAGGAACCTGCGCCGCAGGCGGACGACAGAGAAGTTCTCGGCCGGATCACCCTCGAAGGCCTCTGTCTGTACATTGAGCAGACCGAGTTGGAACTCACCCACATGTCCCGTGAGACGCCCACCGGCCACTATCGGCACCGGGTTCCTGTCACGCAGACCGATCTGCCGTGAGTGGAATAGGGTGAAGTCACGCAGCGACACGCTCGTGCGCGGTTCCCCCGACAGACCCCGCACGTCGCCAAACGTGAACATGCCCGAATTCTCGAGAAAGAAATCTCGCCTTTCGGGAAAGAACAGCTGGAATCGCGTCAAATTCACCTGTTCCTGGTCCACCTCCACCTGGGAGAAATCGGTACGGTAGGTGAGATCCAGTGTCATCCTCGACGTGATGCCATACTTGAGATCGAGGCCCGCATCATAGTCGTACCCACGCTCTGTTTCGGCTACATCGTCGCCTGCCGCTCGCAGCGCGCGGACGTACGGCTTCACCGTTAGGTTGCGTCCGGGCCGGACTCCTTCCAAACCTCTGAGCGTACCGCCGCGGGACATCTTGTGCAGATACTCCCGCCGCTCCAGCGGCGCCCAATAGGTGTCCTCATTCTTGCGCCGAATCCGCCGCTGGAAGTTCACTCCCCAGGTCTGCTGGCTCTGCGTCGGATTGAACCGCAAGGTGGTCCACGGAATCGCCATCTCCACGGTCCAGCCCGAGTCACCGACACTGGTGCTCACATCGACTACCCCGTCCCACGCGTCGTCCCGCGTCCGGCTGTCGTCGAACGCCTGAGCGTCCCTGATCGCACCCCGCGGGTTGATCCAGAACAGGAACGCGTTCCGCCGGTCGAAGAATGTGTCCAACGCGACGCCAAAGACATCGCTGTTCAGAGTCTGGTAGTCACGCTCCAAACTGGTAACGGTGAGGTGGTCCGGCTCGGATTCGTAGCATATGGCGCCGACGTACAGGTTCTTAGCGTCGTAGAGGACACGAACCTCCGTGCGCTCCGTTGCAGGGTATCCCGTGTTCGGCTGAGACTGTATGAAATCCGTGATCGAAGGAGCTCCGGCCCAGGCTGCCTCATCCAGGTGTCCATCCAGGGCGATGGCGGCCGAGGTGCGGGTTGCGAAGCTCTCGGGGCGCGGCGCCGTTTCGGGATCGATGGCGCCGCTGGCGGTGTCAGTCGCCACCCCGGCGCCTTGCGCTAAGAGCGGTTCCGCGAGTAGCAGGATAGCGAGAATTGACCGGAGTATGCCTAGGTCACTCCTCATCAACACGGCCCTTTCGATTGCGACGTCCAACTGACAGTTCGGAGCGGGTAGGCGATTGTGGATTCGAGATTGGAGAACGGCGAGTTGCGGTTGAGCGATTTCCACTCTGCCTTCGCCAAGCTGTAGTCGCAACCGCCGGAGGCGTTCTCGCGCCAGAGCTAACCGGAAGGTGATCCGTGCTCCATGCCCTTTGAATCCCGCCGTAAGGTACGGTTTGCAGGTCACCGTGACCAGACCCGGGGGTCGCCTCCCCGCTCTTGACACCCGGCTGACCCACAGCGAGGTGCGCCCAACCTGTCAGACCGGGTTCACTTCCGCGGCGCCCGTAATTATTATTTCCCCCGGTTCACACCGGGCCTTGCTGCACGGTCGGCAAACAGACCGGGCCTCGGGGCCCGATTGCTCTGAGATGGACCATCGTAGGGTTCCAAACAGTGATTCGCGTCAGCAACGTATCCAAGTTCTTTGGTGGCAAACGCGCACTCGGACCGGTCTCCTGCGAGATCGGAACCGGGGAAACGGTTGGCTTTCTCGGACTGAACGGCGCGGGGAAGACCACTCTACTCCGTATTCTGGCGTGCGACCTCCGCCCGTCTGCCGGGTCCTTCACGGTTGATGGGATCGACGGGGGCACCACTCCCCACCGCATCCGCTCGCTGGTGGGTTTCCTCCCAGAAACGCCACCGATCTATCCCGAGATGACCGTGGGCGAGTACCTGCGGTTCGCCGGCCGGCTGCGCGGACTCACCGGGCCCCACCTCGAGCAACGACTGCCCGAGGTGGAAGACGTCGCCAACATCCGCGCTGCGCATCACGAGCTCCTGCGGCACCTCTCCCACGGGTACCGCCAACGGGTCGCGCTCGCGCAGGCGATCATACACGAGCCAGAACTGCTCATCCTCGACGAACCCACGACCGGGCTCGACCCCGCCCAAATCGTGGAAATGCGATTGATGATTCAAGGTCTCAAGGAGAAACACACCGTGCTCATTTCGAGCCACGTGCTCCCGGAGATCCACCAGACATGCGATCGGCTGCTCGTCTTGCGGGACGGCGAGTTAGTGGCCTCCGGAACGGAGCAGGACCTCTCCACCCGCCTGGAGTCCTGCCGCATCGCGGCATCCGTCACCCCCGCTCACGACCAGGCCGGGACCGGTGGCGTCGAGTCGATGTTGCACGCCGTCGATGGAGTTCACTCGGTTGCGGCAACGCAGCGGGACCACGGCGTGATCGATCTGGTGGTCGAGGCCGGCTCCGACATCCGGGCCGAGGTATCACGCGCTCTGGTGCACGGCGGTTACGGCCTGATTCGAATCGATCGCGCCGATCTGGAGTTGGAGCAGGTCTTCCTGCAACTCGTACACGGAGACGAGAATGGGGACGGTTAGCGTCGTCTTCCGCAGGGAGTTCGCCGAGTACGTGCGCTCCGTGTTGGGCTACGTCGTGGCCGCCGCCGTGTTGCTGCTGGCCGGTCTCCTGTTCTACGCGCAGGCCTTGGGGCCGGCGGCCGGCGAACGGCTCTCCGGTGAGGTACTGGCGCGATTCTTCTACACGATGAGCGGGCTCGTGGCCATCGCGGCCGTTGTGCTGTCTATCCGCTTGATTGCAGAGGAGCGCCAAGCGGGAACTCTGGTGCTTCTCAGCACCTCTCCGGTACGGGAATGGGAGGTCGTGCTCGGCAAATTCCTGTCTGCGTTCGCGTTCCTCGCGGCAATAACCGTCGTCAGCAGCTACATGCCGCTACTCGTGATGATCAACGGTAAGGTCTCACTGGGCCAAGTGCTCGTAGGGTATTTGGGGTTGTTGTTGATCGGCGGCGCGTGTCTCGCTATCGGCCTCTTCGCCACGTCACTCACTCGCTATCAGCTCGTGGCCGCTGTGGTCGCATCGGTTCTCACGGGCACGATGTTCTTGTTCTGGCAACTGTCACTCGTGCTGGATCCACCCCTCTCCCGTGTGTTCGCGGGACTCGCCATCCATGCACGGCACTTTCAGGGATTCCAGGTCGGCACACTTCACCTGCGTGACGTCGTCTACTATGTGGCCGTGACCTATTTCTTCCTGCTGCTCGCCACCAAGACGATGGAGGTGAAGCGATGGGAGTGATCGCACCCGCAGTCCGCGCGGCCCCCTGGTGGCTCACCTGGGTTGTCGCTGGTGGTCTGGCAGTCCTATTCGTTGGCGAACGAATGCTGGGTGGGCCCGGTGTCGCGCGCGTAACAGTTTCCGGGCTCGGGGCTCTGGTAGTCCTCGGCAGCATCGTCTGGCGCTTCCTGTCCTGGCGCGAGGCTACGGGAGAGGGGAAACGTGTCGAGGGGGTGCTGCTCACGTGCTACGTGGGGTGCCTCATCGCGGTTACGGGGTTTGTAGTGTCGAGTAGTGACGGGATGCGGTGGCTTGGGATCGAGTTCGCCGAGCCCGCCGCGGAGCGGAGGTACGAGACCGCCCTCCAGGTCCTGTCGTCCATCCTGCTCGCTGTATCGCTGTTCCCCGCTCTCGGCGCCCAGTGGGCGCTCTCCGCCCATCGGCATGCGGGGGATGCCGCCATGCAGGTGGAATCGCAGCGCGTGCACGAGACCGCAGGCGCCGCGCTGACCATCGCCCTGGCAGGAGCGGCCCTCATGCTCGCCGGCTACATCGCCTCCGAATGGGACAAGACCGCGGATCTGTCGTACTTCAAGACCGCCAGCCCCGGCAGCGGTGCGGAGGAAATGGCGCGCAACATGTCGGAGCCACTCCGGGTCCTGCTGTTCTTTCCCGCAGTGAATGAGGTAAAAGACGAGGTTACTGGGTACTTCCGAGCCCTGGCCGACGCCACAGGGAACGTCGTGCTCGAAGAACACGACCGCATGGTGTCCGCAAATCTCGCACGGGAATACAACGTAGCGACGGATGGCGCGATCGTACTGCTCCGCGGAGAACGGTCGGAACGAATCGACTTTCCATCGCAGATCCGGAGCGCACGCGCCCGGCTGCGGAGCCTCGACCGAGAGATCCAGGAGCACCTGTGGCGTCTGGCGCGGGACCAGCGCACGGCATACCTAACCGCGGGTCATGGTGAGTTCAACGACCCCGCGTCCAGCGAGGGCGCGGAGACAGACGCGCTGCGGCGCGTCGATCTTCTCAAGCAGGGACTGGGCGTCCTCAACTACCAGGTAGAAGACCTCGGGCTGCAACAGGGATTGGGACGAGCCATTCCCGACGATGCTGCGATGGTGTTGGTGCTGGGGCCAAGGAGTCCGTTCCTCGCGGAGGAACTCGAGACGCTCGACCGATACCTGGCGGCCGGGGGTGCCGCACTCTTCGCCCTCGATCCGGACAGCGATTTTCGGCTCGGGCGGCTGGAGCAGCGCCTGGGCGTCCAATACCAGTCCGTTCCGCTGGCAAACGACAGGCAATACGTGCGTCGGCGTGGCAATGTGTCCGACCGGCAGCTCATCATCACCGACCAGTTCACGGCACACGAGGCCGTTACGACTCTGAGCCGCACCCGGGTGGGGTCCGGAATCCTGTTGTTGGGCTCCGGGTACCTCGAGAGCGCGGATAATGGTGGCCCGCGGCCACGCTTCGTGGTCAGATCGCTACCGACGACATACGCCGATCTCAATGGAAACTACGAGTTCGACTCGGAGACGGAGGTGCGCAGGTCCTACAACCTCGTTGCGGCCATCGAAGGGTCCCAGTCGGCGCAGGACCCTGCAGGTGAGCGAACGGCCGCGCTGCCGGGCAACGACAACGGAGGCGCTCCAAGTGAGAGCGGACAAGACAGCGTGGCGGGTTCGCCGCATATGCGCGCCCTCGTATACGCCGACGCCGGGATGTTCAGCGACGCCGTGCTCAGCTCCATAGGCCTCAACGCCGCGCTCTTAGCCGACGGCATTCGCTGGCTGGGTGGAGAGGAAGACTTCGGAGGGGAGATCGCAAGCGAGGAGGATATTCCGATCGTGCACACTCGGGCCCAGGATGTGACGTGGTTCTATGCGACGATCCTCGGGGCCCCCTTGCTGGTTCTCGCCGTGGGGATAGTGACTGTGATTCGGCGACGCTCGGGGAGGACCGCCCAATGAGAAGTGTCACCGTACACGGGGTCTTCTTGGCACTAATGTTGATCCTCGCCTACCAGGCCTGGACACCCAACGAACCAAGATCAACTGACACCAACCGCGATGGCAGCGTCACGGTTTGGGAGTTGTCGCCGGATCAGCTACGCTCCGTAACCTATCAGCAGGCACGCCGCACGACAGTGATCGAGCGGCGTGAAGAGCAAGGGGATTCGTATCTGTGGGGCACCTCGTTTGAACCAGCGCCCCCTGACAGCTCCGCGGAGACGGCGACCGGGGAGGCAGCGCAATCGCTCGCGGTAGCGCAGGTTCCGGCCCAGGCGGAGGAGTTCGCACTGGGCGAGGAAGGGGACGATATCTGGCAGCGTCTGGCGCAGCTCAGGGCGCTGCGCGACCTGGGGGTGCTGGATGACGCCGCGAAAGAACAGTACGAGCTGAACGATCCGGAGCGGCGACTCACGGTGGCGACCGCCGACACCGAGCGGACGTTGGAGGTCGGAGGCATCGTACACGCAAGCAACCACCGTTATGCATTCGATCCCAATTCAGGCAGAGGCTACGTTCTGGCAGATGAGATAGCCCGGGTACTCGAAGGTGGGTCGAGCACACTCCGGCTGCGAACGCTGCACCGCTTCAGTAACGACGATGTGGCCACCGTAACCGTGCGCGGAATGTCCGGTGAGCGCACTATGATGCGTCGCGCGGGGGCTTCCCGCCCCGCCGACATATGGGTCAGCCCCGACTCTCCGGACGAGCCCGATCAGACCTTCCAGAACTTCATGAACCACGTCCGGCAGTTGGCGTATAGCAGCTTCGAATCAGCGGTGAGCGTCGACACGCTGCAGTTCCTGGTCCGGATCGACTATGTGGGCGAAGCGGAGGCGGAGCTCGGCTTCCTGGAATTGCATCGGGTTGCCGCTAGCGAGCCCGGCAGCTGGGAGTACTACCTGCGAACCGAGACGACGCGGATCCCCACCCTTGCCTATCGCGGTTTCGCCGAGCGGGTGGACCGGGACCTCGCCGACCTGTTCTAACAGCGAGCTGACAGGGCTACTGGACTGGCCCGCCCGCGATTCAGCAGCGGCGCGGCAGGACGTTGGCCGACGGTGCCGGACGCTGAAACAGGAGTCGCCTGCTACTCCGTGTTCAACGCCACTACCGGGTCGATTCTGGTCGCGCGCCGCGCAGGTAACAGGCAGGCACCCAATCCGACAGCCGAGAGGATTGCGGCGACACTGAGCAGCACGGCGGGGTTGGTCGGTTGAGTGCCGTACAGCAGTGACTGGATCAATCGCACCGACAACACGCTGCCGCCGATTCCGATGACGAGACCCAAGCCGAGCACCCTGACTCCCTGGAGTACTACCATGCGGGATACTCCGCCCGGGCTGCTGCCGAGCGCCATGCGAATCCCCAACTCGCGCGTGCGTTGGGTGACCGAGTAGGCGAGAACACCGTAAATCCCCACGCCCGCGAGCAACAATGCGACGCCTGCGAAGACTCCGAGCAACATTACCGGAGTTCGCCGTGCGACCAGCGATTCCGAGACCCGGTGCTCTAAGCTCTCGGGATAATAGAACGGCAGATCGGGATCGATCCGACTCACCACCTGACGGATCGCTGAAGTGAGTGTGAGTGACTCCACGGTGGTTCGCGCTACTAGTGTGACGAAGCCGGGCGGGCGTTGCTTGTACGTGAAGTAGTAGGCACCGACAGATTCTGTCTCTGTCAGGTCGTTCTGCTTTATGCTGCCGACGACGCCGACCACCGTGTAGAGATAATCCTCTTCGTCCTCTTCAGCACCCGGCACCGTACCCCACAACATGCGTTTTCCGAGCGGGCTCTCATCCGGGTAGTATCTATTGGCGAGCCACTCGTCTATGATGATGACACGTTGCCCCTCGGCGTTGTCCGACTCATCGAAAAAACGCCCCTCGAGCAACGGGATCTCCATGGTTTCGAAGTAGCCGGGACCCGCCGTGGTGTTGAAGGGTGAGAGAATGGACTCACCTTCCCGGGGCAGGTAGCCTTCCGGCAGGATCACGCTCGAGCTGCCTCCCCCGCCGAACGGGATCATGGATACAACGCTCGCGGCAGCCACACCAGGGAGCGCTCTCGTCTCACCGAGCAGCTCGTCGAAGAACTGTCTCCGGCTCTCTCCTTCAGGATAGTTGGAACTCGGCAATGAAAGGTAGCCCGTGAGAACCGAGTTCGGCTGGAAGCCGGGATCGACATTGAGAGCCGCGCGGAGGCTGGCGAACATCAGCCCGGCACCGATCAACAAGATGAAGGCGATCGCCACCTGACCCGTTACCATGGCACTTCTGGTCACAACCGCCCGGCGGTTTGCGGTACCCGAGCGGCTCTCCGCGCGGAACACCGAATTGAGGTCGGTGCGGAACACGTGCGTCAGTGGGATCGCTCCGAAAAAGAGTCCGGCCAGCACGGCCATCAACAGCGTGAACGTCACGACACCGCCGTCGATACCGACCGCGGCTCCCCGAGGAAGGTCCTCTACCCCCATCCCCCTGACGAGGCCGAGCCCTCCTGCACCCAGAACCAGACCAAGCACACCTCCCAACAGCGCGATCAGAACGGCTTCCGTCAGCAGTTGCCGAGCGAGTCGCGATCGGTCGGATCCCAGTGCCATCCTGGTGGCCAACTCCCTCGTGCGCACGTGGGAACGAGCCAGCATGAGGTTGGCGATGTTGAGACAGCCGATCAGCAGCACGAACGCGACGCCGACCCAGAGCATGATGAAGGTCGGACGCACGTCCCGCAGCAGATCTGCCTGGAGGGGATGCAGTTGGACGTGGAAGCCCGCATCTGCCAGCAGTTGCCGTACGTTGGGGAACGGTGTTTCATCCAACAAGGCGAGATTCAGCGCCTCGATCTGGCTCTGTGCCTGCTCGATCGTCGCTCCTGGCGCAAGCCGAGCGATCATCTCGTAGTTGTTGCTGTGGAGAGCAGCAGGCGTGCGTTGTTCCTCGGTGAACGGAATCGGTAGATACAGACGGCTTTCCCGCTGGCCGAGGAAGCGAAATTCTTCTGCCAGGACCCCAACGATGGTGAAGGCACGACCGTCGACGCGAAGGGTGCTTCCGACCGCAGTGGCGTCTCCCCCGAAGCGTTCCTGCCAGTATCCCTGACTCAGGACCACCTTCTGCTCGTTCCCCACGTCCATCTCCTCTTCCGTGAAGGTGCGCCCCAGCACAGGCTGAACGCCGAGCATCGGGAAGAATGACGGGGTCACCCGCATGGTCCGCACACGCTCCGTGCTGCCAGGCTCTCCTACCGTGTTGCCCGTGTACTGGTAAGCTGCCACCGCTTCGAATGCGGCAACCCGATCGCGCCGGAAGAAGTAATCCGGAGCGGAGTTGGAAGCCCGCTCGGCGCCAGCGTTCGGATAGCTGTTGAACACCCGCACCAGCCGGTTTGAGTCGTAAAACGGCAACGGGTCGAGCATCACAGTGTTCACCACGCTGAAGATCGTCGTGTTAGCACCGATGCAAACAGCGAGGGTGGTCAGAACCGTGAGAGTGAATGCCTTCTCCTTCCAGAGGAGCTTGGCACCGAATTTCAAGTCCTGCAGGAGCTTGTCCATGCCGCTTCGTCCTGGTGCGATGACAACTGACGGGAACAGGATATCCATGCTCCTTACGGGATAGGGTGGGTGCACGTTTCGGGGCATTGGGTGGTCCCAAGCTCCTGAAAACACTCCGCGGATCCGCTTCTGCCGACCACTCCCCCACGCCTCGCTGCTGGTACTCGGTATCACCACCGCCGCCCGCGTTTACCCCACCTCATACCTGACCCTGATCCTCTCGCTGCTGCAGCACCACCAGCGTGGAAGTAGAACTTCAGAGCCCGTTTCGGTTACCTTCTTTGACCAAGAACCTTCGATCGATACACGGAGATGAGTGGCATGTCCCGACCGGGCTGGCTCCACGAGGAGCTCGGTATCCCGCGTGAGCACAGGATCATCGGGCTCAAGGAAGCCACAGGGGGCGAACGGGAAACATGAGCGCTCGGCCGGGAGTAGCGGCCCGGAAAAGGGAAACCATCGCGGTCACCGGGGGCACCGGCTTCATTGGGGAGCACCTGGTGCACAGGCTCCTCCGCGAAGGGCACCGGGTGAAGGCGCTGGTGCGGGAGGGGAGCAGGGAGACAGCTGAGCCTCCGTTTCCAACCCTGCCCGACCAGCCTGAGGTAATCTGGGGTGATGTGACCGATCCTGAGGCGGTCTCGAAGACCCTCGAGCAGTGCCACACAGTCTTTCACCTCGCCGGCTGCGCCCGCGCCTGGGCGCCCGACGCAGACGAGTACTACGCCGTCAACGAGCGCGGCACCGGGCACATCTGCCGCGCGGCGGCGGAACACGGCGTCGAGAGGGTCGTACACGTATCGAGTGTCCTCGTCGAGGGGGTCGAGGATCCCTCAGACCCGCGAGACGCGGTCACCGAGTACCAGCGATCCAAGCTGGCGGGGGAGAAGATGGTGCGGAGCTACGTCGCTGAGGGCGGCGAAGCGGTGATCGTCCGACCCTCTCGCGTATTCGGACCGGGCAGGCTGTCGCAAGCGAACTCGGTCACCCAGGTGATCGACCTCTACCGGCGCGGCCGGTTCCGCTTTCGCATAGCCGACGGTGACGCCCGGGCCAACTACGTGCACGTGGAAGACGTTGTGGACGGCATGTTGAGGGCCGCCAGCATCAGCGACGAGGCTGCCCGTGGCGGCACCTACTCGCTCGGAGGCGACAACGCCACGATGGCGGAGTTCCTGGCGGCGATCGGCGACGCGACGGGCTCCCACCCCGCCGTGATCGCACTGCCAAAGCCGGTCGCCTCCTCGGTGGCGGCAGTCTCGGAGCTGTTTGCCCGCGTCGGGATCGATCCGCTCATCACGCGCGACTGGGTCGACCTGTTCACACGGGACTGGCCCGTGTCATCGCAGAGGGCAATCGACGAGTTGGGCTTTTCACCGCGTTCGCTGGCGGACGGTGTGCGGCTCACCGTCCGCTGGCTCGAGGCGGGGTGCCCCTCACCCTTCACGGGTGCCGTGGCCCAGTGGCAATCAACGTAGCCGAGCCCGGCACGACACCGCGAAGCCGCTGGGTATGGGCGCTCGCCGTATCACCCACCCTGCTGGTGCTCAACTGGTACTTCGCCCGGCCGGACGCGGTTGGGCTACTGGGACGCACCAATTCGTTCCTGGTCGTCTCCGGCCCTCTAATGGACGCTCGGCTTGCGTTCCTGCTCACGTTCCTGCTGCTCGGCGTCGGGTCGGCCGCGCTGGCGCGCCCGATACTGGGCAGACGGCCAATGTCGCTCGGAATGGGAGCGGGCAACATGCGCAAGGGTGGCGCGCTGCTCCTGGCGGGCATTCCCATCTGTGTGGCGGTCGGATACATCAACGCGGGCAACGAGTCACTTGCCGCTGCGTACCCACTCAACCACTCGGTCACGGTCGCACTCGCGCTGTTCGTACCGCACGCCCTGTTCTATTTCCTCTACTACCTAGGTTTCGAGTACCACTTCCGCGGTCTCCTGCTGCTTGGGCTCGAGGACCGCCTCGGCCCGCTCGCGGCCAACCTGATGCAGGCCGGTATGGTCACCCTGGTGCACGTCGGCAAGCCAGGAATCGAGCTTGCGGCGGCGTTCCCGGCCAGCCTGCTGTTCGGATGGATCACGTTGCGCACGCGGTCGATTTGGTACGCACTCATTCTGCACTGGGTAGTGGGCGTGAGCCTGGATTGGTTCCTCCTCGCAAGCTAGCTTCAAGCAGCTTCACAGCGACAAAGTGGACGCCGAGCACCGACGTGGTGCCCGGCGGTTTCACATCCAACGACTCGAACGCGCCAGGGGTGCGGATGGCTGCAGCTGAAAGCAGTTGGAGTGTGATGAGCGCCGGGCGGCTTGGCTCCATAATCCGCCTCGTACTGTGCGCTTCCCTGCTCGGCCCCCTTCATTTGGCTGGCTCGGCCGCCGCCCAAACGGTATCCACCGACTCCGTGAATCTCCACGCCACGATCAGGGACTGGGCCGAGCACACCTGGCTGCTGATCGCTGACCGCGGCGCCGCCGACGGGGGGCACCTCACGAACCGCGGCATCCTGCTCCGCTTCCACGAGGGAATCGACGACGAGTTCGCGCTGGACCACATCTCCACGGCGTTCGGCCTAACCGAAACCTATGCTTGGTGGCAGACGAACAGCGGGGGCCGCTTCTGGGCCGGCAGCATCAACCACCAGGACCTGATAGCGGGGTTCGAGCTCAAGGCTCCAGCTCAGTTGGGCCGCGGATGGCAGGTGGGAGTCCGGTTCGACAACGAAACCACGCCGGCCATCAGGCGCAACCACCTCAGGCTCCGCGTCCGCAAGGACTGGAAACCGGGACCGTTCATCGTGTTCGGCGGCTCGCTCGACGCGCTGAAGCCTGAGATGGATCTCTGGGTGGGTGGCGGAACCAGAGACGAGCGTGGCGAGGCCAAGCTCACCGTCAGCTGGCTCGACGCATTCAACGACGCCATCTATCAGGGACTGGTGGTCTGGTCGGGGTTCGCCGACACGGCAATTGATTACGAGCGCCAGTCGTGGGCAGTGCGGGCTTCGGTCGAGCGGCGCCTTGGAAGGCACTTCCGTGTCGAGGCCGACGGCGCCCTGTTGCTCCCCGCGCGCTTCACCGCCTACGTGCAAGTGGAACCCGACTCGGGCTTCCGGCAGCAAGAGGACTTCGCGTTCCTGGGCGGTCTCATCGAGTGGGCCTTCAAACCGAGCGTGACGGCCGGCGCGTTCACCACCTGGGTGAAAGCGAACACCGATCGCGCCCCTCTCCCGACCGGACTCCTGGAGGACGACTACCGCCTGTCCGAGGAGACCACCCAGGTGGGCGGTTACGCCCTGTGGCAGATCGCCCTGCGCTGGCGGGTGGAAACGTGGCTGGCGCGGGAGTGGCGCCCGGAGTTGCGCGACTTTCGCGGCGGCGTTGGCGAGGATGTGGACTACGAGGACCGCGCGTGGCGCGGCCAGACAGCACTCAGCTACCGATCGCTCAGTGGCTTCCGCGCCGACGCGGCCTTCGAGATGGACTTGCGCGACGTGATCAGGGGTGACGGTCAAGTACCGGCAATCCTATCCCTGGGTCGCCATAGCACCCGGCTTCGCCTGGAGGTAGGCTGGAACTTCGGCACCAGGTTCCGCTTCGCCGCTGGGTACCGGATCGACCTGGATGGTGACGGGCATGTGAACGGAGACTGGTACGACGGCGGCCATGGCCGGTTCACACTCCACTGGTGATCTGTGACCTGGCGTAGACTGATCTAGTCAAATACTTTGCCCGTCGTGCGTATTGCCCTGTTTTCCGAGACATACCTGCCACAGCGGAATGGGGTAGCGCTGATTCTGGACCGACTGGTGTGGCACCTTTGCAGCCGCGGCCACGAGGTCCTTCTCGCTGTACCCGTCTCGTGGCGGCCGCGGGGAGAGGCGCCCCTGCCGGAGTGCGCGCAGATCGTGCGCGTGCCGGGGCTGCCGGTTCCCAGGTATCCCGACCTCACGATAGGCGCTCCCTATTCGCGACGCGTGATGCGGGCCGTGCGCGAGTTCAAGCCCGACGTCGTCCACCTCGCCACCGAGTACACGATGGGGCTCACGGGCCTGCGAGCCGCCAGGAAGCTCACTGTGCCGGCGGTCGCGTCCTTCCACACCAACCTTCCGGGAACCCTGCCATACTACGGATTCGGTTGGGCCAGCGGGTTGTGCTGGGATTACCTGCGCTGGTTCCACAACCGCGCTGATGTCACGTTCTGCCCGAGCGAGACCAACCGGCACGTACTGCTGGACCGCGGCTTCAGGCACGTGCGGATCTGGTCCCGCGGGGTAGACACGGAGCGTTTTGCGCCGGCACACCGCTCAGACGACGTGCGTGGGAAGAGAGGACCCAACGACGCCCTGCACTTGCTCTACGTCGGCCGCCTTACGCCCGAGAAGGACCTGATGCTGCTGTTCGAGGCATACCAGCGCCTCACGACCATGAGCCTCTCCACGCCGGTCCACCTAGTGGTGGCGGGCGACGGGGCCTACTCACCCAAGATGATGGCGGCCGCGCCGGAGAACGTCACCTTCGCCGGGTATCTGGAGGGTCAGGATCTCAGTCGGGCCTACTCGTCGGCCGATGTCTTCGTGTTCCCGTCGAGGGTGGAGACGCTGGGGAACGTCGTGCTAGAGGCGATGGCCTCCGGATTGCCCGTCGTGGGCGTTGCCCAGGGTGGCACGCTCGAGAACGTGCGGCACGGCGTAAATGGCGTACTGTGTGAGCCGGGCGACGCGGACTCGTTCACGGCCGGCATCCTCGAGGTCTCCCAGAGCCCCGAGCTCAGGGCGCGGCTCGCCCGCAACGCGCGTGCCTGGGCGGAAGAGCGCAGCTGGGACACCGCCTTCGAGCCCCTCCTCAACAGCTACGAGGAACTGGCGGGAGGCTGACGCTCTTCGACGTCACCGAGCTCTACTCGCCCCTCGGCGGGGGGCGCCCCCACTCCCAATTTCGTCTTACCCCTCCCCGACGACCCAAGCACTTCCCGATACCCAACCGCTGTTCGCTCCTCAAGCAGCCCCTTCAGGGTCCGCTCTACTGACCGCGCCACGACCGGCACCTCGACGTCCGGCGGATGGATCGCAACCCGCACCAGCTCGCGCCCGCGCTCGATCCACTTGCGAGCCTCCGCTATCAAGGCGGTCGCATCCGAGCGCCACTGCCGCTGCGTGCTCCAACTGAGCGCAGGGTTGCGCATGCGGGTCCCCGAGAGCACGTCCCACAGGCCCCAGAAACTCTCCGTGACCCTGAGGCCGCGCTCCCGCAGCACGCCGTCCAGCCCCGGGCCGTGGAGCCAAGCCGGCGGCACGAACCCGACCGGCTCCAGGCCGCCGGCCGCGAACAGCTCGATCCCGCGATCAATGCGGGCCCGCGCCTGCTCGGATGGGAGGAACATGAACTCGGCCGAGGAGCCCGTACGACCCGCCACGCGCAGCTGCTGCCACACGCTCCGCTCCCGGCCCACTTCGTCGTGACGCAGTCCGTGCAGGAAGATCTCCGCGCCGTTGGCTTGGCGCCGGCGCACCTCTTCCACGAACCTGGGGTGCTCCCCCAGCGGCCACTCGCCGTGCCAGTTCGGCACGACGAACAGCGCGTAACGCGTGATCTCGAGCCGATCCAGGAGAGCGAAGATCCCCTGCAGCCGCTCTTCGTGCGCGGGGGTCACGTCGTGGACGGCGACGAGTAGCCGTCGGGAGCTGGCCGTCGCCACGATCAACCCACTCCCTCTTGGCCGCGCACCCCAGGCCACCAGTTCCACCGCCCGGCGATGTGCATGAACGCCGGCACCAGTACCAGCCGGATTATCGACGCGTCGAGCAGCACGGCTGCAGCAAGAGCGAAGCCCAGCATCTGCGCCAACTGCACCCGCGAGAACGCGAATGCCCCGAACACGATCACCATGATGGCGGCCGCGCTCGTGATGAACGAGGCGGTGGCCCCGAGCCCCTCCAGCGTGGCCGTGTCATTGTCTCCGGAGTGGTCGAACCCCTCCCTTATGCGAGACAGCAGGAAGACCTCGTAGTCCATGCTGAGCCCGAAGACGATGGCGAAGGCCAACACCGGCACGACGATGTGAATCGCCTCCGTGCCAGCGGTGCCGCCGAAGACGGACACTCCGTGGCCCCACTGGAACACCAGCACGATCAGGCCGAAAGCACCCGCCACGGAGAGCAAGTTCATCACCACCGCCTTGAGCGGCACGAGCAGCGAACGGAAGGCAAGTGCCAGCATGATAACCGTCACCAGCAGGATCAGGGCTACCATGCGTGGGAACGCGCCCTCCAGGGCGTCTTCCTCGTCCACCCCGGCAGCGGCGAACCCTCCGACCACGACCAACACGTCCTCGAGCCCCGCTACGCCATCGGACAGCAGGGTCCGGACGTCTCGCACGACATTCATCGCGGTGGCGACAGAAGCCGTGTCCACCAGAAGGAGGTCCGTCAGCGTCGTCCGGCCGTCTGCGCTCACATAGGCCTCCATCAACTCCGGGTAGCGCTCCCGGGCCGTGGCCAGGTCGCCGTACATCATGGCGTACTCGAGCGCCGACAGGCCTGGCTCGAGATCCACCGGTCCCAAGACCCGGGCCACCCTGGGATCAGCCCGCAACGTACGCGAGAGGCGCATGAGACCGCGCAAGTAGCGGGTACCAACGACCCGCTCGCCCTCGGGTGCCGCGGCGACGATGCGAACGGGCATGAGCGAGCCGCGCGCGCCCATCTCCTCCAGCATCTCCCCACCCTCACTCGACTCGGTCCCCGCAGGGAACCATCCGGCGGGGGGCATCCGCACGTCGATCCCTGTCAGCGGCCAAGTGACGCCGGCGATTACCAGCAGCCCTCCGGCCGCCGCCAGCCAGCGGTGCGCGGCCACCCAGCGCCCCCAGCGCTGCCAGCCCTCCCACTTGTGGTACCAGGTGAGCCTGCCGGAGAGCCAGTCCGGCCAGTCGATACGCCGCCCCAGCAGCGCCAGCAGCGCGGGCAGCAGCGTCACGGCCAGCAACAGCGCCGCGGCGACAACGAGCAGCCCGCCGATCCCCACTGACTGCGTTTCGGATGCGGGCGTCAGCAACAGCGCCCCGAAACCGATCAGCACGGTGAGGCCGCTGATCGCGACTGCGCGTCCAGCGCTGGCCAGCGCGCCCACCGCAGCTTCCTGAGAGCCATGCCCGGCATGGAGCTCCTCGCGGAAGCGACCCGTGATGAACAGCGAGTAGTCGATGCCCACACCCAGCCCCACCATTGAGACAACGGGAACCACGAACACGGCCATGGAGAAGTACCCGCCAACCACGTAAACAGCGGCGAGCGCCAGAACTATGGCGCCCACACCGATGAGGATGGGAAGCGCGGCTGCGACGAGCGCGCCGAAAGCCAGCAGGAGCACCACCGCACTAGGGATCAGTGCGCGTACCTCACCGCGCCTGGCGTCCTGAACGGCCACGACCGTTATGTCCCACTCGAGGGCGGGCTGACCGGTCACACGGACCTCGAACCCGCCCCCCTCTACCTCCCTGACAACGGCGCGCTGCATCGCAGACCGAAACGCCGGCACGGCCCGCGTTACTGTGTCGGCGTGCTCCGGCCCCACCGTGGCGATCAGGAAAGTGCTCAGCCGATCGGGACTCAGGAAGGTCTCGTCGTTACCCGTGAGGTAGGACACGACGTGGTCGACGTACGGCTCGTTGGCGGCCGCTTCCGTGAGTGCCTTTAGCAGGGTGCGATAAGGTGGGCTGTCGATCTGCATCGGGCCCCGGACCGTCACGGCCAACACCTTGGAGACGGGACTCGGCAAGGCCTCCCGAATGAGATTGGAGGCTTGCGCAGACTCAACGGCCTCCACCCACTGCCCCTCCACACTCAAGACCTCGCCCACGCGCAGGGCGGTGCGCAGCGCGACCACTGCGACAACGGCCCACGCGAGCAACACGAAATACCTGGCGCGCACCACCGCTCGGGCGAGGGTCTCCACGCTCACCCTCCCCGCACTCGGCTCACGGCGACCGCCGTGGAGTCGACCCCCAAGAGCCGGAAGCCCACGAACCGCTCCGGGTTACCACCCAGCCACACCGGCGTCACGGCCCGACACCGAGTTGCTTTACGCGGTTCGAGCTTGTAGCGGTCGAGCGTCGGGAGGTGATCTCGGGCATGGGGGCTAAGCTACGGTTCGGCAGGTCCGCTGGCGAGCGTTAGCGGCCGATCGGACCCGGGCGAATGGTCGCGCCGTCGCAAAACGATGTCGCAGTGCTCAGAGGCGAGCATGAGACCTGCAATCCCCTCACGGTCACCGGCGTGTGCTGACCAACACGTCGGTGGCCCGTTACGCTAGACCCAGTCGCCAGACGGGGCGTACCCCGGACCGCTCGCCCTACCCGACCTCACGGCCGCGGTCCCCTGGGCGCGGCCCGGTAGTGCTCGCGCCAGTAGGCCACCGACGCGGCCGGATCGCGGACCAGGAGGACGGAGCGAACGCCACCCGAGGCGTCCGTCGAGTCCGCGCCGAGCGGGGTCCCGGATGCCCGCCCGGCGGAGCGCCACCATCCGGGCGCTTCGTCGACCGGCGGCAGCGAGGGCCCGGTGTCGGGTTGGATCGGGTGGAGGGACCACTCCCGAACCAGCCAATCCAGGCCCTGGGCATCGGTCTCGAAGCGGTACAGCATGCCGCCTTCCGGGCCATCCACGTGGACCGTGCCGTACTGGAAGGCCCGGGCCTCGGCGATGGGAAACTCAGTGGCACCACGGAACACGTTCCGACGCACCAACATGTCGGCGGGCAGCAGCGACCCGTTCTGAGCCCCGCACGCTGTGGCCGCCAGGAGTGTGAGGAGGAGTCCGCTGTAAACCAAGGTGTCAGCCACCATGCATGTGCCCCACCGCAGTTGATAGCACACAGCTACCGACGGGCAGTTCTTCCCCACGTTGACCCTCTCTCCCATCCTGACGGTTTCAGCCACAGCTCAATCGCAACCGCGGCCCAGTCCGCTGCCGAGAACCCCTCGCCGACCACTAGCGCCGGAAGATCCGCCCACCCCAGGCGCAAGTACTCGCCTGGCAACTGAACATGATGAGGTCGAGGTCGTACGCACCGGTCACCGGGGCCGTGAACTCCAGCACCGGTGTGTCGTCCGGCCTCACATCCTCGGCCAGTGTCGAGTCGGCGGAGTGCGAGATCCGCAGGTCGATGTCGAAGCACTCCTCGTCGCACACCGCCAGGATCGCGTACTCTACTCCCGCCTCCAGGTTGACGGTACGCGGGTCGGTGGCGCCGACAGCAACCGCGCCGCTCAATAGCTCGCCTTCGGCTCGATAGCCCTGCTCGACTATTCCACGGCGTCTACGCACGAGATCGTTCCGAACGGCTAGCGGTAGGGTGGACGGGAGCGCGTCTGCGGCGGCAGCCCATAAGTTGTTCTTGCGCATCACGTCCGGGAACTCAGCCCCGGCGTCGATCTCCACCTGCACTACCTGTTGGCCCGCCGGTACAGTCACTGTAGCGGTCCGCGTCCCGGCCAGCCACGTGGTTACCGGGATCTCGCGCTCGAGCATGTCGCCACCTGCCAGCGTGATGGTGAGCCGCGCCGGCATCGGCGCGTCACCCCTGTCGTACACCACGATCTCAGTGTCGCTGCCACCCGCAGTGACGCTCGCGATCGATTGGTCCAGTACCCAGGTCTCGTAGTACCAGGTCTGCCAGAACCAGTCGAGGTCCTGGCCGGTCGACGCGTTGAAGTAGTTGAAGAAGTCCCACGGCTTGGGTTGCTTGAACGCCCAAGTGCGGAGGTAGCCCTGATACGCCCGGTAAAACGTCTCCTCACCGAGCATGTTCCGCAGGCTGAACAGCAGCGAGCCAGGCTTGGTGTAGCCGTGTACGCCGTAATGGCCCGGCGTGTCCAGGTAGTCCGAGTACCGCATCAGCGCGCCCTCGTGCCCGGTGCGCGCCAAGCCGGTGTAGCCGGCGAACTCCGACTGCTGCCCATCGAACCCCGGGTAGAAGTCCGCCGACGCCTCGGCGTCGTTGAAGTCCGTGGTCCCCTCGTCCATCCACGCCCTCCGCCGCTCGTCGTTCGAGACGATCATCGGCACCCAGTTGTGAGCCAACTCGTGGTTGATCACCGAGTACAGCGCCTGGTCGCTGGCTTCGTCGTATCCGCCGATGATAGTCATCATCGGAAACTCCATCCCACCCCCGATGATTCCGGCGCCTTCGACCGCCGTCGCGTGGCTGTACGGGTACGGTACGTCCGTGTGGCGCGAATGGAACGTTATTGCGTGCTGCGCATAGCGGGCACCTTCACGCCATCGCTCGTGCGCGGGCCGGAAGATGGCTTCGGCGCGCGAGTACGAGGGCTGCCCGTCACCATCCCGGTCGCCCACCGCCGTCCGCACGGCGTCCCACAGCGACGCTCGGGTGACGGAGTATGCCACGTCACGCACCGAGTCGGCGCTGAAGCGCCAGCGCAGCCTCCCGTCCGTACCCTCGCGCGTGAAGCCCGCTGCGAGGTCCTGTTCGGTGATGACGTGGACCACCGTGTCGCTCGCCTCCGGTACCTCGCGCTCATTCATCAGTTCGCCGGTACCCTGGACCAACCAACCCTGCGGCACATCGAGAGTAACGTCGTACTCGGCAAAGCCGGCGTAGAACTCCGCCTGGCCCAGGAACGGGTCCGTGTGCCACCTCACGACGTCGTCGTACACGGCCATCTGCGGGTAAAAGTAGGCCAAGTAGAAGAAGTCGTCGCTGTTCCAGCCCATGCGTCCACCGCAGCCGACCTGCGGGATCTTGAAGCTCCAATCCAGCTCCAGCACGACCGAGTCGCCCGGGGACACTGGGGCGGGTGGGTTGATGAGGAGGTTGGTCTGGCTGGTTGAGTAGCCGGGGCCGCGCAGGGGGCGCGTCTCTTCCAGCGTCTCGGCCCCCACTACGACGCGTGAGATCGTGTAGCCGCCGGTGATCTCGGCCGCACGTATCCGTGGGACGTCGTCGCGATGGAAGTTCTGGATCAGCTGCACCACTAGCCGGCGCAGCGAGTCTGGTGAGGCGTTGCGGTACAGAATCCGCGTCGTGCCCTGCAGCCGCTTCTCGGTGACATCCAGCCGGGCGGCGATCGTGTAGTGGGCAGATTGCTGCCAGTAGTCCGGTCCCGGAATGCCCCTTTCGGTCCGGGTCCCACGCGCTATGGCGCGCCGGAAACCGGGCGACGCCACCACGGGATTCGCAACGGGCCGCTCGAGCGCTGGGACGGCGCGGGCAGGGTTCTGTGCAGCGGTTTGATTTGGAACGGCCAGCAGGAATGGGGACATCAGTAGAGCGACGCTGATGGGTCGCTTGAGACGTGTCATGCGTTGCCTCCCGTAGAGTGGGTTTTCACACGCTTCACCTTGCGGCAGAGGGATCCGGGTCAACTGGCGTGGTCCTGTTCTCGTCCTCTGGTTGGTGAATTGGGGGCCGCCGTCGGCGGTCTTTGTCACCTGCCGCCCGAGAGCAGCTCCAGACGCATGCTCCCATTACGCTCCGGTGGGACGGAAGGTTACATCCGGCACCCGCCGCAGTAGCTGCCAACTCAATGCTTTCGTCCGGTGCACTGAAGCTCTCAATGGATCAGACGTGATTCCTTGTCAGACGTCTCTCTTCTGGGCCATGGCCCGCATTGCAGTCCCTCGATGTAGCCTGCATGCTTGATGGTTATCTTTGCCATCTCCCTAACAGCAACGGCGCCACGCAGGAGTGAACGATGGAAGAGCACGGACAAACCGCAGGCCGGCACGGGCTCGACGCCCACGGCATCCGACACGCGAATGTGATCTGGTGGAATCTCTCGACCCCGGTCCTGTACGAGCACGCGGTTCAGCGACATGAGGGTCACACCGCACACCTCGGGCCTTTCGTCGTCCGCACGGGCCAGTACACCGGTCGATCCCCCAAAGACCGCTACATCGTGCGCGAACCGTCGAGCGAACAAGCCATCTGGTGGGGCAAGGTCAATCTGCCCTTCGAACCGGCTCGGTTCGACTCGTTGCATTCCCGCCTGCGCGCCTATTACCAGGGCAAGGACCTCTACGTCCAGGACTGCTACGTTGGGACAGATCCGGACTACCGTATTCCGATCCGGGTGGTGAACGAAACCGCGTGGCACAACATGTTCGCACGGAACATGTTCGTGAAGGAAACCCACCCCGAGAAACTCGCCAACCACGTACCGCAATTCACGGTGATCCATGCGCCGGGATTCAGTGCCAGTCCCGAGGAAGACGGCACCAACTCAGAGGCCTTCATTCTGCTGCACTTTGGGCGCAAAGAGGTGATCATCGGCGGTACGGCATACGCCGGCGAGATCAAGAAATCGATGTTCACCGTGATGAATTACTTCCTGCCGCCCAAGGGCGTGCTCTCCATGCATTGCTCGGCGAATTACGGCAAGGACGAGGACGACGTCGCCTTGTTCTTCGGGCTTTCGGGTACCGGCAAGACCACGCTCTCGGCGGACCCGAACCGGACCCTGATTGGAGACGACGAGCACGGCTGGAGTGAGCACGGCGTGTTCAACTTCGAGGGTGGGTGCTACGCGAAGGTGATCCGGCTCTCTCCCGAGGGTGAGCCCGAGATCTATGCGACGACGCGACGGTTTGGCACCATTCTCGAGAACGTGGCATTTCACCCCGAGAGCCGGCGGGTGGATCTCGACAGTGATGCGTTTACCGAGAACACCAGGGCGTCGTACCCGATCTCGCACATCCCAAACGCCACCCTCACGGGACGAGCCGGCCATCCCAAGACCGTCATCATGTTGACGGCGGACGCATTCGGTGTGCTGCCACCGATCGCGCGGCTCAATCCTGACCAGGCGATGTACCATTTCCTATCGGGCTACACCGCCAAGGTCGCGGGCACGGAGCGTGGTGTGACGGAGCCACAAGCTGCCTTCAGCGCTTGTTTCGGAGCGCCGTTCATGGCACTCAATCCGGTGATCTACGCCAACCTACTGGGCGAGAAGATCGCCAAACACGATGTCAAGGTTTGGCTGGTCAACACAGGATGGAGCGGAGGGCCTTACGGCGTCGGCTCGCGCGTCAAGCTCGAGTACACGCGGGCAATGGTCACGGCAGCGCTGGAGGGCACGCTGGACGATGTCCCGATGCGGACAGGCAAGATCTTCGGTCTGCAAGTGCCAGAGAAGTGCCCGCGCGTACCCGACGACGTACTCTACCCCCGGTCGACCTGGGCGGACACGGCTGCGTACGACGCCCAGACGAAGAAACTGGCCGGAATGTTCGCCGAGAACTTCGCGCAGTTCGCTGCAGACGTGCCGGAGGCTGTCCGGGCAGCGGGCCCGAAAGCATGAGGAGTCCAGCCGCCTAAAGGTGGCGCCGGAGGCGAAGACACTAGTCGCGTCGGCTATGGCAAGTCCTCGCGTGGTACGTGCTGCGCACAAATTTTTAGAATCACCGATCGTGGATGAACAGCACCGATCTCCGTGGCAGCATCAACGGGATGCGGCAACCGCCTGCCCTTTGGATGCGCGGCCGCGCCGGTTTGCTCCGTAGGCTTTCGGCACCACATTTTGCCGCAGTTTCGACCCGGGCTACACGCCGGTGTTGACGCTCCTGGGACATCCGCAACGTTCAGAAGAGCGACTGGAGGCTCTTCGCTGCACGAGTTGACCTTCCTTGGGACCGTGTGCGAGTGCTTCTACTGGAACTCGTTGACTCCGTTACCTCCGCAGCACCTGACGTGGCGAGGCCTGCGCCGAAGATTTCGGAGAGGCAGACGTCTACTCAAGAATCAGGCAAGTAGTCGAGCGGCACGCGCGGCAGTTGACTGGGGAGGTCGCTGTCCTCTGATCTCAGACACGCTTCCAGGCCGGCAGTCCGGTCCCGCTGTGTGCTCGACCACGTCCTGAGCCCCTGCCCCCCAACGCTCCCCATATGCGGGAAACGCTGCCGGCCTCTAACAGTCGGCCTACTGGGAGGAGCTGGCGGTGTGCTGAATTGCGGTCAGTACATAGTCCGCCAGCATCCTCTCGACCGGCATGGGCGCTGACTGGTAGTAGTTGCCACCCGTGGAAACCACGACCATCTCGTGCTCGGGGATCACGATGATCCACTGCCCACCCCAACCGCTGGCCTGATAGGTCTGGTGGTCCCTATCGCCGGAAGAGATATCCCAATGCCACCACCCATAGCCGTAGGCGTCGGCCCAATCATGGCTGGCCGAGGGTACCACGTGCCGCTCCGTGGCCACTTCCACCCACTCTTGTGAGACAACCTGCTCCTCACCCCACGTCCCCATTCTCAAGAACAGCTCACCGAATTTGGCCATGTCCCGAGGCCGCAGCCGCAGATCCCCAGAGGCGAAAACCACATCATTCGGCAGCATCTGCCACTCCAGGTGGACGATCCCCAGGGGATCGAACAGGTTCGCCTGGGCGAAGACATCCAGTCGCTGGCCGGTGGCCCTGGTTACGGCCTCACCGAGAATGTTCGTGTTCGCATTGCAGTAATCGAAGACCGTCCCTGGGTGAGCATAGAGCTGCTTCGAGAGAGCGTATCGGATGGGATCTCCACTGTTGAACATCTGGACGAGATCGTTCCGGGGATCTTCGTAGGAATACGTGCCCAGATCATTCCAAGTGATGCCGGACATCATGAGCAGCAGATCCCCCAGGGTCATGTCCCCCCTCCTCGGATCCTCCACAAGAAGGTCTGCATGCTCCGGGAAGAAGTCGAAGACTGGTTGGTGAACCGACGCGACGTAGCCCTGGTCGATGGCTATGCCGACCAGTGTCGTCGTGAAGCTCTTCGTCACGGAAGCCAGGTTGTGGGTGTCCTCACGATCGAAGCCGGTTCCGCCGGTATACTGGGCCAAGCTGAACTTCCGCCCGTCGAAGTATTCCTCGAAGACCAACCTCCCGTCCTTGACCACCAGGATGCTGTGAACCTCGTGACCCTCTAGGTCGCGGAGATCTTCCATCAGGCGAATGAAGTGAGACTCGCTCAGGCCCGCCGCCGCCAGGCTCGCCGTCTCCCAACCGTCACCTATCGCCTCCGGGACCCGGTACTCATAGAGGTAGGTGTCCTCACCGGGAGCGGTAGCAGACTCGCAGGCGGCGAAGCACGCCACCAATAGAATGAGGGCCGGCAACAGCATGCTAGACCGTAGTAACCGACATGAGTTTCATCGGTCTCCTTGATCTCACGCAGTATGCTCAATATGTCAGATATATATACGCAATATATAGGCACATGAATGAGGCGGTCTAGTGGATCACGGGTGCCTGTCCGGGATTAGCTGTAGCTGGGCCATTCCCAATGCGCTGCCTGGTGGTATCGCGAGGCGAGTTTGGACATCGCCCCCCCATCTGCACCGAAAGTCCCACTACCTGCCCGCTCATCCCCACCATCGTCGAGAGTCCTTCCCGTTGTCGAGGGAACCTCCTCATCGTGGTGGGAAACGGCACCGCCATGGACGGGAATGCCACTACTGAGGATGGGAGTGTCACTCCCTTGTGGGGAGAAGCGACTATCGATTTCCGAAACGCCACCCGCCTTGTGGGAAACGTCGCTGTCGTCGTGGGGACGCTGCTATCGTCGTGGGGAACGTGGTCTTGCCCCGGTCTGGTGGACACGGGATTAGGCCGCGTTGAGCTGCCGTTCGAGCACAGCAGGGCTTGTGTAGTTAGGGTTCGAATGCAGTCCGCCCGTTGTACCAGGCGATGTACTGGCTGAGTTCCTCGATCCCTTCAGCACGGCTTCGCCACTTCGCATTCTCCACCGACTCGGCTTTAGGTGTCGCGATCGGTGATCCAATCGAACATCGCTCCGCCTCGTATCGGACTCGGTGCAGCATAACCGATATGAATTCCGAATTCGGAATGCCACCCACCGCGAGGACACGTTCTGAGGTCTCGCGCACCGGTCCTCAGGCTCGGACGCGGAGACAGCTACAGACACGGCCCGTTGACAAGCTGACTTGACATTTGGCAATCGAGACCTCATGTTGGTAATGGAAAGCGAACTTGACATGCGCCCGATCGTCACCAACCGCGTCAAGGAGCTCCGCATCGAGCGGGGCTGGACCCAGCAGAAGCTCGCCAAGGCCGTTGGTGTCTCGCGCCAGAGCATCAACTCCATCGAGCGCAACCGCTACGTTCCCAGCCTCCCGCTGGCCCTCGAGTTCGCGCAAGTCTTCGGCTGCTCCACCGACGCGATCTTCACCCTGGAGGAAAGCGCATGATCATCCCCATCTTCGGCAAGGAACTCGACGAGCGCTTCATGATGCACCGGCTCAGGTCCACCAGCCTCGCCGGCGTCATGGGAGGTCTCGTCGCCGTCGGGCTGTGGGCCTACTACTACTACGCCGACCACGTCTGGAGCTGGGACCTGTTCGCCGTCGCCGCCACCATGGCCGGCGTCAAGCTGGGGGCCATGGCGTGGTACCGGTTCACCGACTGAGCCCTCCGGAGAAAGGCCCATGCTGCTCAAACACCGGCTCCACAATCCCGAAGCCCTCATCGCAGTTGGTCAGCTCAGCCTCGTGGTCGGCATCCTGACGCAACGCTTCGTGCACCCGCCCACCGACCTCTGGCAGGGCTTCGTCGCCGGGCTCTCCGGGGTCTTGATCGGCCTTTCCATCGTCTGCAACGTGCGCGGCCTCGTCTTACACCGCCAGCGGCGGGAACGCGGCTGAAGCGCCTCACCATGCGCAGGTTGGCTGCCAGGCGTTCGTAGCGGCAAACACCCGCCTTGAGATTCCCACAGTCTGCCTCCGAAAATCTGTGGCACCAAGGACAACCACGATCGGGATTCGGCCACTCCGCTGCACGGACGGTGGGCTGCCAGCGCCAGGCATGCGGATCCGCACCGCCTACGCCACGTCACCCACTCCCAGCATCGCCGGGAGCACATATTCCTCGAGCCACTCAAGCAGGGGAGCCGACGCGCTGAAATACCCGGCGGTGAAAACGATCACGAGATCCAGGTCTTCGATCACCCAGATCGATTGCCCGCCATTGCCGTGAGCAAAGTAGGCGTCGAAGGATTGAGACCCGACGCGCAGGGTCCGGACCCACCAGAGATACCCGTAGCCTTCGTCGTGGGGAGCCGACCAGGGTGGGGTGAAGTGCCGCTGCGTGGACGCGTCGATCCACTCCTCTGAAACGACCCGGGTCTCCTTCCACCGTCCGCCGCTCAAGAACACCTGACCGAACTTCGCCATGTCGCGGGGGAGGACGAAGTCGACGAAGGGAAAGCCGTGCTGCCGGTAGCTCTCCATCTTGAGAAAGAACTCGTTGTCGGCGAAGCTCTCGGCGGCGATGCCAGTCGCCTGGTCTAGGATCTCCTTGATGAGGATCGAGAGCCCGGTGTTGTAGTTCCACACGGTGCCCGGCGACGCGGCCATCGGCTGCTCGATGACGAAGCGCGCCCACTGGCTCCGCGGGAGCTGGTACATCTGCCAAAGCGGGTTCCCTGTGTCGGGATAGGGGGTCGAGGTCTCCGGCCAATCCAGGCCGGACGACATCGTCAGCAGATGGTGGAGTGTGATCTCGCCCTTCTCCCCCGTGAACAGACCGCTCAGCTGGGGGAAGAACGAGGCGACGGGGACGTCGACACTCTCGATGAGCCCCTGGTCGATGGCAATTCCCACCAAGGCTGAGCGGAACGACTTCGTCGCGGACTGGCACTCGTGCTTAGTGGTCCGGGAATACTCGACCCACTGCCCTTCCGCTCGGCCGCCCAACGACCGGTAGCCGGGGAAGTACTCCTCGAACACCAGTGCACCCTCATGCACGATCAGCACGCCGTGGAGTCGGTCGTACATTGCGTCGCGCGCTGCGCTGACCAGCGCCTCCAGCCGCGCGATGTCGGCCCCGGTCCCTTCGAGCGAGGCCGTCGGCCATCCGTCGTCGATCACGGCGGGTGGGTCATAGACGTACGGCTCGTCTGTCCCCGTGAGAGTACCGCCGCACGCTGCCACGGCTATCGACGCTGCGCAGAGCAGGCGACTCGCGGTCAAGCGCGTCGGGCGCCTGCGTTGCATAGACATGGACGGCCGACCTTGCACCTGTGAGATGGGACCTCGATCAGATCAGTATATGGCAGATCGATTGTGCGTCAAGTCATTGGCCGGTCGAGAATTGCAGGCGAGGGACGCGCCATCGCCGGGGCTGCCGAGGCTCGCCACAAGGAGGCTACTGAACGCAAACACCTGCCGCTCAAAAGCTGCTTCGAGCTGGTTTGGCATTGCCGCGTAGCTACTTTTGGCCGTTGTCTTTGTTGCAGATGCCCGGGGCGGGACTCGAACCCGCACGGGGTTTCCCCCAAGGGATTTTAAGTCCCTTGTGTCTACCGGTTCCACCACCCGGGCAAGTGCTTGAAAAACTACGCAGTTACGAGCCTTTCCGTCAGTCATCATTTGCCAACTGTAACAAGAAACTGTGACAAACACTGTGACAAGATAATCCCTCGTGTATACATCATCCCGTCTTAGCTCTCCGTTTGTGCTCCAGCACCTTGGCCTCACGATACTCTACCGAGTCAGAACGGTGCCTCGTCTTCAGCAAGTGGCCGTAGGTGCGCTGTATCAGGTTTACGTCACGGTGCCCCAATTCACAAGCTACAGTCCACGGTGACACCGGTTGACCGTTGTCTAGCGTCTGAAGTCTAGCGGCCGTGTAGGTGTGGCGTAGCGTGTACGGAGTGACGTGCTTTTCGATCTTCGCGGCTTTCACTGCAGTCTCAAGTCGCGCTCGCCAGTCGGTCAACATCTTACCGTCTTTCGAGGGAAACAACAGTCCTTGTTCGCGCTCGCCGATGTGAGCGGCGAGGACTGCTCGGAGATCCGGCCATAGGGGAACAAGACGCTTCCGCCACTTTCTCTTGAGCGATCTCCACCTGTTTGGACGGAAGTGGACGACACCGTTGTCGAAGTCGATGTCTTGCACCTCGAGTCCCAACGGCTCGACGGGAGAACCACCTGTGTAGAGATACGTAGCGAGCAACGGGTGCAAGAACGGCGTCGCCAAGTGATGTCCTTTGGCGTCCAGATTCTGTGCGGCCTTGAGCAACCTTGCGGCTTCTCCCGGCTCGAGGTATGTAGCTTCTTCACGGTCGATTCGCGGCCTGTCCAGCAGCCGCGCTACAGGGTTCTCACGGGCCTTTCCTTCTCGAACTGCACGCCTGAACAGATTCGAAAGAGCGTGCAACTCGTGCTGCAGGGTCTGGCCGGACTTCGTGTTTCCATTCCGCCCCGGTTGTTGCCGTGACCAATTGAGAAACCTGGTCACCCGCTCGACCGTAACCTGCGAAAGTCGGATGTTCGGCAGGTTGAGGTGATCACGGAAGTAGTCTAGCCACATTCGCAACCGCCGTTCATCAGACTCTACCGTGACCGCCCGCCGTGCATGTGCCTTCTGTGCCAAATGGTATCGCGAGTAGTCCTCCAGCCTCGGGTCGCGGCTGTCGCCCGGGGAGTAACCTTGTCTACGCAGTTCCTTGAGTTCCTTGAGACGCGCCGCGAGGAGTGCCGTACCCTCATCGGGATCAGTGGTGGCGCGTACCTCGCCTTCCGGTTTGAGCGCTTCGTACCCCCCACCGACGTCCGCGTAATCACGGAAGTCTCCGTAGAGACGCTTGCCTCGTTTCTTTAGTCGGCTCATTTCAGCCCCCTCTCGAGCTTGTTGGCCTCGGATTGCAGCCGGTCTGCGTGCTCTCGGAGCCACTGGACCAACAACTCGACCGCTCGGTCGGACGGAGGCAGGCGGTTGAGGTATCCGCTCACAGAGTTGACATGCATCCCCATGCCGTCGGCTACCTCCGCGATCGTGGGCGTGGCTTTCCGCATAGCGCGCCTAAAGGCTGCGGTGCGTGCAGGATCCTTCACAGGGCATCTCCTTTCCTCTTCCCCCACCCTGAGTTGTCAGTTCCGGGGGCTGGAGCGCATCCCGAAGACGGAGAGGTTGACGGGCTGGCTCTGCACACTGATTCAAGGGGGTACCAGCCTCACCTATGAGAGCAAGTGGGTGCGCACGCCGTCTGGAAATGCTCACTTGACCTGCCAGTACGACGGCACACCCGATTTTGACGCGGTCGTCTCCTTTGCGGGCGCAGCACACCCGGCAGCGGAGGGTACAATCACCACGCCACTGGACGATCTACCCGGTGGCGAGATCACGGGCGAGGTCGTGTACGTCGGCAGAGCGTGTCCGTCCGATCCACTCGTCGTGGACCCAGATGGGAAGATCGCGCTTATCCTGCGGGGAGTATGCCGCTTCGACGAGAAGATTGGCAGAGCCGTCGCGGCCGGTGCGATCGCGGCGATTGTGTTCAACGACGAAGCCCGCGGCGATAACTTGGTTACGATGGGAGGAAATCCTGTCGCCGTACCGGGCGTCTTCGTGGGGCACAGCACCGGCCTAGACTTGCGAAATGCGGCGCCGGTCACGGCGACGCTCGAAAGCTGCAAGAATTCCCCCGAAAGCCCCAACGGCTGCAACTGACAGGAGTCGCCGTACCTCATCGCCCGGCCCTGCGCCGGGCGGTGTGCTAAGCCCCGGGCGTCTCGCGGCGCTCGGGGCTTTGTCTCTTGACCTAGCCGACCCTTGTACCATGCTGCATGTTAACGGTTGCCCTCAAGGCCACCGTGCTATGGAGACAGTACGCCGGTGGCCTTTTGTGCCCCGCCGCCAGACAGACGCCGCAGTTCGACGCCCGCGAGACGACGAGACCACAGCCGCCGCGTACATAGTGGTACAAATAGCGGTGTCGAATGGATGTTCCACAGTGACCTTGTCACAGATCTACATCCGATCCCCGTGATCCTGGGTCGTCGGCCGGCAGACCTTGTAGACGAACGAGATCGTGGTTTCCACA
>JBDHKN010000042.1:0-67963 GCA_039586365.1 Gemmatimonadota bacterium | reverse complement strand
CTGCCACCCACCGATCTCGAGCGGGTTGCCGTTGGCGACTTGGCTCCGGACTTCTCGCTGCGTGCGCTGTCGGGGGAGGTGCTGACACTGTCGGAACTCCGCGGTGATAAGAACACAGTCCTCGTTTTCTACCGCGGCCATTGGTGACCCTACTGCGCGCAACAGCTCGTGAAGCTGAAAACCCTGTTGGACGCTGAGCAGCGCCGCACCACGCAGATCCTGGCAGTTTCAGTCGATGGTCCGGAGGATCTTCAGAAGATGGTGGACCGGATTTCGGCGGAGGATGGGATAGCACCGGACTTCCCCCTGCTTTCCGATCCAGGGCACCGGGTGATCGACCGCTACGGTCTCTTCAATCCGGCAGATCCCAGAGGGCGTCAGATAACTCACCCGGCGACATTCGTAATTGACAAGGAAGGGTTCGTGCGCTGGAAGATGGTCGAGGTCGACTACAAGATTCGCCCCACCAACGACGACATACTGGACGCATTGGCTGAGTTGCCTTAGCGTCAGCCCAGGGCTGACGAGTCGACAGCCGATCGGCTGACTAGGAGGAGATATGGCAGTCAATCTGTTTCCCAAGAACGAACACAAGATCGAGCGGACGCTTCGGGTCGTAGTCGGTTTGGCCTTATTGACCATCGTCTTCGTCGGACCGAAGACTCTCTGGGGACTACTGGGAATCCTGCCGCTCGTAACCGGATTGGTCGGTACCTGTCCCCTCTACACGCTGTTGGGGATCAGCACTTGCCCAAGAACTGACAGCTGACCTTGGCTGTGCCCCGGCCTGTCCAAATCTGAGGACGGGCGGGGCTGCTGCTGCCGCCGCCACTAACGTCTAACTGTTGTTACATCAAGTGCTTGCGGTCGGCGCGGCCGAGGCACACGCCTTGCCATCTGGAGTTGTCGAGAGGCGAATCCGGAGGGTTCCATGCGTCAGAGATATTGGCTGCTCGTTGCGTTCATCGCCGCCGTCCCAATCGCGGCCCGTGGTCAGTACCGGCCTCAAGCCAGCTTTGCATTTGGCGTGGGTGGTGTACTGGCACGACCGGTCGGGGAGTTTCAGCGGTTCGTCGAGTGGGGCGGTGGATTGGGGACCTACGGTGTGATCAACTTCGATCGCGGCCGCCACTTTGGCCTGCGTCTCGACGGCTCGTTCGTGATGTACGGTCACGAACGCTATTCAACCGTGTTGAGCCCGACCATCAGGCGTGTGTGGGTCGACGTCAGCACCGACAACTTCATTGTCGGGTTTGGCGTGGGGCCGCAAATCACGCTGGGTAACGGGCCGATTCGGCCGTACGTATATGGCACCGCCGGTTTCTCTTACTTTGCCACGGTGTCGTCGGTGAGCGGTACGGCCGATTTCCATGATGGCCTGAGCAGCACGAACTTCGACCACTTCACGGGGGCGCTGGTGGGCGGTGGCGGGCTGCTGTTCCGGCTGACGCGGGGCCGGCGCCCGATATCGATAGACATGTCGGTGCAGTCTACCTACAATGGCGTGGCTGAGTACCTGCGGCGCGGCGATATCGTAGAGTACCCGGACGGATCGGTGACTCTGTTTCCAATCAGGAGCCAAGCGAACCTGGTCACGTTCCGGACTGGGGTAACGATCGGGATGTAGCGACAGCTGGCAGCTACCAGCTGTCAGCTGAGCTTGGGCTCACCTTTCCGAGCGGCACCGCGAGATGATCTGCGATCGTGCCTTCCCGTCATCGTTCATGATCTCGTAGAAGTCATCGAGGTACTCGACAGTGCGCTCGCGGTATCTCTCCTCCAGGGCAGGCTCGTTGAGGTACAGGGCGTAGATAGCGTCTTTGTGTTCGTTGAAGGTCGCAAAGGTGTTCCTCAGGACTTCATCCGGTAGACAGAGTCCTCGATACAGTCGTTGGCGCACGGAGCGGAGACGGAGGTCCGGATGTGGCTCGGCGTATGGTGCGTCGACAACCCCCGTCCAGTCGAAGTCGTATGGTACCGGGAATACCGGCCCCTCTTGGGAGCCGATGGGCTTGACGTTGTGGCAGCACTCCTCCCTGTCCGGTTCCCGCTGGAAAGGGTCCCAGTCGGTGTTACCTATCATGAACTGGAACACGCCGAGCAGGCTGAGTTGCGTCCAGTCGATGTATTCTGGCGGCACTACTGGTACCGTCAAGAACTGCCAGCCGTTCCGTTCCGCCACGGCGTCGTCGTCTTCGATGAAGAAGGCGAATTGGGTGAGGCTGTCTTGTCGCTCTTCAGTATCTACGTAGGTGATCTGAGCCAGGCGCACCTTGAAGCTGAGGTCGGTCAAGATGTTGTAGCTGCGGTAGATCAGGTATTCCAGCAGGAGGAACTGCTCGTACTGGCTGCGCCCGCTCTGGCAATGCGTCACGAGTTTGAGCTTGTCCTGCCCCGCGAACAAGGTGTTCTCAACTTGCTTCTTCTTGAAATTGACTCTGAGGGGAGGGAAGCGGCAGACCTTACGGTCCAGACGCGTCTTGCCACGGGTTCTGACGCCGACCTCCAGCACGACGCGCCCCAAGTCTGGGTTCTCGTAGGTCAACGCTCCGTCATGGTCGGAACTCTCCTGGCCGCGCTCTTTGAAGATTTCGTCGAGCGGTGCTTCGAGCGTCAAGTGCAGCAGCTCATGTGACTCGAAGAGCGGTCCGACAGTGGACTGTTGCACGGTGTCCTGCTCCAGGACCGCGCTGCTGCTGGCCGGGGCCGGCCACAGCCAAGCGAACAGCAAGATTGTGGCTACCATCCCGGCATGGCCGTGACGGATCTGTCTTGATGTTCTTCCTCTATTCATACCGAGCGATCTCCCAACGCCAGATCCGAATGAAGAAGTCAAATCTACAGTGGTGGCTGTGGAGCCGGGAGCGGAGAGCCGGGAGCCGCTAGCTGACGCTGATGGCTGCGGAGGCCGGGGAGCGGGGAGCGGTGAGCTGATATTCGTTAGCTGCTACCCGATAGGTGCGCCATTGCACTCCACAGCGTCGCTCCCAGCACGATCGCCACGCCCAGCAGCATGATCGGATAGCCAATCAACAGTCCCAGCCCGGCAACCAAAAGTCCGAACACGCCCACCGCCAGCGGTTGGGCACGCCCGTGCTGCCTGAATCCCAGCCACAGTCCCACCAGGGTACCCAGCACGGCGGCTGTGGCGAGCGGAATCCACGCGGCGTCGGGCAAGGAGACCGTCCCAGCTACCTGTCTGAACAGCTTAGCGATGCCTGCCAGGCCACCCCCGAGCACGGCTACGACTATCACTAGGAAGAGAATGTTGCGAGGGCCGGTTGTTTCACAGCAGCTGCACGACATGTCGCCTCACTCCTGCGAGAAGTTTTCCGGTGCGTCCCGGCTGCTCTCGTGCTCGAACACCTCCTGCGCCTTCTGACGCAGCCGGTCCTTGGCGTCCTCCACTCCCCGCAACGCCTCGCCCAATTCGTCGAGTTCCCGGCCGTGTACCTTGAGACCCTCACGAATGAACAGCGCGGCTGCTGCTGAGCGGCTCTTGAAGGCTCCCGTCTCGATCCAGGCATCGAGCTTCTTGGTGGTGTCTTCGTCAATGCGGACCATTAGCACCTGGTCTCGGGCGGTCTTTCCCATCTCCTTCAGGCTCTCTGACAGCCCCCCCGCCATGCACACGACCTTCAACGGCGAACCCGATACACTGTCGCAACACCCCACGTCCAAGTCGATCCCCTTGCTCCCTAACTCGTCTCGGATTCGCTCCCAGATCTTGGATAGGTCGATATCCGTCATAGGTCCTCCCACTTAGCGCCAAAAGCGTATCGTTGTATGACGTATTGTAATTACAAATTACATTCTGCGCAAGTGAGGTGGGTTGGAGGACGTAAATTGTTGTTATGGAATGGGTTACGGGGAGCGCGGAGCAGGGAGCGGGGAGCCGTTTGGCCGTCAGCGTCAGCTCGCCGGTCCAGCGTGCGGCTCCCCGCTCTCCGCTCTCCGCTCCCCCCTACACCACCACCCGAGGCAACGACGGACTGAGGTGCATCAGAACATCGTACACCGAGATCCCCATCGCTTCGGCTACGGCGTTGGGATGTATGGCTGGATGGTCAGGTCCCACGAATGTGGCCACATCGCCCACCTTGACCGAGGGCTCGTCGCCCAGCTCTACGATCGTGTGGCTCGCACTCACCGCGCCGATCGCGGGATAGAGCCGATCGTTGATCAACACGCGCGCCCCATCGACTGCCCTGCGAGAGTAGCCGTCACTGTGGCCAGCCGGCAGCGTTGCGATCCAGGTGGGTCTTTCCGCCACGTAGTTCCGCCCATAGCTGACTCCGTCGCCCGTCCGCAACCGCTCGACGCGAACCACCCGGGCCCGCAGCCGGAACGCGGCAACCAGTTCCGCCTTCTGTCGTTCCTCGTCCGGGCGACTGGGATAGCCGCCGTATAACGCGATGCCGGGACGAACGAGGTCGAGGTGCGACGTCGGCAAATGGAACACCCCGTTGGAGGCTGCCGCATGAAGTGGTCCCAAAGACATGCCCTGCTCTTTGGCAGTCTGAGCCAGCTCGAGGAAGCGCCGGAGCTGCTCCACGTCAAAGTCAGCCTCCTCGGTGAACGCCATGAACGTCCCCCGAACACGGACGTCGCCGCGGGTTGTCAGCTCATGGGCCCAGGGTAGCGCCCGGTGGTATGGCATCCCCATCCGACCCATGCCGGTATCGAGATATAGCTGTACATCGATTGGGGCAGCGGCCCTGCTGCGCAGAGCAGTCACGCGCCGTGCTGCGTCATCGGTGTAGAGGCTCAGCTCGACCTTGCGGGCGATTAACTCATGCCCCTCCTCATCCGCCGCGATCACCATCAAGAGAATCGGTTTTCGGATGCCCGCGTCTCTCAAAGCGACAGCTGCCTCGGCTTTGACTACGGCGAAGCCCGCGATCTCCGGATGTGGTTCCAGCAGGTGCGCGGTCAGCGGCAATTCGAGCCCGTATGCGTTGTTCTTGACCACGGCGAGAATTGGGTGACCGTTGGTGAGTCTACTCACCTCCCCGATGTTGTGGCCGAGCAGCTTGGGATCGACCTCGACCCAGGGGTCAAAGCGATCGCCTGGAATAGCTGCTGGTGGGGGCGGGGCTCTGAAAGCCGTCCTGGGCGCCACCAGTGCAACGGCGGTGCCGCAGAACACCCGGCGTGAGATGGTCATGCTCATCCCTCCTGCATAGGCAGTAGCATCATGAAGCAGAAACGCCACTCGTCTGTATGCGGTGTTGCTTCACTTCCTGGTGGCCTGCCAGGTGCCCGTGAACAACACGGACTGGCCGGACAGGTCCGGGTCTTCATCACATTCCATTGTGCCGCTCATTACGGGTTCAGCAAGCGTACCCTCGTAGTCGCAGAAATCGACGTTGAACGTCACCGTCAGCCCTTCGACCCGGCCGTGCAAGACGTTGTCAGCACCGCTCGTCCGGAGTTCAAAGCCGTCCGGGGCGTTGGTGCATGTAGCGGTCCGCACTCGTAGTCCGTCAAAACTCGGCCCGTTGGAAGCCTGGGACAGCAAGAACTCCCCCGTCATTTCGCAGGCAATCCCTGTCTGCGAACTCATGCTCTCAACGAGGTCCCAGGAACCGGATACGTCTCCTCCAGGCTCAGTCGAACAGGCGACGACCGATCCGGCCAATAGAGCGACGTACAGGGCGCATTTCTTCGACACTCCAGTATTCATTGTGGCGCACCTCACATGTGGCTTCGCGCGTCGCGTGGCGACGCCCATTTTGAGGGAAACATGCACTCCGACCCCGGATATTAGAACCCACCCAAGAGTGGCCGGTTCCCCGTGATATCACCAGCGGGGGGCATGAACTGCCGGACTTCCAGAGCTGGCGAATGGAACACTGACTACTCACAGCGGTTAAACTTCATAGTAGCCTTCTTGGTGATCTCTTGTCAGTTCGGATCCAGCGTGGCAATGTGAGATGGGGTCTGTACAGCCTGATCGGGAGGACTAGGTTGATTCAGATGACTGGGATGATTCGCTCGATTACAATAGCGTCGATGGCCTTCCTGATGCTGTCAATCGAGGCGTGCGTGGGTACGAGCGGTCCGTCACCGGCACCACAGCCAGAACTCGACCCAGCCGGCTTGACCGTCGAAGTCGAGAACCAGAACTTCAGCGACGCCACGATCTACGCGTTCAATAACGGGCAGCGACTTCGGTTGGGTAGGGTAACCGGAAAGACCACGGAGACATTCAAATTTCGCTGGTATCAAAACGAGCTCCAAATGGTCATAGACTTCACCGGAGGCGGGTTGATAGTGAGCGAGAAGCAAGTTGTCTATCCTGGAGTCGACGACAACCTGCGCTTGATCATAGCTGCGAGAGCCAGTCACCTGGCGAGGCTGAGGGATGGGTAGGCCAGCCATAGCCGGGTTGGTGGCGTCTGGGCCGTCACGATCTTCATCCACGTACCCTTTCTGAGGGGATTGGCAACAAGGAAACAATATGTCAGGCTCGATCCTCCGTCCGGTCAACACTACTCGCTTCTTGAGCCGGGTCATTGGAAGCGTACTTCTTCTGACCGTTTCTGGCATCGCTTATCTCCAGGCCCAGGTCGTTCGGGGCCAGGTCGTCGACAGCATCACCCTGGTGCCAATCGACGGTGGGACGGTGACGCTCATCTCGGCCGATGGATCGGAGGTGGGTCGGACCCGGACGAACCCTGAAGGGCTCTTTCTGATCCAAGCCGGCGCCGTGGGTCAATTCCATCTCCGAGCGGAGGCGGAGGGCTATCGGCTCTCCGAGTTCCCGCCGTTCCAGCTGGCGACGGACCAACTCGCGACCTATATGCTACTGGTACCGTCGATCGAACCACAACCATCAGTGGGCCTGACGCCGATGTTTGACGATTGGGATCCTGATGCGGTTGCTGCTCAAGTGTGTCCTGAAGACACTCCGGCCAACCTTCCGGTGGTCTTGGGATTGGTTCGCGATGCGATGACGCAAGAACCTGTGGTCGACGCCGAAATCCGAATTTCCTGGCCTGCGGTATCTGGCATGCTTAGGGAGCGGGTCGACTTGGATGACACTGAAGGTTGGGCTATCTCCGGCGACGGTGGGTTGTACGGCATCTGTGGACTCCCGGTGGACAGTCGGATAGCCGCCTACGCTGTCGAGGGAAACCGAATCAGCGAGGTGGTCAGTCTGACCTTCGAGTGGGGGGGGGTGTTCAGTGGCGTGTATACGGGGGGTGGGTTTAAAGAGATGCCCGGCCGCGCCTGGCGCCAGGATTTCGAATTGAGACCTGTGACGATGCGGACGGCTGCGATCATAGGGACCGTCATGGATTCGGGTGGCACATCGATCTCAAACGCAGTTGTGTCTATTGCAGGTACTCCGTTCAGTACCCGAACGAACGTCACCGGCGCATTTCGGCTGGCGGGACTGCCACCGGGCGATATGCGGGTTTTTGCGCAGCGCCTTGGCTACGAGCCGGTGCGTTTCGACGTACAACTGAATGAGGGTGAAACGATCAGTCTTCCACCGTTCCAGCTGGGCGGGGCGCCAACAGTCTTGGATCCGGTCGCGGTCGAAGCCGAGGTGAGTGAGGCGCGCCGCAGCCTGCCCGAATTCGAACGAAGAAGGGAGACGACCAGTGGCTACTTCGTTACACGGGAAGAGTTCGAGCAGCAGGGGGTTGTGGACGAGGTGATAGACATCCTGCGGCGTGCGCCAGGCATGTACATTCGCCGCGGCACGAGTGCCCTCGAGTGGATCATCACGACCAGGCGGGGTTCCATGCGGGGCGGGTTGAGGGACTTTGACACAAATCCGTGCTACCCGCTCGTGTTCGTCGACAGGTCCTACGTTGGGACTACAGGCACGGTGGACGTCAACCGGGAAATATCGGCCTACGCCATCGAGGCCGTAGAGGTCTATTCGAGTGCGGTGGCCGTGCCGCAAGAGTTCAATCGCGTCGGTGCAGTATGTGGGGTGATTGTCTTCTGGACGCGGTAGGGCATTACCAAACCAGCAGTCCGCCCCCGCGTTGTCCTGAGGTGGCAATGTGGGGGCATCCTCACCGATCAATGGTTGGACCGGCGTGCTGTTCGATCGAGGCTACAGCGGTTTTCGCTCCCCGGGCGGTGTTGCCTTAGAAGTGAATGGCGTGCCCGAGGCCAAGAAAGATCGCCACCACCGCTACCGCGGCGAAACCAAAGTGAAGATACGGCGAACTCAAGATTCCACCGCCACCCTCGACCGGTACGGTCCGGGGCTCAGCCTGCCGTGTCCAGAATGCAATCACACCACACTGTGCCCCGATACGGTTGAAATCGTGGGGGATGGAGGCAGCACCTCCGTATACTTCGATCGCTTCGACCTCCGGTAACGACACTGCCATATCGACGTCGGTCTCACCGGCGTTGCCGATGTAGTGACGATCCAGGTAGAATAGCGGCCAGCAACCATCGCTGCTGCCCGGTGTCCCGCCTACCGCATTGCCGAAAGTCCGGGGCCCACCGCGCCTCAACGAGACGATCCAAGGACGACTGAGATCCGGTCCCCGCTTCAGTTCGATCCCAGGCATGCCGCGAAGGACATCGGTGACGCGCGCGGGATCACCTCGAGCCATGAATTCTTCCCGAGTGATGAAGCTTCCGGCTCCTCTTTCCCTGCGGGCTTCGAACTCGGCGAAGGGACTACGGCCGGGAACGGCTTCGACAACCACGGGTTCCAACTCAGTGGGAACTCGGGGCAAAACCAGAGCCTCTCGCGGGATCTCAAGCGTGCCCGTTTCCGGTAGAGTGACTGCGTGCTCGAGTGGCAGGTTGCCCACATGCCGTACCCTAAGACGGACGGGACCGAATGAGAGGGCTTCTAGCCGGAAGTGGCCAGTGCCGTCTGTAACGGCGAACAGCGGAGTTCCGACCACCTCAACCTCGGCATCCGGTAAAGGTTCTCCGGTCACGCTGTCGGTGACAACACCGACCAGATTTGTTGAGCGCTGATCCAACTCGAGGATCATGAGGTCCTGCCGCCATACCGGGCCGGACGTCAAATAGACCTGATCGTCGGTGACTACGCCGCTGCCAACGAACCGCAGTTGATGGAAACCGCTCAGTCCTTGGTCGGTTACCGCATGAATCGCTATCCTCGAGCCAGTGGGTGCGCCGCAGATCGCGTAGAAGCCAGCAGAGTCGGTGGTCGTGATGCCCTCGAAATACCCGACGTCCACGGTTCCCCTCAGTGCGTCTGGCACATGACTCCAAGAAACGAGGACGGCAGCATCGGGAATCGGTGCTCGGGTTTTCGATCGATGCACCCACCCCAGAACGACAGGTTCCTCCGGTGACGTATTGGGACATGCGACCGGGATCATAGCTAGGAGGGATTCGTCCGCTACGCGTATTGCTGGGGCAAGTTGTCTCGGAAGTCGCAGTCTGTATGAGGCCGATTGGTCGGCAGGCAACTCGAACTGTGGGAACAATGACGTGCGGTAGCCCTCGTGCTCCACCCGCAGGCTGTAGCTGTCGGGCCCGGGCCCCAGCAACAGAAAGACGCCATCCGAGTCCGTCAGGGTGGTCGCTACAATGGAACCGTCCAGGTCCAGCAGGAATACGGCCGCGCCAAGCAGTGCTTGTCCCGTGACACTGTCCACCACCTGACCCTGCACCTGCTGAGCTGCCGCTCGCTTGCTTGGGGCTGCGAAGCCGGCCGCCAAGGCAATCAGAAATAGGAGTATCTTGCGCATCACAGGTAACGTAGTGGTCCGAAAGTCCTGGGCTAACAGTAAAGCTACCCTCTGTGTCTCAGCAGCGGAGAGCGGCAACATCCTGGGTGTCGGAGCAACTGTATAAGAGCTGAAACCCCGCGACATGCATCTGGGTTCCTGGTCGGGCGCAGTGCAGCCAAGCGTTTGTGGTTCCGTCCATGCCGCGCGCGTACTTTGGAACGAACCCATGCCTTGCGGCTCTCCAGCGTGTTCCTTTGATGCTCTGCGACGTAAGCAGGGGTACACCCTCATCTCAGTTCTCAGGCCGCACAATCTCGTAGTTCTTGGGCGGTTCCGCACCCAGCAGGTGTCTCACGAAGTAATCCCAGCGGCGACGGATGAAATACGGCTCGTTCAAGCCGTGGGCGCGGTCCGGTGCTATGATCAGGTCGAAGTCCCTGTTTGCCTTGATCAATTCATCCACCACTTGGATCGTCATAGCGGGATGCACGTTGTCGTCCATGTCACCGTGCATCAGGAGCAACTTGCCCTGGAGGTTCTCAGCATAGGTCTTGTTGGCGGACGCCTCGAAGTTATCGCTGTTCTTTACCGTGTCTTGCTCCATCAGACCCTGGTACTTCTCAGCCCAGTAGATGTTGTAACTCCGGTTGTCGTGGTTACCCGCTCCCGATACCGCCACCTTGAAGAACTCGGGGAAGCGGAGCATGGCGTCGGTGGATGCGAAGCCGCCGCCCGAGTGGCCGTAGATCCCTACCCGATCCAGGTCGATGAATGGATAACGCGCGGCGAGCTGCTTGATGGCCGTCACGTGATCCGGAATACCGTTGTCGGTGAAGTTGCCGTAGTAGTTGTCGTGGAAGGCCTTGGATCGGAATGGCGTGCCGAGGTGATCCAACTGAATCACCACGAAACCGAGTTGGGCAAGTGAAAAATCCTCGCCACCGCCCTTGAAGTTGTAACCCCGCACGCTCCCGATTTGCGGACCGGGGTAGATGTGACTGATGATCGGGTACTTTTTGGTCGAGTCGATGCTCGGCGGGAAGTAGATCAGCCCGTACAGGTCCGTCACCCCGTCCCGTGCCTTGACCGTGAAGACCTCGGCCGGGTTCCAGCCGATCTCCGCCAGCCGTGAGATGTCTGCCTCCTCAGCACGCACCACGACGCGTCCGTCCGGTACCGCTCTCACCACAGTTACCGGCGCTGTCTCTACCCGGGAGTAGGTGTCGACGAAGAAGCGGCCACTCGGTGACCAGCGGATCGTGTGATCGGCGTCCTCGGGAGTAATCAGGGTGAGTCCGGAGCCGTCGAAGTTCACTCTGTAGACATAGGCGAAGTAGATGTTCCGTCCGGACTCACGCCCTCGGCCGGTGAAGTAGATCTGCCGTCGTGCTTCGTCGACGTGATACAAGGTGCTCACGAACCAGGGCCCCGACGTTATCTGGTTCTTGACAGTGCCGTTCCTGTCGAGTCGATAGAGATGTGCCCAACCATCGTCTTCCGACCACCAGATAACGTCGTTCCCGTCTGCCGTCACATGCCAACTGGCCCCATACATGCCCGCCCTCAGCTCGTCGATGAAAGTCTTGCTGGAATCACTGACGATGAGATGTGACTCACCCGTAGCGGCGGCTATCTCTGCCAGATGGATGCTCTTGGAGCCCCTGGTCGCGTAGGATACGTAGCAGCGATCTGAATCGGCGCTCCAAGTGGAATCGCTGGGGGTTCCGTTCAAGTACATCCGGTGCGGGCGTGGTTCCACCGCGACCGCGTGGTTGCTCACTACCCGCAAAATAGACGCGTCTGGTTCGAGTGTGAGCACATGGAAGCCGGGGTAGGGAATGAGAGAATCGCCAGGGAGCGCGTAGGGTTGTGAGTAATGAACCGGCCGCTGCGGCGTCATCGAGATGTAGTGCATGTGCTCGACGTCGCGCTCGTCGCTGCGCGCCACCACCATCTTCCGGGAGTCGGGGGACCAGATGATGCTGGGCCTGCGGACTCGCTTGTTCTTGACATCATTCGGTCGCGGCGCGGTGAGGCCGTAGGACCAGTACTCGACACCATCGGTGGTCAACTGCGTGGAGTCACCTCCGCCCGCCGGTCTGACATACATGTTGTGCTCGTGCACGAATGCTTCCCACTGCTCGTCCGGCGATTCGACGAATGGCGTGTCATCTGGTAGCGTATCGCCGACGGTGCAGTTGTAGGCTCTGATGTCGCACTCGAACCGTTTCTTATGGGCGGTGAACTCGATAGCGGTCTCGTCGCGCAACAACTCGAAGGACTCAAACGGCAGCTTCTCTGCAATGAAGGCTGTGTCTGCTGCCAGTGACATGGCAGCGGCTAGTCGGACATGATCGAACAGAGGCACTCGTGTTCCCGTCACCGGATCTACCAGGATGAACTCGTAGCCTTCTCCCATCTTGTTGCGATACCAGAACCGGTTGTTGCCTTCCATCCAGTTCGGGTCCACCACGTCCCCCGAGATCATCCGTTCCGTGTGCCAGGTCAGAAACCGCTCGGCCTTGTTGTAGTCCACCTGCTGGGCTGAGGCGGGAAAAGTGGGTGCGCAAAGCAGCAGCAGGCCGGTCAGGCCGAAGATGCTATCCCTCGAACTGCTGGATATGTTTGTCATCGCGAGACTCCTTGTGGGTACCCGCCCTTTAGGGCGTGCCACCGCGACGCGGTGCCGAAGCGGTCTTTCAGGGCCGGACGTGCTAGCGTCCGGATTCCTGTCTTATCTGGTATTCCACCGGTGGATCGACTCCCAGCAGATGCTTCACGAAATAGTCCCAGCTGCGCCTTGTCACGTAGGGATCAGCAGCGTAGCCGTGGTTGCGATTGGGCATCACAATGAGATCGAAATCCTTGTTGTGCTTGATCAACTCGTCGATCACCAATAATGTGGCATTGGGATGCACGTTGTCATCCAACGTCCCGTACATCAGCAGCAGCTTCCCCTCGAGGTTCTCTGCTAGGTTCTGATTGGCCTGAGAATCGAAGTTGTCGCCGCCATTTTCGTTCTTTTCGAGCACCCCTTGATACTTCTCGCCCCATGTGTAGTCGTAACTCCTGTTGTCGTGGTTGCCGGCGGAAGACACGGCAACCTTGAAGAAGTCAGGATACCTCAGGATAGCGTCGGTTGAGGCAAAGCCGCCACCGGAGTGTCCGAAGATGCCCACCCGATCCAAATCCATTTGGGGATAGCGGCGCGCCAACTGCCGCAGAGCCACGATGTGGTCCGGAATTCCGTTGTCGCCCATGTTGCCGAAGTAGGTGTCGTGAAAGGCCTTGGAACGCACCGGCGTGCCCATGGCGTCGATGGCAAACACGATGAACCCCAGCTCGGCCAGAGCGTGGGCGTTACCCCGCGCGTTTACGGTGAAGCTGCGGAATCCGATGGGGCCGATCTGGGGACCGGGATAAACGTAGTCAACAACCGGGTAGCGACGCTCCGGGTCGAAGTCGGACGGGAAGAACAGCAGCCCGTACAGGTCGGTCACGCCGTCGCGTGCCTTCACGGTAAACGGCACTGGCCACTGCCAACCCGCCGCGAGCAGTGGCGAGACGTCACCAAGCTCCAACGTCTGGAGGACCCTGCCATCAGTGCCACGAACCACCGTGGTCGGGATCGTATCCCGGCGGGAGTACGTGTCCACGAAGTAGCGGCCGGACGGCGCGGCTTGGATGTCGTGATCGGCGTCTTCAGGCGTGAGCAGGGTGAGGCCGGAGCCGTCGAAACCAACACGATAGAAGTGGCGGAAGTAGGGGTCCCGATCTGCTTCTCTGCCGAGGCCGACGAAATAGACCAGGCGCCGCTCCTCGTCGACGTGCACGACGCTGAGGACCACCCAGGGACCCGAGGTGATCTGGTTCTTCAGCGCTCCCGTGCCTGCGTCGAACAGGTAGAGATGACCCCAGCCGTCCCGTTCGGAGAACCAGATGATCTCCTGGTTGTCGTTCACCACGCGCCAGTTGGGAAGGCCGTAGGCCAGGCTTGTCTCCACGAATGTCGGGCTGCGTTCCTCGAGGATCATGCGGGCGCTACCGGTCGCGGCGTCCGCCACCATCAGTTCGAGCTTGGTGAAATCGCGCTGGCCACGAGTGAAGAACAACTCGTCGGAGTCGTCACCCCAGTGCACGTCTTTCCACGCCGTGTCGGACATCAGGCCGCAACAGGAAGTGTTCCCCGCTTCCTGCGGCTCGAGTTGGACCTTTACCTGCTGGCGCGCCGCCACGTCGAACACGTACAGGTCGAAGGTGGGGATGACTGAATCCCCGGGAAGGGCGTAGCGATAACTGTGTAGGATCGGCCTGCCGGTGGCAGTCTCGAGCAAGTGCAGTTCCGCGACGCCACGTTGGTCCAGCTTGTGGGTCGCGATGCGGCGGGAGTCGGGAGACCAGCGCAGCACGGGCCGGCGCTCCTCCCCCCGCCGTGGTGCTGTGACCTGGTTGCAGCATTGGTCGTTCACCGCATACCCGTAGTAAGGCTCCCCGTCATCGCTCAACCGTATCTCCTCTCCGGACGCGACCGAGCGTAGCCACAGGTCGTTGTCCCGAGCGAAGGCAACCCAGTTCCCATCCGGTGACTTGACTTCGCTGAGTGGGGAATCGGGAATCGTGTCCGGGCCGGTGCAGTGATATGGTGTGGTGGCGATCTCGCAGGTCCAGCGGATCGAGTCACCTACCGCGAACTGGATGCGGCGTTCGCCGTCCAGAAACTCGAATTGCTGGAACGGCAGCTTGAACGGTTCGTAAGCCGTATCCGCCGCGACGGACAATGCCGCCGCGAGGCGGGCATGATCGAACACCGGTCGGCGAGTCGTGGCGGTTGGATCTACCAGGATGAACTCGTGGCCGTCAAACCTATGGTTGCGGTACCAGAAGCGACTACCGTCGATCCAGTGCGGGGCGACGCCATCGTTGGCTATCAACATGGTGGCGTTGCGACCCAGGAACTGCTCGGCGCGGGCGTAGTCAGTTGCGGTGACCTGTCCCTGGAGGACTCCTGAACTGGCCCACAGCATCACTAGTGGCAGCTTACTCATCGTCTGTATGGGCATCATAATCTCAGCGGGATGTTGGTCATTGTTCAAAACGGCTTAGCCGCAGTTCAACTAAACTGTGCTTGCGGCTCTTGAGAGGCAGCCAGTCTTGTACGCTCCCTGACGGTCAAAAAGCAAAAGGCGGGGGCGTTGCCGCCCCCGCCCGTGCGCGCTCAGCAAGCGCCCTACCCTATCCCCACGGTGCTGGCGGTGGTTCGTTGGACATCGGGAGGCACCTCTGGGAATTGTCGTCCTCGAGGTTTCGATTGTCCTGCGCCTCTCCGTCGTCCAGCGGGAACTTGACGGACCGGACCGCCTCGGTACCTGCGAACCGACCCTCGTCCATGAACCGCTGGTTCAGGCCGAACCGGTACAGGTCTTCGTTCCGGAGGCCCATCATGAACAACTCCGCGAACCGCTCGTTCAGGAGCAACTCGAATACTTCGTTCGAGGTGGTCGCGGTGACGGGTGACAATCCGGCGGCGGCCCTGAGGCCGTTCAGGATCGTCACGGCCTCCGTCAGATCGCCTCGCTGCCAGTACACCTCGGCCTCGATCAACCGCATCTCCTCGGAGTGGGTCATGGGCATATTGGTGCTCTCAGTCTGATACTTCCACTGGCTGTAGAACAGCGTGACACCGTCCACCCCCAACTCGGGTATGCCATCGGTTATCCGGTGGTAGATGGGGATACGGGGATCGGGTTCGTCAGTGTACGCGTCCCGCAGCAGGTTAGTGGCCGCGTCCACCCTGGGCCACATCCATTCCCGGATCCCGGAGGCGTTGTTGAAACCGACGGTGGAAAGACTCACGATGCTGTTGGACATCGTCGCCTGATCGTAAATCGCCTCGTACACCCAGCCATCCGGAACTACCTGGGCATCCGCGAGAGCGGCATCGTAGTTCTGTAACATGAGGTTCGCCCGGGCTCGCCCAGCGCGGACCCACAGCTCGTGCTCCGTGTCCCCTGCGGCCTGAGCCGTAGCGAGGGCAGAAGTGAGCTTCTGGAGCGCCAGAGCGTACATCTCCATATCCGACAGGGCCTGTGGATGCTCGATCGTATTCACGTCCGGCCAGTCCGGATATACTGGATCCCCCACGGACTCACAGAAGTGTCCTGCCAGCAGCAGGTTGGCCCACGCTTCGGCAGACTCCACCTGGGAGTACAGCATGTCGGACACGGTCTCTCCCTCGGCTCTCAACCTATCAAACCGTGCTCGGGCATCCTGGGCGGCATAACGTGCTCTGAGATAGCCGGAACCACCGTCAGAACGTCCCTGATTGTCGTACGTGATCCGGCCGTGATCGGTGTCGTCCCATTGAATCCATGTACCGGTGTGCTGCATCACGTCGGTCAGGATCTCGAGATTGTTGACTCTGTCATCGTGCGTCTGATGGATTTGACCCTCTGGACCTCTTGCCACGGCTTCCAGCGCCTGGTTCAGGTCCTCATCGGTGAAGCGTGACGGATCCTGCACTGTGAGCAGACTGTCACACCCGGCGAGGGTCCCGATCAACGCACCGCAGAACAGGAATCTTCCAAGTCTTGACATCATTTATCACAATCTCCCTTGCTTGCGTTGTTGTTGTCTCACCCAATATCGCTCTCGACGTGTAGCTCGGATTCTGTCCGATGCTCCGAGAGTAACCACTAGAAACTCGTTCGCAGGGTGAAGACAAACCGCCGCGGCGACGGCTGCGACAAGAAGTCATAGAAATTGGTGTTGTTGGTGCCGGCCTCGGCGGACCCGTTCGGGTCGCGGCAGTTACAGTCGTCCCACCACATCAGGTTCTGCCCGGAGAGCGAAGTGGTCGTACGCCCCAGGCCGAACTTAGCCGACAGACTCTGCGGCATGGTGTACGTGACCGAAATCTCGCTGAGCCGGATGTTGTCCCGCTTGTCGTTCGCACCGATACGCGTGTAGTAGTCCAACAGCGAGTCGGCTGCGAAGGTTGGCTCATTGTTCGCGTCTAGCAGCGACAGGTACTCGTCGCCGCCGCCCTGCCGGAACTGGTATGCGCGGTCGCCATTGCTGAACCAGGCACCCTTCTCCCACGTGGCAGAGCCGTAAATGCGGAAGGCACCGAACTCGAACGTCTGATTGACCGAGCCGGTCCACCAGGGCAGCTGACTGCCGAGGTAAACCGTGGTGTCCGAGCGCTCGTGTCTAATAGCGACCGGATCGAAACCCGTGATGATGCGGGCATACCTGGCCCCGACCTCTTTACCCAACCGGAAGCCACCGAGTTGGCAGTCGGCACCCTCTTGATGCTGATCTACCTGACCCAGCTCGTCACAGGTGGCCCCAGGGCCAAGATCGAGGATCTTGTTCTTGTTCATGTCGGTGTTGATACCGAAACTCCACCGGAGAGTTGCATTCTCGACGATCGTGGCGTCCAACTTCATTTCCAGGCCGCGGTTCTCGAGCTCGCCCACGTTCTCCTGGCGGTCGTCCTGGAAGCCCAGGCTGGGGGGCAACGGAACATCCAAGAGTGCATCGGTCGTGTGGGCGTAGTAGCCCGTGGCTTCGAAGACGACGCGTCCGTCGAACAAGGCAAGGTCGAAGCCGGCCTCGTACTCAGTTGTCTTCTCCGGCTCCAAGTCTGCGTTGCCTGGATTGTTGGGTCGCACGGCGGCCTGTGCCCCTAGGACGGCGATGGGCGTGAAGGTGCGGAACTGGTCGTATGCCCCCGGGGCCAAGCCGGACTTTCCGACAGCGGCGCGCAGCTTGAGGCTGCTGATGAACTCGGGGACGAAGTTCTCTTGGGAGACCATGTAGGCGATCTCTGCCTTGGGATAGAACTGCAGGCCGAAGTTCTCACCGAAGGCGCTGTTGCCGTCGAACCGGAAACCACCGGTTACGAACAGCTTGTCAGCGATGGAGAAACGGTCCTGTACAAACAAACCGACGTTGATCTCCTCACGGAAGTTCTCGCGCCCCGACCGCACCGATGCTCCTGTAACAGTGGTGACACCAATGCCAGCGAAGCCCTCGCCGATCGCGGTGTTGTTTCGGTCGATTTCCCAGAATCCCTGGGCGCCGAACGAGAAGTCCGATTGGATACTGTTGCCGATGTTGAAGTTCAACGTGCCCAGGTAGTCCACCGTGTACGAGTCGAAATTGCGGTAAGCGACGCTGCGCTCCCCGTCATCTCCCACGTATATGTACTGCCTGCCAAATGGAAACAGCCGTTCTTTCCTGTCTCCCACGTGGTCCAACCCGACTGTGAGTCTGTGTGCGAAGTTGGCCACTGGTGTGTAGTTGATCGTGAGCCCGCCCGTCCAGCGGTTGGCTTGGGTCTTGGACTCAATCTCCCTGATATCCTTGACCGCAACCCAGGGCTCGCCGAAAGGCCGGTCCGGAGTTGCCGTAAAGGGATTTCCGAGGATTGCATTGCCGAGCAGCGCAGTCCAGTTGTTACCGGCCTGCACCAACTGGGCCTTGTTGTTGGCGTAGGACGAGTTGACCTCGAAACTCCACTTGTCAGACGGCTGCCAGTTGATGTTCATCCGCAGGTTGCCACGGAGCATCCAGTTGGGCTTGATGGAGCCCTCCTCGTACAGCAAGCCGCCGTCGATGAAGTAACTGACGCTCTCGCCGCCGCCCTGGACTCCGATGTTGCCCTGCTGGATGAGCCCGCTTTCGATCAACTCGTTGGAGTCATGGGCCCTGAAACCATCGGGGCCGGAGAATTGCGGATACATCTTAGTGGGCATGTTCTCACGCAGTCGGTTGAAGCCTGCCGCATAAGACGCTGTCCAGCGGGGGGCACTGTCCCTCCGACCCTTCTTGGTGAAGATCTGGATAACTCCGTTGGAGGCTTCGGTCCCGTACAGGGTTGCTGCGGCCGCACCCTTGACGACCTCGATCCGCTCGATGTCATCTGGGTTGAGGTCGTTCAAGCGATCGTTTCCGGCACCGCCCTCGAACGAGCAGCAGGCGGTCCCTCCGTCGCCCCAGTTCGTCTGCCGGGAGTCGATCCGTATGCCGTCGACATAGACAACGGGGCGTGCACCGAGATTGAAACTGGCGACGCCACGGATCTTGAGTTCCTTAGCTGCGCCTACTCCGCCAGCCATAGGGAGCGAACGCACGCCCGGAATGCGGGATTGCAGGGCAGTCCCGAAGTCCTGTATCGGAACCACTTCCTGCATTTTGTCCATCGTCACGTTACCGACGGCGTTCCCGAGCTTCCTCTTCTCGACCGCGCCGCCGGTACCCGTGACCACAATCTCGTCCAGTGTGAAGCCACTGAGGCTCATCTCGAAGGCGACCTCAGCAGTGGCACCGGTCGAGACGGTGACGGTCCGCTCAGCGGAGCGGTAACCGATGGCGAGCACCCGGATCGTGTACTGGGCCGCAGGTATCCCGGTCAAGCTGACCTGGCCACGGCCGTCGGTCACCCCGGTGAATTGGGTGCCATCGAGGACCACCCGGGCACCGTTCACCGGCTGACCGTTGGTCAGGTCGATAACCGTTACCGCGACGGTGCCCCCGGCTTGGGCTGACGCTGGGGCGGCGAACACCAACGCGGTGAACGCGCCCAGCAAAAAGCCAAGCCCGATTCTGATACAACGCTTCTGCATATTACGCTCCTTGAATGATTGAGGACGTAATTGGGAACCAAGAACTACTGGATATCTGCCATAAACAACCGTTCCAGGTTGCAATGGTCGGGAATTGAGAACGCCAAGGCACCGGGAGTGAATGCCCGTGCAGGGCTCGTTTCATTGCGGGGATTCTGGTCTGTACAACTGACCTCCCCCAGGGAACGCCTGCCGCGAACGCACCGCGTTGGAGTAGTTACAGTCCCTGGCACTGCCGTCGAGGTAATACCGGACCTCGGTGCGGCCACGATACACAGCGCCGGGAACTCTTCGTTCAGGTTGGCGAATACCTAGCTTAATATTAACTAGATGCGATTAGGGTCCAACTAGCTCCAAACCAGTCCGCACCGTTAGCGAATGAAGACCGACTTTTGACTAGTTGCTATAGTTATTGTTATACCTGCCCGAACCGCATTCGTCAAGGGTCCGGAAAGGTCGTGCTGACTCAATTGCTCATGTATTTGCCGTTCCTGAGACAGCCGAGCACGCAGAGAGTCTCGTTCACCAGGTCTAGGCTGGCTTTTGGGACCCGACTGCCCTCCCACAAAGCACTGTTGTGCCTCGGCCTAGCCGCCTTGGCCCTCTCCTCTGGTCTCGCGGCTCAGTCAGTCCAAATAACCGTGGTCGACAGCATGAGCGGCGTGCCCGTCGTGGGCGGTTTCGTGGTCCTGCTGGACACTGCCGGCGCCGAGGTTCGGCGAGCGCTCAACCCCTCGGCCACCCCCCTGGTTCTGAGGGCGCCCCGTTCCGGTCGCTACCGGATCCGGTCGGAGCGGATCGGCTACCGGGCTGCCGTGTCCCCCCTCCTCCGTCTCCGAGTTGGGGAGACGGCCCGTTACGAGTTGCGGGTGGCCGCGTTGCCCATCCAGCTTGAGACGATCGAGGTGGAGGGAACAGGAACTTGTCGCGTGAACCCGGAGCAAGCCGGTCAGACCGCTGCTGTCTGGGAGGAAGCGCGTAAAGCACTCGAAGCCGCCATCTGGACCGCTGCTCAGGGGAGTTACTGGTACCGTAGCCAGCTTTACCAACGCGAATTGGACATCGACCGCCGCCGAGTGGTGCGGGAGGAAACTAGAGAGCAGTCCGGTTACTATCGGGCGCCGTTTGCCAGCGTCTCAGCCGAGCGATTGGCCGATTCCGGCTACGTAATACGAAGCGGCCAGGGATGGATCGTGTACGCCCCAGATGCGGCTGTGCTCACGAACACCGGTTTCCTCAACACCCACTGTTTTCGCGTCGTGCGCGAGACCACTGAGCGGGAGCGACGGGTTGGACTTGAGTTCGAGCCGATTCCCGGCCGAGAAGAAACCGATGTCTCAGGAACGCTGTGGATCGACGAAGAGAGTTCGGAACTACGCAGCCTGGAGTTCCAGTATGACCATCTGCCGGGTGATGTCTTCGACTCGCGTCTGGGGGGTACACTTCACTTCATGGCGACGCCGGCCGGTGCCTGGATCGTCCGAGAGTGGCAGCTCCGGTTGCCCATCATGCAACGCGCTAACGTGGGTGTCAGGAGAGGAAGGCTACAAGAAGGCATCATTCTGGCCGGCTTTCAAGATACCGGAGGAGAGGTACTGGAAATCCGCGGCGCTGACGGTGTGCCGGTTTACATCGCTGACGTCGCTATGATTGCGGGCAGGGTTATCGACGAGGTAAGCGGGGGTCCCCTGGCGGGTTCCAGGGTGTTTCTGCTGGGGACCGGAGACACTGCGACGGCCGACGCTGCGGGCCGGTTCGTACTGTCTCGGCCGTACGCGGGAGACTACCAGATGACGTTCAGCCATCCCCGACTCGACTCGTTGGGCTATGTGCCAGAGGAAACGCCCGTAACGCTGCGGCGGGGGCACACTGAGACCGTCACGCTGGCGCTACCGCGACCGGAGGTCGTGCTGCGATCCGTCTGCGGTGGCGGCAATCTCAGCCCGGATGACCGCGCCATCGTCGGTGTCGTGCGACATTCGGAGAGGGGTCCCCCACTAGTTGGAGCCGAGGTCACGGCGCGCTGGCGTGACTTCGGCCAGATCGCCGAGGGCCGGATCGACAGCCGTGGAGCGACTGTACTGACCGACAGCACGGGTTTCTATCGACTGTGCGGCGTGCCCGTCGACAGGCGTGTCACGCTCGTCGCGCGGTACGCCGAATACACCAGCAATGCAGTCGAACTTGTGCTCGACGAGTCGGGCGCGGAACGCTGGATATGGCGGCGGGATCTGATCCTGGGGTCCCTTCACGGCGCCCCGGCGGTTGTCCGCGGCAAGGTGACCGAGGCTCAACAAGGAGGGCCCGTCAGCCGGGCAGAGGTCTTGGTGGCAGGCACGGAGTGGGCCACGACTACGGACAGCGCCGGTCGGTTTGAGCTGGCCCAGGTGCCGGCGGGCATACACAGGGTGACCGTGCGACACATAGCGTACGCCCCCCGGTACCTGATAGTCACCGCGAGCGCGGGAGACACTATCGTGGTTCCCGACGGTCTCCTCGCAATGGGGATAGTACAACTGCCTCCGGTCGTGGTAACAGCCAATGCGGTAGGACGCAGGCGAGAGCTAGCCGAGTTTGAGGAGCGACGGGTGGCTGTGACCGGCAGCTTCTTGACGCGGGAAGAGTTTGAGGAGATGGGCAATCCTCAGAAGCCAACTGACGTGATCCGACGCATGAGCGGCTTCCGAGTACAACCGAATCCGGGGTACATGAAGGGCAGTTGGCCAAACCAGGACACGCGACGATGGCTCATCACCACGGCGCGACAGATAGGGGGACCGAGGACCTTGGGAGGTGCAAGAGGTGGGGGGGAATGCGCACCGTTGTTTTTCCTCGACGGACTTTACCTGGGCAATGCCAACGATGTAGACATCGACGCATTTCTGCCGTTGAGTAACGTCCAGGCGGTGGAGGCGTACAGCAGTGCGGCGTCGCTCCCGCTGATCTTCAATCGCCCCGGAGCAACCTGCGGGGTGATCGTGTTCTGGACCGGTTGAGCGGCCCGAAGTTCGGCTGCCTTTCAGTCCTGCCAGCGGCCGCGGAATCCTAGGGATGCAGCCGGAAACATCAGAGCCTCTCGTCACGTAGTCTGTTCATAGACCATACAAGGGAATACCATGGTTCTGCGCCAGATAATGGACAGAATGATCATCGGCGGTGTGTTGGTCGGCTCCGCTGTTGCGTATGAGGCGGTTCCGGTCCTCATCTGTGGCATCTTGGTCGGTGGCAGTGCGATCCCGCTCGGTATCAAGGCATTGCGGGAAAAGAAGCGAGGGAGCGGTGGCCTCGAAGCCCTGCTGGACCGTCGGCTGGGGGAGCTGGAGGAGCGGGTCTACAGCGTGCTCTCGGAAATGGAGTATCGCACTGCCCAGCTCGTGGAGTCGGTGGAGGAGCGCATCGATTTCGCCGAGCAACTCTTGGCGCAGGGTCGTGAGAAGGTGCCCAAGGAACGCCCGATGGGCCTGCCGATAGTGACCCCGATCAGGGTAAAGCCGGTGCGGAGGCGGTAGGGGGAGCCGGGAGCGGGGAGCGGAGGACAGAGAGCAGAGAGCTGGGAGCGGGGAGCCGCGTGGTTATGTGCCGTCGGTACGTCGAATTGGTGCTGCGAAGTAGGGTCCAGCCTGGCACTGTTGAGGGGTGAAACAATACCAGCGTCTCGCCGTCTGGCAGCACGCCCACGAATTTGACAGTCGGAGTACTCCGGGCCACAGACGAATCGTACAGTCCTAGCTGCAGGCAGCTGTTCGATCAGCTTCGGCGCGCCGCCATCTCAGTCGAGGCGAACGTGGTCGAGGGACATGCTCTGAGTTCGACGCCTCAGTTCCGGCGTCACCTTGCGATCGCGCTAGGCTCTGCCGCTGAGGTCGAGTGCTTGCGGCGAGTTGCCGCCGAGGTAGGGTATCTACCGAAACCTCGACTCGACGAGCTTGCCGCGGTTGTCGATCGTACAATCGCGGTTACCTACGGACTGCTCAGGAAATCCCGCAGGAAGACCTGACACCCCCCGCTCTCTGCTCCCCGTTCCCGGCTCCCCGCTCCCCGCTCTCTGCTCTCTGCTCCCCGTTCAAAGACTCAACCAATAGTTGAACTTCACCAGGAACGTATTGGTCATCTGGTCCGCAAACAGGTTGCCGACCTCATCGAACACACCGAAAGTCGGATCGTCTGAGGACGCCGAGCGCCCGTGGTTCCAGACCAGGAAGACAGTTGACCCGGGTTTGTACTCCCACCTGACAACCAGGTTGCTCCTGAGCGAGCGAAACCGAAAGTCAGGATTCTCGAACGTGATCGGCTCAGCCAGTCCGTCCCCGTCCGGGTCGGCGGTGTACTCGTTCGACTCGGTGTCGAATGAGATGGTGGAACCGTTATCCGTCCCATAGCGCAGGAAATCGAAGGTTTTCGGCTGCGCCAACTCCTTGAACCCGGTGTAGTCGCCCGCAGCGATGAACGGTTGGGCGTAGAGTTGGATGGAGAGGTCGGGCGTCAGCGCAACGTCCATCCGCACCGTCATGTCCAGGCTGGTCTGTACCAGTTCGCTGAACAGGTAGCGCGTGCCGAAGGTTGCGGTGGCAGTCGTATCCTCGCTCTGGGAGACGTAGAACCCCATTGCGTGCGACTTGTTGAAGCTGGGTGACAGGCTCAGGTTCACGGCCCCTTTGGGGCGGATATTGATCTCGGTGCCGATGTCTCCGCCCCACCCGTCGTAGCCGTTGCGACTGTAGTAACCAAACACGGCCAGTGATACTGGCTTGCGGTGATCGGTTCCCAAGAAGCCATTAGCGGACCACCCGCTGGGACTTTCCATCAGGGGACCACCGCGTGTCATCTTGTCGCTGAGGCCGGTGAAGTCGTAGCTGCCACCTAAGTTGAAGCTCCAGTAGTTGCGGAACTGGCCACCGACACCGAAGTACGGTGAACGGAACAGGTTGGTGCCACCGAAATTCCACTGCTGCGCGAAAGTCCCGTTGATCCTGAAGTTGCGGAACACCTTGCCGGGTTGGAGCCAGCGGCGGGTGAGGCGGATTCCGTGGAAGATCCGGTCGACACCCGTTTGAAAGCCAGCATCGTTCACCTCGAAGTGCGGTGAATATGCGAACAGGTCCGTGCCGTAGACCCAGTTGCCGGACACCTTGTCGAATTGCATCGAAGCGGCAAATCCGGTCATCGAGGTGGCTGAAGAGTCGACTGACACATAGTCTTGATCCGGTCGCTGGAAATAGCGGGCTGAGGAATGCTGTGCTTCGGTGATCGCAGCGGGATCTCCTATGATGTGCGAGGCGCTGATAGTGCCGTTCACCGCGAACTGGTTGTCGGCGAACTTGTGAAAGAAGTCGGCACCTCCTGAGTATGCCGAGGAACGGAGCGACGCGAATATCTCATCACTGATGTTGCGGTGGACCGCAGTAGCCAGCGCCCCAACCCCAGTAGCTCCGTCCCGAAAATCTCTGCGTAGGCTGGCGACCGCATAGTTGGCCAGCGGCTCAACCGGTCGGCTTTCTCTGGCGCCGTTCTCGAGCTGTACCCTCGCCCGTGCGGGAGCCGTCAGCGCATCCAACAATCCGATGGACCAGCTGCCGGTCTTACCAGACAGCTTCGTAGCGCCGAGTATGCGGGTTGCTGTCGGGTTGTCGACATAGCCGTCCGGCTCGTCCGCCGGTTCCGAGGGCTGGCGCCCCACGCGGCGGGAATAGAACAGCTGAGGTGCGCCGAACACGAACCCTCCGCTGCCGGCCCCGAACCGGAAGATGTTGGCACCTTCCACGAAGAACGGCCGCCGCTCCTGGAAATAGGTCTCGAAGGCACTCAGGTTCACCACCGCCGGGTCGGCTTCGACTTGGCCGAAATCGGGGTTGAAGGTCGCGTCGACGGTGAGATCGCTGGTGAGGCCGTATTTGAGGTCCAGGCCGCCGGTCAGGTCTTGGACGCTACCGTCGTCAAACGGGTTGGCCCGGTCGGCTCCCTCGGTGAAATTGCTCGTGGCCACCGTGTAGGGAAGCAGCTCCAGCCGGCTGGACGCCGGAATGTCGCGCAGTCCCTGCAGATGACCGAACAGGGACGCGAAGCCCTGCTCCGTGTTGGGCGCCCAGCTCCAGCGCACATACTCATTCTTCCGGAAGATGCTGCGGCTGAAGTTGATTCCCCACACCTGTTCGGCAGCACTCGAGAAGCGCAGCTGAGAAAACGGGATCCTCAGCTCGGCGACCCAACCCAAAGAGTCGATCCGGGTAGCGACCTCCCACACTGGATCCCAGGACATGTCACCGTGAGGGCCGTCATTGGTCATGACCTCGTCGCTTCTGACGCCGGCCGGGTTGACCGTGAAGCTGAACACCGTACGGTGGTCGTGGTACGAGTCTATCTCCGCCGAGAAGAAATCACTCGGAGTGAAGCCGTCGCGACGGCCTAGACGACCCACGATGCCAGATGGGTCACTGTCGTGCATTCGAGCGCCGATGTACAGGGCTGCTTCGTCGTACGTAATGAACACCTCGGTGCGCTCAGTGGGATCGGTCCCGTCGTCTGGCCTGACTTGAGTGAAACCGGAGATAGCCAAAGCGTCCTGCCACACCGGGTCGTCCAGCTTCCCGTCCAGGGTGGGTGAGCTGGGCTCGGCGTGAATGGCGAAAGCCACGGCTGCTGCTGCGTCCCGTGATCTGGCGGCCGCAGGCCTGCTGGCCGAATGCTGCTGGGGGCTTGCAGCCGCAGTGGCAACGAGGAGACTCAGGGCCGCTAGGACCGCACCTGCGGCCGCGATCCTCGCAGACTCTGGAAACGGGTGTGTGACGGCGTATTGCAACGGTCCCTCCCACCGTTGGCGGTTAGCTCTTCCTGATGGTCACTATACAGTGTCCATGGCTAGTCACTATTCCTCATACATACAGTTAGATGCACTTTAGGTTCCAATGGTTGCGATCGGTTGCGGGTGGGCTGGGCTGCGGACGGGTGGCGGAGCGGGACTCAGCCTGGTACACGTATAGGCCCCCGGGACTCCCTGCCGTTCAGGGTTAGCGTCCCGTCCGGATTTTGCCTGCCATCCGGGCTTTCGCCGTGCGCCGGATCTAGCGGTTCGGATCGACCACCCCGGGTGTCCCGCTCGTCACTCGTCAAATCGTCAAATCGTCAAATCGTCAACCGTCAATCGTCAATCGTCAATCGACCCCCTGCCAGCACGACAGGGTTTCGGCGCTTTGCGGTAAGAGACGCTGGTTGCCAGGGTGCCGCGGAGCAGCTGTGGAATCATGAAGATTATGAAGACGACGAGTTGGCCGGCCGGTGCCGGCTTTTCGCTGCTGCGCTGTATGTAATTGTTAGATAATGACTTAGACTTGTGAGGGCGAGGCTTTGGTTGCTCCGAACGTCATCTCGAGTCGGTCATTCGAGGCCTCGAGTCGACGATTCGACGCCTCAACTCGGCGATTCGACCTCAGATTCGGCTGCCCTGCGGTTCGTATCGACGATTCGACCTCTCGATTGGGTTGCTCTATGGATCGAATCAGCTAATCGAGGGCTCGACTCGACGATTCGAGGCCTCGAGTCGGCGATTCGAAGCCAGGAATTGGCGATTCGAGATGGGGTTCGGCGTCTCCAGGCTCGGTCCTGGAGATCTGAGACTTCGGCCGGCCTGCCAGATTGACCGACCGCTGGGTTGGCTCGGCAAGGCGTCGTCTTCCTTGGAACCGTTCACGACCGGTCTCAGCGGCGATCGCAGTGCAGCGGGTGCTGACGGGTCCAAGTATCAGCAGAACTGAGTTACCCTACCCTCTCTCGTTATTCGTCGTACCGCCTTCTACCGCCTTCTCCCGCCCTTTACCGTCTTTCAGCTAGCTCCGCCTCGTGCGCTTGCTGATCCGCCACGCCACGATCCTGAGTGCGACGGCAACCAGCAGCAGAATGACCGTGGAGAGATATACGGACCGCTCGGACGATCCGACCCGTAGCACGAAGCGTTGTGCCAGGGCGAGTACGAGCACGAGCCAGGCCCAGGCTCGCAGTATGGTGCTCAGCCGGGCCGTCGGTGGCGGTTGATTGCCGTCTACCATAGCCCGCTTGGAATCGCCGGTGTTAGTAGGATGACTGGACTACTCGATTGCGACCTTGAGCCTTGGCCTTGGCGAGTGCGGATTCGGCGGCTCCGATTAGGAGCGGCGGCGCCGACTCTGCGTTGGGCACCACCGCTGCGGTGCCAATGCTTACCGTCAGATGTCCGGCGGGCTGTGCCTCGGCGTGAGGGATGTCCAACTGCTCGACAGCAGCCCTAATGTTCTCGCACAGATCTGCGGCATCCTTCGCAGTGAGCCCACCAGACAGAATGAGCGCGAATTCCTGGCCGTCGTAGCGGGCGACCACGTCACCGGTTCTGCGAACGCGTCGTGAAACGGCCTGGGCCACTTCGCGCAGCCGTTGATCACCAACGTGGTGCCCGTAGAGCGCGTTGTACGCCTTGAAGTGGTCTATGTCTATCATGGCAACTGCCAGAGGAAGCCGCGAACGGTAGGCACGCCTCCATTCCTCGACCAACGTCTGCTCGAATAGCCGACGCGTGATGGTCCCGGTCAACCGGTCGATGCGATCCTCCCTCAGTTTGAGGTCGGTTATGTCGCGGGCGATCGCGTACAACAGACCGGTGCCGGGTTCGGGGAACGAAGTCCAGTGGAGGTTTTTGTAGGAGCCGTCTTTGCAGCGATAGCGGTTCTCAAATGAGAGCGTGGGTGCTCCATCTGCGAGCGTGCCGATCTCTGTCGTGGTCCCGGGCCGGTCGTCGGGGTGGACGAACTCGACGAAAGGTTTGTCGAGGAGTTCTGCCGTACTGTAGCCCAGAGTGCGTTCGAAGGCTGGATTGACTCGCTTGAAGTATCCGTCTACGCCGGCTATGCAACACATGTCGAGTGCATGGCTGAAAAACTTCTCGAGATCCATCTGATCGGGTGGGCGCGATCCGTCGTCATTCAGTCGCGAGCCGCAGCCCGGGCAGAATCTGGCGCTTTCCGGTGTCGCGGTTTGGCAGAATTCACAGGTGCGTGAACTGGACATCTGATTGTCTCCAGTGATTCCCGAGCACAGACGGCAGATTGGAACGATCACGAACAATAGCTTTACGTGCCAGTGGTGGCTAGACGGCCGGGCAGCGCCAGCACCTACTCAACCTTTGGCCAGCTGGCTCGCTTGTCGCACCGTGTTGCAGTGGATCTCGACAGTATCGTTTGCTCGTATGGCATACCCACCAGCCAACACGGTGGCTATGGGCACGTTCCGCTCGTACAGCAACTGGTGCACTAATCCGTCGCGCTGCTGCAGCCCGTCTATCGTGAGATCCAAGCCGCCAAGCTGATCCTGCCGGTAGGGATCTGCCCCTGCAAGATAGAAAGCTAGTTGCGGCCGATGTTGTTCCAGGATCTCCGGTAGGTGTGCGGAGAGAAGAGAGAGGTACTCGTCGTCACCCGTCCCGTCTGCGAGCCCCACATCCAGGTCGGAAGGTGGTTTCCACGCGGGGTAGTTTCGCTCTTGGTGAATCGAGAAAGTGAATACGGCAGGGTCATTCGCGAAAATCGCAGCCGTCCCGTTCCCATGGTGCACGTCGCAGTCGATGACCACGGCCCGCTCGATCGATTTCGCCTGTTGCAGTGTGCGAATGGCTATGGCTACGTCATTGATGAGGCAGAACCCTTCGCCGTGATCGGGGAACGCATGGTGGAATCCACCTCCCAAATGTACCGCGATCCCGCATGCCAGGGCGCGCTCGGCCGCGAGGATCGACCCCCCAGCGCAGAGCCACATACCGTTGCGCAGTTCGGCCGAGAAAGGGACCTCGAGTGTCATCTGCTCCCAACGCGAGAGCGTGCCAGACTCGATCTTGTGCAGATAGTCGGGGGTATGCACCAAGGCAACCTGCTGGTCACTGGCCGAATCAGGTCGCAAGATGTCGGCCTCAGACAGGAAACCCTCGCTCGCGAGCCGGTCCACGATCAATCTGTACTTCTGCGTCGGGAAAACATGGGGCCCAATGTCGAACTCGTAGGCCGGATGCCAGATGACGGGTAGTAGTGGAAAAGCCATGGTAAGTGAGTGCACTATAATTAGGATGATGTAACTTGACTAATTAAGAAGAGGAGGAAGAGCGAGGGGAAGGGCAGGGGCGGACCTGCCACCTGACCCTGCACCCTACTACCTTGCGTGGATGCGCATTCACGGCGTTAGAGCAAGAGGTGGTGTGACCGAGAAGAAGAAGCCCAACTTCGCCAACGCCTGGCGTGAGGCGCGGACGATCATCTGGTCCTATCGGAAGCGGCTTGCGTTTGGTTTCGGGATCATGCTGGTGAATCGACTCGCCGGACTGGTACTACCCGCGAGCTCGAAGTACGTGATCGACGAAGTGATCGGGAACAACCGCCCCGAGCTGTTGGTGAACCTCGCACTTGCTGTGGCAGTGGCGACCACGGTGCAGGCTGGCACTTCGTTCTCCTTGTCCCAGGTGTTGGGTGTGGCGGCGCAGCGCGCCATAACGGAGATGCGCAAGGTCGTCCAGGAGCATGTAGCGCGGCTACCGGTCAGCTACTATGACTCAACGAAGACGGGCGTTCTGATCTCGCGCGTCATGACCGACGCCGAGGGCATCAGGAACCTGGTTGGCACCGGTTTGGTGCAGCTGACCGGCGGCTTGGTCACGGCCACGATCGCGCTGGTAGTGCTGTTCTACTTGAACTGGAGCCTCACAGTAGTCACGATCCTGATCCTCGGTACCTTTGGCGGCGTAATGGCGTTCGCCTTCAATCACCTCCGACCTCTGTTCCGTGAGCGTGGCAAGATCAACGCGGAGGTCACGGGAAGGTTGGGAGAGACGCTGGGTGGGATCCGCATAGTCAAAGCGTACACCGCTGAGCGACGCGAGCAGTATGTCTTCGCTAAAGGCGCCCACCGGCTCTTCCGCAATGTGGCCAAAGCAGTAACAGGTATTTCGGCGATTTCATCGTTCTCGACCCTGATTGTGGGCGTAATTGGCGTCGTCATGATACTGGTGGGTGGACGCGCGATCGTAAACGGTGCCATGACGCTCGGTGATTTCGTGATGTATGTCTTCTTCACCGGCCTCATGGCTTCTCCGCTCATACAGATCGCATCCATCGGTACTCAGATCAGCGAGGCGTTCGCGGGTTTGGACCGTATTCGCGAGATCCGGACGATGGCGACCGAAGATCAGCAGGATGACAGCCGGCAAGCCGTACCGGGTCTGCGTGGTCATCTCAGGTTTGAAAACGTCAGCTTCGAGTACGACCCGGGCGTCCCTGTTCTCACAGGAGTGAGTTTCGAAGCGCCGGTAGGGACGACGACTGCGCTGGTCGGCTCTAGTGGCTCGGGTAAGAGCACTCTGATCAGCCTGGTCTCAGCGTTCAATAAGCCCAAGACCGGCAGAATCTTGGTTGATGGTATCGACCTCTCTCAGGTGAAGCTCAGGGATTACCGCTCCAATATCGGAGTGGTACTGCAGGAGAACTTCCTGTTCGATGGCACAATTGCCGAGAACATCCGGTTCGGGGCCCCGCGCGCCTCCACGGAGCAGGTACTTCAGGTAGCCAAGATCGCTCACTGCGACGAGTTCGTAAGCCGGTTCGAAGACGGCTACGACACTGTGGTCGGTGAGCGGGGAGTCAAGCTCTCCGGTGGCCAGCGCCAGCGTATCGCTATCGCCCGGGCGGTTCTGGCGAACCCCCGTATCTTGATCTTGGACGAAGCGACTTCGAGTCTCGATAGCGAGAGCGAGGCGCAGATACAGGACGGTCTGGCCACGCTTCGCGAGGGCAGAACGGCTTTCGTAATCGCCCACCGGCTGTCGACGATACAGAGCGCCGATCAGATCCTGGTGCTCGAGGGGGGCGAGATCGTGGAAAGAGGCACCCACGAAGCGCTGTTGGCCGACGGCGGACGCTACCGCGAACTGTACGAGCGACAGTACAAGATCGAGCTCAACCGGTTCATCAATCCCGGCGAGGATTTCATTCCGGATCTGCCAGGGGTAGAGTCCGGGGTCACGGGTGCCGGTGGAGGCCGCTCCAATCCGCTGTGACCTGAGTACTGCTCAATCGCGATAGGCCACTCGGGTTATCCGCTTTCCCACCACGCAACTGGCCCGACGTGCCCACAATCAGGGCATTTGACGGATTCTGGATGTCCGTGCAATCTGAATCGGGATGCTGAATGGGGACACACAGCGTAAGTGCGCCCGAGATCATTCGACGTACCCCGTGCTGGGTTGCGATCTTTCGTCGAGCGATAAACGACGGTGAAATGGGACGGGCGGCGTTTGCGGACTTCCACGAGGTGTCGTGGTACTGCAACCGGACCGCTCGGGATGTCGAGCACGATCTTCTTGGATGCTCCGTCGCCCACAACCGAATACCATACGCCATGACGCAAGAGGGGGGCCTTGGCGACAGGCCACAGACGAGCCCAACCGATTACTTTCGCCATCGTAGCCAAATCTCCGAAACTTGATGGTGGGTCAGATACGCTGTATCGCTGGTGAGACAGCTTAGTGTGTCCGGTACAGACCATCTGTGACGTGGCTAACAAATCCGTGCCTACAATGGCCCCTTGTCTCTTGGTAGTGGATCGGGTCCTGTCGTGCCCGACCCCTCAGCGAATCGTGTCCTATCGGTCAGGAGTGGTCTACGGCATCGCCTACAACGGCGTGGCTGGCTTCAGAATGCGAATAGCCGCGTCACCTTTGCGGTGAGCACGCGGTCCATCACTATCCCGCTATCCACATTGCGCCGTTCGGTGTAGACGAGAAATACATCACTTAGGGGTGCGTGAATGAAGTTGAAACGCACATTCGTTGTGAGTTCCTCGGATGAGGTGTTGTACTGTACGAATGCGCTGAGAAAGAGGCGGGTGGAGTGGGCGTAGCGCAGCCGTCCAGCAAACACGTCTGCCGTGAAGGTGCTGTCCAACAGGGTCAACTCATTGTGCTGGGCCGTGACATCGAGTGAGACATGATGACTGGGCCTCACCAGCCCGCCAAGGGCAACCGAGGTCTTGGAGCCGTCGAAGAACCCGCCGCGGCTCAAGCTCACCTTCCCGGAGAGCCTCCGAGCGCCACTCGATGTGTAGCTGACGGTTGCATCGTTGAAGTGGTAGTCATCTGCGGGAAGATCGACACCGGCAATGATATCGGGTTCCAGCAGCCGTTCGAATTGGTTGACGTATTCGAGGCTCAAGACCCCGCCGTCGAGGAAGGTGGTGCCGAAGCCGCCCTTGATCGAGCGTGTCTCGAGAGTGCCGTCAAGATTGGCGATGAAACTCAGGTCAGCGTACGGATTGAACTCTATGATTGCCGGCAGTGTCGGCTGGGGGTGCGCTCCGAGAGTTGCGAAGAGTTGCCGCACGCCTCGCCGCTGTACGAAACCCACCGCCGGATTGAAGGCAGCTCCCACATGTTTCACGAATCCGGACAGATCCCAGATCGGGTCACGCCAAGCGATCTGTAATCGGGCTGCCTTCTGGTCACCGACAACGTTCGGTTCGTCGGTTGCAGCCATATAGGAGTTGATGAGCATGTGATCCAGCAATCTGAAGTTGGCATCGATCCCATAGCTCCGATTGTACTGGTCTGTGGCACCGTCGCTCGTGCCTTGTCGATTGACCAACATCAAACCGACATCCGAGTTGCCAAGTATGTTGTACCTCAATCGGGCCAGTGCGAAATTCTCGGCGGGAGTAGCACCGCTCTCCCTTGTTTGAACATCAATCAAGCCGATCTCGAAGTCACCTGTCCGGCCGGACAGTCTCCCACCTGTGAGAATGGGTACTGGCTGGCGATCCTCCGAAAGGCCGATTCGCCGAGAGTGGAACAGCGTGAATTCCTGCAGTGACGAACCCATCCGGTAGTCGCGTTCCGTCACATCGCCAAAGTTGAAGCTACCCGCGTTTTCCATGAAGAAATCCCGCTTCTCGGGAAAGAAGAGGGGAAAGCGAGTGAGGTTCACCTGTTCCTGGTCGACCTCCACTTGAGAGAAATCTGTGAATGCCGTGACATCGAGTGTGAGACGCGGCGTGATGCCATACTTGATATCGATACCGGCATCGAACTCGTTGCCCCGATCGTCTACACGAAGCTCTCCAACCTTCCGCCCGACACTCAGGTACGGCTTGACTGTGAGATTGCGTCCCTGCCGCAGGCCAGTCAGACCCTGGAGGTTGCCGGCACGAGACATCTTATGGACCCGGTACGGCCGGTTGAGTGGTGCCCAATAGGCATCCTCGTTGCGCCGGCGAATCCTCCTCATGAAGTTGATACCCCAGGTTTGGTCGCCGTCGGTACCCTTGAACCGGAGCGTGGTGAATGGGATCGCGATCTCAGCGGTCCAGCCGGAGTCGTGTATCTCCGTCTTGATGCTTATGACACCTTCCCAGGCGCGATTGGTGTATCGGCTGTCGTTGAAGACTTGAGCGTCGAAGACCGCTCCGGCCGGATTGGTCGCGAAGAGAAAAGCGTTCTGTGAATCGTGATAGGTGTCAAGTGAGATGGCAAAGACATCCGAATCGTGCGTCTGGAAGTCCTGCTCGAGACCTGAAATCGTCAGGCGGTTCGGATCTGAATCGTACAAGGTCGCACCGAGGTACAGGTTCCGCTCGTCGTACAGGATGCGGACGACCGTCTTCTCAGACTCCGGGTAACCAACCTGCGGCACATTCGAGACAAAACCCCACGTTGAGTCGGCATCGTGCCAGGACGACTCTGCGAGTCTCCCATCGATCACTACAGGGCCCGAGGTGTGAAACGCGCGTATTGTCGGCCGCGGTGCTGCGTCGGGATCGATCGGAGCTACGGCTGGGGTAAGACTGTCCGCGCTGAGCGACTGTAGCCCTTGCTGGGCGTGAGCCACGGTCGGTACCGCGAGACACACCAGAATGACGCCGACGCTGCCACTCATGGTCATCGGCCGCGCTCTCCCACGACTCGCTGTAGCCCTTCTCGTGCCTGAGTTCTCCATTCCCGGATTTCCGGATCCCCCCGTTCCCACAGACTCAACGCTCTCCCGTAGTGCCGGGCCGCGGCCTCGAAGTCCATTCTGTTCTCAGCCAACTGCCCGAGTTCGAAAGAGGCTCGTGCAGTGCGAAACCCCATCCACGTGGTTGGTGGCACTAGTGAGCGAAGGATCGCTGCAGCGCTGTCGGGCCGGTTGGTGGCGCGCAGCAGCATCCCCAGGTGAAAACGCATCGAGGCCTCTGGCTGGCTCTCTGCAGAGTTGTTTGAATGAATGCTCCAGAGAGCGTACGCGCGCTGTGCCAAAACCAGCGCCGTATCGAGATCTCCGCGGCGTGCTGCTATTCTGGCTTCCATGTCGCTCTGTAGTGCTCCCCGATAATCCTGTGACGTTCCTCCCGCAGGCAGCGTGCCGAGCGCAGCCTGCCACTGTCGTGTGACCGCGGTGTCACCGAAGGTCGCATGGTAGGCTCCGACTAACCAGCCGATCCACCATACCGGTCGCCGATAGAAATATTCCAGTGCGGAGTCCGGTGATAGGCTCTCGAGTGCCGCAACGGTTCGGCTAGCGATACCCTCGTCCCCCACACCCGCCAGAGTTGCTGTTATCAACTGCGCTCTCAGAGCAAGAGCCACGCCGCTGTCCGGATACGCTCCCATCTGCAACATCGAATCGACCCGTCGCACGCTCCCTTCGGCGATCAAGAGGCGGCCTTGTTCAGCCTGAGCGGTGGCCACTGGACTGCCGGGATTGGCGGCTTCGAGACGCTTCTGGAGGAGGATCTCTGCCCGTTCGGGATGGTACGAACGAAGTTGCCTCAGGACCGCTAACCACTCCTGCTGGCTCGCGGCCGCCGCTCGATCTGCAAACTCTATGAACGCGCTGCTGTCAACGGCCAACCCCTGTACTCCGAGCAAGGTGCTGCGAGCCAGCACAGTCAGCGTGTCGACCCGTCGCATCTTATCGAGCAACGGTTCGAGTTCCTCGGGAGAGGCTGAAGCCAACGCGATGTTTATGCGGGCGGCCAGCGCTGGCACGTACGACGCATCCAGCTCGAGTGCCCGGTCCGAGGCTCTCAAAGCATCACGCTCGTCCGCGCCGTACTGCCAGCCATACGTTGCGTGATAGTACGTGAGACTGTTCCAAGCGTCGAAGTCGGTGCTGTCGATTTCCAAGATTCGGGAAGCAGCTGCTACAGCGGCGCTTCCGTCCGTCCGGACGGAAGCGAGGGCGCCCCTGACACGAAGCCGATTGCGCTCGCTCAGCGAGTCAGCATACTCGTTAGCACGCTGCGCTAGGTCCGTCAGGTAGTACGGTTCGCCCTTCATGTACTGAGCCCAAGACTTGATACTGATGGCGTCTACCAGAGCGAGGGCAAAGGTGGAGTCGAGCGCCAGTGCCGTGTCGATCGCTGCCTCTGCCTCGTCGACCTGGCCTCTCCGCATTGCTTCTTTGGCGTGGAGATACGCTTTCAATGCGTCGGCCGATCGAGTCGTATAGCGGTCGAGTCGCGGTACCGTCGGCACGCTGTCGCGGGGCCACACCTTTGTGATTATCTCCACGGCGAGACGCTGCACCAACGCGGCTATGCTGTCGACCGAACCCACATGCGCCAGTGAGTGCAGTGGATCGGTCAAACCCGTACGATAGACACGGAGCGTGAGATTCAGTGTGCCGGCCTCGACGGCCAACGAGCCCAGGATGAATTGCCCAGCCCGCGCCGCCCTCGCCAATCGTTCGGCCTCCCCGGCATCTGATGGACTCAAAGCGCGCGCCGCTCGATCCGATCGCAGGCTGCGCCACAGTGACCACGGGTCGGCAACGCGAACACCCGGAGTACCATCCAATGCCGTAGCCAGGAGGTCGGGCAGTTGTTCGGACCAGCGATCTGCTTCCATGCTGCTGGCACGGAATGGAAACACCGCCAAGCCCAGACGACCATCGTCCGGGACGGAGCTTCCGGAGAACTGGTGGATTCCCACCACCGCGAGCACCGCAATTGTTGCGGCCGCGACCGCAGCTACAACCCACCTACGCAGCCGACGCCGAGCTGTGACAGGATGTAACTTGCGCCCCGGTGTCGTGGCTGTGACTGGTGCTGAGTTGAGTGCGGTACTGAACTCGTACGGTGTGGCGTGTCGGTCTGCGGGTGCGGGCGCTAGTGCAACCCTGATTACCGCGTCCAGCTCCGGACTGACAGTGCTCCTCAATGGTGTCAGCGATCGTACCTCACCAGTGAGTTGGCGGGCCAAGATCGCCTGCGGGGTGGGGCCCGTATGTGGCGGCTCTCCACCCAACATCTCGTACAGCACACAGGCAAGCGAATAGAGATCGCTTCTACCATCGATCGCTTGGTTCCCACTCGCCTGTTCGGGGCTCATGTAGGCCGGGGTGCCAACCACGATCCCGGTCTTGGTCAGCCTGTCTGCCCCCGCCAGTGATACCGCCCGCGCAATCCCGAAATCCGCCAACAGAACGTGCTCTCCTGTTAGCATGATGTTTTCAGGTTTGATGTCCCGATGGACTATCCCGACGCTGTGTGCATAACTGAGTCCCTCGTTCACCTGATGCACGATCTTCAGGGCATCATCGAGGGGGAGTTGCCCTTCTCGGTCGAGACGGTCTCGCAGTGATTCCCCCTCCACGAACGGCATGACGTAGTAGAGCAAGCCGTCCGCGTCGCCGGAGTCGAACAGCCCCAGGATGTTGGGGTGCTGCAACCTGGCAAGAATAGCTATCTCTCGCAGGAATCGATCGGCGCCAAATACGGCGGCCACTTCCTGGCGCAGTACCTTGAGCGCGACCTTGCGATGGTGCTTGAGGTCTTCCGCTAGGTATACGGTTGCCATACCCCCGCTGCCAATCTCTGACCGGATCTCGTAACGGGTGGCCAACGCTGCTCTCAAACGGTTGAGGAAATCAGACATCGAAGTGAAAATAGACGGTGCGGATGTCGATAGCGAGGTGCGTGTTCGGTGCAAAGCCACGAGTCCGACCGGTCCGAGGTAACCGAGTGTGGCTACGTTGTCGTCTCGAGTCTGTTGCTCTATCCTCCATCCCGGAGGGCGCCACCTTCTTCACCAACTCGATCAGCCTGGAGATAGCACGATGATGTCCCAATACCACGGAGTCACCCAACACAGTGTCATATCGCACTTGTTCCGAGTAGTCCCGGCCCTAATGCTCTTCAGCCTGACGATCAGTGGCGCCATGTCCGCCCAGAGGCTGTCGCGAGAGAAGAGCACGGCACTGTCAGCAGCGGATGAGGTGGCGGCGGAAATCGGCCGCATGTCACAAACCCTGTGGGACTTCTCTGAGACGGCGATGCTCGAGTACCGGTCGGCCGAATTCCTGGCCAATGTGCTCGAGCAGGATGGATTCACGGTGGAACGCGATGTGGCGGAAATGCCCACAGCGTTCATGGCATCGTACGGCAGTGGTCATCCGATAATCGGCATACTTGCGGAGTACGATGCGCTTCCGGGAGTGGGGAACGCGGTGGTTCCCCGGAAAGCGCCGCGTGTTGATGGGTTGAGCAGCGGTCAGGGATGTGGTCACAACCTCTTCGGCGCCGCTTCAGTGGGCGCTGCGATGATCCTGAAACGAGTGATCGCGGGCCACAACTTGAGTGGAACAGTGCGGCTCTATGGCACTCCGGCGGAAGAGACGGTCGTGGGGAAGGTGTACATGGCCAAGGCCGGGGTTTTCGATGATCTGGATGCAGCAATCGAGTGGCATCCCGGGCTTGAGAACAGCGTCCGCAATCAACCCGGTCGAGCTTTGAACAACTTCACGGTCGAGTTCTTCGGGCAGGCAGCCCACGCCTCCGCCGACCCGTGGAACGGCAGGAGTGCCCTGGACGCGATCGAGATGATGAACTACGGCGTGAACATGATGCGGGAGCACGTCAAGCCCACCGCTCGCATCCACTATGTGATGCCCTCGGCCGGAGAAGCTCCCAACGTCGTGCCCGAGTACGCCAAGGTATGGTACTATGTGCGCGACGTGAACCGTGAGTCGGTCCAGGCGTACTACGATTGGATCCTGAAGATCGCTGAGGGCGCTGCCATGGCGACGCGCACGACCCACAAGGTGACGCTCATCACCGGGGTACACGAAACGCTGCTGAACAGGCCATTACAGGAGGTGGCGCAACGGAACTTCGAGCTGGTCGGAGCGCCTCCGTTCACCGCAGAAGATCAGTCGTTTGCCAAGCACCTCCAGGAATCCCTCCAGATCGAGCAGCAGGGCCTCGACGTGAAGATCAAGCCACTGGCAGACGAGCCTGAGCCCCCCAGTGGTGGGTCCACTGACGTAGCTGAGGTGAGCTACATAACTCCGACCGTGGGATTCACTGTGACCACTGCTGCTGCGGATATCCCGTGGCATAGCTGGGCGGCCTCAGCCTCGCACGGTACCGAGGGGGCCATTCGCGGGGCGAATGTGGCCGCCAAGGTGATCGCCCTCACCGCGGTCGACATGCTGACAGACCCGTCTCTCTTGGAGCAGGCTCGAGCGTTCTTCTTGGAGCAGACCGGAGGAAAAGCCTACGAATCACCGATCCCGTTGGATCAGAAACCGCCGGTCGTGCGGCGGGAGCCGTGAGCAGCGAGCGGGGAGCGGGGGGCCCGCTCCCTGCTCCCCGCTCTCAGCTCCCGCTAGTACCCCGCCGCGTACCCGTCCTTGCGTGATTCTGAGGCGCCGTAGTACACACCGTTTGCGGCGTCGTACATGATCGCTTGGTAGCCGCCATAACCGCCGGGTACAAACTGGATCGTGTGCCCCAGACCAGTGAGTGCGCGGAGTGTCTCCGGCGAGAAACCGTGTTCCAAGCTCAACACACCGCCGTTGGTCATTACCTCGCCAGTCGGCTGGGATGATCCCAAGTGACGAATCCGCGGAGCGTCTCCCGCCTCCTGAAGATTCATACCGAAGTCAATGAGGTTAACGAGGATCTGAACGTGACCCTGGGGCTGCATGTCTCCACCCATGACGCCGAAGCTGATGAGGGGTTTGCCTTCCTTCGTAACGAACGCTGGGATTATGGTGTGGAAGGGACGCTTGCCGGGCTCATAGCTGTTGAAGTGGCCCGGCTCGAGATTGAACAGCTAACCCGAATCCGAGTCCGTCCGGAGTCATTCCGGATCCCATGCCGCGAAAGTTGCTCTGGATGAGCGACACCATGTTGCCGCTCTTGTCGGCGGTGGTCAGGTAGATGGTCTCGCCGGTCTCCAGGATCGGATCTCCGGCCGGATACGCGCGCGCCGCCCTGCTCATGTCTATCAAGGATCGGCGCTGAGCGGCGTAGTCCTTGGATACGAGCCACTCGACTGGAATGTCATTGAACGCCGGATCGGCGTAGAACTTGGCTCGATCCTCGAAGGCCAGCTTCTTCGCTTCCGTGAGCAAGTGGATGTACTCTGGGCTGCCAAAGCCCATAGAGGAGATGTCATACCCTTCCAGGATGTTCAACATCTGCAGCGCCGCGATCCCTTGTCCATTCGGTGGCAGCTCCCACACCTCGTATCCCCGGTAGGTCGTTGACACGGGCTCCACCCACTCAGAACGATGTGCGGCAAGATCCTCGTAAGAGAGGAAGCCACCGACCCTCTCCACGTACCCATCGATGGTGCGGGCGATGTCTCCCTTGTAGAAGGCATCCCTGCCGTCACGGGCTATTGTCTCGAGCGTCTCTGCCAGGTTCGGGTTCCGAAACACTTCCCCCTTTCTGGGCGCGCGTCCTTCGGGCATGAAGGTCTCGGCAAACCCAGGCCAATGCAGCAGCTGTGCGGCACCTGCTTGCCAGTAGTAGGCTATCACCTCGGTTACCGGAAAGCCCTCGCGCGCGTATTGAATCGCTGGTGCCAGAATCTGTTCCATCGGTAGGACGCCGAACCTGCCGTGCAGTTCGAACCAGCCGTCCACGGCTCCAGGAACGCTCACGGGTAACGGCCCGTGAGACGGGATCCGACTCAGGCCGAGTCGCTTGAAATGTTCGGCTGTAAGCGATTGCGGTGATCTACCGCTCGCGTTGAGGCCGTGAAGTCTCTGTGTCTCGGCATCCCATACGATCGCGAAGAGATCTCCGCCGATGCCGTTGCCAGTCGGTTCAACGAGGCCAAGCACCGCGTTGGCGGCGATTGCAGCGTCGACTGCGCTGCCACCGCTTTTGAGAATGTCCAGAGCAGCTTGTGTCGCCAACGGCTGGCTGGTCGCGGCCATACCGTTCCGAGCGATGGCCTCAGAACGCGTGGCATGAGACCTACCGGTGAGACGGTCCTGTCCGTACATGGCAAGCGAATGGGTGAGAGTCATTATTGCTGCAGCTGCGAAAATCCTCATGCATCCTCCACAGAGCAACTGGACGAAACCGGTTCTGCGATTCCTTGGGAAATATTGTGATCACTGCGATGGTGGTGTGTCGCCGTAGCGGGCCATGACCTCACGTAGCCCGGAGGGTGACCCAATTATCGTTAGTCGATCTCCCTCGCGCAGCACGGTCCGTCCTCGCGGCACGATCGTCTCACCATAGCGCCGTATCAGGGCGATCAGGGTGCCCTCCGGCAAACGCAACTCGCTCAGGGCACGCCCAACGATCGACTCGGACCTGGCCCCCGCAATGAGGTCGAGCGACATGAAGCGGTCATCCCTGAGCAGGGTCTCCTTGAGGTCCTGTTCGTCGCGGTCCTCCAACCACTCGTCCATGAAGTTGTCGTCCTCAATCCGTCCGGCGAGTTGTGCCAGGATCCGCAGGTGTCGTCCCGCGTCACCTTCGCCGCTCACGAGGAAGAACAGGGCTCGGATCGGGGTCTCCGCAGCCTGGCGGGCTATCTCATCGTCGGTTGTGTCGACAGCTACGGATGACCTACACCGCACCAGCACCAACTCGGAAGCTTCGATGTCTGGCAACCTCAAGTGGAACAGCGCTGCGCCATGGGATACAGGAATGCCACCGGCCTGGACTGCGCGATCGAAGCCGCGGAGCAGGTTTTCCGCCGTTGCAGGAAGACGGTGGGCCAGCATATCGGACGCGCTCTCTATGATCGTGTCGAGCGAGACCGGGTCACGCCGGTCGATCGCGAAAGCTCTTGCCACCACCTCGTCGAATGGGTCGGCGGCCCGGGCACCTTTCTCCTTCATGATGTCCCGCAGTTCCCGGTCCAGACCGGCAAACCGGCGCCGTCCCAGCCGCTCGAACCAGTGATAGATCGCTCCTTCGCGACTGAGTCTCCCCTTGGCATAGTAGGTGTACCAAGCGATGCTGGCCGTGACGACAGCGACGGTGAACAGAGCGGGGAGCCACCCCATCTCAGCCACCAGGAACATCGGAAACACGATCCCGGCGAGTTGCATCCAGGGATAGAGCGGCGAGCGGAAACCGGGATCGTAGCTCTCGATCCTGCTCTCGCGCATCACGATGACTGCAATGTTGATCAATCCGAAGAGCGTGAGTTGAATTGCGCTGGCTAGCTTTGCTACCTCCGCCACATCCAGTACCAGCAAGAATGTGACGAGCAGCGTCGTAGTGAGCGCAATTGAGTAAACCGGCGTACGGAATCGTCCGAGCGCGGCCAAGCGCGGCGGGATTAGGTGATCCCTCCCCATCGCCAACGGATAACGTGATGCGGCAAGAATACCCGTGTTGGACATTGACGCGAAGGCAGCTACTGCGGCCCCGACCAGCAGGTACACACCGGTGCGTCCGGGTAGCCACCGGAACATATGGCTCGCAGTGTCGGCGACTGGAGTGATGCTCGTGCTCAAGCCATCGATGCCGAGGATCGCAACCATCATGAACACACCGACTGCGTAGATGCTGGTCACGGTCACAAGCGAAAGCGTCATTCCGAGCGGGATGTTACGGTCAGGATCCCGCACCTCCTCTGCGAGGCTGGCTACCTGTGTAAGGCCCACATAGGAGACGAAGACGAGCCCAACGGTCCCGAGTAGACCGTCGACCCCGAAGGGCAGGAAGGGGGTCAGTCGGTCCTGCGTCGTCTGAACACTCTGCGACCCCACCGTCACAGCACCCTCGAGAATGAAGAGTGCCAGGACTGTGAGCAGTGCGAGGACGAGGAATCGCACTAGTCCAGTGGATTCCCTTGCGCCGACAATGTTCAAAATGGCAAACAGCAGCGCAAACCCTACAGCGATCGCTTTGAATGGGGCATTGAACAGAAGGGAGAGGTAAGCGCCCATCCCGATCAAGGCGAAAGCACTCTTGAGCATCAGGGCAAACCAGGTGCCGATACCGCCTATCGTGCCGATTAGTGGTCCTAACGTCCGGTCCAGGAAATAATAGGCACCGCCCGCTCGTGGCATCGCGGTGGCCAGCTCGGCTTGGCTCAGCATGGCCGGCACGATTAGCAGACCAGAGAGCAAGTAAGCCAGTATGACGGACGGCCCTCCCGCCGCCGCGGCTATGCCTGGCAACAAGAAGAAGCCGGAGCTGAACATCGCCCCGGTAGCGATGACGTAGACATCGAAGAGCCCGAGCTGCTTCGTGAGACGCTGGGACTTCAGCAGAGACATGGTGTCAGGGCTCCAGAATACGGTCCGAGGCCGTAAGCAAGCACACGGATCTCGCTTGCCTGCGCCGATGCAGGTAGCGCCTTGCTACGGTCGCTGCTACAGCCTTCACCCGGTCCTGTCGGGCTCGTCGGTGTCTGGGCGTCACCCATATCCAAGAGGCGCCGTGCATTCCGAGGTGACCGTCTGGTCATCTTTCTCGTCGTTCGTGTCTCCCTCGCCTGCCCCGGTATCCGATCGACACCGAGTGCGTACTTGTCGATTCCTCGCTAGCTCTGCTTCGTTGGTGCCGCGGAAATGGAATATGGAAATTACCCGCTTGTGCCCGCGAAGCCAGCAATCGGAATCTCGCTTGCTGCCGCTACTCGGCTATCCAACGGGTGACTGACGCACCTATCCCAATCTGCGACTGGATATGAGCAGACGGCAAGCGTGGTACGTCATATATTGCGCTATGCGGTTGACACGATGTTCTCTAATACGGAGGAGCACAGATGGCTGAGTCAAAGAGGGTCGCCAAGGTTGCGGCAAGAGCCACCAAGAAGAGCGCAAAGGCAAGGGCGACGGCGAAGCGGGCCACCAAGCTCGCGAACAAGGCTACGAAGGGCGCGACGGGTACTGCGGCTAAGTCCGCTAAAAAGAAATCCTCCAAGGCCGCCAAGAGCGCAACCTCCAAGGCTGCCAAGAGGGCAACGAAGCGTAGCCCTGCCAAGAAGCGTGCCGGGGCCAAGGGTGCATCGGTCAAACGCACGACCGACAGAGTAAAACGGGCAGTCGATTCCGCGACGACTACCGCGAAGGACCGCGGCAAGAGACTGGCAAAGCGCGTTGCCAAGGTGGCCAAGACGACCGGCAAGCGTACAGCTCAGGGTATAGCCAGTGCCAAGGTCAAGAGTGACAAGGCGGTGAAGCGAGTGAGGCAGGCCAGCAAAGGCAAGGGGAAGAAGGTGGCGGTGGCAGCCAGCGCGGCCGCGGCCGCGGCGACCGCAGTGGCTGTTGCAGCGACCAAAGTACTCAAGCGAGACTAGCCTAAGCTCGCGCTGCGTGAGCGCTTTGGCAGGCATGAGAATGGCGTTCTACAGTGGTGTGACGCCAGCAAGCACGTGAAAGACTGTGACTATGACTAGTACTACGCCGTCGGCAACGGTGCAGTTCTTCGGTGCCGCAGGCACCGTGACGGGCTCGAAGCACATGGTGACCATCGGCGACCGCAAGGTGCTGCTCGATTGCGGTCTGTTTCAAGGTCTCAAAGCCCTGCGTCAGAGAAACTGGGAAGCTCCACCGTTTGACCCGGGCGAGATTGACGCAGTTGTGCTGAGCCATGCCCATCTCGACCATTCAGGTTACCTCCCGTTACTGGTGCGACTCGGTTATCATGGGCCCATCTACTGTACTGCTGCCACGCGAGATCTACTACCGACCCTGCTGCGCGATTCGGCTTACCTGCAGGAAGAACAGGCGGCCCACGCAAACAAGTTCGGCTACTCGAGACACCGGCCCGCCCTGCCCCTCTACACCATGGAGGACGTTGAGGAGACCCTGCCTCTGCTTCAGGATCAGCCATACCGCACAGCGTTTGCTCCGACCGCTGGAGTCGAGGCGGTGTTGCGTTGCGCGGGCCACATCCTGGGCTCTGCCACAGTAGAGCTGAAGTTGGACGGGAAGCGTGAAAAGCGGATCGTGTTTTCTGGAGACTTGGGCAGGTGGGGTCGTCCAATCCTGAAGGACCCGGTCGAAGTGAATCACGCAGATATTCTCATAGTCGAGTCTACCTATGGCAACCGGACCCACCAACCAGATCCTGATGGAGATCTCGCTCGTGTGGTTCAGGAAGCGGCTCAGCGAGGAGGTGCCTTGATCATACCTGCGTTCGCCGTTGGGCGAACCCAGGAGGTCCTTTGGCGCCTGAGGCAGCTGGAAGACGAGAATCGGATCCCGGTGCTTCCGGTGTATATCGACAGCCCGATGGCGATCGATGTGACAGGTGTGTACCTCAACCATCCCGAAGAACACGACATCGAGATGAGTGACCTGATTGACCAAGGGATTAGACCACTCAGGCCCAAGCTGTTCTCGATTGCCAGGACTGCGTCCGAGTCAAAGGCGCTGAATAGCTTGAAGGGTCCGGTGATCATAATCTCCGCCAGCGGTATGGCCGCCGGAGGCAGAGTGCTGCACCACCTGAAACGTCGCCTACCGGATCACCGGACGACGGTGCTGCTCACCGGATTCCAGGCCGCCGGAACGCGGGGCCGTTCACTGCAGGAGGGTGCTGAGGCTGTGCGTATGCACGGCCAGGAGGTGCGCGTTCGCGCTGAGATCGAGACAGTGCACGGGCTCTCGGCGCACGCCGATCGCGCTGAGTTGCTGAAGTGGCTGGCCGGATTTGACGAACCACCAGCTCAGACGTTTGCTGTTCATGGCGAGGAACAAGCGGGAGCGGCGTTGGTGGATGCTGTTGAGCAACAACTCGGCTGGAACGCTTCCGTCGCCCAGGACGCTGGGCAGGTGCAGGTGGCATAACAGCAATTACTCACTGCAAGCCGGATGTAAAGCCGATTGGGCAGAGGGGCGGGAGCTATCCTTCCCGCCCCCCATTATTCCTCGGTTGAACTGGCACACCCGGGCTTGGTTTCTACACCCAGTTCTTACTCCGGAAAATCCGTAGCGTATCGGTGAAGCGGTCCATTTCCTCGGGCAGCCCAAGAGAGACTCGGTTATAGGTGAGCATGGGCGGGAACGGCCGGCCTACCCGAACGTTGTTCTCCCGCATGCGACCGATGTACGTCCGTAGATCACCCTGGATTCGATGCAGCACGAAGTTGGCGTGCGTCGGGATGTATTCGATGTCTAGTTCCTGGAGGCATTGGTAGAGAATGTCCTTGGCTCGCCTGTTGGCCGCCTGGCTGCGGGCCACTAGGCCGGAGTCTGCGAGCGAAGCGAGACCGGCACGCAACGCAAGCTCGTTCACGTTGCTGCTCGACATGAACTGGCGCAACAGAGCCGCAGTTGTAGGATGTGCGATGCCGTAACCAAGCCGCATCCCGGCCATGGCGAAGATCTTCGAAAAGGTTCGCACGACGACGACATTCGGTCGGTCCTTGATCCACTTGATGCTGGTCCAATATCCCTGGTCTTCGGCATACTCGAAGTATGCCTCGTCCACCATGAAGCGTACGTTGTCAGGTGACGATTCGATCCAGGCGTCGATGTCGGCACAAGAGGTGAGCGTACCCGTCGGGTTGTTGGGATTACAGATATACACTAGTACGGGATCCCATGACCGCTGCGCCAGCTCACGCATCCGGTGCAGATCGTGAGCGAACCCGTCATCGAGGGGAACCACCTCGCTGCGGTAGGTCTCGGGTAGGCTGTACCTGGAGACATGTTCAAAAGTTGGGTCGGGTAGTACCAACGTAGTGCGCCTCGTAGCTGTGGCTTGCACCATCATTTGCAGTATCTCGGTGGAGCCCGCGCCGAGGACGATGTTCTCCGGGGTAACACCATGCTTTGCTGCCAGGGCCTCGGTCAGCTCAGCTCTCTTGGCTCCCGGATATCGGTTTGCCTCGGTGAGCCCGTCGATCACCGCTTGGCGCGCAGCCGGAGCTAGCCCCAAAGGATTCTCGTTTGAGTTGAGGCGGATCACGCCATCAACGGTGCTGCGACGAGACGGAGCCACTGCGGTTGCGGAAGCGCTACCACTCACGCCGGCCACACCAAGCGCCAAACCCGTTTGTATGAAGGCTCTACGTTTCATGTAATCCTCCGATTGGTCTAACGGTGCTCTCGAGGTCCTGCGCACAGTTCCTAAGATGTGTTTTCGTCGCACGATTCGCGAGGGTGTAGGACCGCGCAGCCCGACAACTGTCCAGGCGCGGCTCTGGCATGTTGCCGCAGGATGAGTAATATCACTGCCGTCATCTGACAGGAGTACTGTTATGAAGGCCAGTCTCGTAATCCCACTCGCTGTCGTCGCTCTGACCGCGTCTGGCACTGAGACAACTTGGGGACAAGCGTCGAAGGATCGTGTGCTGGCGGTGATCGAGGCGAACAGAGATAGGTACGCGGACGTCGCGCTACAGATCTGGGGTTTCGCGGAGGTTGGCTACCAGGAGGAGCGGAGTTCGGCGCTGCTGCAAGCAACGCTGCGTGATGCTGGCTTCACGGTGGAGGCGGCAGTGGCCGGGATGCCAACGGCATTCGTCGCCAGCTACGGCAGCGGCAGTCCTGTGATCGGGATTCTCGCTGAGTTCGACGCTCTGCCCGGCATCTCCCAGGACTCCGTACCCTTTCGGAAGCCGCTAGTCGAAGGTGGTGGCTCGGGACATGCATGTGGGCATCACCTGTTCGGAACCGGATCGGTGGCTGCCGCCATTGCCGTGAAGGAATGGCTCGCGGAGACCGGCACGCCGGGCGAAATACGCCTCTATGGAACACCTGCGGAAGAAGGTGGCGCTGGGAAGGTGTACATGGTCCGGGAGGGGTTGTTGGAGGATGTTGACGTGGCGCTTCACTGGCATGCTGGAGACCGCAACGATGCCAGCCCCGGTACCAGCCTGGCCAATAAATCCGCCAAGTTCAGATTCCACGGCCGATCCACCCACGCCGCTGGAGCGCCCTGGCTGGGCCGCTCGGCGTTGGACGGTGTCGAGGCGATGAATGACATGGTGAACCTCATGCGGGAGCATGTACCGCCCGAGACGCGGATCCACTACGTGATAACGCGGGGTGGGTTTGCACCCAATGTGATCCCGGATTTCGCCGAGGTCTTCTACTACACCCGCTTCCCCACCGCTGAGGGAGCGGAGGAGATCTTCGAGCGAGTCGTCAAAGCGGCGGAAGGTGCGGCCCTGGGCACCGGTACAACCATGGAATATGAGGTCATTCACGGACTTCACAGCCTGCTTCCGAATGAATCGCTGGCAAAAATCATGGACGCGAACCTGCGCATAGTCGGTGGGGTTCATTACACCGCGGAGGAACGAGCTTTCGCCGAGCAGCTCCACCCCACGCTGGACACCGACAGGATGCTGGGAACCGAGGCAGAGATCGAGCCGTTCCAGATGAGGCCACCTGGCGGGTCAACCGACGTGGGCGACGTCAGTTGGGTCGTTCCGACGACCGGCTTGCGGACGGCCACTTGGGTGCCCGGTACTCCGGCGCACAGCTGGCAGGCAATCGCCGCGGGCGGAACCAGTATTGGTAACAAGGGTTTGGAGGTGGCAGCGAAGACACTCGCACTCACTGCGGTGGACTTGTACACCAATCCTGCGCTAATCCAGGAAGCGCGCGCCGAGCTGGAGCAACGCCGCGGGCCGGATTTTGTGTATCGGCCGCTACTGGGGGATAGGGCACCGCCGCTGGACTACAGGAGGGAGTGAACACGGGGAGCCGAGAGCGGGGAGCAGGGAGCCGAGCCCTTCCTAGTTCGCACGTCCTTGCGTCACGGTTCTCAGCTCTCCGCTCCCAGCTCCCGGTATCTGAAGCAGCTCACGACATGATCATTCACCATCCCCGCCGCTTGCATGAACGCGTAGCAGATGGTGGATCCCACGAACTTGAAACCGCGCTCTTTGAGCGACTTGCTCATGGCCTCCGACTGTTTCGTCTTGGCCGGAAGCTGCCGCAGCGATCTCCAGCGGTTCTGTTTGGGCTGGCCTCCGACGAACTGCCAGATAAAGGAATCAAACGTCCCGAACTCCTGTTGGAGTTCGAGAAATGCCCTGGCATTGGACACGGCGGCCAGCACTTTTTGGCGATTACGCACGATACCTGGGTTTGTCAACAGCCGCTCGATCTTGTGCTTGGTGTACCGCGCGATTCTCTCAGCCGCGAAGTCGTCGAAGGCTGCCCTGAAGTTCTCACGTTTGTTGAGGATGGTAGACCAGCTCAAGCCAGCCTGGAAACCGTCGAGCACGAGGTGCTCGAATAGCCTCCTGTCGTCGTGCACCGGAACGCCCCATTCGTCATCGTGGTAGGCGATCATCAAGTCGTTTCCCAGACACCACTCGCAGCGTCGTAGAGTCATGCAAGGTGGCCCTCTGTGAGAAGAATCGGTGGCGCCGGTGAAAGATGGTTAGGGTGGGTACTACTTGCGGCTACGGCTCCCACCTCCCGGCTCCCCGTCACCGCCACTTCCGCAGCACTACTCGCTCCAGCGGCTGCTGGGTGTTCTGGGGTCGGGTGGCCTCTCTGGTGCTCAGATCGAAGCGATCACCTGGGGCGAGAAAATAGAACTGCCCGCCGGAATCCAGTGTCCGGTTGTAGTCGTAAATGGCCACATAGCCCTGGCCCATGACGTCGAATCGATCACCCTGCACCACGATAGCGGTGTTCTCATCGATGCCGATACCGAGCAATTCGGGGTGCGCCTCGATTATTTCGATCAGGTCGAACTGGCGATTCCGTCTCAACAGATGCTGATCGATAGCGGAATTCTTCAGGAACCCCATGCCGACCTCATGATCGCCCATCATTATCGTGTTGGTCTCGGTATCGCCACGCGCCAAATACTCGCCCTGGATAGTCGCACCGGCCGAGGATCCACCGATCACTCCTCCCCGCTGCAGCAGAGCCCACAGCTCTTCGTGAACCTGCGTGTCGAGGTAGGCATCGGCCAGCCGCCACTGCCGACCGCCGCCAAACCATACTGCGCGAGCTTGTTTGATGGGTTGCACGAACTCTTCCGAGTTGGCCACGTCCCGCTCAGTGGTGTGCAGCACGGTGATGTTAGTGGCTCCCGCCGCCTTGAACTGCCGCGTGCCGCTCCACCACCGGTCATACTCGGCTGCACCACCAGCAGTGGGAATGATGACTATCGGCGCGTCCGGACCACCCGCAAGACTGAGGAACCGATTCACGATAGCTTCGTCACGCATGGCACCGCCGACGATCACTAGCGATCCGTTTTCGGGTCCGTACTCCTGGGCCTTTAGTTCGCTCGCCAGGAAAGTGGCGAACAACCACAAACCACCGAGTGAAATCACGGCTCGGCAAGATCTCATGACAGACTCCTTCGCTGGTAGGCTTCGGGTGAATCGATGCGGTAAATTTATCGCTCGGCCGGTTCGACCACACCCTACCCGCGGGTTGCGATGGACTATCCATACGATGCGCTGACGTTTGACTGCTACGGGACCCTAATCGATTGGGAAACGGGCATCACCACGGCGATCCAGACTGCGGCGGCGCACGATGGGATTGAGCTAGAGCGCGAAGCAATAGTGGCGGAGTACCATCGTGTGGAGCCGACGGTGCAAGCTGAGGAATATCAGCCCTACAAGGCAGTCTTGCGCGATGTGGCAGTGGCGCTGGCGCGAGGCCTGGGTTGGGATCTAGTGCCCGAACGGGCCGGATTCCTGGCCGACAGCGTTGCAGCTTGGACTCCGTTCGGCGACACGAACGCCGCGCTCGAGCGGCTCAAGGCCGCGGGTTACCAGCTAGGGATTCTCTCGAACGTCGATGATGATCTGCTGGAGGGAACGCTGCGGAATCTCTCCGTCGAGTTTGATTTCCTCATTACCGCAGAGCAAGTGCGTTCCTACAAGCCAGCACACGCGCACTTTCTCAGGGCTCGCGAATTGTTGGGCGGATCTCGCTGGCTCCACGTGGCACAGAGCCTGTTCCATGACATTGTCCCAGCCGGCACATTGGGCATCCCGGCGGTGTGGGTAAACCGCAAGCGAGAGCCAGCGGTGGGAGGTGTGCGGCTGGTCGCAGAAGTGGAAACGCTGGGGGGGCTTGTCCGGTTGTTAACCGGGAGCTGAGAGCGGGGAGCAGGGAGCGGGCCGGTGGACGTTGTGATCACGTGGGCTACATACCACCTAAGGCTTCCCGCTCCCAGCTCTCCGCTCCTTGCTCCCCGCTCCCGGTTATTTCCCCTTTCGCTGCTTCCGGATCTTCAGCTCCGGTCCCGTGCTACACCAAGGCTCACCGGGACGAACCGGTGGAGGATCTTTGGGAGGTGCGGGGGTGCAGGGCGGGCGGCGGGAGTGGGGTCCCCGCTTCCCGAGCAGGATTCGCCCACTGAGCAAGTCTAGCAATCGTAGCATCGTGGCTCCGTGTAATGCGCCTGAGAGTATCAATCTCTCTACTATAGAATACGGCTGAACTGGCGGGCGGTTTCTCGAACCTGAGGCGCGCCGCCCATTCTCGAGCGGCCAGGACCTCACCCTGGCTCTTTGGTCTTGCACCGCTACGCCTGATCCTCGCCGGCCCGATGGACTATCTCGCCGCCCACGATAGTGAAGAGGACCGAGCCATTTAACAGCTCACCCGGTGAAGTGGCTCCTAGGTTCAGTGGGTCGACGTCAATTACGGTGATGTCGGCCCATCTGCCGGGTGCCAGGGCTCCCGTGTTCTCCTCCTCGAAAGCCGCATATGCGGGCCACACCGTGTAGCCACGTAGGGCTTCCTCCGGTGTCATGCGCTGCTCCGGGTGCCAACCCGCCTCGGGTTGCTGTTCCTTGTCCCGTCGAGTTATGGCGGCATGCAGCCCGTAGAAGATATCGTGATCGGAACCGGCCAGGTCCGAGTTGAATATCAGTCGCGCTCCTGACTCTCGCAGTGAGCGCCAAGCATAGGCGTAGCGTACGCGCTCGGGCCCCAGACGATCTTCGGCCCAGGTCTTGTCTTCGGCAACATGAGGTGGCTGCATTGAGGCAATGATCCCGAGCTGGGCGAAGCGACCGACGTCGTTCGGGTGCAGCACTTGGGCATGGGCAATCTTGTGGCGCAACTGGCTCGATTCCGGAGTGCCGGTAGCCATCCTCTCTAAGAAGTCCAACGTCTCCCGATTCCCTGCATCGCCAATCGCGTGGATCTCCACCTGGAACCCCGCTCGGATCATGTCGGCGACTAGCTCTTCGTTGAAACCATATTCTCCGCCACTCACGCCCCTGTGCCCGGGTTGGTCGGAGTAGTCCTCCAGCAGCCGCGCCCCCCTGGACCCAAGTGCGCCGTCGTAGAATGCTTTCACACAGCGGGTCGTCAGCATGGCGCCGGAAGCCCGCTGCGGACCGCTCTGCTCCCAGCGGCGCAGGAGAGCTTCATCTCTCGCTCTGATCATAGCGAAAACCCGAATTGGAAGCCTGCCTTCCGCTTCCAGTTCTTCGAAGGCCTGCATCAACTCCGACTCGGCACCCGCCTCGTGCACCGCCACGAAGCCTGACGCCGCCATCTCCTGGAGCCCTGCCAGGACTCGTGATTTGAGGTGCTCGATGCTGATCGGTGGTACGGCAGCTTCTAGCAGCAGAGTAGCCCGGTTGAGCAGGACTCCGGTGGGATTACCGGAGCGGTCCTTCAGTATCTCACCACCGGAGGGAGACTCGGTCTGGCCGGTGATACCGGCCCGCTCAAAGGCCAAACGGTTGCCCCAAACGGCAAAACCGTGCAGGCCGCCGAGATAGACCGGGTGGTTCGGGACCCGTTCGCTCAAGAGTTGCATGGTGGGGTACTTGGCGGCCCACACCCCCTCGTCCCAACCCCAGCCGATGATCCACTCACCCTCGGGCACGGCTGCCGCCCGGTTCGCGATCAGATCAACTATCTCACGTTCCGTAGGTACACCGGCTAGGTTGACTCGCTCCAGGTTCGCTCCCAACTCCTTGATGTGCACGTGCGAATCCACTAGGCCCGGGATGACCGTGGCGTCGTTCAAGTCGATCACCTCGGTGCGGTCCCCGCGGTAGATCTCAGCCTCTGTGTTGTGACCCACGAAGACGATCGCACCGTTCTTGACGGCCACTGCTTCTGCATCAGGGTGCCACCCTAGTTCGTCGTAGGGCGCGTTCGGCGCGGGTGTACCGTCGAGGGCAGGCTCGTGCCACGTGAGCGTGTAGACCCGCCCGTTCAAGAGCAGGAGGTCGGCGGCGGTGGCACGATTACATGCCGTGACCGCCAGGGTGTAGATCGATATGAGCGTGAGAGTTCTGCGCATGGCCAGTCACCAATCCGTTGTCTGTTCGCTGTGACAGCTTGGGAGCGCTAGTAATAGGCAGGCGGCAGGAACGCGACGCAAGAAGGCTCATACATTCATCTTGCGTCGAGCGTTGATCCCGATGATATTGCTTTGCTCTGCTCCGGCAGGTGCCGTGGCGGTATCGTCTAGGGGACCAGGACGCAGCCCTCTCAAGGCTGAAACACGGGTTCGAATCCCGTTACCGCTACCTCTCCTTTCCCCTGCCACCGGTCACGGGGAAGAAGCCCCCATCGTCTAGCGGTCAGGACACCACTCTTTCAAGGTGGTGACAGGGGTTCAACTCCCCTTGGGGGCACTCCCTTGCCCTGCCACCCGTTTTCCCCCGGGGGACGGGTGGCAAGGCAGTGGGGACCGCATCATCCTACCTGTGCTGCTCGTGCCACCCGCTTCCTCGGTTCCAGCCTCGCCAACCGGCTGAGGTTCTTCCCGAATCTCACTGCGAGAGTCACCACCATCCCAACGGCGAGCAGCACAGCAAGCGAATTACCCAGCACAGGAACGATCTGTGCCGGAACGCCGCTGGCATGAGATACCAGCACCAACATGCTGTTGACCACAATCAGAATGATCCGGGCCTCCGTCGGGCCGATCTTGCCGTAGGCCAACTTGAAGACGCCAAAGACGTGGGACTCCAGATACACGTTTATCGACAGCGCCAAGTAGAACACCACCAGGACCAGGGCGACCGGCAAGCTCACGAACGGTGACAGCCCGATGCCAACACCGATAGCTGCGGTGGCGAAGGCGTCCACGAAGTGGTCGAGGTAATAGCCATACCGGGGGCGCTCGGCCTTGCGGACGCGGGCCAGGGTGCCGTCCAGACTGTCACCGAACCAGTTCACCGCTAGCATGAGGCTCGCCGCCCAGAGCCACCGGATGTCTAGGCTCGACAGTGCGTAGGCGGCACCGGTGCCGGCCGCCCCTATAACCCCCAGCGCCGTCAAGTGGTTGGAGTTGAAGCGGAGCGGAATGAGACGGGCGATGCCCCGGAGCAAACGGCGCTCCGGCTCCGCGAGCAGGAATGTCAATTCGCGCGTTGCCGTTGCCATGGAATCAACCTCAGTGAAGGGATCATCAGCCCCAGTAGCGCCGCGACCAAAACCCACGCGGGAATGCTCAGCACCACACCGAACCAGGCGAGGAGCAAGTAGCGGGGAAACCGACCGGCTGCGACCGCTGCCAAGTAGCGCCCCAAGGGGTAACCTCTGGCAAACGCCATTGCCTTGAATGGCCAGAACGGCAATGGTGTCAGACCCGACAGGGCGATGATGGTGAACGGTGCGCGGCCGAACAACCGCAGCATCAATCCGGCCGGGCCCCTGCTGAGCGGCCTGCTATCTGAAGCGCGCAGGAGCAGCGGGACGAAGACCCGGTGGTCGATCAATGAAGCGGCCAACGTGCCGGCAGTGGCGATCGACGCTGTGAGCCAAACACCCACTTGTGCGCCATACCAGATGACCACTGGCTCGTGCGGGATGATGGCCAATGCCACATTGGACGCGAACGCGTAGAGAAACAGTATCATGGTAATTGACAGTCGCTGGTCTGGATCAAGCCCGAGTCAAGAAGGTTTGCTGCGCGGGTGACTCGGTGTAGCGACGCCACGGTTCGTCAGAGAGTGACGACCCGCGTCCTCAATAGCTAGCGAGGGGTCCGGGCGGCTTCTGGGCTGCCACTGACGGCGGCAAGTTATTGTACCGCAATTACTTCGGTGTCGAACGTTGAAATGGGGCTAGGTCACCGAGGAGCGTTTGGGGTGAGGGTTCTCCTGCGACTGCTACTACCTCTCAGCCTTGGGCTTCCTTCAGCAGGTGCCCAACCGTTGTCTCTCGGAAGAAAGTCGTCACCTGTTCCGACACATCTCTCCACCGGTCGTGCGCGAGGCAGGGGTTCTGATCGTTGCAGCGACTACGACCCAGCAGGCACCGGCGTTCCTGTGAGAAGTCGTCGAACAGCGACACCACCTTCAGCAGTGGCAATCGGTCCGGATTGACCGCCAGGACGAATCCGCCGCGCTTTCCGCGCGACGAGGTCAGAATCTTCGATCGGGCCAACTCGTGGAGGATCTTCCCCAGGTAGTTCGGCGGGATCTTGAGGGCGGCCGACACTTCGGCGGCCGGCACGGGTCCATTCTCACCACGTTCAGCCAAATATAGAATTGCTCGCAGCGCGTACTCCGCTGTGCTAGACAGAATCACGTCCACCTCCTGCAGCCATAACTGTTGGCATTATTCGCATGCTAGTGTCGACTTATCGATGGGGCAAGGGGAGTGGGAGATACGGTGAGGCATGCTGAGGGACGGTGAGGGACTGTGTCCCTCGATGGGCCCTTCTGCGAGGACAGCTACTTCGTCTTCTCGCTCGGGAAATCTGGTCATGAGTGTATTCTCCACTGTCCGTCCGGGGGGTTACTCGGTTTCGGTGCGTTGCAGAGGATACAGCCGGGTTCTCGAATCATTCTGAATAGAGCCCCGCGTGGGCCAGAGGTTCTCAGTTGGGGATTCGGGCCGTGCCCAAGAAGCACAGCCGAAAGTACCCAAGCCGAATCACGCCCTAGCGACCGGCATGTTTGGCTCTCAATCTGCGCGGAGGGATGCGTTGTGTAGGCTCACCATGTGCAACCCGTCGACCGGGCTCACGAGTGGAGCGTCTTCCAGTTGGGTGATCCGCTCTATGTCCTGGGCCATACGGGTTGCGCTCTGGTTGATACTGCGCGCCGATTCCTTCTGGTCTTCCGTCAAGTTCTCGTCGTCAGAAATGAGCAGCTGGCTCTCGGTCAGTATCGCCGTCAGGGCGTTGTTGAGTTCGTGCTCGACCGTCAGCGCCAGTTGCCCGATTGCCACCATCCGTTCCTGCCCGAGAAGTCTGTTGTAGTAGGTATGCAGTTGTTCCGAGAGCCATCCCACGCTGATCGAGACCGTCCCGTAGGCAATGTACGTGGGTACGGTTATCCGCCAGTCGTCGGGGGTGTAGTTGAGCGCCACCACCGCCTGTACCACCACGAACAGAAGTGTACCCATCACCAACGCCGCGAACGCGCCCTTGAGCCCATAGTATAGCGATAGCAGGAAAGCCGGAGCCAGGGTAACCAGCCACACCAACTCGTCACTGTAGGTTGGGTCTTCTGGGAATGCCACCTGGATCACCACCGGGATCAGGTATGCAGTCGCCACGTAGAACCACTGTCTTCGGGGTAACGGCGGTCGATGGGACACTGGTGCGACTCGTGTGAACTCACTGAGTGAGAGCATCTGTCCGCGCTCCAGTTGGCGTGGAGAATGGCACTGGTCGACCTGACCAATATTCTGAATCCGCTTGGAATGTGAAACCCCGTGTAAGATCCGCGCACCGGCCGTCGTCTGGCAGTGCTCTTGCCAGGCGGGGACCGCTGTCAGTCAGATAACCTGGAAGGGATCCTGTTTGGAGTCCCATTTCTGGACAAAATGTCCCAAAAACGACATATGATGTCCCCGGAGCGCACTGGACGGCCGGGCCGGTTGCCATAATGATGTGTCGTCATCGGTACGAACTGAAGGAGCCGCGTGGGAGTCAAAGTATCGGCGGACCGGAACATCGGTGCTATCACCATAACTCCTGTTGACGAACTGGTGTTGGAGGAGGTTGAACGCCTGCTCAGTGCGATCTACAGGGGAGGTCCGGTGGACAGACCCCTGCTTGCGCTGTGGGACTGGACCGAGCTTCATGACGTGCCAATCGCGTTCCAGGCGTCCGCCGTAACTGAATTCATCCGTCAACACCATCCGGGTGTACCAGGCCGCACGGCGATCGTTGCTACCGAGCACGTCACGTATGGCGTCGCCCGCATGATTGAAGGGTACGCGGTGGATCTCCGGTTAGAGCTTCACGTCTTCCGGGATCTGGCTGAAGCAAGGGGATGGTTGGCCGGTGGCGAGTGGCGCCCGGAGTATGAGCGGTAGTGGCCGCGATACTGGTTGTTGACGACGACAGTGAAGTGCGCAGAGCCTTAGCGAGGTTCATCGAATCTGAGGGGCACGATGTCATTGGTGTAGCGAGCGCAGAAGAAACGCTGGCCATGGACCGTGTAATTGCGTTCAACACGGAGTTCGCTGACCGCGACCTACCACGGATGGACGGACTGAGACTGATGCGAATTTGCCGCAGGATCATCCGCAGATCAGCTTAGTCGTGACGTCTGAGATCGAGCAACGAATTGACGGTCCAGAGTGCCAGACCGGCATTGTGCAGTGCATCCCTAAACCCATAACGTGCGATCAGGCGCGTGCTGTCGTGAAGCTCGTACTGAAGCTGGAGGAGCAGGATGGCGCATGGTACAGGAGGAACACAGCTGTCCGGGAATAAGGTCTTGATCGTAGACGACGAGCCGACGGTTCTGAAATCGCTGAGCAATTACTTGGAGCGGCGCGGCTACGAGGTTCATCGGGCCTCCTCGGGCGAGCTGGGCTTGGAGATACACCAGCGGGTACGGCCGGACGTCACGGTGCTTGACTTAGCCATGCCAGGCATGTCGGGGCTCGAGGTGCTCAGCCGGCTGAGGGAGCGTCAGGCCATGGTTATTATGCTGACGGGCCATGCCGATGTGGAAGTCGCGGTCCGGGCCATGCATCTTGGGGCCGAGAACTTCTTGCTCAAGCCCGTCGACATGGAGCATTTGACAGCGGCAATCGAAAAGGCTGTTGAGAAGGGTATGCTCAGGCGCGAGAACGTGGCGTTGAAGCGCCGGCTGCACTCCAGCATAAGGCGTCGGTTGGTACAATCGGCCTTCCTCGTGCTGTTGGTGTTGGCTTCCGCCGTGATCGGGCGCGCAATCGGGCGCGGCTTTGGCCGGGAGCGGGTGCGATCGCCGATACCTATACCGATTGATTCGCTCGTGCCAGACACGGTCACGCCAAGCGAACTGTCGGGGAGCGCAGGGGTTGAAGGCAACCGATGACAAGATCGGGGCCGCTTGGGTCGTCCAGGGAACTAGACGAAGCGGAACAGTAGGCTCGCAGGAGAGCCGGTGCCGGCCACAGTTACCAGCAGGGGGCCAGTCACAGGACGGTCGATCGAAGGCTGGATGAGGGGTCGGTCGGTGGGCATGTCGGTGGCCAGGCTCTGACGACAGGCAGCCCCGCGGCACCCACCTTCACCTTCTTTCAAACTCTCTCGCCGCCTTTCACCGTCGCCTCGCCCTTCAGCTCCTCGTACTTCGCTTCGACCTCCAGCGGCAGAGCCAGACTGTCCGCGATAGCTGCGATCTCCTCCGCCTCGCGCCAGGCCATCTCGAGCAGTGCGAGCTCACCCGCCAGAGCGCAACGCTCGTTCTCTTCGTTTATTGCCATCTCTATGGCGACCCGTGTCTCGGCGGGAAGCCGTGGCAACGATCCGGCCCGCATTCGGGCGCTCCTGGGGCTCCATTGGGCCAGGTCGCTGATTCTCTCGTCGGCTTCGCGCGCTGCTACGTGCAGATAGCGCACGGGGTCCTCACACTGCTCGATGCGCTTCACCGCTTGCTGCACTTGGCCGCGTGACGCACCGCTGCGATTGACACGGGGCATGATAAGGGCCGCAGCGTTTAGTGCGTAGTCACCAGTCATCACGGTCTCACCAGTGGAATGCCAGAATTCCATGCGCAACTCATCGGCGTCACCCGGGAGCAGACGTACCCACTGCAGATCTCCTGCTCGAACGATGAGACTGCCGCCTTCTTCCGTGGGTATCTTTGCAATGAGGCGTCGGTTGGCGATTCCCTGGTAGGAACGGGCGATCAGTTGGTAAATCCACCAGCTGCCGCCAGCGAGGACGCCGGTCCCGATTCCACCGAGCACTACTGCTGCTCCCAGAGCGGTTACTCCCGCACCTCTCACAATGGTGCGGCGGCGGCGGCGGCCGAACTGATCGCCGTAGCGCCAGGCCGCGAACTCCGGCCGGAGCGGTTCGCCGATTCGCACCAGTTCCAATCCCTCGTCCAACCGCGCCAGCCCAATCTGATCGGTGGAGACTCGCTTCCTTGCATCGCGGAAGCGCTGTTCGCAATCTTCCAGCGCTTCCCACCGCTGATCGAACGGCGACAGGTTCCACTTCTCGCAGTGGCGACAAACGACCCATAGCCTTCCTTTGGCTAGATCAAACGCGAGCCGCCGTCCGACAGGGAAGGTCTCCAGTACCTGGTTGGCACCCAGGTACTTGTGGCAGAACAGACAGGTCGAATACACACGATAAAGATATGGAACCGCGCCGCCGACGGTCTAAGGACCGGGGTCTCTGTTCACGGCTGCAGCCATCGCTTCTTGCCCTCAAGAATTCTCACGATAGCCCCATAGCATGGTCGGGGTAACACACCGTCGGCTCCAAGCGTGGCCTGAGGGCTCGCCGCGGGCCGGCCCGGTTGCTCCCGCAATTGCCAGAGGTCAGTCCTCCGATATGGTGGGTGAAGTCATTTGAGCCCGAGTGGAGCGGGACTATCACATGGCGTGACAGCCGACTCTTCACTGATCTGTGCAGTGAGGAGTTTGCCGTCCTGCTCAGCTCCACCAGAGTGCAAAGGGTGGCTAGACGGCCCGCTCCAACCGCGCCGCGATTGCCGTATCACCTGGTTGACCGCCCCTCCTGTTGCCACCTGTGGTGAGTCCCTTATCTTGCGTGTTCTGTTTTTCAGGGGCCCACCCTGGGCCGCCATGTTAGATCGAAAACTCGGGAGATTCGTGCAGATGTCTGAAGTCAGTAAGATCCTCGTCGTGTCACTCACTGCCTTGCTGGTCGCCGTGGTGCCCTCGTGCAGCTCCGGTGGTGGAGGTGAAGGTGGGCTCAACTCGAAGCTGCGGACGGAGTTGCTCGGGATGGCGGAACTGGACGATGAGCTGCGATCGCAGATAACGGCAGACAACATGCAGGATACTGAGTTGATGACCAAACTTCTGGATGAATTGTTAGCACGAGAAGTGAAGTTTGCTGCGAGGATGGGAGAGATCTTGGAGGAGTTCGGGTGGCCCGGTGTGGACATGGTTCGCAGCGACGGTGCGGAGTCGGCCTGGGTACTGGTCAGACATGGTGATATAGACTTGCAGGAACGCGCGCTCGAGCTGATTGCACAGTCAGGGAACTCCGGAGTTGCGGAGGTGGATGTTGCAGAAATGACGGACCGAGTGCTGGTGGGCAGGGGTAAGCCACAGCTATACGGCACCCAGTTCAAGCAATTCCACGGGCAGCTGGTGCAGGAGCCCTTTGACAATGCCGACTCAGTCGATGCGCGGCGGGCCAGACTCGGGCTTCCTCCGATGGATGTCTATCTGCAGATGCTTGAGGATGCTCACGGCAGGGTGGCGCAACCCACGAATCCACATCAGGGGCTAGGCGGTGTGCAGCCGGACTCCGCCGACGCATCCTAACAAGAGACCCGGTTACCCGTCTATACGCCTGCTCACCTGGGATCGTGGTGTTAGCGATGCGGACCTGACTGCGATGGTTGTCGCTGGGTGAGGTTGACTGCGGCAAGAGACTGGAGAGGGCGCGAAGAGACTGTAAGAGGCTGCGAACAGACGGCTAGGATTGCCGACTGCGCTTGGGCGTGTCAGCTGCCGCTGCCAGTAGTCTTCCCAGCTCCTCGTCGGTGCGCCCGCCCAGCCCATCGACAAACTTGTAGGCTCCCTCGCGAACCTCGTGCTGCTCCGAAATGAACTTCACCAGCCGTGTATCCAGGCCATTCGGTTCGGCGCGGACCACGATACGAGCCTCCCAGCCAACTCCATCGGGATCCGCGAACCATCTGATCTGTGGATCCACTGCCAGTAGCTCAACTTCTTCCAGACTCCCGGCTGGCTGCCCGGGAAACGACCGCACGTGCATCCTGGAACGCGGCGTGTCAACTGCCGTGAGCGAAAAGAGCTGACTCTGCGGCCCGGCCCGTTTCTCCTCCCGCACCTCCCATTCATGACCGCCGATTTCGATTATCCCACGCAACACCGTGGCATCCCCCCTGTTGGTTTCAGTCGCACCGCGGCGATCAGCCCTGGGTCATTTCGGCGAATATCACCGCAGTTCCACACGGTGCGCGCACCGCAATCTCGCGTGCGCCATAGAAAGTAGTCCGCTCGGGAAAGATGAGCTCGGCGCCTTCCAGTTTCACCTTGATCGCATCCAGGTCCGATACTTCAATGAAGAGCCCGCCAGACTTGTGGAAGGGGCCTTCAGCGAGAGTCGGAATATCCTTCGCGACGCTCGCGCGGCTCTGGTACATGACCTCGACGTTGCCGGCGCTGACGGCGGCAAACCCGAGGCGGTCTCCCTCCGGGACCTCGGCCGTTTTCTCAAACCCGAGTCGATCGATCCAGAATGCGATGCAAGGTTCCACTGCTTCGACAAATATCACGGGCGTGAGTTTCTTCATTGTCTCGTCCGATGTCCGTGGTGTGGCGCTGGCTGAAGCCAACGCGAGTGCGAGCACTGCAAGGCCGGAGTAGTAGACAGGTTGCATGGCCGAATGTAAGCCGAAGACGTGCCGGGCGCTAGGTAACTCCCCTCCACGGCGGGCCTCAGTTCGGCGGTGACAGGTTCCAATCAGAAACTGAGACCGCGAGGGAACCGTATTTAAGCAAGGAGCTACCCTGCCGAGGCAAACCGTGTCCAATACCAGTCTGTCGTGCGCCGTGATCCTGGCGGCGCTGGCAATTCCGCACAGTACACTGGCGCAGGATGAGGGACGTCGTGGCCACCCCACCCACCGCGCGCTCAATATCGCGGTACACGATTATGGGATCAGCGTCGGTAACTCGCGCGGCATCAACGGCCTCAGGATCAACTTCCGGGACGATGATCTGCAGTGGGTGAATGGGATCAACCTGACCTTCTGGAAGGCGCGGGACAACTACGACGCCGTCGTCAATGGCCTTGCGGTGGGGCTGGTTGGGCCGCAGGCGGGGCAGATCAATGGCATCGCGCTGGGCCTGGGAGTTGAGGCAAAGTGCCTCAATGGGCTCAGCGTGGGCGCTCTCGCGTCCGTCGTGACGCATTCCCTCAATGGAGTAGCCGTTGGCGGCCTGGCCACCGTCGCGGCTGAGGGCGATCTGGCCGGTATAGCTATCGGGGGCCTGGCCACTGTCGTCAACAACGATCTGGCAGGGATAGCAGTTGGCGGTCTCGCAACGGTGACCAACGGTGACATGGACGGGATCGGCGTGGGCGGCCTGGCTACTGTGTCCAACGGGTCATTCCATGGCCTCGCCGTAGGAGGGTTGGCTACGGTCACCAACGGCCACGTGCATGGCATTAGTGTCGGTGGTCTTGCCGCAGTATCGAATGGCAACATGCGGGGGATGGGTGTCGGTGGCCTGGCGTTGGTCACTGAGGGTGACATGGCAGGAGTGGGCCTGGGCGGCCTGGCCACCGTAGCCGACGGATCGCTCCATGGAATTGGTGTTGGTGGTCTTGCGTCCGTGATAGGTGAGGACTTTGAAGGTCTGTCCGTCGGGGGACTGGCCTCCGTGGTCAACGGAGCTACCACCGGTGCCTCGGTGGGTGGGTTGGCCACTGTGCATAATCGAGATGCGGTGGGACTCCACGTGGGTGGACTCGCCACAGTGGTTAACGGCAGGGCCACTGGCTTGCTGGTGGGAGGCCTTGCTTCAGTTGTCAACGGCGATATGACTGGTATAGGTATCGGGGGGTTGGCGGTGGTAGCCTCGCGGAGAATCAGCGGCATCGCGTTGAGTGCGGGGGCGGTGCATGCGGAGGGCATGATGAGGGGATTGGCGGTGGGCGGCTACAAGGTGGAGAGCAGGCGCCTGGAAGGGCTGATCATCGCCGGTATCCGGACTAAGGCACGCCGCTCGCTGACGGGATTTGCCATTGCCGGGTACAATAACATTCAAGGAGTCCAACGCGGGCTCACCATCGGACTGTACAATCGAGCCCGCGAGTTGCACGGCGTGCAAATTGGGCTGTTGAACTACGCGGGCAACAACGAGGGAGTGTGGCAGTGGATGCCCATTGTCAATGCGCACTTGAATTGACTCTAGTCAGCTGACAGCTCCCGGCTGGTGGCTGATAGCGACTCATCGGAACCATCCACCTACCAACGGTGTTCATCCAGCAGCGCTGAACCGCCTCGCAAAACAATTCCATGGGAGACTGAATGACGGATATTGCTGCCCGCGGGTACACAGATCCGAGTGTCCTCGTATCGACCAGTTGGATGGCGGACAACCTAGCCAACCCCGGCGTCCGCATCGTGGAGTCCAACGAGGACCCGCTGCTGTATCCGTCCAGTCACATTCCAGGCGCAGCGGAAGTCGACTGGACCAGAGACCTCAACCAGCCCATTGTGCGTGATTACCTGGAAAAGGAGGGATTCGAAGCTCTAATGGGCCGTATAGGGGTGACGCCTGAGACGACGGTCGTCTTCTACGGCGACAAGAACAACTGGTGGGCCACTTACGCATTTTGGATCTTCCAGCTATTCGGCCATTCCAACGCCAAGATCATGGACGGTGGCAGGCTCAAGTGGGAACTGGAGGGCCGTCCGATGACAGACGAGCTTCCCAGCTTCGAGCCGACCGGGTACCTGGCGCCCAAGCGGAATGACTCTAGGGTTCGCGCGTTCCGCGATCGGGTCATCGATCACATGATGGCAGATGGCAAGCTGGTCGACGTGCGTAGTCCGGAGGAATTCTCGGGTAAACGGCTCCATATGCCGGATTACCCCAACGAGGGTGCGTTGCGGGGCGGGCACATCCCGGGTGCAGTCAGCGTGCCGTGGGCACGGGCAATCAATCCAGAGGACGGTACTTTCAAACCGGCGGACGAACTCAGACAGATCTACCTCCAGGAGCAAGGTCTCAAGGCCGATGAAGAGGTGATCACCTACTGCCGTATCGGTGAGCGCAGCAGTCACACTTGGTTCATGCTGACCTATCTGTTGGGTTTCTCCAAGGTCAGGAACTACGACGGGAGTTGGACTGAGTGGGGCAATCTGGTAGGGGCGCCGATTGAGAAGTAGCCGACGGCCAGCAGCTGACAGTTATTACCCAACTGCGATCAGTTCACCAGTGACCTTCGAGAACTGTCATGCCTGAAGCGGACAGATACCCTGCCAAACTGAGCAAGCTGCTGCGACGGATCACAGCGGCCGCAACGCGCGCCGAGCGCATCCAGACTTTGATTGATATTTCCAGGCGTTACCGGGAAGTGCCGCAACGGATAGCGACGCGACCTTACACAAAGGACCACGAGGTACCGGGGTGTGAGTCCGGGGTATACGTGTATACCGAAGACCGGGACGACGGTACTCTTGAGTTCCACTTTGCAGTAGAGAATCCACATGGCATTTCCGCCAAGGCTCTAGCAGTGATCCTCGCAGACACCATGTCCGGCACTCCGCTTGCCCAGGTCGCCGCTTTATCGAGCGACATAGTCTATGACCTGTTCGGCCAGGAGCTCTCCATGGGGAAGAGCATGGGGCTTCAGGCAATGGTTCAAATGGTGGCCCGTGCAGCTCAGCGGGCTGCTGGAGCGGTGACGGCCGATGGTGTGGGGTAGCCGGCGGCGGCCGGTATAGATCAATGAGTAACTAGCGGGCGCACCTCCATCGTCCCTCACCGTCCTTCACCGTCCCTCACCATTTTCACCGTCCTGCTGCAACGCCACGCATTTTGCGAGTCGGACGGAGAACGTGAGTCTCTAGTCGCAAAGACGATTTGCCTGTGGTCGCAAAGCTCCCCTTCCATCCCTTACCGCCCTTTACTGCCCTTGTACCGCCCTTTGCCGACCTCTACTGCCCTTTTGCCGCCATTTACTAACATTGCTAGCTATCTAGGCATGTGTTATACTGACTAGCAACGCTATCCATGGCACGGGGCAAGTCATGAGCAAAGCAACTCTGGGTGAATTCGAGCATCAGGTCCTGATCGCCATTCTGCGTCTCGGGTCAGAGTCATACTCGGTCCCGATAGTCCTGGAGCTGGAGGAGCGCACGGAGCGGCGGGTGGCGCCGGCGGCGGTCTATATCGCCCTGCGGCGGCTCGAGCACAAAGCGTTGGTTTCGTCGCGACTGGACACGGCCACACCCGACGAGGGAGGACGGCCGCGGCGCTACTTCAAGCTGGAACCCGAAGCGATGGAGCGGCTCAGGGCTTCGCGACGAGTACTGGAGCGGTTGTGGGAAGGGATTGGGCCGGTACTGGAGCAGGGATGACGGTCTATCGCGGGGTATCTGGTGAATCACCCACCACAGGGCCGCCTGAATTGGCGGAGCGGCTCCTCGCGGCCGCGCTTCCGCCAGCCGACCGGGCACCGCTTACGCGCGACCTGGCAGAGCTATATGCGCTACGCCTTGCCAAGCACGGCCGTGTGTGGTCGCGAGTTTGGTACTGGAAACAGGTGGGAGGCTTCGTGGCGCGGCTTGCGGTGGACCGGGCGGCAGGAAGGTGGAGCCGCCGCGGGTCGGGATCGGCCGGCGCCGGTGTGACAACTCTACCGCGTCGAGTATTGAGAGGAACACTAGTGAGTTCGTTTGTGCAGGATGTCCGGTACGCGGTGCGCGGATTTCTCCGAGCCCCGGGTTTCACCCTCGTGGCGCTGCTGACTCTGGCGTTGGGCATAGGAGCGAGCACCTCGATCTTCAGTGTGGTTAACGGGATCCTGTTGCGGCCACTGCCGTATCCAGGGGCCGATCGCCTGGTTGCAGTGTACCGCACCGAAGCGGACGGCCAGCGTGACAACCACAGTGGGGCGAACTTCCTCGACCTGAGTGACCAGAATCGGTCGTTCGCAGGTTTGGCCGGGCATAGGGGCATGGAATACACCGTCGTGGGCAGCGGCACTCCGCAGCTCATCCGCGGTTCCAATGTCACCGCCAACTTCTTCACGGTGCTGGGAGTCCAAGCGTTAGTCGGTCGCGCACTGTCACCCGATGTGGATATGCCCGGCTCGCAACTGGCGGTCGTGCTGAGTTACGGCATGTGGCAATCGCAATTCGGTGGTGATGCTGCACTGCTCGGCCAATATCTCAAGTTGAACGAACAGCAGTACGCTGTCGTGGGTATCATGCCACCCGGCTTCGCCTTCCCTGAACGTTCCCAGTTTTGGGCTGCATCGCGTTTTGCTGTGCCGGAGTCACCGGTAGACATCGGTGACGACCCGGCTTCGGTGCGGAACCTGAGCTGGTTCAGCGCGCTCGGCCGGCTGCGCACCGGCGTAACGCTGGAACAGGCACAGCTCGAGATGGACATGATCTCGGAGCGCCTGGCCGCGGATTACCCCGAAGTTGACGAGGCAACTCTGCTGGTGCCGTTGCGCGAGTCGCTGGTGGGTGATGTCCGCGCCTCGTTGTACGTGTTGCTGGGTGCGGTGGGTTTCCTACTGCTCATCGCATGTGCCAACGTGGCCAATCTCCTCCTGGTGCGGGCAGCCGGTCGGGACCGGGAGATAGTGGTTCGGGCGGCACTCGGGGCGGGACGGAGCCGCATTCTACGTCAGCTAGTGACAGAAAGCGTGGTTCTCGCCCTGGCCGGTGGCTTGGCCGGTTTCGTCCTAGCAGTCTGGGGTACTCGGGCATTGCTGGCGCTGGCGCCCGATGGGATTCCGCGATTAGCCGAGGTGAGCACCGATCTCCGTGTGTTGGGGTTCACTCTGGCAGCCGCGTTGGGAACCGGGCTCTTGTTCGGGTTGGCTCCCGCACTCCAGTCATTCCGCAAGGGCACGGGAGGATCTGCGGCAACGGGAGGGGTCAGGCAGACAGCAGGGCGCGGTCGTGGCAGGATCCACGGCGCACTGATCGTTGGCGAAGTGGCCGTCTCGCTGATGCTGCTGGTCGGGGCGGGACTCATGGTGCGCACACTGTTCACGCTCAACCAGGTCGATCCTGGTTTCAGTGTCGAGAACACGTTGTCTGCCAGGGTGTGGATTCCGGCGAACAAGTATCAGGAAGACGACCAGGTAACCGCTTTCTACCGGGAGACTTTGCAGCGGGTAAGGGCGATTCCTGGCGTGCAATCGGTGGGTGCCGTGCTGAGCCTTCCGGTCAACGCCGGCATCAACGGGACATTCGGATTCGTGATCGAGGACCGGGCACCCGAGACCGATGGGCAATTTCCCACCGCCGGATTCCAGATAGCCAGCCCGGATTATCTCAGGACCATTGGCATACCGCTGGTGAGCGGACGCTGGTTCACGGAAGGTGACGACGCCGAGGCACCCGGAGTGGCGGTAATCAACCAAGCACTGGCTAAGACATACTGGCAGAATGAAGATCCGATTGGAAAGCGGGTCGCCTTTGGCGATCCAGATGCTGCAGATACTGAGTGGCTCACCATTGTGGGAGTGATCGGCAACACCCGGCACTTCGGCCTGGACCAGCCTCCGAGGGGCGAGATCTACCAACCCTACCTGCAGACTGCCCTGCCATATATGACGCTCGTCGTGCGCAGCGAAATGGACCTGAGCGCGCTCACTTCCGCCGTGCGCCGGGCCGTACTGGAAGTCGATGCCGAGCAGCCCCTTTCGGGTGTCGCGACCATGGAACAGGTGCTGTTTGACTCCTTGGGATCGCGGCGGTTCAATATGCTCCTGCTCGCCGTATTCGCCGGAGCGGCTCTCGTGCTGGCTGCAATTGGATTGTACGGGGTTCTCAGTTTCGCGGTGGCTCAACGAGCCAACGAGATCGGCATTCGGATGGCACTGGGCGCTCAGGTTAGGGGTGTCGTGGGGCAGGTAATGAAACAGGGTGTCGGCCTGGCCGTCATTGGCCTTGCCATAGGTACGGCCGGTGCCGTAGCCCTCACACGCCTCATGGTGGGCATGATCCATGGTGTGAGTGCGACCGACCCGCTCACGTTCGGCACAGGGACGCAAGCTGCATCCCGGCACTGCGGGCCTCGCGCGTAGATCCGGTGGAGGCGTTGCGGGCAGAGTAGGGCGGGGATCGGTCGGCCGAGAGCGGGGAGCCGGGAGCCGGGAGCCGGGAGCCGCGCTGTACCCTCCCGAGCCATTGCGATTTTCTTCAGCCTACTACCGCCCGTTACCGCCATCTACCACCCTCTCCCGACCTTGACCGTCCCTCACCGGCCCCCACCGTCCCCAAAATTGTGACGTACGCCACAGTCTCTTTGTGCACCAAATGCCACCATAATGATCCACCTTTTCCCACTTGTAGGAGCGCAGCTAGTGAGCGTTCTCCTC
>JBDHKN010000003.1:0-102274 GCA_039586365.1 Gemmatimonadota bacterium | reverse complement strand
TCACGACTGCCGGATCGTCCATGCCAAAGAGCCCAAGCAGCGCACGGGGGATCAAGAGGAAAAGCAGGCCAACCGTCGCCGCCACAGTCAGGCCAATCCACGCCGCCACGTGTACGCCGCGAATGGAACGGTCGGGATATCCGGCGCCCAAGTTTTGGCCGGCGACTGCAGCAGTAGCACCCATCAGTCCTACGGATGTCCACGTGATCAACGAAAAGAGTTCCGTGTAGCCAACCGCATACACGGCCTGCGCTTGCCCACTCAGTTCCAACGATCCAATGAAGCGGAGCAGTAAGACGCCCCCGATGTTCATGGCCACCCCCTGAATCCCTGTCGGGATGCCGAACCGGAACAACGAGCGAATGATGGACCAATCGGGCTTCAAGCTCATGCCCCGATGGAAGTGAATCACCCATTGGGGCGAGAAAAACAGTCGGTGCACCGCGGCCAGACTCAACAGGCCGGCGGCGATCACCGTTCCCATCGCGGCTCCGGCCGTCCCGAAAGCCGGGACAGGCCCCAGGCCGCGGATGAGGATGACATTCAAGACCAGGTTCAGGATCGTCAGCGCGATGCCGTAGCGCAGTGGCGTGCGCGCATCGCCCGCCGACCGGAGCGCGCCGCCCAGCATGAAGAAGACCAACATGCCGAAGCCGAAAACGAACATTATGCGAAGGTACGGCAACGCCTCAGCTCGAACCTCCGGAGTGGCGTTCACAACACCGAGAAGCATGGGTGACAGGAAGTATCCCAACGGTGCGAGCACACCGACCGACAGCACAGCGGTGGTCAGGAACGCCTGGTAGACGGTCCGGTTCACCTTCTCCGGCTCGTTCGCGCCCGCAAACCGGGCAACGAGTACACCCATCCCCGTGAACAGGGAACTGATGAAGACCATGACCACCAGGAAGATCTGCCAGGACACACCGATCGCTGCATTGCCCGTAAAACCCACGTAGTGCCCGACCATGGCGTGATCCACGATACCCTGTAGCCCACCGATGACATTCTGCAGCATGGTGGGCCAGGCGATCATCCAGACCGCGCGGGGGATCGGGCCATCAACGATGGAGCGGTCGAATCCCTTCCCGGGTCGGTTCGGTGCGTTCATCTATGTGGGTGGAGTATGGTAAATCCGAGTCGCTGCTCGTTTGGAAGTGGCTCAAACTAGCAACACTACCAGGTTCTTGGTAGGTGAAGTCGCCACCAGCATGTTGGTCGTGGGTGCTGTGGCCCGACGGGTTAGCGTCTACGCGTCACTCGCTCCTGATGATCCCGGGATTCGGCGTGGAATCGAGGATTATCCAGCGTGCCTCTGTCGTGCACTCGTAGTACTCGTCAGGGCAGCACGCTCCCCAACCGCTTCTTTATTCCTTGTTCGGCAGTGCGGCGCCAGGATCGCCCGCCAGTCGAGTCTGCCTTCTTGACCGGGCACCGCCACATCGTAATGCGTTCTTCGCTGAACGGATCGATAACCTGAATAATCTCGATTGGCACATCGACGGCCGGTTCGCAGTCAACCATCCAAGCCTGGTCTTCCGTCACGGTTCTGATCTCAGCGAGCACTCGCTCTCTTTCTTCCTGTACGAGCTTCTCCATGTCAGCGGTGTCTGTCCTGTGGGGGTTAGTCCGGACTACACCACCGATGTACACTACTCCGTCTGGTCTAGACCGTGATCCCGATCGCATACCGGTATACTCGATTGGGTGCCTAGGAGTTGTCATCAGCTCAGTCCCTTCATTTCAGCAAAACCCCGCTGAACGTCAGATGGGTCGCCAAAGTACTTCATAGAGTGCAGTCACCGCAACCTTATCGCCAGGGCGCGTGAGATCCCGCTTTGTCACCCGCCAGATCTAGTTCTTCTTGATTAGCCCCACAATGAAAAGCAGGACAATCGCTCCAGCCAGGGCCGTGACCAAGGATCCAACCAAGTCACCGCCTGCCGAGATACCCAAGAAACCAAACAGATAGCCACCTAGGATACCACCGATCACGCCAACCACGATGTTACCCACGAGGCCAAAGCCACGACCTTTCATGATCTGACCTGCCAGCCAGCCCGCACATGCGCCGATCAGCAGGAACCACAACAGAGCCATTTGCCCCTCCAATCTCAGGATCGATCCGTGCACCTCACTCGTCGATCGGCCGCCCCTCTGCCATCAGCTAAGCAGCCGAGAAACCTCACGATTCGTGGCGCTCAGGACCGCACGAACGGCGGCATCCGCCGGATCGTCTCCGACTGGACAAACTCCCACCGTGTACTGGGCGCCGTCTTTGGCCTCCACCGACACCGCCGCTACTGCCAACAAACGGCCAACGGCCGTGGTGGGCTCGCACTTCAGGTATTCGAAGGACACGGGCGCACGTTGCAGGACCGCCTCCAAGGCACTGCAGGTTGCCTTGGCGGCGCAAATGAACTCCGCGTTCTCCTGCCAGACCACGTCAGCCGTACCCTGATACGTTACGCCGAGCCACTCCAACTCGACTCTGGCACTGAGTGGATTGTCCGGCAGATCCTCAACACTCAGACGCAGGAACCTCACCCTGCGCTGTTCTGGCATCGCGTCGCTCCTCTGGTCGACTCCTTGTACAGACAGGGATCAGTACCGTCGGGGAGCGTCATGCGGCGCCCGCTCCCGGACAGTCTCCGTAGCACCGTGGCGTGAGGACCGGCCCTAATCTGCAACCGGAGCACCAATACGGCTAGGTCAAACTGGATCTCGGGCACGTATCAAGCTGTGACGCTGCGAGGAGAGCACGCTCAGGCCACCCACCGCTCAGGTACCCTTTCACACCTGGCCTGCGTCTCCTCGACAGGGCCGTCTTGCGATCAAGCTGGCAGCGGGACTACGTACTGTACATGACGGACCAGTGAACCTTGCGAAGTTCCGTCAACATGATCGGGACCAAGGGTAGCAGGGATAGCACGTAGAGGACCAGTGACACAACGGTAGGCAATCCGCCGGGGTCCGAGCGCAACGTACCGATTACAGAGACGGATGTCACACACCAGGTGAGCGGCAGTGCTGTCCTCAACACAAAACGGGCCGGCTTGCAGATTCGCGCGACCCGCGCAGCGATGGCCAAGATGGCAATGCCGAACGTGGCACTGCTGACCAAAGCCCCAAGGGCCACTCCCGGAAGACCGATACCCGAGCGGAGTGCAGCGAACGATAGCGTAACGTTCAGAACAAGTGCGATACCCGAAAACACCGGCAGCAGTTTCTGGCGTCCCGCAGCAACGACACCCAAGGCCCCAAGACTGGCAAACCCGGTTGTTACGCCTGTGAAGATGAAGATCCGGGCTGCCGGCAATGCGTCGAGGTAATTGGGGACCACAGTAGATACCATTGGGTTCAGCACAAAGGCCAATACTCCAAGACAGGGTGGAATTGACCAAGCAAACGGCATCACCGTTTCGGCGAGATGGTTTTGCAGAGCCTGCTCTTCCGCCCCACCTCCTGCATGGGAATAGACATCAGGAAAAACGACAGTGCGTACGACCCAGGCAAACGATCCCGCTAGCCCAGCGATCGATACCCCAAAAGCGTACAGGCCCAGCAGAGACGTGCCTCCGTATCCCGCCACGACGAGTCGGTCTGCCGTAGCAAGGACTGTCGCAAGGAAGAGAGAGACGAGAATTGGGAATCCCACTCGTATCAACAGACCGAGATGGCAACCGGAGATCGCCGGTCTCAACCGCACGTGCCAAGTCAACAGTGCAAGGCTGACAAACGTCGCTAGCACAAAGCCGGCAAACGCGCCACCCAGGCCCCAGAATGGCGCAAGCAGCGCGGCGAACCCGACGTGTAGGGCCGCGTTCGTAAGCTCCGCCGCAGCATATCGCCGCAGGTGGCCGCGTGCACGGAGATAGACCAACCCATAGAGCCACAGCTGCTCGGTGATGATCGCTGCAGCGAACCAGCGCATGGCCAGCGCCAGCCCTCCTGCTTCCACGAGAAACGAGGCGGCAAGCGAGGCCAACGAAATCGTTCCGAACACGAGGAGCCCAAAGCCCTGAGCCGTGTGCAGAAACTGGACTTCTACCGACGTCGCTCCCGTATCGTCCGCGGAGCGCCCCTTGGCAACCTCAAATTCAAGCCCTCGGTGGACTCCGAGACCCGCGAACGCCCCGTAGCGGGTGGCGAGTCGAAACAGAGCCCACCCCCCGAAAGCCTCCGGCCCGAGCAGGCTCGCCAAGACGAGGCCACGCAGGGCAAGCAGCGCGTCAGTGGTGCCGCGCGACACGCCGTACAGCAAGATCTTGCGTAGCCGGCTACGGTTCGGTTGGAAGATGATTCGTCTCATCCAGACCTGCAGCTTCCTCCCTCGACCTCAGTAGCGATCGATACAGCCTGTACTTCCCGCCCTGGTCAGGAAGAATCTCACTGACTAATCGAACCTCGAACCTCATGTCACTCCCTAGGAGTGCGGTCACCGAGGTTGTGATTGAAGCAAGCTCCTCGGGTGACGGAGTGACAAAAGGAACTACCTGCATTACGACGAGATCCCGTCGCTCCTGAATGAGTTGATACTGCGCCACCCACGAATCCTGCTCATCTCTGATTACCTCGCTTATCTCGAACGGGTGAATCATCCGGCCTGAGTGCAGCAGAAAGTGTTCCGCCACACGCCCTTGGACCGCATGGATCGTTGAGTAGGGCTGCCCACAAGGGCAGCAGGTGTACCCCTTGGTCACAACGTCGTCGAGCCTGTACCGGATCAACGGCATCGCATACGAATACAGGCTTGTGGCCACTACCTCACCACGCTCCCCAGTGGCCACGGAACGCCCATCCTGCACGACCTCGACAATGACCGCGTCGTCGCACATGTGCATCTGACTGGTGTCCCTGCATTCCCACGCAACGAGATTGAACTCCGCACAACCATACAGGTCGAAGACCGGCACACCTAATCCCCTCACAATCTGCGCTCGCTGATGGCGTGTCAGGACCTCTGCACCTGTCAGCACGAACCTGGGACGAATCGCTTTCCTGTCTCTTTCTCCCATGAGCCCCATCAACCGTGTAAGGACACCGGGATACCCGTTCAACACGTCAGGTCGAAGATCCCGGAGTCGTGCGAGAATATCGTCAGGCTCTAGAAGCGTGCTGACCTCAACGAATCTGTAGACGCGTAGCTTCCCGAGCGCTCTCCCGAGGACTTTGCTGTCTCGAGGGTCAACCGATCGCACACGGCCTACTCGCACCATTCGGTCGCTCAGCCTCCGTCCATGGTAACGGTGAGCTCGCAACCGGAATGTGTGCAGCCAGTTCTGTTCCAACCATGTGCGTCGCACAGTGAATGGCCGCCCTGACGAACCATTCGTCGTCACTGCTATGAGGTTCTCAGGGTCAAGGCCGCGCGCGACCAAGTCACTGGGAGGCTGGATCTGCAGATCTTTCTTGGAGGTTATCGGGACGCGGCACAGATCCTCGGAACTCCGGATCTCGCGCGGATCAATACCGTGGCCGTCAAAGAGTTGTCGATAATACGGAACGTTCGCATAGGCATGTGCGACCAGTCGTTGGAGAAGGTCGTTTTGGAATACCTCCATCTCGCGCCGCGTCAGTCGAGGACGAGCCCACAAACCCTTCAGCGCGCGCAGATGCTGCAGATAAAAGGATGCGAGGTTACGTGAAAGCAGCATCACGGCTCTCGCGTTGACGGGACTACGGTCGTAGCCGCAGCAGGCAGGAGTCGCCCTCGCGTCCGACCGAATAGCCTCAGGTACGCCATCTCGCCTACTATCCGCGAGCCGCGGCCCCACGTCTTCTGGACCGTGCGAACCGTTGGCGCATTCTTCGCATCTATCGCGCGCCACATGCTGCGGAAGCCACGATCCCGAGCCAGATTCAATCGGGTGCTCACCAATGCAGAGCCGACTCCGGAACTCCTTTCGCGCGGTGTTACGTAGAGATTCCAGCCGTAAGCGGCGTCTTCGGGCAAACGAATGGGAAACAGTTCTAGGTCGGCATCGATCCGATCAGATATCCAGGTGTACCCGATCATCTCTTTGCCACGTCGAGCTGTGATACAGGTGCGGCCACGATAAGCCGCTCTTTTCATTCGCGCAATCATGCGCCGGTTGGCGATCGCAGCGAAATCCGCCCAGTCGTCATCGTCGGATTTCACGGCTATGCTCACGCCAGCGGGAATATGCCGGGGGCGCTCCTCATCCAGACTCTGTTCAATCACAATCAGCTTCCCGTGACGGAAGACCGGAAAGACGAGCGACTCGCGCCACTCCTGGATCACGCCGGCTAATCTCCGCTCTCTCCAAGCTGCGACCGAATCCAGCGCGAACCCGCTAATCGCTGCCGCCGGTGAACGCCGCGATCGACTCACGGTATCGTGGCTCGACTTTGTGGCAAGGATTCCCCGACTGGACACAGAATCATGCCATCACTCTGGCAGTGGCTCCACGACTCGGAACTTCACACCTGGTCCCCGAGGAAGCTGCTCCAGGAAGTCGACAGTTACAGTAAGAGAACCAGGTATCGCTTGTTTGAGTGCTGACTCGATCGTCCGGGCAATTGTATCCTGACTAGCACCCGTTTCGCGTACAGCCCGGACCCTGATTCCCGTACGCTGCACCTGCGTCACCTGATAGCGGCGCAATCCAGCTATGCGCTCCAGCGCACAAGTCAGCACGTAAGGAGAGATCCGACGGTCCTTGCCCAGGTGGAGAGCGTCGGCCTCTCGACCCGTCAACACACCTAGCTTGGGGAAAGACACACCGCAGCAGCAGCGTCCAGGCAGCAGGCTGCCTCGGTCGCCAGTCCGGTAGCGGATGAGAGGCATTGCTTCATTGAACAGCAGGGTGGCGACGATTTCCCCCTCGTCCCCTGGTGGCACCTGCTCACCGTTATCCTGTAGCACTTCGATCAGTACGACATCGACGTTGATGTGCAGTGACCCTTCCCTACACTCCCACGCGATTTCTTTCGTCTCCGAGCTACCATAGACGTCGTATACCGGACAAGCGTAGGCTTCCCTGATATGGTTTCTGACTGACTCAAGCAAGAACTCGCCGCTCGTGAAGACCGCTCGCAGGTGCAGCGATGCCGCCTGGCTCCCCAACTCCACCGCCACGTCATGCAGCGACGACGGGAGTCCGTAAACCACATTGGGCGAATATCTAGTCAAACACTCAGCGATTTCCTCAGGTGGACGAAACACGCTGATTCGACGGAACCGCCCAGCCCATTCAAGCAGAGTCAGCCCCTCTTTGTCCGGTGTGATTGCATCGAGTAGCGCCACCCTATGGTGGGGACGCAGGCCGCAAGCCACTCGAGCCCGGTACTTCACCAGATACTTGAGAACCGTCCACGCCCGTGCGTCATAATGAACCCTCAACGGTTCCCCGGTTGAGCCCGACGAGAGTGACGAGTGCCAACCCGGATCTATCTGCCCCCCTTTGACCGCCGTGGGCCCAGCATCCTGGAGCTCCCGCTTGGAGATCGGTGGCAGGCAACGCAAGACATCAGAAGGGTTTCGCCCTTGCATCCCGCCTTCCATGTCAACTCCGGCACCACGCATTCTCTGCGCATAGAACAGTACGTTGCTAGCCGCTGACAGCGCTCCGCGAAGACGCATCTCGCTCAGTCGCTTCACCTCTGCCGCCGGAAGACCCGGTGCGCGGAAGATCGACAACGCCTCCCTCGCTAACCAATAGGGCACGGACAAATTCATCGATCAGGCACGGTCGGTTCGCGATCCGTCTCGTTGGCGCCCCGTTTCTGCAACAGGTCGTCATACAATTCCAGGTAGCAGTCGGTCGCTCGATCCCACGACAGATTGCGTTCGGCATATCCTCGGTTGCGTACGGCCATGTCATCCCGCAACGCTTCGTCGTCAGCCACCCGTCGAATTGCCTCGGCGAGGGCCCGGTGGTCACCGGAAGGCACCAGTATCCCGTTTTCTCCGTCCCTCACAAGCTCTGGAATCCCCCCGACATTGGTTCCAATGATGGGCAATCCGCACGCCATCGCCTCGGCAAAGACGTTGCCAAAGGCCTCACTGAGTGGCGACAAAGTGAAGAGATCTGCTTCCCGATAGCGTTCGGCTACGCCCTCTCGCGACATCGGGCCCAAGAACCGAATTGCGTGGCCCGGACAAATGCTCGCAGCCAGCTCGCGGAGTCTCTCCTCAATCGGGCCAGTTCCGACGATATCGAGAGAGAAACGACCCCGTTCGAGCAGACGCCACGCGCGCAGCAAGTCTGCGATCCCCTTCCGCTTGACAAGGCGCGCGACAGCAACGCACCGCACGTGGCCAGATAAAGGCCGGCGGCGATTCGTGGCGGGACGGAAGAGATCTAGGTCCACCCCGTTGCGAATGACTGAGAACGACAGATCCGGAACCGTGCGCTCCGCCAGTCTCCCCAGAGCACCACAGACCGCCACCACACGATCCGCGCGCTTCCAAATCCAGCGTGTCACCGGACGCAGCAGGAGGTGTGCGAGCTGGAGAGATCGCTTTGCCGGATCGTATCCCGGAACGTCAGATCCACGCAGTGATACGACGACGGGAGTACCTCCGAGTCCCGCGAACGGCAGTATCGCTCCGGTTGGAAGAGAGAAGAAGAGATGAGCAATATCATACTGCCATGTGCGCACGAGGCGGCGAATCACGGGCAACGCTGACTTGAGATATCCCGCTGCACCACCGTATCCCGCCTGGTGAATCCCTTTTCTCCGGCTTCGCACGCGATAAACACTGAGTCCCTCGCGGGGCGTCCGCAGCACGACTCCATCGGAATCAGGCACGGTGCCGTCTGCTTCCCCGGAATCCTGTGCAGTAACGACGTGAACCATCACACCCATGCGCGCCAAACGGTGAGCCAATTCCGCAGTTGCCACTCCGGCACCGCCGCCCAGCGGAGGGTATTCGTAGTTCAAAACGAGAGCACGCACGGTCAAGTCTTTGCTTCGTTAAGGGAATCTCGGTTGTGAATCTGGGAGTCTACAACTGGACTCGACAGTGCCCCCAGCGTATCAACTCGGGCCGGTGTACCGTCAAATACTCTCCTAGCCGCCACATCGATCTCGTGTTGCGTGAATTCGACACTATCAGCCCATGGTGTTTTCGTCGTGTGACGTGATGGCGACCGCCACTCGATCCCGCCCAACGCCTCGAGCAGGCTGACGGGCCAAGGACCAGATCTCTACTGACGCACATGGCACCCACGAGCCGCCACCGTCACCAACCACAACACGTGGCCTCCAGCGTCATTCCAAGCCGGGCAGTCCACGAGTTGGCCCCGCCAGGTCAGTGCTGTGGCACGACTATTGATCCTTGGCTCTTGCGTGCGGGTATGTATCGTAGGAGCCGGCGCAATCGGTGGGTTCATGGGCGTGAAACTGGCCCAGGCCGGCGAGGACGTAACCCTCGTCACCCTCGAACCCAACCTGACCGCCATCAGGAAGAGCGGCCTCAGGCTCATCATGTCAGATGGGACGGAAGAGGTCGTCAAAGGCCTGCCGTTAACCGACGACCTGCATGACGCCGGTGTTCACGATCTTGTTATTCTGGCAGTGAAAGCTCATCAGATCGAATCTGTAGCATCAGCCATGCCCGCAACCTTCCAGCCGCACACAACAGTCGTGACTGTCCAAAACGGGATCCCATGGTGGTACTTCCAGAAGCACGGCGGCGAATTCGACGGACTGAGACTGACTTCGTTAGACCCGAACGGAACATGCGCGTCCCACATTGATCCCGATCGGATAATCGGCTCCATTGTGTATCTTGCTGCGGCGAACCCGACCCCGGGTGTAGTCCAGCATCTCGAGGGTGACCGTGTTCCGGTGGGCGAACTGGACGGAACCCAGAGCGAGCGGGTCACGGTCTTGGCGGACACTTTCACACGCGCGGGCCTGAGATCGCGCGTGCTCACTGATCTTCGAGGTGAGATCTGGCTAAAAGCGTGGGGCAGCCTGGCGTTCAACCCAATCAGCGCACTGACGCGCAGGACTCTCGTCGAAATCTGCCGCTTCCCCGAAACTCGAGAGCTCGCGGCCACAATGATGCAGGAGGCAGCAGCGATCGCCCACAAGCTTGGGATAACCTTCCGGCATACCATAGAGCGGCGCATCGTGGGTGCGGAAAACGTGGGTGCCCATAAGACATCGATGCTTCAGGATGTGGAGGCCGGCCGAACGCTCGAGGTAGATGCGCTCGTAGGGGCGATCGTTGAGCTCGGTCGGCTTACCGGCACGCCGACTCCAGCAATCGAGGCCGTCTACGCCTGTGCCAAGCTTCTGGACTGGTCCATTGCCAAGGACCCGCACATCGTCGCCTAGTGCGTCCCCTGCCACTCGACTGCAGGTAGTCCGTTCCAGTCATGCCTGAGCACCGGGCACGGCATGTGATCTCCCAGACGGTTTCACTCGTAAGCGACCTGTTCGAACGTGCCAAACCCGCACTGAAAAAGCCGTACAAGGGACCGCTCCTGCTCTTGTCCTTGCTCTATCGACGGCTGCTCCGGAACACCGTCTTCATCGGTGTTACAGGAAGTTGCGGTAAGACAACGGCTAAGGATCTCATAGATGCAGCCCTGGGACAGCAACTTCGAGGATCCAAGAGCCAGGATTCCAACAACCGCCTTTACTCCGTGACTCGGACGGTGCTCTCATTGAGGCCCTGGAGTCAATACTGTGTGCAAGAACTTGGTGTCAGCGAGCCAGGCTCACTGGATCAGTTACTCCATCTCTTGAGACCGAGCATTGGGATCGTAATCAACATCGGCAGCGATCATTACAGCGCCTTCCGAACCCTCGAGGCGACCGCACGGGAAAAAGGAAAGCTGGTCGAAAGTCTGCCCATCAGAGGCATTGCTGTACTCAACGCCGATGATCCCACTGTTCTAGCCTTGGCGTCGCGATGCAAAGGGCGAGTAGTCACCTTTGGACGTGCACGCGACTCCATGGTTCGCGCGGCGAACGTATCCAGCGCGTGGCCGGCAAGATTGTCGCTGACAGTCAGCCATCAGGGCAAGACCTATCCGGTCCGTACCCGGTTGTGCGGTACCCACTGGGCGTCCAGTGTCTTGGCAGCGCTGGCCACGTCTGTGGCCATGGGGATTCCGTTGGACGTGGCTATCAGAGGTGTTGAACAGACTGAACCGTGGCTGGGTCGGATGTTCCCTGTGCAACTTGCAGACGGAACAACAATCATTCGCGACGATTGGAAGGCGTCGTTTTGGTCTGTGCCGAGTGCCTTGGAGTTCCTGCGAACAGCGAGCGCTACTCGCAAGATTGCCATCATCGGGACCCTGTCCGACTACGGCGGCACTGCCAGTCAGAAGTACAAGTCGGTGGCGAAACGCGCCCTCGAAGTGGCGGACTATGTCTTCTTCGTAGGGAAGCACGCCAACTCGGCCTTGAAACTCGCCGAGGGAACCAGGAAGGATCGGCTAAGAGCTTTTACCGAGTTGAAAGCCGCGAACGATTTCGTCCAAGACTTCTTGAGGGAAGGCGATCTGGTCCTCGTCAAAGGCTCCAATTCCGATCACTTGGCACGCCTCGCGCTGGCGCGACACAGAAAAGTCGGTTGTTGGCGTACGAACTGTCGCCGCAATCGCGTTCTTTGTGACCGTTGCTCCCTTCTGCGCGGCCCGTTCGGCTGATTGCAGCCCAACGCCCACCGTCCTGGCGAACACGCATACTCGAGGACTGGATGAACACGACAGCAGGCGTGCCCTCGTACCCTCATTCACCCTCGGCCCTCAATCACCCAAAAAGCAGGAATAATACGTGGCCGAAGACGCCGGCGCAGAGGCCACCTACGAAGTGGGTGGCAATGGCCACATTGGTCAGGTCACGCTCTTTGATTCCGTCCATCATGCCCACGTGGGTGCTCAGGAAACCGGCATTGCAGATACCGATGGCGGTAAAGACGCAGATTCCCTCCGCGCCGACGATACCGCTCTCCAGGAACTGGGGAACCATCGAGATCGCAGCACCGACGGACCCCAGGGACGTGACGGGAAAGGCGATTGCTTCCGGATTGGAGAATCCGAACAACGGCTCGATGATGAAGGATAGCTTCGCTCCGATCCAAGGAAAGAAAGCGATCCCCTCGTAGGCCCCACCTGTGTACCCACCCTCATTCGGTCCGTAGGAGAGCATCATCACCAGCGTTGTGATGATGATGACCCCAGGCATGATATCCAGGCCCGTCTTGACGCCATGGACACCGCCATCCAATAGAGCCTGAAGAACCCGTTGAGCCACGTTCCCCTCCCGTACCTCCCGGTAGCGCAGAATGTCATAGCCTTCTGCTTCCTCGGATATCACGGCTTGATCTACACCATACTTCTTTCTACCGAAGTAACCCATCAGCCTCACGCTGACGATGCCCCCGAGAACAGCGCCAACGTTGCCCAATAGAACTGCTTTAGCCAACGGCTCACTACCCGATGATTGTGCCAGCATGAAGGTCGTCACGATGAGGCCCATCCCGAACACGGTGCCGAGATTGACTAACGTCGTGACTTGCCAGCGCCTGAAGTACTTCAAGAATCCTTTGTCAGCGCTCAACGGCATGATGGCGGGATTGTCCGATAAGTAGGTTGCCACAACGCCAATCGAAGTCGCGCCTGGCAGTCTGAAGAGCGGTTTCATGAGGGGAGACAGAACCCGGTTGGCAACGCTCACGATACCGAACTCAGAGATGACAGATGTGAAGGCACCTGCCAGGATGATCACCCCCATCAGGAACAAGACCGTATTCAGTACCAGGTCATGAGCAGTTCCCATCATTGTCTTGAACATGTGGGCGATCCCCATCTTCCACGCGAAAGCGGCAAAGAATGCCATGACGATGACCAATGAGACCATGGTCTCCATTGTAACCGCCTTGACGATCTTCTTCTCCACCTTTGCGTCGCTTTGCTCGTCTCCACTGACCCCAAAAGCCACGCGCGACCTCCTTTCAGGAGTGCGGTGTTGTCACTCTTTGAGAACCATTCTCCTTCCGGAACCACACAGAGCCGACTCGACAACTTCGGGTCGGCTTTCTACAATAGGCGGGCGCTCCCTCAAGCGCCCAATCGAGTGAAGACCGATGGGCCGTGTCGGATGAGCCCCACAGGCACGACTCAACGAGAACTTGGAGCTGGACACATGAATCTACGCATCATTTCCAGGGACGAGATATGCCGGGTGGCTCCCATGGCTCAGACCATAGAGATAGTGAAGCAGGCATTCGCGCAGCTCTCCAGCGGTCACGCCGACGTACCCGTTCGAACTCAACTCGGGATCGCGCCACACAACGGCGTCGCTCTGTTCATGCCTGCGTATCTCAGCAAGAGCGACCAGCTAGGGATCAAAGTCGTTTCGGTCTTTCCCCGTAATGCCGCGCATGGGATTCCTACGATCAACGCCCTAGTCATCGTCGTAGATGCCCAGACAGGACGGCCCTCCGCAGTGATGGATGGAACCTACCTTACCGCCTTGCGGACAGGTGCCGCGTCCGGAGCGGCTACCGACCTGCTGGCGTGCCACGATGCCCGAACTGTTGCGATCTTCGGCGCGGGCGTGCAAGGCCGCACACAACTGGAAGCGGTATGTGAAGTTCGGGCCATCGAAAAGATCTGGGTATTCGACATCGATCAGGCAACCGCGGGAGCTTACATCGACGAAATGCAGATGCGCGGAGGACGGATTCCAACCGACATCGTCGTGGCCTCCTCACCTACTGAGGCTGTCCGGGATGCAGACATCATTTGTGCAACGACCACTTCCCGAAACCCCGTTTTCGCCGCCTCTGACGTGAGGCCGGGAACCCACATCAACGCAGTTGGTGGCTTCACGCCCAACACCCAGGAGATCCCCGACGCAATCGTCAGCAGGGCACTGTTGTTTGTCGACTCGCGGGAGGCATGCTGGGCGGAGGCGGGCGACTTGATCATACCCCGCACGAAGGGTCTGATCTCAGAGGCAGACATCCGGGCCGAGCTGGGTGAAGTCGTTTCGGGGACGAAGCGAGGGCGCCCCGACGATCAAGCGATCACGTTGTTCAAGTCGGTCGGAAATGCAGTGCAAGATGTGGCAGTGGCCGCAATGGTGTTAGACGCAGCGGCGAAACTGGGACTGGGAGCTGAAGTCGAAGTCTGAACAGCTGGGCACACAATCTCGAGCAGGAGCGGGTGTCCGACCCGCCCCCACTCGATAGGTCCCAGTCAATTGCTGGTCGTTGCCCGGCCCCTCTTTTGTTCCTCTACCATCCGAGCTACGTCAGCCAACAGCTCCTTGGCATCGTAGACGATGCCATCCTTGATGGTGTACTTGACACCACCCACTCGCTCGATCGCCCCGGTCTCGTCGTTGAGCCTCATGTGGCCAGTCCCATACAGCACCTTCAGGTTCGCAATCGGGTTCTCCTCCACGATGACGAGATCGGCCCGGAGAGTCGGCCGGATGACGCCGAATTCGATCGGCTTCCCCGAGGGTTCGAATAGAGCCTGAGCCGCATGCATCGTAGCCCCTCGAATGACCTCGAGCGGATGGAAACCGGCTTCCTGCAGCAACTCCATCTCCTCGATGGTCGAAAAACCGAACAGGTTGTAGATGAACCCAGCATCCGAACTCACCGTCACCCGTCCTCCGGCATCCTTGTAATCATCCAGGAACTGCTGCCACCGATGGTAGAAGTTCTTCCACGCCACCTCTTCCCACGTGGTCCAATCGTAGTAGTAGGAACCGTGATTCTCGCGATTCGGCTCATAGTAATCCCACAGTGACGGCAGTGTGTACCTCTCGTGCCAATCGGCATTGCGTGCTCGCATCACGTCCCGGCTAGCCAAATACGCTGTCATCGTGGGATCGATAATGAGGCCGAGTTCCAGAAACTCCTCGATCAGCGCGTTCCACTCTTCGCTGCCCGGTTCGTAGATCATGTTCCACTGCTGTGCCACCTGGCCGAACCGATGCTGCTCGTTGTTGTAGTTCATGTCTACCGGCCAGGCCTGAATATCGGCGTCCTTGTAGAGGGCCTCGAAAAGACCATAGTAGTGCGTCAGTGTTCCGAGACCCATCCGTGCTGCATCTAGAGCGTTGACACCTGCGACCATGGTCTGGGCAAGGTGTGCCACCGATCCCAGTTGCTGCTGTTTGGCTTCGTCCAACAACGCTTCCGTGACGTCCGGTGGATAGCTGAAGATCTTGATTCCGTCTATTCCTCGCTCCTTCGCCCAGCGAACCCACTCGCGCGCCTGCTCCGGAGTGTGGATGGGTCCGCCATCCCAGCCGGTGCCCGGCACGTGGTAGGCAAATATGCGGGGGGCAACTATCTCATTGTTGGCACTCCGCTCTCTTTCCCTGAGGTCCCATTCCATCGGGCCACATGACACACCGCGCACCGTCGTAATGCCGTGGGCAAGCCAGAGCTTGTACACGTACTCCACATCCGGCGTCTTGGGATATCCGCCGCAATGGACGTGGATGTCAACGAAGCCGGGCAACACAAACATGCCCTCGGCATCTAGCTCCCTGGTTGCGTTCCCGGGTCGCCGGTCAGCGCCAATGGGCACGCCGGGTGCTCCCACACTTCTCACCTCGACGATCGTGTTGCCTTCGATCACGATATCAACGGGTCCAATGGGTGGCGCTCCTGTCCCATCGATCACCGTCGCACCCCGGATGATGAGACGCTCGAATGGACCCTCACCTTGATCTCCGCGGTCCGGTGCGGGGGCCACAGTGCGTCGTTCCTGGCTCCAACCGAGCTTGGGGAAGCCCGCGACCAGAATTAATGCTCCACAAGCGACAAACATGATCTTGCGTAACTTCATCCGCTCCCTCCTTAAAGACGTTGTCATCGTATCCCACCGTATCACACCCGATGATCTATCGATCTCATTCGTCCCTCAAGTACTCGCTTCATGACCGCTGCTTCTCGAAGCTATCTGTCACGGCGATAATCCTTGTCCATCATGTACCAACTCCCAAACCGGCGGGCGAAGCTGATGCTGACAATCATAGGTCATTTTGGAGGAAAGTATAGGAACGAAAGCTAAGCGTTCGGCGAGCGGTGTTGTGAATCTGCCGTGTTCACATCAGGGAAGCGAGGGCCGAACTAGGATTTTTGGGACCGCAACAAGGTCGTAGAGCACCCGGGCCGTGATGCAGGAACCGTGCTGGTCGGGTGAGCGACTGAAGTCCGAGTTTTCAGGAAGGATCCGTCAGCCCAATCGCCGCGTCGGTGCAGTGAACCCGACATCTGATGCAGTCAGACTGTGGCAGGCTGCGGCAATGCGTGCATCGGAGGCAGCGAACACAGTGCGCGCCTGCAATTTGAAGCTTTTCAGCTACCCCACGTAGCCGTAAGTTGGTGGCATGACCGCAGACTCAGGCAAACGAGCCACACGACTCCGTTGGCGGACACTTCAGGGATTCGCGATCGCCACAGCACTCGGTGTGATTGCGGCGAGCCAACATTACGTATCCGCGCGCGTGGAAGGTGAGCCGGTGGCATTCGTGGCTGCCGTTCTGCTGACGATGCCCTTCTGGTATCTCTGGGCCCTGCTGGCACCGGTGGTCTTTTGGCTGGCACGCCGGTTGCCCTTGGAGAGAACGCGGCTAGTGTCGCGCGGCATCTCACACCTGGTGTTCGCCATGGTCCTCTCGTCGGTGCACACGGCTGTCATTTTCCAGATCATTTGGGCGTCCCGATCCCAGCTCACTGAGTCAGTAGCAGAACTGTCGTACCTCACCCTGTTCATGGCCTACGCCTCATATCAGCTCTCCTCCAACCTTCTCGCGTACTGTGCAATTGCCGGAGTTGCCCACGCGCTCGACTACTACCGGCGTTACCGTGAGCGCGAACTAGCCACCACTCGACTGTCGGAACAGCTGGCCCAGGCCCAGATACGTGCCCTTCGAATGCAACTCAATCCCCATTTCCTGTTCAACGCCATGAACAGCATCGCGATGCTCGTACGACACCAGCAACGCGATGAGGCAGTCCGCACCGTGGCTGGGCTGAGCGATCTGTTGCGCTACGTGTTGGAGGACACACGCGAAGTCGAGGTGCCGCTCAGGCAAGAGCTGGATTTCGTGGAGCGATACCTGGCTATCGAGCAGGTGCGGTTCCGGGACAGGCTCGAGGTGAGGATAGACGCCGATCACGATACGCTGGACGCTCAGGTGCCCAACCTCATTCTGCAACCGCTGGTCGAGAACGCGATTCGTCATGGCATTGCGAAGCGGACGGCAGCGAAGCTGGTAGCAATTACGGCACACAGGACCGACGACAATCTGGTGCTCGATGTAATTGACGACGGTCCAGGATTATCCGGTGTAGCCCGGATGGGAAACAGTGTGGGCATCAGCAACACGCGTGCGAGGCTGGCACAACTTTACGGTAGCCAACAGAAACTCCAGTTGCGCAATGCACCTTCGCAGGGAGTCATCGCGACGATAAGCCTTCCGTTCCACACCCATCCCTTATCTGGTCCGGAGCAGCAATGACGGACCGGATTCGAGTGCTGGTTGTCGACGACGAGCCACTCGCCCGATCGGGACTCACTGAGCTATGTCAGCAGCGCCCAGATCTCGAGGTAGTAGGAGAGTGCGCCGATGGACGAGTAGCGGTAGAAGCAGTCAAGCTGCTTGAGCCCGATCTATTGCTGCTAGACATCCAGATGCCAGAGATGGACGGCTTTGAGGTATTGCGTGCTGTCGGGGCTGACAACATGCCCCATGTGATCTTCATTACCGCGTACGACGAATTCGCCGTGCGCGCGTTCGAGGTAAATGCGCTAGACTACATCCTCAAACCGTTTGACGATGAGCGGTTCTGGGAAGCCATCGAACGCGCCAAACGGGCGATACGGGATTGGAATCTCGGGGAATTGAGCCGCCGCCTGATCGGGCTGCTGGACATCACGGCAGACCGCGATGCTGACGGTATCACACCCCGGCCTAGGCCAGCCGATCTGTTTCTGACCAGGATCGCCATCAAGGACGCGGGACGCGTATTCTTTGTGCGTGTCGACGAGATCGTTTGGATCGAGGCAGCGAACTACTACGTCAAACTGCACATAGCCGGCAAGGTCCATCTGCTGCGAGAGTCGATGACCTCTTTGGAATCGCGGTTGGACCCAGCTCGGTTTTTCAGGGTGAGCCGCTCCGCGATTGTCAATCTGGACCGGGTGCGCGAGCTGCAGCCGTTCAGCCGCGGAGCACAGATCGTTATTCTCGATAACGGAGCCAAAGTGAAGTTGAGTCACAACCGCAGAGAGAAGTTGGAGCAAATCCTCGGCCAGTCCTTGTGAGTGCGAGTTGAATATTCGCAACCCGACAGCCGAATCCACGGTTCCATGACCCCGTAGCTGTCGGGCTTTCCACCCAACTCAGACACGCTTGGGTTTCCCACCTGAGGCTCGCATTCGGTTGGGAGGACGGGACCACAATACTCTAGGCAGACGCCAACATATTGATCGTTCGCACTCTCGGGGCAGAGATTCACTGCACCATTCGTTCGATTCACTGCAAAAGCGTTGTTCGCGATCCTCCTCAGGCAGCACCTTTCACACTCGAAGGCAGTCAGTCCGCAACTAATGGCGACGCACGGAGACAAGGTGACATCATGAAGACGGCGACGCCAAAGGATTCTTGGCTCTTCGTTACAGTGTTGCTCGGCCTTTTGGCCGCGCTGTTCTACGCCGTCTATCACCCCTGGGTGATGTGCTGAGATCTGACGACAATCGCGACGGCTGGAACATGGAAGAGTAGAACGCACTGTTGTCAACAATTGGAGGTGTGCAATGATACGCACTTTCCCAGTTGCCATATGCTGCCTGCTGATGCTGAGCGGCCTGACGACGGCTCAGCACAGGCAGATGCACGAGGGTTTCTGGATCGGCTTTGGCCTCGGTGTTGGCATGAACCTTACGGATCAGCCCGACGATGATCCCCTGATCGGCGGTTCGGGCTACTTCCGCGTCGGAGGAACTGTAAACCAGCGGGTTAAGCTCGGAGCTGAAGCTTTTGGATGGGCCAGAGAGCAGCATGATGACGTGATCACGCACGGCAATGTTATGGTCATCGCCATGCTTTTTCCACGGGACAACAGTGGCTTGTTCCTGAAAGGTGGCTTCGGCATCGCAGGCGTGACTCGGGCTGCTGTCGAAGGTGACTCGAGCGAGATACGGGCGGAGGGCGGATTGGGGACCACGGCTGGCTTGGGTTTTGATGTTAGTCTCGGCCGCCAGCTATCTCTCACACCCAACATCAACTGGGTCTTCCAACTGATTGATGCAGAGAATGACCCTGTGCACACGAACTCGACCTTCGTGTTCACCCTTGGCCTGACGTGGAATTGAGCGACACAAGAACGCAACAAAGCACCCCTCACCGATCTTCGGTGAGGGGTGATTCGCCGCTGCTTGACTGCGCTGTGACCTACGGCTCTAGGACTTGCTCACGACGATCAGGAACCTCGAGGCCTTCCAGAACTGGTTCGGTGAGTCGATCTGCATGAAGGAGCCCCTGATCTTGCCCTGGTCAACTACATCCGCTGACACGTGATCCGTGGGATGGCGCGAGGCGATCTCGTATACGGCTGTCGAATCCGGTAAAGCGATTGTGGTTACCTCATCCTTGTCGATCGCGGTGAAGGCGGCTGGATCGAGTTCGCGTGCCGGTACCAGCGTCTCCCCGCGTTTGCCGAAGATGAAGAGGAACCTGGCTCCACCCTCCTTCTCCACGATGCCACGATCCAGCAACTCATCCTTGGTACCAACAGCGTAGTAGACAGTGTTTGTCTCAGCCTTGAGAGTGTCCAACTGGGTGGTGAGTGTGTCGACCGAGGCCGCTAGCTGCAAGTTCTCCACCTCCAGAGTATGCACCCGCTCGGTGAGCGTCTCAATCGTCGCACGTTGGTTCTCGAGCGTACGCTCGTAGCTGGCAATCGTCCTAGCCAAAAGCATCTCTAGTGTGTCGGAATCCAGAGACAGGATGCGAATACGTTGCTGACTTTGAGCCAGCCTCCGCTCGCTTTCTGCCACGCGATCATTCAAGTAGCGGATTTTCACCAACACCGACTCGCGCGGCGCCTGCAGGGGCGATTCCACCAGAACCTCCAAGCCAGACTCCTCGAGGCTCACGCCCGACAGCTCAGCGCTCACGTCACTCATGAACCTTCCAAGGTCGGCGATTTCAACGAGGAGGTTGTCTCGTTCGGAGGCGGCCTCCTCCAGTTCTGCTAGCCGCTGTTGGGCCTGTGGTGAAGGTCCACAGCCCGCTGCAAAGACGCAGAGCGAACCAGCTAGCGCAGTTACCATCCGTGAAATTGGAAGCCGACGTGGTGACATTGCGAATCCTCCGATCTCGAACGTTCGACCCTATGATCTGCCACGTCAGGACGGAGGTCTTGAGGTCACTTCCCCCGCCCCGACGTCGCCCGCTCCGGTTCGCTGACGATCGGGTGTCAAACCCGTGAAGGGGAACCATATTGGCCACAGGTGCGTCCTCAGGCAGTGAGTTGGGTCACAATTGGACTAGATCTGCAGTGTGCACACCGTCGCCTCTGGCTTGTCTCGCTCGCACCAGCTCCCAATCCGACGCCATTGAAACAAAAAATAGGTACGTATCGTACATGTATCATACGTACTGCACTTGCAGGAGGTGTCCCGACATGACCGATCCACACGATGCCGCGGTCGAATCCCACCTGCCACTGAAGCCGGTCGTGTTTCACATCCTGTTGGCTTTGGCCGAGCGACAATCCCATGCGTATGGCGTGATTCAGGCGGTGCGTGAGCGCTCGGCAGATCTGATCCATCTGGAAACGGGTCCGTTCTACCGCCATCTGAGAAAGCTGCTGGATGAGGGCCTGGTCCAAGAAGCGGCTGAGCGCCCCCCAAACGACGATCGGCGCCGGGGCGCCTACTACCGGCTGACTCGCCTCGGAAGGGAGGTGGTCACGGCCGAGAGCCGACGGCTGGCAGGTCTGGTAGCTCTGACGGAAGAGTTGGGGTTGATGTCGGGAGGGGAAACGGCATGACGAGCAAAGACAGCACACACCCAAGTTCTCGCAGCGATCGTCTGTTCAACTGGTTGCTCTTGGCATATCCGAGGGGATTCCGCACCCGGTTCGCAGACGGGATGCAGTACACGTTTGAGAGGCAGCTGCGCGATGCTCATGCCAACGGTTGGATTGCCCTCGCGCTGTTCTGGGTCCGCTCCACGCTCCACGCTCTGTCATTCGGGTTAGGGGAGCGCCTCTCCGGAATCAGGCGCGGCACAAGAACCCCTGTACGGCGGAACGGAACGGAGCGGATCAGATTGATCGGGCGAGAAATACGAAATGCCTACCGCCGATTGTTCCGGAGTCCCGGGCTCTCCATCATAGCGATCCTATCACTCTCACTGGGGATCGGAGCCACCACGACCATTTTCAGTATTGTCCATGGCGTCCTCATCGAGCCACTGCCTTACCCCGAGTCCACACATCTGGTAGGCGTATGGCACATGCCAGAGAAGTGGGGACACGCACAGATAAGCTACTTGTTCTATCGTGAAAACAACCGGGTTTTCGAGAATCTGGGCATCTTCCGCAATGGTTCGGCCAGCCTCACCGGTCGCGACCTAGCCGAGCAGCTCCCGGTCACTTGGGTCTCGGCTTCCACCCTCGAAGTGCTTGGTGTAGCTCCGCAGCTCGGACGGGGATTCTTGGAGGACGATGAGAATCCAGGCTCCCCACCCACCGTGGTCTTGAGCCATCAGCTGTGGTCAAGCCGATTCGGGAAGGACCAGCGCATCCTCGGTCAAACGATTCACGTGAATGGCTCGAATCACACGGTCATCGGCGTGATGCCTACCGAGTTCCACTTCCCGACTCCGGACACGCAGCTGTGGCTGCCCATGGAGATCGATCATGCGAACCCGGATCGCTCGTACTGGAACTCGACTGCCATCGCCCGGCTGAGATCCGGGATCACCATCGCGGCCGCGCAGGCCGACATGGAGGCACTTGCAGCTCGGATGTACGAGGCGTTCCCCGATCCCGAGAACGCCGCGGCAGTTTTCGAGGAGCTGCATCTCTCTGCCCTGGTGCACCCCTTCAAGGAGGACTTGGTAGGTGACGTCTCCGGCGCCCTCCTGATACTGTTGGGCAGCGTCGGCTGCGTCCTGCTCATTGCCTGTGCCAACGTCGCCAACCTGTTCCTAGCTCGCGCCGAGGAACGGCAGCACGAAGTGGCGCTGCGCACCGTACTCGGTGGCAGCCGTGGCGCAATCATTTTCATGTTCCTAGCTGAGAGCACGATCCTCGCCCTGAGCGGCGGAGTCATCGGACTCGCCCTGGCTCACACCACCGGTCCCGCGATATTGGCTCTCGCACCACAGCAGATCCCGCGGTCAGAGAACATAGGATTGAGCAGTTCCGTACTACTGTTCGCCTTGGCGATCTCGCTACTGTGCAGCCTCCTCGTCGGCCTGCTGCCTAGCCTGAGACGCATCCCCAGCCCAGCGACAGCACTGCAATCAGGTGGGTACCGCATCGCGGGAGGGCGCAGGCGGGTGCGGGAGACGTTGGCGGTGGCGCAGCTCACTCTCGCCCTCGTTCTCATGGCGGGCTCCGGCTTGATGGTGCGGAGCTTCCAGAAGCTCCATGATGTCGCACCTGGCTTCGAGTCACGGGGGGTGCTCACCATGCGCCTGCACTTGCCCGGGGCCAGCCCCGAGACCAGTACCGCTACGGTCGCTTTCTATCAAGCTGTGATCGACCTGGTGCGCACGATCCCGGCTGTCCAAGCCGTGGGCGCGGCTAGCGGTCTCCCGCTAGCAGAAGGTGGCACGATGCTCGGCCACAGCTTCGAGGATTTCCCGCTTAGTGAGGACGAGTTCATTCCCAACTACCTAACTCAGCTGATCGTTCCTGGCTACTTGGAGACCCTGCGCATTCCTCTACACGCGGGCCGTTACTTCGACCGCAGCGACCTCGGCGGACCGGGCAGAGCCGTCATCATAAGCGCCCCTCTTGCCGAGCGCCTATGGCCCAACGAGAACCCGATCGGCAAGCGACTGACCCCGGCACGCTTCGAGGATACCGGTATGTGGTACAGCGTGGTCGGCGTGGTCGGGCCGGTTCGCTATGAGAGCCTCGAGCAGCCCGCGACAGAAATGGTCTATTACCCACTCGCACCGCTGTATTTCAGTCCTGACACTGATCCCATCTTTTCCGGGACCCTGAGCCTCGCCGTGCGTACCAACGTCGCGCCGAGTTCGCTGGTCGGGTCCGTGACTGCGGCAATCCGATCGATCGAACAGAACGTGCCACTCACGAACGTCCGCACCATGGAAGAAATCGTGGCTAGAGCCAGGGGACGCACAGCATTCAGTACGCTGCTGCTCCTCATCGCGGCATGCGTGGCCTTGGTTCTCGGAGTAGTGGGGTTGTATGGGGTTGTCTCTTATCTGGTGAGTCAGAGCACGCGGGAGATCGGGATCCGCATGGCGCTCGGTGCCGACCAAGTCACGGTGTGCCGCATGTTCGTGAAACAAGGGTTGGCAGTCGCAACCGTGGGCGTAGTACTGGGATTGGTGGGGACATACGCTATCAGTCGCCTGCTCGGCTCCATGCTATACGAGGTGAGCGCCACTGACCCACTCACCCTAGCGGTTGTCTCACTCTTGCTCCTCGCAGTCGCTCTAGCGGCGAGCTACCTGCCAGCTCGGAGAGCAGCCCGGGTGGATCCTGTCGCGGCGATGGGCGAGTTGTAGCGCCGGGAACGGCGCTTGACAAATACGCTTCCTCGGCTAGTCTCCTCTGCTTCAACTCTCCGGAAGAAGGGACCATGCTCAACATCCAACAACTTCGCTATGCCTTGGCGCTCGTCGCTTTGGCGGTACCCGCGCTGTTTGCAGATGCACACGCGCAACACGTTCGCTACTCCAGCATTTCCACAGTAGAGCTGGGCGGGAGCCTTGGCCGCGTGATGCAGCTGGTTCCTGGATTCGGCGACCCGGTGCGCGAGACGGTGTCGATCACTAGCACGCACATGCGGACCGACCAGGAAGATGATTCGTCCATCATGAGCGCAGAAAACGGGGCTATCACCTATCTCGATCACGAGGCCAAGACCTATTGGACCATGAGTTTCGCCGAGATGCTCGCTGGACTGGCCGGGGGAGTAAAGGGTCCGGAAGGCCAGGCGGTCGAACCACAAGAATTGGAGCAGGAAGCGGCTCAACCTGATTCCGTGCACTACGAGGTCCACGTGTCGACCGATCGCACCGGTCGCACGGAGCGCGTTGCCGGCTACGAGGCAGAGCAGGTCTTCTTGACCGTGGAGATAGAGGGTGAGGCACGTTCGGAAGCAGGCGATTCGACAATCGAGGGATCGCTCTATGTGCTCTCAGAGCTCTGGCTCAGCGAGGAGTTCCCCGGACACGAAGTCGAGCAAGCGTTCCAGCAGGCCTGGGCCGAACAAGTGATGCAAGGATTCGAAGTTCCGGAAGAGAGCGCTCGGGACATGGGAGCAGTCTATGCCCAGGATCCCCGACTGCGCGAGGGGATCGAACGGATGGCGGAAGAGTTGCAAGGACTGCGGGGAACGGCGCTCCGAACCGTGGCGCATTTCGTGGTCGTTCCTGAGGGCGTGGAGTTCGATCGGGAGGCCGTACTGCGTGACGCCGACCGGAGCCTGTCCGAGGACGTGGGTGCTGCGGCAGCTCGCGGAGCTGTGGATGGGGCTCGCCGGCGGCTCGGCGGCCTGTTCGGAGGAGGGAACCGCGATAGGGAGGACGAACCGGAGTTGAAGCAAGCTGTGGTCATGCGAGTCAAGACCGAAATCCTAGATGTCGACTTGGCGACCTTGATGCCCGATCTGTTTCAACCACCTGCGGACTACACCGAGCGACAGCTGCAGTCCAATCCGCAGGGGGCGTAGTCGCAACAACAGCGTATCAGGCTGGTCCACCGAGTGAAGTAAGTGTCTTGCTCGCTCGAGCAGCAACAGAGATGAAGTAAGTGTCTTGCTCGCTCGAGCAGCAACAGAGATGTTGCACGGCTTGCACCAGCAGGAGGCAGTTGCTCCAGCTGGCCAGAAAACAGCCCCCGGCGGCGCTCGGGGCTGTTCTCTGGGTTAATACTGGGGCGGCTCGGATGAGACAAGCGAATAGAGCATCACCGATCAGATGAAAACCGCCCAAGATGTGACTTGTCCCCTAGCCGCAATCAACGCTGAGCCAGGAACTGCCTGATATCCGCTGCCAATCTCTCGAGGTCGGGCTCGTGCACATACATCATATGGCCCGCCTCGTAATACTTCATGGTGACACGGTCCTTCAGCATCCCGTGCCGCGCAAAGGTGTACTCAGCGTCGAAGAAGGGCGTGGCAAAATCGTAGTAGCCGTTGGCCACTAACACCTTGAGATCGGAGTTGCGTCGCATTGCTGCGGCGAGTCCTCGCGCCACATTCACGTATGACGGCTCCCAGGACTGCCCTTCCGGCACTGGTCGCCACCGCCAGCTGCGGCTGAGAGCCCTGTTCGAGGTGCGGTAGGGCCGGCCCATCTTCACTTGCAGTTGGGTCGCCAAATAGTGATTGAGTCCTGCCGTATATGCGCTGGTTATTGCCTCGCTGGCCCCATCACCTTCTGGTCGCTCGGCAGCGTCGTCGATGTCGTCCCGGACGTAACGGGCATCCAACCGGCCAAGAGACACGCCACGATCCCGCAGAAGTTCCTTGAGGAAGCGCGGTGCCAGCACGCGGAGGTCTGATCGCAGGATGTAAGCCTCGTCCAGACCAATGAAATCCGCCAATCGTGCCGCGACCCGATTACGCTCACCGTCGCTCAGGCCATTCCCCTTGAACAGGGCAGGCGCGTATTCATCGACCGCGAATCGCCGCGCGGACTCCATGAACTCTTCCAAGCTCTGGTCCAAACCAGCCCTACCATGATACCGTGCCGTCGCGGCCATCGTGGGCAAGTAGGTCACGTACGCGATCAAGTTGTCGTGGACCGGAGTCGACCCAGTGTAGTCGAGCGCCTGTGAAATCAGGATGAGCCCGTTTAGCGCCACATCCTGGCCGTCTCCCGCGAGGGCGGTGGCCACGGCGGCAGCCCGGGTCGTGCCGAAGCTCTCACCGGCAATGTACCGTGGCGAGTTCCAGCGACGGTTCGCCGTGATCCACTTGCGGATGAACTGGGCAATCGACTGGGCATCCGGGGTGAGACCCCAGAACTCCTCGTCCTTCGAGTCACCCACCGCCCGACTGTACCCCGTGCCCACCGGATCGATGAAAACCAGGTCGGTCGCATCGAGTGGACTGTGTGGGTTGGGGACGAGTGGATAGGGGGCAGCACCGTCATCCGCATCGGCATTGCTCGGGACCTGCATGCGGCGGGGCCCAAACAGTCCCATGTGAAGCCAAACAGAAGCGGAACCGGGACCTCCATTGAACACGAATGTTACTGGACGATCAGCCTCGGCCCCATCCAGAGTGTAGGCAACCGACCAAATACTCGCTGTCGGTTCCTCACGATCATTCGTCAGATGTATCTCACTGGCTGTCGCAGTATACCTGACGTTGCGGCCGTTGAAGCTACCCTCGTGCTGCGTAACGAAGGTCACCGGATCTGCGACGGCGGGTTTCGTCGGCACTCGTGTTCCCTGTTCGGGTTCTTGGCCGCTCAGCGCCGCCACCATCACTAGATTCACGATAGGAACGAGAAATCCTCGACAATGCATCTTGATCAATCCTCTTTCTCTTTGTGCGCATGACCGAAGTAACGCTAGCAGCTAGTGCCGGATTGTACCATCACGATTCCGGTCCGACCGAGGAGCCACGTCCGTCGCTCGACTCGTCTAGAGACACCGCCGGGTCCTCCCGATCCAAGGCACCTGGACGTCGCGCGGCCTTATAAGCGGTCTCGCTACGTTCCAACAGGTCGGCCGGCCACACCGCTGCCCGGTGATCTCGACGTACTAAGCTAGAGATTGGTAGTCGGGCAGAACAGACATACCGGCAACAAGACTGCCGGTGCCAAGCCAAAAAGACCCCTTGCTTTTGTTTTTCTGACTGCGTAATTGGGACTCATGAGATTCATCTTCGAACAGATACGAACCGGTGGTGACAGAAATCTCGCCTACGTCATCGGCGACCGAGAGGCCAAGATCGCAGCACTGGTGGATCCTTCCTACGATCCTAAAGCCGTAGTCGATCGAACGGAGGCGCAAGGTCTCCGCACCCGGTACATCATCAATACTCACGGCCATTCCGATCACACCAACGGGAATTCGGAGGCCAAGCAGCTGACCGACGCCCAGATCGTCGCCTACCGGGGCTCGGCCGTGCAACCTGACCTAGCCGTGGACGACGGGCAGATCCTGACTCTCGGCTCGCTGACTCTCGAGATGATCCACGTCCCCGGCCATTGTGACGACCACATTGTGGTCTACCTGGAGGAACAGCGTGTCGCCATGACTGGCGATCATCTATTCGTGGGGAAGATCGGCGGTACAGGAACGGAGCGTGCCGCGAGGACCCAGTACGATAGCCTGCAGAAAACACTCGACAGGCTCCCGGACGACGTGACCATCTGGCCCGGGCACGATGTCGGCTGTAGACCCGCCTCGAGCATCGCATTGGAGAAGATGACCAATCCGTTTCTCCTCAGGATGGGCAGCATCGAGGAGTTCTTGAAGCTCAAGCGCGAGTGGGCCACGTTCAAGGCGAAGAATGGGTTGAAGTAGCAGGAGCCCGGAGCCGACCTGCCTTCCCGGTACGCCAAGTTTCCCGGCAAGACCTACCGCCACAGAACGGACCTAGCCGCCAAGTGGATCGGCGGTAAATTTTGGCTTGCGTTGGACAATTGCTTCGTGAGCGAGACGGGTGTGCCGACGACCAACAACATGTTCGAGCATGCGTGTGGAACTTCTTAGGGTCCGAATATGAGATGGTTTTCCATTAGCTCCAGGAGACGCAAGCCAAGTGCCGCCAGGCGAGGCCTGACCAAGGCCGGGATTGTCTTCACCGATGACGAGGGCAACAGGTGGATTGTGTCCGTGTATCGGCGCAGTTCGGTCGGCGCTTGGTGGTCTCGAGAGCAGTGGGAATGGTCACACAAGCTGGCGGTTGTGTTTGAGTACCAGGGTGAGGAACGGGTCGCAATCGTTGATTGGAATGATGACTGGAATTCGGCCGACGGCCTCGGTCGGCTCTTCGCCCGTGCAGCTGAGCGCAGGTCTGGGCGGGAGCGCCGCAACATTTGGAAGTCAGTGTTCGCCGATCGCCGTAGCCATTCCGACCGCCGCTGGACCGCGGCAGATCGATAATCTCGGGTGTGGTTCAGCTTCCTAGCTGTCTCGCGGCGCTCGGCACGTTCACTCCGGACTAACCTTCCCGGTACGGCGCTTCGTACTAGCATGTGCTCTCAAGACCACCTCGTGAGCGAGTCAGCACGTCAGCGGCTTGTTGGCTCCGGCGGCGCCGCTCGCCAATAGTCACTCTGCTAGGTGCGAAGCGCGAGGTGACGGAGTCTCTTGAATCAGTAAACTCAAAGACCAGGCGCGCGTACAATCTGGCAGCGCAACGCTATCATGACCTGTTCCATGATGAACTGAGAGACAAGGAGTATGACCGACGACTCCTCGATTCCTTCGCGGCGAGATTCACTGAGAATGCAGTGATCTGCGACGCCGGCTGCGGGCCAACAGCACATATCGGCAGATATCTATTCGACAAGGGGATGCAAGTTGTTGCTGTCGACATAGCGGATAGATGTGTTGAGTTGGCCCGGAATCACAACCCCGACATGAGAGTCGAACGTGGCGATATCAGCCAGTTGCCCTTTGAAGACGGTACGTTCGATGGAATCGTTGCCTACTATTCGATCATCGATACTCCCAAACGATACGTGCCCAGAATCTTCAGTGAGTTTCACAGGACCCTGAAGCGAAACGGTCACTTGCTGATTGCGGCCAAGGCAGGTACGACGGAGGGTTACGTTGACGATCTGTTGGGTATCAGCGCCGAGATATACTTCACGCTATTCTCGACGCAGGAGATTGCTGCCTACTTCGAACAGACAGATTTCTTCGTCGAGTTCCTGGAATCGCGAAATCCCTATGATTTTGAAATTGCCAGTGAGAGAATATTCGCAATTGGCAAGAAGGTATCGAAGCAGGCTTGCGCCTGAACCGAGTCGCTATATTACAGCCACCTATGACCGACCTATCTGACCGTCAAGGAAAACCTACCCAACCCCAATGGGCGAAACCCCTCACGGCACGGGAAGCCCAAAGAGAACTCGGCCCGCTGCAGACAGTCGCTGATGCCGAGCGCTGGCTCGAGAGGATCCCCTTGATGGCACGGGTCGGGCGACTGCGATCCAGAGATACGACGGCGGCCCTGGTCAACGCGCTGCGTGCCTGGTGCCGCCGGCACTCGCACGATCTGTCGGTTGACGCCGCTTCGTCGATCCAGCGCCAACTGGCCGCAATTGAGCTCGCTGCATTCGGGCGCCGCCGGATGGGAGCGACCTCCGGGACCACACAGGCCGCGTCCAGACCGGCGGTGAAACCGGGGTTCCGAGAGCAGCGCCGGAAACAACGCAGGCGACTGGCCGATCGGCGCTGGGGCCGTGAGTGCAGATCCAGCGACGACCGACGGCAGGTCAGACGCCGTCAGCGTAACAGCAGCGGCCGTCGCTCGGGCCAAGAGCGCAGGAACAACCTGGATCGCCGGTCTCCGGTCGAGCGGCGCACGCTCCGCGACAGACGGGGGTTGGCCGGCAACCGCTGACCTCTCAGCTCAGGCCATCATAGTCCCACACAGGTGAAGAACTCGGAAGCTGCGGCAGAGCTTGGCGGTGCGGGGAGTTGCCGTATCTGGCCGAAGATTGGTGAGACGCGATGGCGTGAAACAGCGACCCGAGGATCGCGAGCGAGCCTCGGGTCGCCTGGCCTCTGCAGCTGGCCGCTCGAATCCACTGCTCCCTACTCGAGTGGAATCCGGTTCTTGTTATCCGCCAGCCATGCGTCGAAGGTCTGGAGCGAGGGATTGAGGTCGCGCGTAGCTGTGAGGTCGCGCGCTCCGCAATAGTACTGCTCAAAATCGCGTTTGAACTGGAACATGTTCCCCATATCCTCAGCACCCGGGAAACCAAAGCTGCGGTACGCTTCGGGTGAGACCTCATTATAGTCGACTGGTTCACCTAGCGCCGTCGTGAGCGCAGCCGCCATCTGTGCGCCGGTCAAGTGTTCGCCAGCGATACCCACCGTCTTACCTACGAACTCGTCTCCCCGCTTGAAGATACCGTATGCGCTCCTGCCAATGTCTTCCGCGGCAATACCAGGCAGCTTCTTGTCGCCCATGGGTAGCGTGAATGCCAGCTTGCCGTCCGGTCCCTTCTTGGGACCCATTCCGAAGTAGATGAGATTGTCCCAGTAGAACGATGTATGGAGCAGCGTCGTCGGCACACCCAACTCCTCGAAGGACTGGTTTGCCTCGCCCTTGGCGTCGAAATGCGGGACCTTGTACTTCTCCATCAGCGTGGGCATACGGGTATCGCTGAGCGGCACCCATTTGCGCGTGTCCTCCAGAGTGGACCAGACAACATGCCGCAGGCCGACATGTTTGGCTGCCTGAGCCATGGCTTTGGCCTGCGCGGCTTCCCGTTCCGGCGAGAAGTGCTCCCAGAAAAACGTCACGCAAAAAGCTCCGTAAGCTCCGGCGAATGCGATCTTCAGACTCTCCACGTCATCGACGTCAGCCTGTACGACCTCTGCCCCCAGTGCCGCAAGGGCTTTCGCTTTGTCGGAATTCACGTTTCTCGTGAGTGCGCGCACTGCAAAAGGTGAGTCCTTGTCGTTGAGGATGGCGCGCGCCAAGCTGCCACCCTGAGCGCCGGTTGCACCTACCACAGCAATGATCTTCTTCTCAGCCATGCGGTTTCCTTTCCATCGTTTCGGTCATGCTTCGTACCTGAGAATGTTCCACAGGACCAGGAAACCCCTTTACCCGCCAAATTGTTCCACCGCCCGTCCAGCGTGACGGCTGCACCGGGTCACGCGGCCAGCCTAGCAGACCCCGAAATCCTGCAAGTGATTGCACGGTGAGACCTTCCGAGTCGGGGGCCTTGGGATCTTCGTAGCGCGGCAGGCCCCAGGGGAGTGGTCGGACTGCAATCCACCTCACCCACGCGAATTACCCAGACGACTACCTAGAGGCGGACAGAAAGAACCACGATTCTCAGGATGATGACGGCAGAAACCCTAGGAGGGCACCTCAAGCGGGACACGAGCTGCTGCGCGTCCCCGGTCAAGCCCGCCCCTTAGCTCACGTGATTGCTGATCCGCTGCTTCAGGATTTCCAGTGTCTCGGCCAGGGCTTGGGGCTCGTCGCCCAGTACCAACACAATGCAGTTCTGATGGTGAGTTCCCGCGAGGTGCTGGTCGTTTGCATCCAGTGCCAGTAAGGTCCCGTCTCGCTTTGCGACGTTGCGGAACTTCTCGCTCTGGGACAACTGCTCGAAAGCGTTGTCGAACCAGCTAGAGGCCTCGCTTTCATTCGAGTATCGGAAGGCAAAGACCATTTGCTCCCCGACCCTCGCCGTGACACCTTCCGTCACACCGAAGACGTTGCCAGTGCCGAACTCGTAGGTACGAAACAGTGCCAGGTTTCCTCTCAAGTACCGAATGGACGTCTCATCGAGCTCTTCGCGAGGCAACCATGCCAAGATCGGCGGTCGGTTGCCAGCTGCGTCTATCTTCTTGGCTACCGATCGAGCCAGTGATATCAATCCGTCACGGGTCTCCTGTTCCGTGTCGAATCCGATCACCGTGATCAAGTAACGCCCTTTCCAGAGATTGAGGTAGTAGTCCTGCAAACAGGACCCGTCACCGATGTCGAGGCTTTGACAGCTGTTTCCTCGCTTGAATGTGAAGATCCCGTAAGCGCCAGCAGGATCTTTCATCTCGTAGACTTCCAGGTTGAGAGACCGATCGTCATCGTCTGAATAGGACAGGACCGCGGCCTGTTCGAATCCGTACTCGTGATATATCTCCGCCCCGCCGTTGATGAGAAGGAAAAGATCTTCACCCGCCACGTGCTGCGGCGGCTCGGCCGGGCTCCATCCATCGGCCTCACCGCTCTGCGGCAGGTGAGACAAGAAACTACTCTCCGCTGTCTTCTGGCTCGAGCAGCTGATGATGCAACCTACCGTCGACAGCAGTACGGGGTAGTACCGTAACGCCTGCCTAGTTCTTGGCACCATTCCTGTACCGGCGACCTCAGACCTGAATTTCCTTGATTTGTACCTTACTGAGATCGATCTCACCCAGTCCATGTTCGAATGCCTTGTTAATCGCGATGATGTCGTGGGGCGCTAGTCCCCACAGGGTGCAGCAGTAGGCGTCAATGGCTACACGATCGGTACCTGCAACGATCTTTTGCGGTCTCACCAACTCGCCCGGACCGAAGGGGCCGTTGGTGGTAATGAGTTCCGTGGCATCCACCACGCATAAGTCGGGAGTAATAACCGTATTCAAATCAGCAATACACTGCTCGAGGTGGGTGATCGCACCGATGTCGGTAGTCCAATTCTCTTGATGGAAGAACTGGTTCGACTGCGGTGAGTTCAAGCCCATGAAGTTCTTTAGAGTACCGGTGAATTTGTTTCCGGCGTGGTCTTTTGTGATCGGCACATCGATGAGAACGTCATAGTTGGCGAGTTCCGCCATGAGACGAGCTTCCTTCAACGCGACGCCTTTGGGAACCGGTACCAGATTGAACAACGACTCATCCCTTTGGTTTACGATGACGAGGTCGGCCCCCTCGTCGCTGATGGCCTGCGCGATGCCAGTATTCTCCCAGTTCTGTTCAGGTTGCCAACTGAGACACGCCACCTGTTCGGCTCCGGCTTCCCGGCACATACGGACAATGGCGGCCACGATAGCAGGTCGCGTGAAGGCTCCGGGATTGTTCCTTTGCGGGTTGGCTAGAACCGCCACTCTGGAACCCTCCGACACGAACTGCCCCATTCCGCCAATCTGCTCGACGGCAACAATCGTATTGTCGAAATAGCGATCTCCAGTGATAACGGAGATAGCATTCGGCCTCGGTTCGGTCTCGGCCGCCTGGGTTTCCTCATCAGCCGCAGGTTGATCCTCCCGGCCCCGACAGGACAGCATACCGGCACCTAGGAGCGACGAAGCTCCCACAACGGCGCCTTGTTTGATGAAAGAACGTCGGCTGACGTTACCGGACATGGCACGGCTCCTTTCTGCCTTTCGTTCGCCTCGGGGAGGACTGCCGCCACACATCCTGTTTGGAGGCGTCGGCTTTGGCCTAAGAGCTGTCAGTTACACCTAGCCCAAAGTGCACCCAAGCACACCGGGCGGCAAGCGATGTCAGGCGAGGCGCCGCTATGGATACCCGCGGCTGGCATCCAGCTTCAATGGTCTTCTGCGTCCGGACCTCACAGCTGACTCCATAGTTGAAGCACCGACCATCGGAAACCCAGCGCCAGCGAGGAACCAGTCAGTCGAAGCTTTCCTCGTAACTAGACAGCTTAACGCCGCCATTCCAATCGGGAGGAGCAACTCCCAACAGATGCTGCACGAAAAAGTCGAACCGTTTGCGCTCGCCGTAGCGCCCACCAGACCCGTGTCCCGCCCCCGGAATGAACAGCAAGTCGAAGGACTTATCGGCCTCGATCAGCGCGTTTGCCACCTGCAGAGTCGAAGACGGATCGACGTTCGTGTCCAACTCGCCAACGACGAGCAGGAGTTGGCCCTGGAGCAGGTGAGCATTCACTACATTCGACGAGGCATCGTATTGGGGACCGAGCGGCCAACTCATCCACAGCTCGTTCCACCAGATCTTGTCCATGCGGTTGTCGTGACAGCCAACCGCCGAGACCGCTGCCTTGTAGAAATCTGGGTGGAACAACAACCCGCCCAGCGAGCTCTGGCCGCCTGCGGAGGTACCGTATATCCCCACGCGGCTGATGTCGTAATACGGATATCTAGCCGCCACAGCCTTGTGCCAGAGAATCCTATCGGGAAGACCCGCGTCACCGAGGTTCTTCCACGCCACATCGTGGAACGCCTTGGACCTGTTGTTAGTGCCCATGCCGTCCATCTGCACCACGATGAATCCCAGCTCAGACTGGGCCCGCATACTCGAGTTCACACTGAATGTCTTCGGCACGAACGATCCCTGCGGTCCCGCGTAGATGTTCTCAATCACCGGATAGGTCATGGCCGGATCGAAGTTGGTGGGACGGAAGATCACACCCCAGATGTCGGTTCTGCCGTCGCGGCCCTTGGCCGTGAACACCTCAGGCGGACGCCAACCGGCCTGGAGCAACGCGCTGTCATCCCCCCGTTCCAGCTCCAGCAAGAGCTCCTGATCGCCCGTGCGTCTCAGCTGGGCGATGGGCGCCAAGTCCACGCGCGACCATACATCCACGTAGTACTGACGATCGGCCGAGAAGCTCACTGAGTGGTCCCCGTCCGCCTCGGTCAGCGCCCTGAGCCCTGTGCCGTCGAAGTCAATCCGATAGTAGTGCAGGAAATACGGATCCTTCCCCGGATACATGCCGCTCGCCCGAAACCAGACCTGGCGATTCTCTTCGTCCACCCACTCCACGTTGCGAACCACCCAGTTGCCCCGGGTGATCTGGTGTTTCACCACTCCAGTCACACCATCGTACAGATAGAGATGGCTCCAGCCATCCCGCTCGGACATCCAAATGACCTCGCGACCGTCGTCCAGGTCATATCTGAACTTCTTGCCGGAATCTCTCTGGTTTCCGTTGGCATCGCGGTAGTAGAAGAACGTCTTTGGTTCCTCAGAGATAACGGCCCGGGCCGTTCCGCTGGCGGCATCAACCTCGATGACTCGGTATACCTGATGACCACGCTGGTTGTACTCGAACGTGAAGGCGCGGCTGTCCTCTCGCCACACCAGTTGCGAATTCCGGTAGGCGTTGGGAAACAGTGTGTTTTCCACCACGAACTCTGCCTTGGGATCGATGTGGAACAGCACCGGCTGCTGAACGTCCAGCACGTCGCCGGGCTTCGCGTACTCCCGCTCCATGTATTTGGGCTGCAGTTGGTCTTCGGGTGAGGACTCGACGTACCGAACGATACGCCGATGCCCCGGCTTCACACGGTAGGCTGCGAGCTGCTTCGAATCGGGCGACCATTGGATGGACTGCAGCTCGTAGTAGTCGCCCTCGGAACCATCCATGCTCAGCACCATTGCCTCTTCGGAGCCAACTCGCCGCACGTGCACATTGTAGTTGCGGATGAACGCTTCCCACAGTCCGTCAGGGGAGATCCGGGGCTCATCCGATTCCTCTCGCGGCCCCCCGGAGAACCCACGCCGGCGCGGCGGGGCCGGCCTGAGACTCTGGCACTCGTAGTTGGCCAAATCGCAGCGCCAGATCGAGTCGGCTGTGGTGAACTCGATAGCGGCTTCCGCATCCACGAACTCGATCGCACTGAACGGTAGCGTAATCGCCGTATAGACGGTGTCGCGCGCCACAGCCAGCGCTGACGCCACCCGCTGGTGATCGAAGGCCGCCCGCTTCTCCAGCGTTGCTGCGTCAACCAGGACAAACTCGTTTCCTCCAAGCACTGACTTCCGGTACCACAACCGACTCGTCTCGCCGATCCAACTCGGCTGCTCCGGCGCGTTGACGAGCAAACCAGCAAACCTCTCTGTGAGACCGAAAGCCCGCTCGTAATCTGCCTGGCTGCCTTGGCCAAATGCAGCTAGCGGGAAGAGGAATAGTCCCGGTATCAGGCGTGCAGTTCGGATGGCAGTTGTCATTCCCATCAGTCTCCTTTCGCGCAGCCGGCTGGGTGGACGCATACAGCATAGCCTTGAGTTAGCAGATACAGGATCCAATATTCCAGTCCCATGTCAGCTTGGGCAAGCACGGGACACCTTCCCAAGCGTCAACATACCTCACGAGGTTCACTACTCGCAGGAGGTTGAAATGAAATGTGCTCCCTTGGTCGTACTGCTGGGTCTCACGATGTCGCTCCCGTGCCCCAGTTCGGCCCAGTACAACAGCCGTGGCAGCTCGCTCGGTGCAAACGCCATCGACTACAACCGGTCGGTGCCCGACTTGGCCGCACTGGGCAGCCGGACCGAAAGCGAGCTAGTGGGCGTCGTACTACGCTACAGCAACGACCGCACCGCCCTCGGGCGTCGCTGGGATGTCGAGTATTCCGCGACGCGGAGGGAGCGATTCCGCAAGTTCTACCAGGATTGGGCCGACGGCCTGGAGGCGATCGATTTCGACGCCCTGAGCCTCGAGGGCAAGATCGACTTTGTCCTGATGGCCAACGAGTTGCGTTACGAAATCGAATCGCTCGATCGCGAGGAAGCTCTCTTCCGAGAGATGGTACCACTGATGCCGTTCGCTGAGACCCTGATCGAACTCCAGGAAGCGCGGCGACGGATGGAGATCCCGGACCCGCAAGCGACTGCCAGCTTGTTGTCTGAACTACCGCACCGTATAGCCAAAGCGCAGGAAGCCGTGCAAGAAAGGCTGCAAGGCGAAGAGCCACCGTCACGGATCGTGGCCTTCCGTACCGCCGCAGCGCTCGACGGGATGCGTCGCGGCATGGACCAGTGGTTCCAGTATTACGCCGGCTATGACCCACTGTTCACATGGTGGGCGAGAGCCCCCTACGAGACGCTCGATAAAGCCTTGGGCGAGCACATCCAGTTTCTCCGCTCGCGCATCGTGGGAATCGAGCCCGGCCAGGAAGACCCGATTGTTGGCGACCCGATCGGTGCAGCGGGGCTCCGGAGTGACCTCGTCCACGATATGATCCCGTACACACCAGCCGAACTCATTGCCATCGCGGAGCGCGAGTTCCAGTGGCTCGACCAACAGATGTTGCAGGCGTCGCGCGACCTCGGATACGGTGACGACTGGAAGGCGGCGCTGGAACACGTTAAGAACCTCGCCGTCGAACCAGGGAAACAGACCGAAGTCGTGCGGGACCTGGCACACGAGGCGGTCGAGTTCATCAAACAACGCGACCTAATCACCGTACCGCCGTTGGCAGAAGAGATCTGGCGAATGGAGATGATGTCGCCCGAACGGCAGAAGGTGAGCCCGTTCTTCCTGGGTGGCGAGGTGATCCGCGTATCGTACCCGACAGACGAAATGGACCACGAAGACAAGCTGATGAGTATGCGTGGTAACAACCCGCATTTCTCTCGCGCCACCGTGCACCACGAACTCATCCCGGGTCACCACCTGCAGGGATTCATGACGAGCCGCTACAATGCCCACCGCGGTGCATTCAGCACGCCGTTTTGGGGAGAAGGCTGGGCACTTCACTGGGAGATGCTGCTATGGGACCTGGGGTTTCCGGAGACCCCCGAAGACCGGATTGGCATGTTGTTCTGGCGCATGCACCGCGCCGCGCGGATCATATTCTCATTGAGTTTTCACCTGGAGCGCATGACACCCGAGGAAGCCATCGATTTTCTCGTCGATCGTGTGGGACACGAGCGTGCCAACGCCACGGCCGAGGTGCGCCGCTCATTCAACGGATCGTACCCCCCGCTCTATCAGGCCGCATATATGCTGGGTGGGATGCAGATGCGCGCCCTGCACCGGGAGTTCGTCGGATCGGGTCGCATGACCAATCGGGAGTTCCACGACACCATAATCCAGGGCGGACGCATTCCGATCGAGTTGGTCAGGGCCAGGCTGACGGGTGAGCCACCGGCACGAGACTTCGCGGCTTCCTGGAGGTTTGCAGACTCCGGGTAGCACCCGCTCTGAGGGTGTCCTGGTGCACCCGCCTTCCGGCAAAGGCAGGCGGGGGCAGATTCCTTGGGGTCTACTTCAGCAAGTCCGCCTTGTCCCAACTCCATGCAGTCCGCACTGCGTCGCGGAATCGATGGTATTGGTGAACCAGTTGCTTGTCACTGAGTCCGGGTTCGTAGTAGATGTATGAGTCAGCGACCAGCACGCTGTCGGCAGCGACGTAGAAGGTCGCCCCCAGAACATTGTTGTTGAGATCGTTGATGAACTCGAGCTTCTCGTCCCTGGTGGCATCATTCCGAAAGACGCTCATCGTGAATAGCTCGATTGTCTTTCTTGCCTGGTCGAGCCGCAACCATCCAACTAGACTGCCCCCCTCCTGCAAAGCCAGGTCGCCGTCTTCATCGATCTCCACTGCCACGTAGGCTCTCTCGAAAACCTCTTGGAGCCATTCCTTTGTAATCTCTTCCAGATTACCAGCAGGCAGCGGACTTGCGGGTACCTGGAACGCAACGAGTGACATCAGGCCCGTCAGCGACAGGAGACTCAGATTCATCATGGCTAACCTCCTCAGGCGAGAACACATAGTAGCGGCTGAACGGGAAGGAACAGTGACCGCTGTCACACGGAGGTCTTTACAAACCGCCCAAGTGGGGCTGACGGGGCGCCCGTTGCTTGACTGCTTCGTACGGGATACCCTATAAAGTGACGTGTCGCTGCGGCAGGTGGCAGACTGCGGCTTTAGGTTCGGCTCGTGTGGTGGCTTCGGCTCACAAACCTAGCTACGGGAGAGCAAGCGTGAAGGCATTCATACGTGAGCTTGACGCTGATCTCGTTCAGGTCGTTGGATCTGCTCTATCACCCCCGGTCGTCACGTATCTTGTCGCCGAGAGAACGTGGCGATTGGAGCAAGCATATGGCTATCAGGACGGCGACACTCAAATCACGGTGCCAGCCGCTTTCGCGTTTGATCTTGCATCGGTCCCTCGCCCCTTCTGGTGGCTGATCGGTCCGTTCGACCTCTCAATCGCAGCACCTCTTGTCCACGACTTCCTGTACCGGTACCGCGGAGATCCTCCCCAGGGCTCGACTGTTCCAGCCAAAGTCTACACCCGCCAGGAGGCAGACCTGCTCTTTAGAGCAATCATGAAGGAAGAGGGTGTTTGGTGGTGGCGCAGAGCAGCAGCCTACCGAGCGGTTCGCTGGTTCGGTGGTGCGGCGTGGTCGAAGGCCGATCATTCAGCTGGACCGAATGGTGGGGGGACATGATATGCTAGCACTGTCTGACGGGTGGAAGAGCACCTATCCGAACGCGTCCGTAGGAGCGTTGGTAATGCGTGGCGTGGTGAATCCAGAGCGTGATGAGGCGCTGGACAATCGCGGAGAGGAAGTGGAGCGGAGCCTACGGTCACTATTCGCCGGCGCTGACCGGGCTGCCTTAAAGGCGCTTCCCACAGTCCGGGCCTACACCGATTACTACCGCCGGTTCAAGAAGACGTACCACGTTCAGCTGCAGTTGGAATCGGTGGTCCTGAAGAATCGGTCGATCCCTCAGATGACGGGACTGGTGAAGGCGATGGTCATGGCCGAGTTGAAGAACCAATTGCTGACAGCAGGTCACGATGTGGCTGCACTGGACGGGCAGTTGGTTGCCGGGGCTGCTCGGGGTACTGAGCACTACACGTTGCTCAATGGCGGGGATCAGGAACTGAAGCCAGGCGACATGTGCATTGCCGATCGGACGGCGACAATCTCAAGTGTCCTATACGGACCCGATCACCGGACGCGCCTGCAGCCTGGGACACGGCACGCGCTGTTTACGGTGTATGGAGTGCCCGGGATAGACCACGCCGCGATTGACGGCCATCTGGGCGATATCCGGGACGCCATATTGCTGTTTGCACCTGAGGCACAGGTGGAGCTACTGGCAGTCTATGACAGTTGATTCTGACGGGCTCGGCCGTGAGTGATCTCTAGCGTCATGGAGGAGGGTTGCGGTGGCCATCAAGATCTCACAAGACAACCAGAAACAGGTGATCGCTTCCATCAAACGCTACTTTGAGGAATACATGGAGGACGAGATTGGGGACCTGAAGGCCAACCTTCTCCTAGACTACTTCCTCAAAGAGATCGGACCGATAGTGTACAATCGAGCAATTGCCGATGCAGCAGCTTTCTTTCGGGACCGGGCGGCAGACCTAGATGCATCGTGCTATGAAGTGGAGTTCGGTTATTGGAACACGGCATGAGTGGATTGCCGTTGCAACAGCGTAGCCCGTTAGTCGTGCGCTGCACTCAATTCGCGGCGTTGGCCCGTGTCAGTGCGACGCTAGATTCCAACGTAGAGGCCGAGCCAGAGGCACGCTGGTTGAAAAGGGGGGAGAGTGATGGCTAAGGCGAGAGATGAGGGAACGGATCACGACGTCGAGCACCTTCCTGAGCACTTGCAGGACCTACATCCGGTAGCAGAAACGATTGATGCCGATGTACGCAGAGGTGTCAAAGAAGTGACGGAAGCCCTGGCAATGTTGCAGGCACGCAAGCCTCCAGGGAATGCAATGTCAGAGGGTGTCAGGTACTTGGGATTGGAGGTTGACAGCCTACGACAGAGTGTCTGGGCAGTGCTCAAGGCCCAGAATGCTGGCGACCTCGCCGGTTTCATCGGGAGAGTGAGAATTCGCCGTGCGAACGAACTTTGCCAGGATGTGCTGGCGGATCTTTATACCGACACCGTGCCATCCAACATGCCGGGGCTCAGGGTATTCCACGCGATGCTGCAGGAACTTGCCGAGGTGCTGGAGGTGAGAAACAATGAGTGACCTGAACCACGCAGTAGACCAACTGCAGCAGGCGCTGAACGAGATCGATGTGAAGCTCGCGTGGGACGATCTGCCGATGGCCGCTTTGGAGGAATTCAAGGCGGCGCTCGACAATGTGCGGACCAGTCTACTGGCCCTGATCGGAGCAGCCGACGCCTCTGATTACCAACGGTCCCTGCGAAGGCTGCGCTTGCACAGGGCAGCCCAGGTCTGCCACAGCGTGTTCTCCAGTGTCATCGACGGCACCGTTGGTCCGGCCACTCCCGGTATCACCGAGTTCAAGGCGACCGTCGACGAGACGTTAAAGCAGGTGGAACGGCTGATCGGGCGACGAGTCTAGAGAGGCCGTTGGAGCAACGATCAACCATGAGTACCGCCGACACAACCGACAACGAGGGTCTGCTCCCTCGCATACGGGAGATCTTCTCGCGCATTCCATTCAACCAGGTGCTCGGCCTGGAGATCCGCACACTCGATTACGACCGGCCCCAAGTAGCCTTCCAAATGAGTGACGAGCTGATCGGCAATTACGTCCGAGGTACTCTTCATGGCGGCGTCATCTCCACAGTGATCGACGTAACCGGCGGCCTCACGGCCTTCCTGAGCCTGCAACGCAGTGCAAACGATGACTCAGTCGACGAGAAACTGCACCAGTTCGAGCTTCTAGGCACGATAGATCTGCGAGTCGACTTCCTGCGGCCGGGACGCGGAACCGAGTTCGTGGCCACGGGACACAACCTCCGCACCGGCCGGCGCATAGCGGTGTCGCGGGTCGAGGTCGCGGACGAGACCGGCGAACTGATCGCCGTTGGTACCGGGGCCTACGTCATTTCTTGAACTATACGTTCCCTAGCGCCAGACCGTCTCGAACACTCTGAGGAAGTTCTCTCCCAGCATCTTTCGCACGTCACCATCGGAATAACCCCGGGAAAGCAGACGGTCGGCGACCGAGACGATCTCGGCGAAGTCTGAGAAGCCCTCCACGTTTCTCATGGGAGAACGGATGTCCGCGGTAACATGACGGTTGTATTGCTCCGTGAAGTTGGGGTATTCGGGCGCACCCCAAGGATCTACCTCGTGATCGGGATAGGTCCCGAGCGACATGTCGGTGCTGATCCCGATGTGGTCAGCGCTCCCCGTGATTTGGGCCACGTAGTCGATGAGATCGATGAACTCATCCAGGGTGGGCCGATGCGTCGTACCGGGTCGCATCACCAGAGGCCCCCAGGACACCAAACCGATCACGCCACCACGTGAGGTGCACGCTCTGATCTGCTCGTCGTCGATGTTGCGCGGGCTCGGAACGATGGCATTGGGATTGGAGTGACTGAATATGCAAGGGTGGCGGCTCCGCTCCATGATCTCCAGCGTCGCACGCCTGCCGGTGTGGGTGCAGTCGAGCGCGATGCCTACCCGGTTGCACTCATCAACGACCAACTCACCGAAACGCGTCAGGCCTCCATCGGTCCGGTCCAAGCAGCCGTCGCACAACTGGTTCGTTGCATTGTATGCCAGAAGCATCATGCGCAGTCCCAGTTGTTGAAAGGCCTCGATACGGTGCAGCTCCAGACCGATCCAGTCACCGTCCTGTGCTGCCAAGAGAAGCCCGGCTTTGCCATCACGCTTGGCCTGGCGGATGTCATCCGTGGTTTCAACCAGCACGAGGTTGGGATATTGCCGGGTCATCAGATGCCAGTACATGAGCCCTTCGAGAGCACTGCTAGTATCGGCGTGCGGATCCCACGCGGTGACACCATAGGCGGTGACCCCGTGTCTGTGTGCCACCGCGAGATCGGCGTCGGGCCAGATCTGCATGCAGGAATCGATGTATATGTATTGGTGGTCCTGGGAAAGGACTGAATGAACGGCTTGCCCCGATTGTTGTCTTGGTGGCTGAGCGAGATCATCTCCGGGTACCTGCGAAGCTGCCCGAACAGCAGGAGAAAAAGCTGCAACTCCGCCTGCAAGAGCGGGAGCGCCGACTCCGGCCAACGTAAGCTGGGTCAAGAAATCCCTGCGATTGGTGGACATCGGATTCCTCTTCGGTGTAAGGGATGTGTCAATCGTGTTGTGTCAGACGCCTGGAGCACTCCAACACGCCACCGAGTGGTCCTAGGATGACTCCAGAGTGCGTTAAGCTATGGCATTCGCCGGCACCCGCCAGACAGTTGGCTGCCGCCCTCCAGCCAGCATGACATCGTCGCGGCGTGGCAGGGTACCGAGTATTCCCCCCTCCGTCATACCGTGATCAGCGCTATCGCCACGACACACACTGCCAGCCCGAGCCACTGCCTGCGAGCGACGAACTCCTGCTTCACCACCCGAAAGAGCAGCACGGTGATCGCCGGGTATAGCGACGCGAGTACGGCCGCGATGTCCAGTCGTACCCACCGAATCGCCACAAGAAACATCACGACGCCGGCTGCGTCGAGAACTCCGGCCAGGAGCGCAACGGGATTCCCAGTCGGCCCTGGCAGGGCGGTCCCGGAAAGCAGCAGAGCAACAGCGGCAGCAACGAGGCCAGCGCAACTTGCTATGACGAGTGGCGTGAACACGGCGCCCGGACCAACCTGCCCCAGCAGGATGAAGAACCCACCGAAGCCGACCCCAGCCACGCCACCCAGCAACAGCCCTTTGGATGAGTCTCTGCCAAATGGTCCGTGCCCTTGGCTCACGAGCCAGATTCCCACCAACGCTGTCACCAGGCCGGCCTGCTGCCAGAGCGGCAGCACCCCGTGAGTAGCTGCCTCAAACAGAACCGGTATGGCTGCCCCGATCACGCCCGCCAGCGGGACGACCAGGGCGGCGCGCTCGATCGCCAGACCCTTGTACAGTGCCGCAATGCCCAGCGCACCCGCCAGACCGGCCGCGGCGGCCCACTCAGCCGATGTCAGCGGCGGTAGCGATTCTCGCGTCACCGCGGCCATCGCAGCGAGCAGCACCAGCCCCGACAATCTGGACAGGGCCAGTACTGCGAGGTGATTGGTCCGACGGCTGGCAAGTCCGCCGCTGAAGTCCGCCCCACCCCACATCGCTGCAGCTGCGAGAGCGAGGACTACTCCCGTCGCCTGCGCGATCGCCATGCAGACTCCTCCTCAAGCTGGGGATGCTGGATCGCGCGACTTAGCCCTGCTGGCACCTGGTTGGCCGACACTAGCGTTCCACGCGCTGGAACCGCATGTCGTAGACCCGCGACTCACGTAGCCGGAGCTCGATGACGTCACCCGTACCGTCGCGTTCAAAGCGAATGAGCCCTAATCGTGCAGCGTCGAAGCCGTCACGGTATACAGGTGAGAGGTGGAACGTATCATCCGGTCTGCGCCGTACAATGAGGCTATCGTTCTCGACCACCACAGTGAACAGGGTCTCGGCATCGTTGCTGTAGTATTCACCTTCGTAGGCGCGCAGGTCCGCAACAGCCGGGTGAAACTCCTCTACCTGTTCATATGTGCCGTCCTCGAACTCGCCCGACAGCACCAATATGCTGGGCTGACTCCCGCGGCCCGCCTGAAATACGAAGCGGCGATCGCCGAATCCAACCTGGAACTCAGCTTGCGACAGCGGCAACAGCGGGACCCTACCATCCATCTGCAGCCGGCCGTCCTCCAACGCCAGGCGCATTGGATCACCAGTCTGCGTATCACGGTATAGCCCGGCCAGCCGTGACAACGCCTCTACTGACAGGGCGACTGTTTCTGGCATTACCGGATCCTGCGCAGCATCACCCAGGAAAACCTGTGCGATGAGCCCACCGGCCCCGCTTGTGCTGACGTTCGATGCGTTGCACAGCATGGCGACGGACAGACCCTGCTCCGGATAGCGTCCCAGGAAAGCCCGGTACCCGGACGTCGAGCCGGTGTGCGTGATTGACGGTACTCCCGCGAACGGTTGCACTACGAGTCCTGCAGCGTAGCTGATTCGGCGGCCGTCGTTTAGCCGGCCCCGGTCGTGCAGCAGTCGGAGGAACTCGGGACCACCCAAGCGTCCGTCCGTGAGTGCTTCATTCCAGATGAGCAGGTCACCCACCGTCGTGAGGATACCTCCATTGCCATGAACGTCTTCGATCGGCCGCATAATGGAAACGTTCGTATCTCTCACCGCATACGCTGTACTGCGTCGTTTCACAATGCGTGTGTAGTCGTCCCGCCACTGCGTGTTCGCCATGCCGAGCGGTTCGAAGATGCGTTGCTTCGAAAACTCGGCGAACGACATACCACTGACTCGGCCCACGATGATCGCAAGCAGATTGTAACCGGTGTTGCAGTACGAATACTCGTGACCCGGCGGAAAGTTGAGCGCGCTCTGGCGACTCACGATATCCAGCACATGCGCATGATTGTGGGTCCGGCTCTGCCGCCCCCAACCAGAGATCTCCGCGACACTGCCCCAGTCACGCAGCCCGCTGGTATGAGTCAGCAGGTGCCGGAGTGTGATAGTCGCATCGTAGTCGGGAACCTCCGGGACATACTTACGCACATCGTCGTCGAGGGAGAGCTTGCCTTCGAGAGCGAGCAGCATGATGGCTGCAGCCGTGAACTGTTTCGAAAGCGACCCGCCCTCGAAGATCGTGTTGGGGGTGTTCGGGATGTTGTGCTCCAGATCGGCCATCCCATAAGCTCGGGACAACACAACCAATCCATGCTGCGCCACGCCCACCGCACAGCCCGGGCTATCGACCGAATCCCAGCGCTGGAAGATGCGATCAACTTGGAGGTTGGCGTCGGCCGCTGCCTGGCTGGCAGCAGGCGGCGTAGTCGTGAGCAACCCGATCGGGACGACGAGCAGTAAACGCACGAGTCTCATTATCTTGGCTCCTTCATTTGATGCTTGCTGCCAGTGCCACTGCCTACTGATGGACGCGTCGCATGTGAGCGACAGACTGCTGGATGAGATTGGTGAGCACCTCAACATCAATGTCGGACAGTCGCTTGATGTACAAGCAGGACTTGCCCGTCTTGTACTTCCCCAGCTTGTCCATCAGAACATCATAGCGTTTGAAACCAGCCATTATGTAGAGAGTCAAGTCCGTCTTGCGAGGAGAGAAACCGGTCAGGAACCAATCGCCTTCACGACCACTCTCATACTTGTAGTGATAACTGCCAAACCCGACGATACTGGGACCCCACATCTTTGGCTCGGCAGCAGTTGCCCGCTTCATGATCTCCAGGATGGCGAGACAATCATGGCGTCTCGCATCATCGGCTATCGCATTCAGGAAAGCCTCTACGCTGGCTGCGGTTGGAGTAGTCTTTGGCTTCGTCATATGCAGCCTCCTCATGCAACAAACCAACGCGGCAATGTGCGTGCACCTCAGCTGTGTGCCAGTTGAGCAATCGACCCGACCCGCAACTTCGTGTAGGACGCTACCCGACCGGCTTCAGAGCTACTGCACTACCCTTCTATGATGTCCCAGTCGGTATCGTCGGAGGCAAACTCCCTTCTGTCTTGCTCAGTGGTCGGTCTCATGACCAACTCACAGTAGGGGTCGCCGTCCGGTAGTGACTTTGTGTGAATCAACTTGAATTCGGGATTGAATGCCATGGAGCTGGCTGGATCGACCAGGCAGTAGAAGCGTCCCAGCTCACCCCCACCGTATTCGTTCCACACCTCACCCATCACGCAACCGTGAGCCCTGATCCTCTTTTCACCGGCGACTTCCACCTGCTCGATGCCGTCATGCATGCCAAAACTGGGGAGGTCCGAGAGCTCCAAGAAGCTATCCTGACTGAGGTCCAGTAGCTTCTCTCCCGCCAGCTCCTTCTTCTTTTCGCCGATCAAACGGCTGTATTCCTTTATGGCCCGGGCCACCATTCTCCTGCCTTCAGCGGCACCCAGCTGGGCAACTAGGACCTCTGCGAAGGCGAGATGGAGTAACCCTAGTCGCCGGCAGGCGAGAGCTACCTGCTGTTTGGCCTCTTCGATAGGGATAAATTGTGAGTTCATTGTTCTCCCTCAGCGGCGGATCACCATTTCCTCGAGCGGCGGTCTGGCCGCTTTGATGCTACCAATTGCGGCCCAACCCACGGCAATGTGAACGTCGACCTCGAGATAGTCGGGAAGTCCATATCTCTGCTTGAATTCCTCTCCGGTGTCAGCCGTCTTGCTCGTCTGCTTCAACTCAGACAACCAAACCCCTCCCAACCCAAGAGCGTGTGCCATGAGCAACATGTGGTCAGCCGCCGCAGCGGCATCGAATCCCGGGTTCTGCGGCACCAGCTGATCCTGACACACGGCCGGAGCCACCCGGTTGTCGTGACAGATCACGATGATGGCTGCTGCGTTCTTGGTCGAGATGTCGCTCCAGAGCAGCGCCTTCTCTGCCGGATCCGTCAGTACCACGAAACGAAGATGACCCAGGTTGCAGCCGATGGGCGCTGCTCTGCCAGCCTCCAAGATTTGCTCGATCAGCTCCTCCGGTATGGGCTTGTCGATCCAATCTCGAATCGATCGCCTTTGCCAGATCAATTTGCGAACCACCTTCATTTCATCTTCGCTAAACGGTTCCGGAAGTGGCTCGTCAATCTCAGGTTTCTCCCCGGCCCGGATCTTTTCGGCGATGGACAGGTGAAGCTTCACCCAATCCATGTCGGGTGTGTCGTCGGATAATCCCCGCTCCCTCCACACGTCGAACACCAACTGAGCTTGCTCACCAAAGTTGGGGATCGATCTACCCTTCCATCTGAGCAGTGTCGGGTAGAGGGGTACTTCGATCATATGATGCACTCGCTCGCGCAGGATGCCCCCGAGCACCTCAGGCTCCAATTCCATGAGGTCGTTGCTCGAGTACTCCGTGAATGCGTACTGCAGTTTTGTCTTGGAGCCCATTGTCGTCTCCGGGACAGCTATTGGCTCGGTCTCGCGAGGAGGAGGATGCAACCGACCGTGACCGCGAGGCCGATGACGAGATGTAGTAGACGGCCACCGTCGCGAAGGTAGCCCGCCAGACCGTACAGCGCGAGCGCGTTAGCAGCAAGGTTCACAATGAGGCCCCACACCCGGCCCGACCACGGTCCGTAGCGATGGTCCAAATTGATCATCTGACCCACCAACCTAGGCGGTTGAAGACGTATATGATGGCTACACAGTTGAGCAGAGTGAGCAGGAGCATGGTGCCGAGGTTCCACACGTAGGACTTGCTCCGATCTTCACCCAGCACGCGGCGGTCGTTGAGCAACAGGTAGAATGACCAGCCGACAATATTGTTTGACAGAGACAAGAACGCAGCGATGGCCACTACCAACCATATCGGTCGAGGGTACCACACCGCCAGAAACCCGACTTGCGGCAGCAATGCACTCACCTTCCAACGCAAGGAGCGGGTGTCGGGCTTCCAACCCAACGCTTCATGGATCGCGATCGCGGCTGCGATACTCATCCCGACAGTAGTGGTAACCGGTACGGCGAGGAAAGCGACATAGAACAGAGCCTGTGACCAAGTGGGGCCGAGCAGCGGTGCGAGCGCCCTCGCGAGTTCCGGTGCTGTCTCCGGCGAGAGCCCCACTTTGTGTAGAGTGCCAGCAAACACAGCTATCACCAGGTAGTTGACGAGAACGAACGGCAGGAACAGTCCAAACACAATGTCGAACCGGGCCAGTGTCTCGTGCTTCCGTCCCCAACCGCGAGCCAGTCCCGCGTATTGAAACAGAATCCAGTCCATCACTCCGATGGCAGCCGCAGAAGACGCGACAAAAAGGTCGACGCCTTCAACGCCGGAAGGAAGCCAGGGGACGAATATCCCGCGCACCAGCCCCACCCAATCCACACCTACCAGGGCCAGGCAGATTCCGAAACAGATCAACATCGTGGCTATGGCGAGCTTCATGAAGCTCTCGACGACGGTGATGCCCCGGCTTCCTCGTCCGTAGCTCAAGGTCAAATAGCTCGTTACAGCCATGAAAAGCACCCAGTTGATCTGGCGCGGGAAATCGAACCCCAGCATCGGAGCGAGGGACTCGATCAAATGAGTGCCGATGCTGTACTGGCCGTAGTTGAAGATGACTGCCACAGCCGCTGTACCGATCAAACCGGTCATCAGCGACCCCACGATCACGCCATGATACCGATTCTGCTCCACGATGACGCGGAAGCCACCACGACAGGTAAACCGCGCACACGCTGCCATCATGAACATGCCCAATCCCATCGACACCCACAGCACCCACATGGTCTTGTAGCCGAAGGCTGCACCCGACAGCATTGCTGCGGTAAGTGTACCCGCACCCAGTGTCGTCGCTGCATCCAGGTAGCCGGGGCCACCCAGCTTGAGATATCCCCACGCCCTCGTCCACACCGAGGCCTGTTGGAGCCGTGCCAGTTCGGCAGTCTCAGCCTGGAGTCTCTCGGGCGGAACCGCCTCTGCCAGGGGATACTCTTGAACTTGCTCCCGCTCACTCATGCGTGATCTGCTGCGCTGTTGCCAAGCACTCCGGGTTGTCGTTGCCGAGATACCGGCTGATTGGTCACGCCAGCTATCCCGCGTCAGCCGCCGATCCGCGTTCATATGCGAAAGTCCGAGGCCGCGGAAGATCAACGCCAAACATGCGGTCTAGATCAGAGACAAGCCAGTCGAGTCGACGCCGGCCGTTGGATTTGCAGCACGGCGCAGTTCCGGCACACTCCGGACAGCGTCAGGGTCGCGGGCGACAATTGGCGTCAATTCATCCAGCGACATAGCGGACCCAGAGACATGTCCCAGGCCTCTCGGTTCAAGAGGTATTTCCTTGCCGGTTTAGTGTTTCAGTCCGTTGTCATAGCGGGTGGTTACGGCACTGGTCGGTAACTCGCGGAGTTCTGGCAGGGACGCCGCTCGCCGGGCTACGATCTAGATGGCTTTATCTCACTCAAGACCGGGATTACCCTCACCTCTGAGCCAGTCGCTTAGATTCCGTAGCTGGGCCTCCGACGCAGCCGGTCGCACCTCCAACGTCCACTGTGTCACCGCATCCTCGTCAGCGGTGAACCGCAAGCCGAACCAGTCGAGCGCCTCGGAATAGTCCAGCTCCTCGGTAGACGCGATTGCACGCCGGAACCACTCGCTGAGGTCAGTTCCCGCCACCTCCGCCGCTGTCTCCCTGAACTGCTCGGGCGTGAAGCCACGTGGTCCGGAATAGCGGCTATACGCGAGCCGCATTACGTCATCTAGGCTCTTGCTGCCATCGGTCGCGTGCCGCACACGGGCGTCGAGCAAAAAACCGATGATCTGGCCCTTGACATAGTAGCTCACGGTCATCGAGTCGGGGTTGATACCGGAGAAGCTGTTGTTCCACACCTCGCGAGATGACTGCTCCACCGTTTGCACGTGGCGGCCCGGTTGACCCTGAAGCTGCCGGATCGCAGCTGATAGAGAAATGAGATAGGCGTCGATGTCACCGATTCCCGCGCGCGGAAGCGCGAGGTCGCCGTAGTACGATGTGAACCCCTCGGCCATCCACAGACTGGTGGTTCGCGGCGGCTGCTCGTAATCAAACGGGCCGAGTTCCACTGGACGCAGCCGCTTGACGTTGAAGGCGTGAAAGTACTCATGGCTCACGAACTCCAGCCACGAGCGATAGCCCGCCGGCGTCGCCACCCGCGTAGCGTTCGTCGTGAGCAGCGTCGAATTGGCGTGCTCGAGACCGCCCCCACCGCTGCGAAACACGTTCAGGAAGTAATACCGCTCGTACGGTAGGAAGCCCCACATGCGGCGGTGGGCAGCTACAATGCGAGCGAGGTCCTGCGCCGCGCGCGCGCCATCCCACTCGTGGTGATCCCCGGCGTCCACGAGGTAGTGTGTCCTGCCGTCCACGTCGAACTGATGAACCGACAGCACACCGGCCAGGATCGGTGAGTCGACGAGCACGTCGTAATCGGGCGCGCGGTAGTGGAACGGTCGCTGGTCGGGGACTGAGTCTAGCGCCGTCATCGCCGTCCACCCTGCGGGCAGGACCAGGCGCACGTCGTGGGGGCGCTGCGTTGGCTCGACCAGAGTAACGAACATCGCTGCACCATTGAGGACCGCCAGGCTGTCGCCCACCCAATTCGTGGTGACTGATCGCTGCTCGCACACCACCGCGTACGACACCGCCACAATGGACCGGCTGCCAGCGTGCACAATCCACCGATTGGGCCGGAGACGCTCAACGGCCAGCTCCGTTCCATCAGGTGAGCGCGCCGCCAATCCCTCTACATGCGCGGCGTAGTCCTCGACCCGGTAGAAGCCTGGGGACCACACGGGCATCACCAGCTCCACGGAACCGCGCCCCTCCGTACGGATCAGCGCTTCCACCTGCACGAGGTGTGTTGCGGGTGAAGCGATGGTCACGGTGTAAGAGACCGGGTCGAGCAGTTGCGCCTGCTGCGTAGCCGTAGCAGGTGCAGCTCCCGCAGCGAGCCCAAGTCCAAGGATGCTACTCGCGACAAGCGCGGTTTTGCGGAGGTGTCGATACGTCATTTGGAACCTGGAGTCTTACCCAGAGAAGTGTGGAAGAAGATCCTCACACGCTCTCCAACCAGAATCCTACAGCCGTCTACTCCGTACTCGAAAGTCGACGTTGTCGTTGATCCACGCCCAGAGATCATCCTGAGCATCCACATCGCGTCCGGGCTGCACCTGGTTGGCCCACCCGGCCATCACCTGATCGTCCACGGTCCACATACGCACCCGCTGTCGCTTTATCTCCCGCTCCCAGGCTACTGATGCGGTCGGCGAGCCGTACAGCAAGCGAACGGTGACGCTGCGCGACAGATACTCCAGCGGCGCCAAATCGATCTCATTGTAGGCGCCGGTGGTAGCTTCACTACTCCGACCAGTGGCGTCGGGGACTCCGTCACTCAATAGCACCACGTCGAGCGGCGCCAAGACCAGGCCCTGCCGCTTGACTAGTGTGGCAACGCGCTCGAAAAACGTGTTGAAATCGGTGAACGTATCTTCTGGTGGGAAGAACTCGCGCAGCTGCGTCGCGATCTCCGTGACGCTCTTCTGCTGGAACGCGTGAATCGGCTGAAACGACTTAGGTTCGCCTACTCGCGCCCCACCCACGGAGCCCACGAACACTGCCGACGGCACCCGCAGCTCACCCAGACCCCTCAGGTGCCCGTACAGATAATGAGCGGTGAAGTCGATGGCATTGTCGTAGTTCCCGGTCGCCCTGAATGATCCACTGACATCAATGCCGATGACCAAAGTCGAGCGGGCTTGCCTCCCGCCTTCAGCCCGGACGCAGGACAGGAAGGCTAGCATCACGAGAGCGGCGAGGAACGGTGCAAGTCTGATGCGTCTCATGATGCCGCTCCCGCCTCGCGCTCAGCCCGCGACTGTGAGCGGCTCGACGTAGCGGCGCTCTTGGTGCCGGCGAGTTTAGGCGTCTTGGCCAGTACCTCGTCGATGCTCCTGAATGGCAAGGCGAACATCTGGCGAGATCCGATCAGCACCACAGCGAAGTTAACGGCAGCGGCGAAGAGCTGCAGCACCGGCAGCGAGATCAGCTCGAAAACCCTGCGCCCCTCCTTCCTGAAGTACTCGGTGTCTGCTTTCAGAGCCGCCATGGAAGCCTTCCAGGGATCAGGCACCGGAGCGGCCGGAGCTTCTGCCGGCGGAGCCTCCTGACGGATCGTGTCCCGCGCCAGCACCGCAACCAGCGCCGGCGTACCGTAGCGCCCAAACAGGAACCAGGTCATCCCGCGCACACCTACCCAACCGAACGAAGCCAGTAGCAGTGTCGAGATCAGCCCGAGTTGCACCTGCTCGTTGGTCGTCTGGGCAATCCATGGTGTTATGGCATCAATGAGTTCGCGGTAGAGGAAGATCACCTCGAAGAACATGACGAACACCTCGACGAACGACATCTGGACGATCAGCGCGACGTCTTTCTCACGCAACGCCTGGGTCAAGGCGTGGATACAGGCGAAACTCCCGAGCACCAGGAAGAAGAGGAAGATCCACAGAAGCGGTGCCAGTAGCCTCGGATCCGGCTCGTACCCGGTAATGCCGGCCAGTACCTCAGTCAGAGTGGGCTGCAGGGTGTACATGAAGATGAGCGCTTCGACCACCGACCAAAGCAACAGCCCCAAGAACGCAACCCACGGCACGCCCGGCTTGAAGTAGTTGCGCGACGTCCAGTCCATCACCCGCAGCGGGGATTGGAAGGTGGTCTTGATGGCCGCTGCAGCCAGACTGAACGCCAGCCGCAAGAGGCTCCACGCCCATCCGACCAGAACGACCGCAATCTGCACCAGTCCCGCCCAGTAGAACCAGGTTGTACGGCCCGCGTCCCACCAGGAGGTGAGCATCGCTGTGGCGAAGTTGCCGCGATTGGACCGGAACGGGACCGTATACAGCGCAGCCATAGTGATCCACACGCCGGCCAACAACAGCAGCATAGGCAGCAGGATGACCACCCGCTTCAACAGCACCTCGGGTGTTGAGTCGCCGAACCACGCGAAGTTCATCATGGCTGCGTGCCATTCAGGGATCCAGCTGACTGGCGCCGTGAGGACGCTCACCGCACCACGCCACTCGTCGGGAACAAAGGACTGAACGGACTGCATCTGGTCTACTCCTCCCATTGGGCCGAGCACCGGGTAAGTGAAACTCCGCACCAGACCCCTCGCGGTCCCCCGAGAGGCAGGGCGGCAGTGTATCAGGTGTTGGAGGCTGGCTGTGACCTCCACCTCATGAAGCGAGCCCTGAGAATCCGACGCCGCACTAAAGAGCGTTCGGCAGACACGGGCTCGAGACGATCCAGCAGGTGTGCCACAGACAGGCTGTCCCGTGACCCCAAGGGTAAGTTAGGGTCTGGGCAGTAGGTGGGCCAGGCAGTGGCTCACCAGGAGTGAAACTACCAAACTTTACCCCTGACTAGACGAAAGACTCGGTGGACGATTGTTTTCTCAACCACGCCATTCCTGTTGGTGGCAGCCGCCGTATCGCTGCAACCTCAGGCTGACCGGGTCTGCTACTCAATCCGTGGGAGGCGAGAGATGACAGTACTCAGAAGGCACTGTTGGCTGGTATCGTTCGCCGTTGCGTGCGGCGGCTCAGCAGATTTCACACCTTACTTGGGTCAAGAACCTCCAGGTGAGACACCGGTGCCGTTCGCGCCGGGTATCGTCACCACCGACCAGAGGGAACTCAACTCCATCTTCACTCCCGACGGTCATGAGTTCTACTTCTCCATTGCGGACAGTGCTGGTGCCACGGTAATGGTGATGAGATGGGAAGGCGGAGTTTGGACTGAACCCGCGCCAGCGTCGTTCTCCAGCGGCCACGGCGAGGTCGACCCGTTCATCTCACCCGATGGCAGCCGCCTTTTCTTTGGGTCCAGGCGACCACTCCATTCGGAGGAGCCGGAGGCCGGCTGGCAGATATGGGTGGTGGACAGGGTCGGAAGCGACTGGGGCCAGGCTCAGCCCTTAGGCGGCGCGGTGAACTCCGGGGAACGTCAGATCTATCCATCCGTAGCGGCGGACGGTACGCTCTACTTCCAATCCATCCGAGAAGGCACACTTGGCGAGTCAGATATCTTCTTCTCGCGTCTCGAGGACGGGGAATACCGGGAAGCCATGAACATCGGACCGCCGATCAGCTCAGAGTACGCCGAAGGCGACGTGTACGTCGCACCGGCTCAGGACTATGTCATCTTCGTATCCAGTGACCGGCCGGGTGGCTTCGGCCAAGGCGACTTGTATATCAGCTTTCGGCTTTCCACTGGAGCCTGGTCCACGCCGATGAACCTCGGCTCGACCATCAACACTGAACGTACCGACTACTGTCCGGTAGTCTCTCCGGACGGCCGCTACTTCTTTTACTCATCTGGTGGAGACGTCTACTGGATGGAGGCTGGGTTCATCGCTCAACTGAGGAACGAATCGCTTCCCTGAACGAGACGAGCATGCCAGTCGAGAACTCCACACCTCGCATTGCTGCCGGCTTCGGCTGGTCAGCGCTGAAGTCGCAGAACCATGAGAACTCTCAATCGCGTAGCAGCCGATCGGAGCGAGAGACGGACCACTACACCTGCATTTTCATCCAAGGAGCGGTGTTGTGGAAGTCGGCGACTGCGCTCCCGGGAGGAACCAGCTGGTCACAGACTTGGCGAACATCGTCATCCAACCGCATGTCACCCACAGGCAGCAGGTCTTCCAGCTGAGCGACAGTGCGGGGCCCGATGATGGGAGCCGTCATGCCCGGCTGATCCTTGACCCACAGAACTGCGAGCTGAGTGGGCCGGATTCCTGCTTCGCCGGCCAGCGCTACGAAACGGTTGCCCGTCTCGATCCCGCGGGCGCAAATCCGCTCGGCGTATATCCCGCCGCGGTGAGACGCACGTGATCCGTTCGGATAGTCTGCCGCCGAACTGTAGCGGCCCGATAGCATACCGTGGGCTGTCGGCGCCCAGGGGGTGATCCCTAGGTCATGCTGGAGACAGAGCGGCACCAACTCGTTCTCTATGCGCCGGTCGAGCAGGTTGTATGGCGGTTGCTCCAGGCAATAGCGGGCATAACCCCGGCGTTCACTGATCGCCAGTGCCTCCATAACCTGCCAGGCCGGGTGGGTGGAGCAGGCCACGTAACGCACACGCCCCCACCGGACCAGATCGTTCAGGGCAGCGAGCGTCTCCTCAGGATCGGTATCCGGGTCGGGGCGGTGGACCTGGTAGATGTCGATGTGATCGGTTTGCAGCCGCCGCAGCGAATCTTCACAGGCTCGCAAGATGTGTAGGCGGGAGTTGCCGCGATCGTTAGGACCAGGACCCACTGGATAGTGCACCTTGGTTGCCACCAGCACCCGATTCCTCAGGCCGTTTCGCCTGAGCGCGCGTCCAATGTAGCACTCGCTCTCCCCGGAGGCATAGGAGTCACCCGTGTCGATCAGATTGATGCCAGCGTCGATCGCCCGTTCCACAATCCTGATCGCCTCTGCTTCGGGAGTGGGATCGGCGAAATTGGCGGTACCCAGAGCCAGGGCCGAGACTCTGACACCGGTGCGCCCTAGAAGTCGACTTTCCATACTAGGTCCTCTTGTCCTCTCGTATCACCGGGCCACGACCGCGTCCCGTTTATTAAGGATCTCTTGGATTCTGTCCATCCCACCTACCCGATCAGCCCACTCGTCATGTACACGTCGGGCAGCTTCTCGGAAGGGTCCCCGCTCAGGAAAAGTGATCCGTACACCCGCTTCCCGCAGCCGTCCCAGCGCTGAATCGGCTTCCTCTCGGTACCAGGCTCTTTGCTGGAGGATCATGGTGCGGGCGGCGCTATCGACAATGTGACGATCCTCCGGGGCCAGGCTCAGATAGAACGAGCGGCTCATAACCACGTATTCGATCAACCGGATCCAACCCACGCGGGCCCAGTGGGGGGCCGGTTCGTAGAACCGCTTGGCGAAATAGTTGGGGTCGGCAGCCTCCGCTCCGTCGATCACCCCCTGCTCCAGCGCGGTGTACAGCTCTCCATATGCCATGGGCAGGGGGTTGGCACCGAAGGCGCGAAAGGTCGCCAGGTGCACCGGATTCTCCATGGTGCGGATCTTGAGCCCTCTCACATCCGCCAAGCTCCGGACCGCACGGGTGGTCGTCATGATATGACGTTCGCCTGCATCGAAGTAGCCCAGCAGATACAGACCCCTTCGCTCGAAGGCTGACCGCAGGCTCTCCCCGATCGGAGAGTCGAGCACCGCGTCGAAATGCTCTGGACCGTCGAACAGAAACGGCAACTCGAACAGATTGACCTCCGGGACGAAGCTGGCCATGACACTGGCAATATTGCTCAACTCGATGCTGCCCAGCTGCAGGCCCTCGACCACATCCCGTTGGTTGCCAAGCTGATTGTTAGGGTAGATCCGCACGCTGATATGGCCCGCTGTCCGCTCCTCCACCATCCGTTTGAACGACTCCACAGCCCGTACCTGGGGCTCCCCAGGATTCTGGCTGAGTGCGGCCTTGATCACTGTCTGTTCACCGGATCTGCATCCCAAGAGAAACAGAACAAGTAACGGGCAGAGCGTCCCTTTCCTCACCAGCATATTTGCGGGCTAGGGCCTGGCCAAGCGTGGTAGCCAGAGTACACTCTCCGGCCAGTAGGTGACTACGAGCAGCACCAGCAGCATAGCTATCAAGATTGGGACTACTCTTGAGCTGACGGCTCGCACATTCTGTCCTGAAATACCGCAGGCCACAAACAGCGTGGCGCCATACGGCGGCGTGATATACCCGATCGCCAGGTTGACTGTTGCCATGATCCCAAAATGCAGCGGCTCAATCCCGAAACCCTGGGCTACAGGGAAGAGAATCGGCATGAACACGATCACGGCTGAGAAGCTCTCCAAGAACATCCCGATCAACAGCAACGCCAGGTTCAGAAAGATCAGGAACAACGTGCGGCTCCCGATGTGGGTCCGGAGCGCCTCCCCTAGCGCCTGAGGCAGTTGATGGACGGCGACCAACCAGGCGAATAGCATTGCGGTCGCCGCGATGAAGAGCACGACGCAGGACTTCTCGGCCGCGTCGAGTGCAATTGCCCGGAGATCCCCCCACGTGATTTCAGCATAGACGAACCGTCCAACCACCAGGCCATAGGCCACGGCCGCGGCCGCGGCCTCGGTGGCAGTGAAGATGCCACCGAGAATTCCGCACACGATCAACACCGGAAGACCCAGCGCGGGAAGAGCCTGGCGCCCGGTGCGCGAGATCTCTCGCCAGTTGAGCGGAGTTGGAGCATCGCCGGCGGGGCCTTCCCGCAGGGCCTGTCGATAGGCCACGACCATGAGGCAAACACCGATCATTACACCCGGGACAACTCCAGCCAGAAACAGTTGGGCCACTGAAGTCCCGGTCACGTAACCGATCAGAATCATCAGTATGCTAGGCGGTATTACAGGACCGATGGCGCCAGCGGCCGCCTGCAGCGCGGCAGCGAAACGCATGTCGTATCCCCGACGACGCATGGCGGGCAACAGGATCGAGCCGACCGCCGCAGTGTCGGCGGTGGAGGAACCCGAGATGCCAGCGAAGACCATGCTCGCGAACACCATCACCATCCCTAGGCTGCCGCGCACAAAACACAGGCAGGCAGAGGCGAAATCCACAATCCGACGCGACATCCCGCCCTTGTCCATCAATCCACCCGCCAGCATGAACAGCGGCACTGCCATGATCGGCCAGGAATCGAGCGCGGTGAACATCCGCTGGGGTACCAAAGCCAGCGGCAGGGCGGGTTCCGCCAGCAACGCAAATAGGGCACCCAAGCCGAGTGCAAACGCCACCGGGACGCCGACCAGGATCAATCCGAGGAGAACCAGGACCAACCCGATCACTCTTCCTAACCTCCCCGCAGCCGTCGCAGTGTGACCAGCAGTGCCTCCATCACCATCAATCCCCCGGCTAACGGGAAGACGGCATAGACAACTCCCATATTGACCTGCATGGCAGGCGAAACCTGGTAGAATCCCACTACCATCAGACGGATTCCCCAGATCGATACGACCGCTGCATAGACCGCAATCAGCACCCCAATCCCGATGGCCAAGGCCTTCCGTGCCGAAGACTTGAGTGTGGGCCCCAGGTAGTCGACAGCCAAATGGCTGCCCTTGCGGATGCAGAGTGAGGAAGACAGTAGTACGAGCCAGACCTGACAATACCGGGCCAGCTCTTCGGTCCATGCAGGCGGTCGGTTGAACACATAACGCGCGACCACCTGGAAGAAGACCGCAACTGTCAACGCTGCGAAGAGGGCCACAACTGCGATCTCAACCGACCGGCGGATCCAACACAGCATTGCTTCAGTCCGCCCCACAGGAACGACTGTCAGTCGCCCGCTGGTCTCTGTTGACAGATCAGCCATGGATGATCCGGTCAGTGGCTCTTGTCGCCACGACGAGTCGTTGGAGAGGATCAGTTACCCGCTCCAGTCAGCAATGATCTTGGCGCAGATCTTGATCGCTCGAATGTAGTCCTCGACGTCCACCCACTCGTCGTGTCCACCGGCCTGTGTCAAATCACCCGCCAAAGGGCCTATGCCGACGGTGGGTATGCCTCGAAACAGAGTCGGGTTTCTGATATCGCTGGCTGAGTGCAGGGGGTTTACTTCTGGTTCTTGCCCGGTGACAAGCTGTACGGCAGCGTGTACAGTCTCGTACAGTGGGTGCTCAGGCGGCACTTCCACTCCCTGGGTCCCGAAGAGCCACTCGACCGAGGGCGATTGCCCGGTCGGCCAAGTATCAGTATGGGAGACTTCAGACAAAGCTGTCATCAGGTCGTCTTGAACGTCGGCGAGATCTTCATTTGGAGGAAACGTAACTGAAGCACCAATCACGCATTCGGTCGGAACCCGCGTCAGCCTGTTGCCTTCACCACACGCAATATGGCTTACCAGCAAATTGGTCGAACGTCCAACCGCACGCTCGAGCGCTGCATGGTGCACTCTGCGAGCGCGTTCTTCGTCGAGACGCAGCAGCGATTCTACTACTGCATTTGCCATGTGGACCGCATTGGTCGCCATGTGTGCAAACGCGGTTTGCCCGGGCTCCTTCGTGTCGGGCGGCGCACCAAACACTGTGATCCGGAGCTGCAGCATGCCTGAGGTGATCGCCTTGATGTCCTTCAGTCCTTGCTCAGACTCGGCGGGATGGAGGTACACTGAGGCGTCTGCCTGGAGACCTTCATTCAACAATGCGAGGATGCCGCGGGCGTTTCGCTTGGCCGGTGTACTTCCGAGATAGATGTTCCCCTGCGGCCGACCCACCGTTTCCAGGACAGCGCTCAAAGCTTCCGCCATGATAGCGACACCGGCCAAATCATCGGCCACACCCCAACCATAGATACGACCGTCGTCAATCTCCGCCGCAAACGGATCGTGTTTCCAATCCCGCGTTGACTCGTCAGTTATCGGCTCACCGTCAGGGTGTGCAAAGAACAAGAGGCTCTTACCCATGCCGTCGCCCTCGAGCCGACCAAGCACACTAATCCGTTTCACCATGTCGATGGTTTCCTCGGCGGCGAACTCGAGATCGAGGTTCAAACGGGTCGGCAGTAAGCTGAGGGTTTGAACCTCGAGTCCAAGTTGCTCGAATCGCTCGGCGACCAGAGTCTGAACCGCTTCCTCACCATCCACCGAGGCCCGTATGAGACTCTGCAGGAAATCCAGGTGGCGCGCTCGGTTCCGATCGATGTCAGCGAACAACGCTTGCTGATCTTGGATACCTTGGAGATGAACCGACCGGGTTACGGCCAGCATTGGCGGCGGCAGAAAGCCTGACGCCAATATTGTGACCAGAGTGGCTGAACAGATGATCATCGTCATCGCTAGACCGCTCCCTTTGACAGCATCAGTTATCCTCAATGCGCCAGCGCGAGCCCTCCTCGCGTCTCGTGACAAAGCTATGGGTCGGCAGTTGGCGAGGCCAGGCACTATCCTGTGCTCGACCAGACAGGCGACGAGGACCCTTATCGTCGGTGTCAGCCGGCTGCTAGCTCGGCAGAACAGTGTCACTACTTGGGTGTGTGGAGGTAGGAGTTGCCCCCAGCGGCAAGCACAGTACCCGCAGCGCAGGGATGGATACAGCCGGCATCCAGCTCAACGTGCGGCTGTAGCTTGGTAGACTCACCTTTTCAACGAGCTGATCACCTCCGCCGCAATCCAGTAGATGTTCTCATTCCCACCCCTGGTGCTCGTGAAGAAGAAATAACGGCTATCGGGAGAAGGCATTGCGCCGAACTCCGAACCCGATGAGTTGACCTCTACACCCAGATTCAGGGGCTCAGACCAAGCTCCGTCCTCAGCCTGAAAACTGACATAGATATCTGACCCACCGATGCCTCCGGGCCTCTCCGACGAGAAGATGATCACGTCCTCTTCGGGTGAGACATAGGCATCGAATTCCCTGTACTGCGAGTTGACCGGCTCGGGCAGCTTCTCAGCCGGTCTATATCGCCCGTCAACCAGCGAGGATCGATAGATGTTGTTGGTACCGATACCTTCGCGTTGGGAGTTGAAGTAGAGATTGCCGTTCTTTGTAACGATAGGGTAATACTCCTCAAAATCAGAGAGTGCGGCGGCGGCAAAGAGTTGAGGTTCTCCCCAACCGTCACCGGCCCTCTGCGAGATCCAGAAGTCGTGATCTTGCCGGACGGCTCCGCCTCGCTCCCGTGGCCGGTTGGAGCAGAATATCATCCGTTGCCCGTCGGCCGTGATGAACAGATCGATGGCGCTATAGCGATCATCAAAGTCGACAACTTCAGGCGGCGACCAAGACCCACCGCTCTGGCTGGTGACCATAATGGTGGATGGTCTTCCCGGAATTCCGCGCCGTGAGAAGTAGAACTCTTGCCCACTCTGCGAGAAAACAGAATTCAGTTCCCCATATTCAGTTGAGACAAACCTCGGCGCGAACAACTGGGAAGTCATGCCTGGCGCGGTCTGCCCCAGATACTCACCAGACAATTCTGGCATGCGGTCTTCCGACTGATCGGTCGCTCGACATGACACCGACGCAACAACAATGAAGAACAACATTCGCTTCATGGAGATCGACCTCCGTAGGTTAGGGAACATTACTCCGCAGGCTCACAGATCTCTTCATGCATGACTGCTTCCGCTACACGGCCATCGCGTTGATGTCCCGATTCTCCAGCACGTTCCGGGGATATCCGCCGCTCGCCACGTGTATCATGGCGCGGCCAAGTTTCTCGGTCGTCGTCACGTATTTCGGGAATAGTGTCTTCAGCAGGGGGTAGAGCGGCCCCAACAGCGTATAGACGACCCGGTAGATCCGTGTCTTGGACCTGATTCCTTTGAGCGGCTGAATGTAGCCCGGCCGAAGCAGGTACACGGCCTTGAACGGCAACCGCATCAAGCGGTTCTCGGTCTTGCCTTTGACCCGGGCCCATATGCTGCGGCCACTCTCCGTGCTGTCTGTACCGGCACCGGACACATAGCAGAAGGTCATGTTCGGATTCAGCTCCACCAGTGTCTCAGCGGTACGGACCGTGAGTTCATAGGTCAAACGATGGTATTGTTCCTCGCCCATCCCTGCGGCGGAGACGCCCAAGCAGAAGAAGCAGACGTCGTGACCGGTGAGCTCGTCATCTATGCGTGAGTAGTCAAAGAAGTCGTCGTGGATGACCTCGCGCAGCTTGTCGTGCTCGACCGTGCATGAGCTTCGCCCTACTACCAAGATGGATGTCACATCGGCATCGTCGATACATTCCTTCAAGACTCCCTGTCCCACCATTCCGCTAGCTCCGAATATGATGACCTTCATGTTAGTGACCTTGTGGAGCATCGTATTAGAAACGTGACATCTGTTGGTAGAGAAGGACCGTCTAGCCTGCGTATCATGTGGGTCATCAGCTCACTCCGAGGTGGATGCAGTCATGATAATGCCACCGTATGTTAGAGCGCTGCCTGTAACTGTGCCATTCGTCACCGCAAGTTATTGCAGCTTTGAATCTAACAACGAGTGGGTGTACCAACTGCCGGAGCAGTTGGACGACGGACGGGATACTTCATCCTTGATGGACGTCGAAATGGATCCCACTCCACTCACCGACCTCATGAACCTGTTGCTGGAAAACTCGGTATTATTATCTGATCATGTCCGGTACATCTTGACGACACCGTATTGCTAAAGACATCACCATGTCATTTCCTGCTCCACTTTCGCGGCTGGCTGGTCCAAACCTGGGTCCACTGCCGCTATTCGTCGTCGCGCTGGCGGGCTGCGCCGAACCAACGCTCGATCGCTCGGCAGCCCTCCGCGACAGCTCGGGCGTTATCATCGTCGAGAACGCGGCGCAGCTCTGGGACGAGGAGTCGGCCTGGCAGCTGCCTCCGCAGCCGCAAGTCTCGATCGGTGTGTCCGACGGAGATCCCCAGTACCAGCTCTACCGCGTCTCCAGTTGCCTCAGACTCGACGACGGATCTGTCATCTTGGCCAACACCGGCACGCAGGAACTGAGGTGGTACGCGGCCGACGGGGCTCATCTGAGAACAGTTGGCGGACAAGGCGGAGGGCCCAGTGAGTTCAGGAACTTGGACCACATTATCCAATATGGCACGGATTCCATCATCGCTTTTGACCCGCGAAATCGAAGCCTCTCAGTTTTCGACCGCCACGGTGTCCTCTCTCGCTCGGCAGTCCTCGAGAGACCGCATGGTGATTTGCAGGGAGCATTTTCGGATGGCTCCTTGCTCATGACTGAGAGCAACATCCGCGAACGCCTGCGATATCAGTTGCGGAGCGGCGATGACATGGAAGAGGGCACTCTCCGGTTCATGGACAGTGCGTTTCGGATCACGAGCAACGGAGAGGTAATCGACTCGTTGGGCTCCTTCGCTGGCGCGGAAGGTACGCTGCAACTTCGCACGTCCGGTGAAGTCGTCGCTGCAGCGTTCCAGCAACTTCCGTTTGGCCGAACCGCCGTATTCGCGGTCGCTCCAGCTGGCTACTACACCAGCTCGCAGGATAGCTACGAAGTGTCCTACTTCGATAGTGACGGAGTCCTCAGTGCGAGTGTGCGGAGAACACGACCCAATCGCTCGGTGACTGCGGCTGACATTGCGAGATATCAGGAAACAACCCTGGCAGACATCGTTGACGAGACTGAGCGACGGGACCGGCTGCAGCAACTGAGAGGTCTACCGTACCCCGAGTCAATGCCCGCACATGGCGACATTGTCGTCGACGCAGACGGAAACCTGTGGGTGGAGGAGTACCTCCCATTGGGCGAGGCAGATCCCAAGTGGAGCGTGTTTGACAACAGCCACCGGCTGCTAGGCAGCGTCGATCTGCCGCCAGACTTCACCGTTCACCAAATCGGGTCCGACTTCGTGCTCGGAGTATGGCAAGACGAGTTTGACGTGGAGCAGGTGCGCTTGTACGAACTCATCAAACCGTAGCCGTCAGTTTGCGTGAATGTGCTCTTTCATCCAGCGGGTACCCCGTCCACCGCTCCCCGCTCCCCGCTCTCTCCAAGACTACTCTTGCCTCAGCGCCACCACCGCATCGACCTTCGTGGCCCGCCAGGCCGGAACGTAGCTCGCAAGCAGTGAAACCACGACTACGAACAGTGCGGTTGCCCCGAACGTCAGCGGGTCTCTGGGCCGCACACCGTACAACAGACTCGCCAACACCCGAGTGATCGCGAACGCACCACCCAAGCCGAGCAGTAAACCTACCAGCGTAGGCCCTATGCCCTTTTCGATGACCCATCGCACGATGGCACCGCGGTGCGCGCCGAGAGCGATACGGACACCGATCTCCTGTGTGCGTTGCGCCACAGAGTACGCCACGACACCGTAGACACCCACGGCAGTCAGCACCATAGCCAGTAGTGCGAACGCACCCACCAGAAACATGTTGAAGCGCGGCCGAACCAACTGACGTCCGGCAAGCTCATCGAGCGTCGCGAACCCCGACACCTGCATGTCGGGATCGACAGCCTGAAGCCTGTCGCGCACCGTCCGCACCGTGGCCAGCGGATCGCTGTTTGTCCTGATGACGAGAAACGTCGCCCATCGCGGTGACTGCCGTTTGGGCCAGTAGATCTCCGGCTCGACGGGGGCACCCTTCAAGAATGGCTGTACATCACCTACCACCCCAACCACAATCATCGTCCTCCCTTCGTAAGTGACCTGCCTACCCAGGGGATCTTGGCCAGGCCAGTAGCGCTGCGCCATGGTTTCGTTGACGACTGCAACCTCTGGAGCGCGTGTGTCATCGCTCGTGGTGAATTGTCGCCCCGCAAGGAGAGGTACGCCGAGGGTCGGGAAATAACCGGTGTCTACGTCGTACCACCTCGCTACTGGACTGTCCGAGCCAGCTTCCGCCCAGCCTTGTATCACGAACTCACCGGTCTCACGACCGCCGAACAAGGGCCCCGCGGAAGTTGCACCCACCGAAATGACGGAGGGTAGTGCGCTCACTTCAGCGGCTGCCTGTTCGAACACCGCAACAACTTCGTCCCCGTTGCTGTACTTGCCCGACGATCCAAGTAACCATACGGTGAGCAGGTTTCCTCGATCGAACCCTGGCTGCCACCTGAGTAGCGTCACGAAGCTCTGCATCAAGAGTCCCGCGCCCACCAACAACACCACTGCGAGAGTCACTTGCGACACGATCAGTGCATTCCGAAGCCTGAGGCTGGACCTGTCCGTGCTTTTTTGCTCGCCTTCCTTCAGTGTCTGGCCAAGATCGAGCTTCGATGCCTGGAGTGCGGGCACCAGTCCGAATAGGACGGCAGTGACCGCTGCAACGAGCACCGCGAAACCCAAGGCGCGGCCATCGATGCTCACTTCATCCAGGCGCGGAATGTTGCCGGGTGCAAGCCCGACGAACAGCTTCACTGTGACGAAGGCGAGCACGATGCCAACCGCAGTGCCGACCAGCGACAGTATAGCGCTCTCTGCCATTAGGAATCGCACGAGTCTGCTACGCTCCGCACCAAGCGCCGCGCGTACTGCCAGTTCCCTGCGTCGCCCGGCGATCCGCGCAAGCAGTAGGTTGGCGACGTTCGCACAGCAGATCAGCAGGACAAACCCCACTGCACCCAGGAAGGTGAGAAGCAGGGGACGCGTCGACCCGACCACATGGTCTCGCAGCGGTATGATGCTAATGCCCCAGCCCGCGTTGGTCTCAGGGTACTGCAGTGCCAGTCGGCCCGTGATGGTTGCCATGTCACTCCGCGCTTCCGCTAGCGAGATACCATCACGCAGCCGCCCGAAAGTCCTGAACCCCCGCCATCCCCGTTCCTGTTCGTCCCTCGGGTTGAAGTGCAGCGGCGCCCACAGCTCGAAGTCCTCCATTTGCGGCGCCTTAGCTTCGGGGCCGAGCACTCCGATAACCTGATAGGGCTCGTTGTCCAGCGTGATCGTACGACCAATGACGCTTGCATCGCTGCCGAACTCACTGCGCCACATGCTATAGCTCAATACCACGACACGGTTGTTGCCCTCTCGTAGCTCTGCCTCAATGAACAGCCGGCCGAGGTGAGGTGTGTACCGGAGCACGTGGAAGAAGCCAGGTGTAGCGATGCCACCCGAAATGCCCTCAACACCTGCGCCTGTCTGCATTATGAACGGCCAGCCGCGCGCAAGCCCAAAGTTCTCGAATGTGGTGCTTTGATCCGACCAGTCCGCCACGTTTGGAGGGGAGGCAACGCAGAACGCCGCTACGGCAGGATTCGTCTCGCACAGCGTGACTACTCTGTCCGCTTCGGCAATCGGAAGCGGCCGGAACAGAATCGAGTTCACCACACTGAAGATGGCCGTATTGGCACCGATACCCAGCGCCAAGGTGAGCACAGCCGCGGCCGTGAATCCCGGTCGCTTGACGAGGGTGCGGATTGCGTAACACGCATCTTGAATCGTTGCCATGAGTCTCACTCCAAATCGGCGGCGAGATACCCGCCTACTGTGCGACCACCAGTCCAACAGCAGACTCCCCCACTCGACCGGCGCTCTGCGGAGCACGTCAAGGGCTGCTGCCAGCACGACCAACGGCCCTGCGATAGCGCCATGCCGCCGCTTCTCATCGACGAGGATTCGCCCATACAGATGCCGCATCTCCCGTCCGTACTCCCTGCGGAAACGGGGCGGGAAGAGCCAGGTCAACAGTTCCAGGATGCCGTGCAGCACCAGCACCTCAGGCTTGCTTTCCCTTGTGTAGTAAACGCTTGGCCCGTGCCGCCGCGACGTAGTCGGCCATGCGTTCCACCTCCTCGGCCAGGCGCCGCTTGCCGAGCCGAGTGATGCGATAGAAGCGTCTGTCGACCTGATCGTCCCCTGAACGTGCAGGAGGTTCGACTTCGACGATCAACCCCGACTCCAGCATGCGCTTCAGCGACCCGTACAGCATGGCAGGCCAGAGCCTCATGCGTCCCTCAGTCCTCTCCAGCACTTCCTTCATGATTGCGTAGCCGTGGAGATCCTGGTCGGCCAGGGCCAGTAAGATCTGGAACCACTGCGGTTTGAGGTCGGGAGCGGCGGCTTTGACACCCACGGTTCACCCCTCTCTTTGGACAGTATATACTGACTGATATATATACGAGTCGAGTCATGGTCGAGTTTCACGCCGACTTGAACAAGCGCCCTCGGTGACGAGATTTAGTGCCGCGCCTACCCAAGGGGGAAACGATGTGGCACCGCGTCAAGAAGCAGACTCCACCAACCACGATTCTGGCGCTCGCGCTAGCGGCGGGCATGCTGCACGGGCAGGAGGAGGTCGCCCGCGACGAGCTCCAACTGCGCGAAGCACTGCAGCAACGACTGGCAGAGCTGCATGCCGAGAGCGGTGCGCCAGGCGTTGTCGCAGGCGTGGTGTTGCGGGACGGAACCTCGCTGGGCTTGGCAGCTGGCATGTCGGACACGGTCCTCATGATTCCGATGGTGCCATCCGACCGGCTGCTACAGGGCAGCGTAGGCAAGACCTACGTGGCCGCCGTTGCCCTGCAACTGGTGCATGAGGGCAAGCTGAACCTGGACGCGCAGGTGTCGCATTACCTGGGAAACGAGGACTGGTACCCGCATCTGCCGAACCACGCAGACATAACCGTCAGACAACTCATGAACCACACCAGCGGCATCATCCGCTACGAGTTCAACGACAGGTTCATCGACGATCTGCTGGCGCAGCCGGCCAAGGTGTGGGACCCCGTGGAGCAACTGGCCTACCTGTTCGACACCGAGGCCCCCTTTCCTGCCGGCGAAGGCTGGGATTACTCCGATACCAACTACATCATCCTCGGCCTGATCATCGAGCGCCTCACCGGAACCTCCTACTACGAAGAGATGCGTCGTCGGATACTGGAACCGCTCGGGCTCGAGAACACTGTCCCATCAGACTCGCGTCGGATTCCGGGACTCGTGCAGGGATACGCCGGCGTCGAGAACCCGTTTCGCCTGCCCGCAGCAGTGCTCATCGACGGTGAGTTTGCGATCAATCCGCAGTTCGAGTGGACCGGCGGCGGAATCGCATCGACGGCCGAAGACCTGGCGCGCTGGGCTGAGGCGCTCTACGAGGGCCGTGCGTTCGACGGTTCCATGCTTACGGTCATGCTGGACGGTGTCGCGGCCAGGCTCGGGCCCAACACACAATACGGACTCGGCGTCATCATGCGTCCCACTCCGCTGGGCGTGAGTTGGGGCCACAGTGGATTCTTCCCGGGCTATCTGACTGAGATGGCGTACTTCCCGGATCAGGAGATTGCCGTGGCAGTGCAGGTCAACTCGAGTGACTTCCGCAACCTCCGGGTTACACCGGCGCAGATGCTAATGGAGTTGGCGATGACGATCGCGAAGTGGTAGATCGGAGACAGCGGACCGCCATGGAGTCTAGCCGAGACGGACGATCCTTCCAGCAATGAGGTGTACCTGTCCTACGAGTGTCTGAATCAAGGAAGGAGACCCGTTGAGGGATGTGCGACTGCCAGTCTCACCGTTGGTCGGGCCGATAGGCTCGGGTGTCCAGTGGACTTCTAGTTGCCGCCGTTCTCCATCTCGTATGCGTAGAGCATCCCGTTGAGGGTACCGATGTACAACATGTGTCCCTCACCTCCAATCCCCCGGGGCTCACCGTCGATCCTGAAGCTCCGTGCTACGGAACCGTCGGAATGCCGGAACAGATAGATATTCCCAGCCACATCACCTGCCACGATGTACTCGCCCCAGCTATATGCGCGCGGTGTACTCCATCCCCGCTCGTTGTCGTGGCGCCAGCGCACCTCGGTCAACGATGTAGCAAATACATTCAGCTCGGCGGGCGCCGAGGTTCCCGGTGCAATCCCCGAGTAGACGAAGACCCCGTCATCACTCGCACTCAGTCCGTATTCTACGTACAGCGAACTCCCGATCTCGGCTTCAGCCTCAACCGTCCCCGTCGCTGCATCTACCCGCACGATTCTCCCAGCACCTGTGCCGACGTATAAGCCCCCACGCCACATGGCTGGAGACGTTATTGCCGGAGTCTGGAAGTCGACCCTCCACTCTACAACACCAGTTGCGGCATCAAGGGCATAGAGAATCCCGTCCCGACCGCTCACGTACACGAGCTCGTCATCGACCACCGGCGACGAGACCAACCGCGTCCTACCGATGCGATCTCCTTGCGTTCTGAAGTTCCAGCGGAGATCCCCCGATGCGAGATCGAGAGCGAGGACCTGGTCGGGCTGTGTAACTACGTAGACACTCTCCCCACCTGGGACGACGGTAGACGGGATGTTCTCCTGTTCGGTGTGGCTCCAACGGACAGATCCGGTCTTCCGTTCGAACGCGTACACCGTTCCGAAGCCCTGTCCATCACTCGCCGTAAGCACCAGCTCGTCGGTGAGGTGGAAGTCCCCGTGGAAGTACGACTGATCACCATCCTGGCGAATGTCGTAGCTCCAGCGAACGTCGCCCGCGAGCTTGTCGAACGCCACGAAGCTGCCGGCACACGAACCGATGAAGAGTAGATCTCCCGCGACCGCGGGAGTGGAGAAGATTCAGCCGTGAGTATCGTAGCTCCAACGGAGCTCGGGACCCTGTCCAGTCGTGTCTGAGGACAAGGCCGCCGCCAGGGTAGAAGCGACGACCAATTGAGCCAAATGGGTTAGACGAGGCAACGGGACGGCCATCTCGATCTCCGCATCATGTGGTGGACCTTCTAGTCTACTTCGGACCTGGCTTACGCACCAAGTTGTTGGGACTTGAACACCTCATCAGCACGGCGATTCCGACGCTCCGAGCTACTCGGTTGGATCCCGTGGAGGAAATAAGGAACGATTAGCTCACGCTCCTCGGCATCCACGCAGGTGGCAGCCGGCGTCAGCGAGCCGCCGCCAGCCGCGTGATCTGGTCAGCCTGGCCGGTCAGCTCCCAGCGGATGAGTGAGACGGGGATCAAGCCCGACTGGTTCATCTCGTCCATGAAACGCTTCAGGGTGAACTCGTCACCGAGCTGGCGCGCCCGCACGGCCATGAGTTGCTCGATTTCATACTTGCCCATGAGGTAGCTCACACCATAGTAGGGCTGCTGCAGATAGAGGTGCTGCTCAACCCGGACGGTGCTGCCGTCTTCGGGCAGCCAGCCGCGTGGGGTCCACTGGGAGGCGAACTTCACGGCTTGATCCATGGTGAAATCATTGCTGTGCATGAACAAGCCGGCCAGGGCACGCGCAGCCCGTTGAGCGATCAGAATGTAGATGAGCTCGCGAGCCCTGGGGCGGTCGTCAAACAGGCCAGCTAGCATCATCCATTCTTCCATGCCGGTCGCCACCCCTTCCGCGCGGCTGTCCCAGATATTGTAGAGCAGCGGCACGCGCCGGATCGGGCTCGGGTGTGGATCGTGAGCCATCATGGCCAGGTCAAACCAATGATGGCCGTGCGTCCGCATAGTGAGGGGATCTCGGTAGCTCACCTCCGAGAAGAAACCGCGCAGGCCTTCCGCCGGACTGAACCTCCCGATTCGCTCTCTTAGCGCAGGTTCCATGTAATCGCGGACCGATATGACATCATGGTCGCGGAGGAACGCTATGTACTCAGTGACCGCAGCGTTGAAACGACGGTCGTACTCCTCGGCGCTCGCGATGCGCCCAAGCCGCGGGAGATCACGATTGCGGTGCTCCTCCAGTTTGAGCCCAGCAAAGGCGCGGGCGAGTTCGCGCTGCATGACAGCCACCTCTTCCTCCCAAGTAAAGGAGACGAGGTGCACGTTCTTCAGGTACCAGTTGTAGTTCTCAATCCCGACCCCCGAGGGTCCCGTCTTTGAAGCAGCCACTTGTTCCAGCCAGCCCCGGAACTCGTCGGTGGCCTCACGCGCCTGCTGTATGTCAGCCTCGAGTTCGGCGTTACCGGCCACCCGGCCCGCCAGTACCGCCAGGTCCGCGCTCTGTACGGTCATACCTCGGATTCCGCTTACCCAGAGGTCTCTCGCGTCTTCGACTAGGTTCTGCTTGGCTTGTTGGAGCAGCTTCGGGATGACTCGCAGCCGGTTGCCGAGTTGTGCTGCATCATCAGACGCGAGCGGGAACCGGTAGGTCCAGAGATCGATCCAGCCGTGCACGACTGGGCCCTCGTGTGCCGGCACGTCGCTCTGGGCAGCAAAGATCATGGTGTAGAACGCCGGGTTGCGTGCCCACGGTCGCAGCACTCGGTGGTCGAAGTCGAGGCCGTTCATCTCGGCCCGCACCAAATGGTAGTCCACCTGCTGCGCCACCGACCAACCGGTTGTGTCGATGGCAGCGAGCCGCCGCTGATACGCAGCCAACTCGCTGTGCTGCTCCGCCATCGCTCGCTCAGTGTAGTCAGGGACCCCATCAACGAAACTGGGCTGCTGGAAGGTGCGCCACTCCGCGAAGAACGCGACGAGGTCGTCATACCGATCGCTTGGGGTCTCTGAGCTTGGAGCGCTATTGCGGGTACAGCTCGTGGTGATGGCGAGCGCTGCTGTCAGGCAGATAGGTGTACGGCAAGCTAGCCAGCGGGTCATTGGTCGAACCTCCGGAATTGGCGAGCGTAGGTGCATCGCTACAATATCGTTCAGGATAATCCTGACTCCTCGGTCGGGTGGATGTCAAACCAGGGACCGGCTCTCAGCGTCAGTGCGCCCCATTCAAGCGGCCTGACGCAGGTTTTCGATCCCACTCCCTAGCAGACCATTGCACTGAGCTTCATACTAGTAGTTGCCCTCAAGACCACCCTTGATTGTCGCGCAAAGGCATCTGCAGGTGAACCGTCAAGGAGGTCATCCCATGTTTGCTCGCGTTGGCGTTGTCGTGGCGCTATGCCTATTCCTATCGAGCCCGGCTGGCCCAAACCAAACCGATCGAACTCGGCTTACAGGCTGCCGCTGGGGTTTCATTCGGCGGTGGGTCGAGTTTGGTGCAAGCCGTCGTCCCTGTGCAGACCGTACGGGTGGGGTTCGTCACCACGGATCAGTTATCCATCGAACCTGCGGTAAGCCTGGTCTTCGCGAAGCCTGAGGATGTGGATGCGATATATGAGCTTGGATTCACGCTCTCCGGCCTGTACCATTTCGTACCCGACGTCACTCGAGCGCAGCCCTACCTGCGGGGACAGGGTCAGGTAGTCCTTGCGGGATCAGGGGGCGAGAGCGTATCTCAACTAGGTGTAGGTGGGGGACTGGGCGTGAAGATCCCAATAGTGGAGAGGCTCGTATTCCGACTCGAGGGCTCGTACGGGCACCGGTTTGAGAATGATGACCTGGTCGGCATGGACACAGTGGCCGGGTTGTTTGGCTTCTCGTTCTTCACGCGTTGAGCTGTGTTGCCCCCCAAGGGGGTATGAAATGGTCTCTGTCGAGTGATGGCGACAGCTCCGAGCACCGACGACGAGAACGCCGGATACTGAATCGCCACATTTGTGATCGACAGGTGGCGACCGAACGACGTATCTTGGGAAGCAGGCGGAGCGAGCCATGCGACTCGGAATACGTTTCAAACTGGCCGGGATCCTGGTGCTTGCGGCGGTCGTGCCGCTGGTCATAGGCTTGGTAGCGCTCCAGACCATGGGTTATCGGCATCTGGTGCGCGAAAAGGGCCTCTTGTCTCAAGGTGCTGCGGAGCACGTGGCGCGACTGCTGGCCTTGAGTGTCAGCCAGCAAGTGGGAAGTCTCCGGGATCTGATGCTGCTGACGAATCTGCCGGACCTGGTGCAGCGGCAGAATGACGCCCGGCCCGTCCGAACCGATGCCGAGTTCGAACAGTACATCTCCCGCCTGGAGACCCGCTGGCCAGCGCTCGCGTTCGAGGATGTTGCAGTACGCGAAGTGCTCACGAACGACGTCGCGGCCTTGCTGCAAACCTTTCAGTCGCAGCACCCCCTCATCGCCGAACTCTTTGTCACGGACGATACGGGCCGGGTGATAGCCAGTACGGAAAAGACTTCCAATTACTGGCAAGCCGATGAGTCGTGGTGGCAAGAGGCCATCCAGTTTGCGCCTGGCGGGGTCGGGATGGAAGGTCTTCATTTCGATTCCAGCGCGGCCGTGTTTTCCCTGGATGTTGCCCTGCCCATTCACACAGTCAGTGCGACTCCGCCCCCGCCAGCAGGCGTTCTTAAAGCTGTCCTGGACGTCTCACCCCTGTTCTCCTCGGTCCCACTGGTCTTATCCGAACAGGGCGTGAGATGTGATGTAGTGATGGAAGACGGCCGTATTCTGGTCCGCCTGTTTGAGGCGGATTTCGTACCGCTCGAGGAGACGATTTCTCCCGAGGCGGTGAGCCAGCTAACAGCGGAGCAACCTGGTTGGATGGTCGTCGAGCTAGCTGCGGACGGATCGCACATGGTTGGTTACAGCCCGCTGGACTTGACGGCAGGCACAGGGGCCACGGCAACTCCATCCGGGCTCGGCCGCATGTACTTGCTGGTGTCGGAGCCCACCGCCACGGTGTTGGCTCCCGTGCGCCGCTTGCTGGTGCGCTTGACCCTGGTCGGATGTGTGCTGGTACTGGGCTTTGCCCTAGGCGGCTTCTATTTGGCCGGTCACGGGATCGTCTCCCCCCTGCAAGTACTCCGCTCGGCTACAGACACGCTCGCCGCAACCGCCAAGCTGGAGACGGCAGCCAGCGACGACCGTAAGCGCAGCGATCTCCTGGCTGCTCGGGCCGCGCTTGAGCAGACCAGTCGAATCCAAACCGGTGACGAAATCGAGTCGCTGGCAGGGCATTTCGGTCAGATGGCCCGGAACCTCACGCAGTATCACGAGCATCTGGAGGAAGAGATCGCCGCCAAGACCGCCGCCATTCAGCAGGACCTCGTCATGGCCCGTGAGTTCCAACTGGCGCTGTTGCCCCAGGACTATCCCCGCGTGCCCAGCGACCAGCTCGAGCTGCATTTCCACCCGGTCTACAGACCGACACTGACGGTCGGCGGTGATTTCTATGACCTACTCGAGCTATCAGATCACCGCGCCGGAGTCTTCATCGCCGATGTCATGGGGCACGGAGCACGCTCGGCTCTGGTAACGGCCATTCTGCGCACCCTCGTGCACAACTGGGCTTCCCAGGCGAACGACCCGGCTGACTTCCTCGAACACCTCAACCGGGATTATCACGACATCATCCGACAGACCAACCAATCCGTGTTTGTCTCCGCACTCCTGCTAGTGGCCGACACGCAACAGGCAAACCTAGAGTACGCCTCGGCGGGACATCCCTCGCCGCTGCGGGCCAACCGGCGAACCGGAACAGTCGAATTGATGATCGAGAGACTGAGACACAATCCGGCACTCGGGCTGTTTCCGGAGAGCACCTACAGCCTGTTCACCGGTCCGCTGCGGCAGGACGACGTATTCCTGTTCTTCACTGATGGCGTAACGGAGGCGTCCAATCCGGAAGGGGAGGAATTCGGGCGCGACCGATTGATGCGTGTCCTCCAGGACAATCTGCACGGCGAACTCGCCGGACTGAGCCAGGCCATTGTCGAAGCAGTGCATCAATTCACCGGCACGACCACTTTGACGGATGACTTCTGCCTCGTAACGCTGGAAGCCGTCGCGTCCCCCCCGGCGGCTATCCCTGCATCTTTTTCAGATCCTCGGCCAGGAACTGGGCCACGTCTTTGAATTTGGGAACGTTGCCCGGATCAAGCTCCATCAAGGTCCGATGTGCTTCGAGGCTGGCCCGGGCGAGTTCTTCCCGTCCGGCACCTGCATCAGCCCGCAGGACCTCCCAGCCCACTTCGTCCAATGGGAGGTCACTCAGGATTGTGAACAAGTGGTCTACGCCGACGCTCTCAAGTAGTCCCGCGATCCGTTCATTTACATTGAGCAACTTCACCGGGCAATCGGCGGCGGGCGCACTTGTCGGGGCGAGTCTTATGGCCAGTCCCGCCATCAGCCCGAGCAACGTGCTGTCCATCTGCTGACATTCCGTGAGATCAAACAGAAACTGCGTTTGACCCCGCTGACACAGTTCGTCCGTGAGTGTCTTGAAGCTCGGACCGGCCTCGAAACAAGCCCTTCCGCCGATCTTCACACAGACGAGCGAGCCGTTCACGGCCACCCGCATATCAACCGCTGGAGCATTCATGGTCGTCCAACAGACTCAATGTTCACCGCCTCGCACCGGATTTCAATCCCCCGATCACCTGCGCCGCTGTAGCCTGGCACCACGTAACGCTATTTAGATTCATCGAACTGCCCCCATGCGCCAGTCTCCAGTCTCGGCAGGGAGCGTCGCTAGTCACCTCTGGGTCTTTTTCACACCGGCCGACGGACAAGCGGTACCTCACAAGCGCCCGCGAGTACTATAGAGCCAAGAGCGCAGATCGTGTAGCTTTCGGCGCGAACCAGCCGATTCCCACGGCGTACCTAGATCAACCCAGACTCAAGATGAGGCCTCGATCATGCAGAGAAGTTTCGTTGCAGCCATAGGACTTGCTCTATCCTTCGCCGTGTTCGGGTGTGGACCGGATCCAGCAGATCGCATAGCTGCCGACGGCATCCTTGCTGACGTGGAAGTGCTGTCTGCAGACAGCATGGAGGGACGCAGTGCCGGATCGCAGGGCGAAGCGCGCGCAACCGCGTTCATAGCGCAACGCTTCGAGCAGATCGGTCTGGAGCCCGCAGGCGACTCGTTCCTGCTCCCCGTGGAGTTGGTTGGGATGAGGAAGGACGCTGAGCGCTCATCGCTCGCGATCCGGGGTCCCGGCGGCCAGCTACCACTCGAGAACGACCGGAACGTCACCTACTGGTCGACTGCAGAAGAGGAAGTCGTCAATCTGCGGAACGCACCAATCGTGTTCGTAGGCTACGGGGTCGAGGCCCCCGAATACGATTGGGATGACTTCAAGGGTGAGGACATGCGCGGCAGGGTGCTGTTGTTTCTGAACGATGATCCGCCGGTGGAGGAAGACGGCGCAGAGCTGTTCGGCGGATCTGCTCGCACTTACTACGGCCGCTGGACCTACAAGTTCGAGCAGGCCCAGAAGCATGGCGCCGCGGGTGCGATCGTCATCCATACAACCGAGTCGGCGAGTTACCAATTCAGCGTGATCGGCAACACGGGCTCGCGTCAGATCTGGCAGCGGACCTACCAGTTGGACTTCCTTTCTTGGATTGACTCGACTCTGTCTGAGACGATCGCAGCTTCGATGGGCACGAACCTGCCTGGCCTGTTCGAGATGGCAGCTCAGCGCGACTTCCGCCCCATCGATACTGGCTACCTACTGACCACTCACATCGAAACGGCCATAGAGCGGGTTCAGGCTCACAACGTGGCAGGAGTGCTCCGGGGCAGCGATCCAGCGCTGGCCGATGAGTACATCGTGTTCACTGCCCATCACGATCACCTCGGCATGAACGCTGATCTGCCGGGTGACGACAAGGTCTACAACGGCGCACTGGACAACGCGCTTGGTGTGGCGGCGATAACCGCAGCCGCCGAGGCATTCATGAAAGCCCAGCCTCGTCGCTCGCTCATGTTCGTCACGGTAACTGCCGAAGAGGGTGGCATACTGGGTAGCAGCGCATTCGTCGAGAGTCCACCCGTACCGCGCTCACAGATCGTCGCCAACTTCAACGTGGATTCGCCACAGGTGTTCGGCATCACGCACGACGTCGCGGCGATCGGGATTGAGATGAACACGCTGGGTGAGATCTTCAGGGCAGTAGCAGCAGAGCATGGTTTGGAGGCAACGGGCGACCCCAATCCCAACGCTGGCAGTTTCTACCGTTCCGACCAGGTGAGCTTCGCCAAGGTCGGAATACCTGCGCTCTACCTACAGCGCGGCACCGACTACGTCGAGACGCTGAACTTCGATCCCGCAGCGTACCAGCAAGCCAACTATCACCAGGTGACCGATGAGATAACTAGCGCGTGGGACCTCGCTGGATGCGGGCGGGACATGCGTATCCTGTTCGAGACCGCGCTCCGCGTGGCCAATGCAGATGAGCAGCCTCGCTGGGTGCCGGGGCACGAGTTCGAGGAGGAGTGGAGAGAGTTGTACGGAACGGAGTGAACGGCATGGTGGAGGATGGTGAGCCTCCGTACGACGGACCGGCGGACGGGAAAATTACTCCGTCCGCCGTCCGCAATTCCAGGTCCCACCCGGCGCGGAGGCGAGTGAGACAGCCTTGGGTACCGGGTGGCGTCAGTGACTGAACGTATGGCGCGTCAGAGATCTGCGACTTCTGCTCCTCCATAGAAGATGCCATTGAACAGGAACTTGAAAGTACCGTGGGGTTGGCCACGGAAAGTGATCAAAGGAGTAAACAGGAACAGCTTGCCTCCACCCATATCAGCCTCGATTACTGTCACACCGCCCCTGTGGTACTCCTCTCCTAGTGCCCAACCACTCCGCAGTGTCTCAGCACTATCGAACCACGCCACTCTGCGCACGCCTGCTCTGGGTTCCAGTCGGAACACCGGATTCTTGTCGAAGTACACGTCCAGATGTTCCGACATGCCGTATGCGAGCGGATTCGAGTTGTCCACGCGGACCCGATGAACCGAGCCAGGTGCCCAGTACCTCTCCATAGGAAGCGGTGCCCCTGACGCTCTGTCCACGAGGGCATCCGCAATCGGAAGACTGAAGTGATAGCCAAGGCTTGCCGAGGTCCCGATTCCCAGAATGGTGCCACCAGCGTTGAGGAAATCACGGAGCTGCGGGATAGTGCGATCCTGTGAAATGAGACCAAGCCGCTCCCGGTAGCGCTCTGGAACGCTCTGGGGATCGGGCTGGTCGGTCTGGCTGCGAACGTTGCCAGCTCGATCCAGTTCCGGCGACACGGCTCCCGACTCGAAGATCAGCACATCGAATCGATCGTTGAGGTTGCCTGTGTCTAGCGCCTGCGGGTAGATCACTTCATAGGGGAACTCGAATTGCTCCAACAGCCATCGTGTCCATCCGGAGGTCCTTGATCCGCCATACTCGTCATACAGTCCTACGCGTACCGGTCTCAACCGGTATGCTTCCCCCTGTGGGGCGGAGCCGACACCCACAAAGTCCAGGCCGACCTGCTCAGCCATCTCAAGCAGCAGAGGCACTGTAGACTCCTTTGCTGGGATGTACATGGTCCCAGCAGGATAAGCTCGCCCCTCTTGCTGCACTGCGTCTCTCAGCCAGTACACGTCCTCACCGCTTGCGAGCAAGCGATTGACTGCGATGAAGGCATCGTTCACCTGATGGCTCAACAGAAAGCCGGGTGCAGTGGGATTCGCCACGGTACCCGCCGCGGGCTCGGCAAGACCCTCAATCAGCTCAAACGGCCCATCAAAACCGTCGAAGACCTTGTCGAACTCCACTCCCATCTGATAGGCCAGGGTCCAACCGGCAGCGTCATATGGCGGCTTGGGTGGCCCGCCTGGATACTCGACGTCGTCAGGATGGTCTTGTGGTTCAAACATCGAGCGGACGTGTGGGCGAAAAGCCTGCGCAGCCTGAACGACGTAGGAACCCTCAGGATAGGATTTCCCCGCGACCTCGAAGGACTGGCTGGCTCTATGGACGAAGATCCCGCTCTTGATGAGCACGTTCACAAATTTGGTGGCGGTCAAGAAGTCGGGCTGGTCTGACGAAATGATGTAGCCTCTGGCATCCCGGAATTCCGGTGCACGCAGGACTTGGTGATAGTATTCGACCGGATAGCCACGATCCCTGCCGGACCCCCCCCTAGCGATTGGCGCAAGCTCCGCTCCATCTCGCTCCAGCGCCGCTTGCACCGCGGCAATCCTGTCAGGGGTGATGGTCCAGTTGTCGCGGTTCCCTTTTTCAATGGAGTTCCTGCCCATCACGTAGCGATTGAACAGGAAATCCTCGCGGAGCTTGGACGCCACGTCGAGGATAGCGAAGTTGGCTGACTGTATGTAGTCAATCGCCTGACGAAAATGCCATTCCTGCGGTGCAATTGGAAAAGGAAGGTCGTTACGCGCCAGTTGGTTATCTGGGATGAACGTGATCTCCATGGGCGTCGGGCTCCCGTTTATCTCAGTCAGGATCCCGATTGCGTTGTGGAAGTATGTGTTGCACCGCAAACACCCTTCCCACCACGTCGAATAGCTCGCCATTTCCCTGCTTCCAGCTCCGGGTTTACCCTCGGCCAGATAACGGCTCTGAATTGCAGCACCAACCAATTCGATTCCATTCACCACCAGAGGGTCGTAGTCGTAGTTGAAAGGATCGCGAAACGGCGGCACGAACAGGACGGCGCCGCCGGGCCCGGTTTGATGCTGGTTGTAGACAATCTGGGGGAACCACTCCCGGTAGAGCACCCGATTGATGTTCTCGGTCTCCGGCTGGTTCGACATGTAGTGGTCTCGGTTGGTATCACCGCCGATGTACTTGTGGAACAACTCGGGCAGTCGCCACGGATTCCGGTTCTGGGGATCTCCCATGTACCAATCCGCGACCAAATTCATGCCATCTGGGTTTGTGACGAGAGTGAGCAGGATGACATCATCCAAGAACTGTAGTACCTCGGGATCGTTACGGCTCACCATCTGATACACTAGCTCGAATTCAGTCTGGTGGTTCACTATCTCAGACGAGTGCGTACCCCCGTCTATCCATACGACGGCTTTCCCTTCCTGGGCCAGCACTCGTGCCTCCTCGTCGGTCAGTGCTTCGGCTAATGCAAGCCGTCTCGAGATGTCTCTGTACCGCTCGAGCCTCCTGTGGTTGTCGGGTGACGTGATTATCGCCATCCACATGGTTTGTCCCTCGGCGGTCTTCCCTATGTCAACCAGAGTCATGCGATCGGACTCAGCCGCGAGTGTTTGCCAGTAATCCACCAACTGCGTGTAGGAGAGAAGGATGTAGTCAGCACCGATGGCGTGACCAAATTGCTCTTCGGGAGTGGTGACCTCGCTGTTGCAGGAAACGAGAAGCGGTAGAGTGCCTAGAAGGACGGGTAAGAGACACCGCAGGAGCAGCTTTCGGTCAAACATGAATCCCTCCCTTTCCGGGAGTGAAGAAGGTCCGCAACCTTGAGAGGATCCAGCGGGTCAGCCATAGAAGAGGCTCCCCTTTGGCCCCATCAATAAGCTATGGATCGCTGGCGAGATCGGCCAGAATCGAGCCTCTCGAGCCTTGACGTGCAGCACCAGGTGCGCCACCCTTGCCAATCGGGGAGGTGCTAGCTCATGGAACTCTATCTCGTTCAACATGGGGAGGCGACGCCGAAGGAAGCGAATCCTGCACGGCCACTCGCAGAGCGTGGCCGCGCCGACGTGCTACGAGTAGCCCGAGCCGTACACGCCGCAGGCGTAGCCGTTTCAGCCATTTTTCACTCGGGGAAGCTGCGCGCTCAACAGACCGCTGAGATCATTGCCGCCGAGCTGCAAGTCGCACAGGAACCGGCGGTTCTCGATGGCCTCTCTCCCAACGACGATCCAGCTACGGTTGCCGCCGCGCTCGACTCGCTGCAGTTGCCGGCAATGCTGGTCGGTCACCTGCCCCATATGAGCCGGCTGTGTTCGCTGCTCCTGACGGGTGATCCCGAGCAACTGACCGTGAGGTTCAGGATGGGCGGCATCGTCTGTCTCACGAAAGAAGACAGCGAGGCGTGGCGCGTGGGCTGGATGCTCACACCCCAGGTCATTCCCGCCACATGACGCCTGGATTGCGCGTCGATGTTACACCAGGAATTCATGCTGTTCAGGTACCCACGTAACTGCGTCGGGGTCAACAACCCAGCAACGTCTGAGAAGGAGCTGAACACTCCAGTTTGCGGATCAACGCTGAGCCAAGGATAGTCCCCCCAGCCGTGGACGGGCGATCTGCGACAAACCCGACCTTGTGGATCAATGACACCACTTGTATAATATGGTATTAATAGTACAATATTGTACTATCTGCTTGGTCGGGAGCTGGAACCCGCAACCGTATGACCGTTCACCGGAGTGAGCACGGTGCGAAAGACGAAGACCCGAGATGTCGATGACCTGCTGCCGCTCAAGCCGGCCCTGTACCTGATACTGCTGGCTCTGACCGAAGGCGATCTGCACGGTTACGCCCTCAAGAAGGAGGTCCTCCGCCGCACTGACGGCCGAGTGAAGCTGGGAGCGGGAACGCTGTACCGGTCGATCAGGCAACTGGTGGATCTGGGTCTCATCGAGGAGTCGAACCAGCGACCGGACCCTGCGTTGGACGACGAGCGACGCAGCTACTATCGCCTGACGGGTCTCGGTCGCCAGGCGGCCCACGCCGAGACCGAGCGCCTTGCAGACCTCGTGCGCATCGCACGGGCCAGCCGGTTGGTCGGGTAGTCAGTAGGTTGCCGTGATACCGCGACGACAGGCGTTTCACCTACTGCTGCTCCTCTACCCAGCTCACTTCAGACGCAAATACGGGAGCGAAGCGCTACGGCAACTGGAGCTGGATCTGCTCGAGGCGGCCAAGGCTGGCCGCTGGAGGTCTTTCATTGGGCGCGTCTCCAGCCTGTGCGACTTCACACTTGCAGGGCTACTCGAGCGAATCTCAGCGCTTGGGCCCGGGCCCAGACTTCGCGGTCTCAAGAGAAAAGGCAGTCTTATGGGTATGCTCATTCAAGACATCCGCTTCGCCCTACGCAGTTTCGTGAAGCGGCCGGGATTCACCGTGGTCGCACTTGCTTCACTCGCCCTAGGGATCGGCACCAACACCGCCATTTTCAGTGTCGCCAACGGCGTGCTGTTTCAACCTCTGCCATACGACGAGCCAGACCGGGTTGTACAGATCCTCGGGACCCGAGACGACCAGCTGACCCTGCGCAATGTCTGGCTCGCCTACCCCGAGATCGAGGACATCAGAGCGACAAGTGGAGCATTCGCCGACGTCTCGGTGGTTCAATGGTGGGACCCTATCCTCTACGGCACCGGAGAGCCTACCAGGGTATTCAGCCAGTCTGTCTCCGCGTGCTACTTCCGGATCTTCGGCGTCCGACCCGCGGTTGGTCGCTTCTTCCTACCGGAAGAGGAGAAGTTGGGCCATGAGCCGGTCGTAGTCCTGAGCTACGGCTTTTGGCAGCAACGGTTCGGGGGCGATCCGGAGGTCCTGCGTGAGACTTTGGATTTGGACGGGGTTCGCTACTCGGTAGTGGGAGTGGCCCCGCAGCAGTTCGTGGATCCGTTTGGCGACGAGCCCCTGATGTGGCGCTCGCGCCCCCCCGAGTGGGACGCCACGCAGCTCGCCCGAATCAACCACAGTTGGAGGGCTATAGGAAAGCTGGCGGAGGGCGTCACGCTGGAGCAGGCACAGGCCGACGTGGACCGCATCTGGGCCAACTTCAGAAGAGCGTACCCCGAGAGCCACACCGACGATGGTGCACGGCTAATGGTGGCAAAGGATTGGATGGTCGGGAGTGTGGAGACCGCAATCCTAGTCCTGCTCGGCGCAGTCGGATTGGTGCTCCTCATCGCCTGCGCCAACGTGGCGAATCTGTTCCTCACTCGCACGCTGACCCGGAGCCGCGAGGTGGCCCTACGCTCGGCCCTAGGCGCCGGTCGCAGCCGCATCGTTGGGCAGATCGTCACTGAGGTGTGTCTGCTCTTTGTGATCGGCGGTGCGGTGGCTTTAGCCGTGGCGCGGTTGGGTACCGACTCTCTCTTGGCGCTCGGAGCGCAGGACCTGCCACGCCTGGGCGAAGTCGGTATCGATTGGACCGTCCTATCTTTCACCCTAGGTATCTCACTTGTTTGCGGGCTGATCTTCGGTCTTGCGGCCGCATATCCGATAGTGCGCTCCGACCTCGCGGCGACACTTCAGACCGGCGGTCGCAGCCTTTCAGGTGACCGCAAGAGCCAGCGGCTGAGGGGCGGTCTGGTCATCGGCGAGATCGCTCTGGCTCTCGTACTGTTGGCTGGTAGCGGGCTGCTGCTCAGGAGCCTGTGGACCCTGCAACAGGTGGAGCCGGGATTCCAACCGGAGAACGTCCTCACCCTGCGCGTCTATCCGCGGACCGGCACCTACACCGAGCCGGAAGAGGTCACCAACCTGTACCAAGACCTCGTGAACCGGCTGGCGTCCCTTCCCGGAGTCACCGCTGCAGGAGCCATCAACTTCCTCCCGATGCGGGGCGGGCAAAACTGTGAGCTGGTATGGCGGGATGACCGACCCTTCCCCACACGTGACGACCTGGCCGACTACGACGGCCCACGGTGTCTGGAGGTGCGCGTGGTCACTCCGGACTATTTCCAGGCAATGGGGATATCCGTGGTGCGAGGCCGCGGCTTCGCGACCCAGGACGACCAGGCTGCCCCACCAGTGGCAGTGATCAGCGAAGCCACCGCTGAGCTGGGCTTTCGCGGAGAAGACCCGCTGGGGAAGCGCGTCACGCTATATGAGACACGCGACTACCTGCCCAACATCTCGCGGGAAGTGATCGGTGTTGTGAGCGACGTGCGGCAGACGAGCCTGGCTGCTGCAGGAGTTCCGGCCATCTACTTCGCTCACGCACAAGCAGTCGATCCGTGGCGCAGGTGGGTCATGACGCTGACCGTCAGAACGGAAGCCGACCCGGCTGAACTCGCCGACCTGGCCAGGAATTCCGTGTGGGAGGTAGACGGTAATGTAACCATCGACTTCGTGCAGACGATGACTTCGGTAGTAAGCCGTACCGTGGCTGAGCCCCGCTTTCGCACGACACTGCTACTGATATTCGGCGGCATAGCTCTGCTGCTTGCCATGGTCGGTGTGGCGGGAGTAGTGGGTCACGCCGTTTCCCAGCGGGTCCCGGAAATCGGTATCCGTATGGCTCTCGGCGCGACCAATAGAGACATCTATGCGACGGTCATGAGTCAGGGAATCAAGCTCACCGCACTGGGACTGCTGTTGGGAGTGAGCGGTGCACTCGCCTCGACTAGAGTGTTGTCCAGCCTGCTTTACGGAGTGCCAGCCAGCGATCCAGCCAGCTTCGTGGCTGCAGTTCTACTCATGGTACTGATAACATTCGTTGCGATATGGATTCCGGCCCGCAGTGCACTGCGGGTGGATCCGGTGCAGACTTTGAACGCGGAGTAACCCTAGCGTATTTCGAGCGAAGGCATTTCGTTAGGTCGCCTACGTGGGACCATTTGTCTGCCCATTGAGCCGACGACCCCTGTTGCGAATGCCAGAGCCCGTGAGCCCAAAGACCCTGTCAACACAAGCGCCGCCCGATCGTGTGAGCAGCTTTCCGTCAGGTACACGTCGATCGATCCTCCGCTTTGTCCTTTCTGGTGCTCTCGGCTCCGCCTTCTTTCTCGTTCCCATGCGGGCTGCCGGCCGCTGGACCGTCACGTTCGACATCGTAGTGCAGCGCATCATTGCGGCGGCCCCTCTGCTAGTGGCAGTCTACTGCCTGACATTAGTGATCGTGGGTGCCGCCGGGACGACTCGCACGCTGCTCGTACAACACGAGCCACTACCGCGCTGGTCCCAACCGTTCAAGACCGGTGGCTTCCTCGCTGGGATTCGAATCATCAGTGTGCCGCTCGCCATCGTCTTCCTCAGCGGCAAAGGGCCGGACATCCTCACGCAGGACTCCGTCGTGAGCCTGATGTGGAACACGCTCGGCTTCTCGGTTGCTGTCATAATCCCGATCGGGGCCGCGATGCTGAACCTGTTCGTGCGGTACGGGTCACTGGAGTTCGTGGGCACAATCATGCGGCCGTTGATGTGGCCACTGTTTCGGTTACCCGGACGCTCGGCGCTGGACAGCATCACCTCTTGGGTCGGCAGCTACTCGGTCGGCCTCTACCTCACCCGGCGACTAACCTTGGACGGCTACTACACCAAGCGAGAGGCGTTCACCATCGTGACCTGCTTCTCGACGGTGAGCATCGGATTCGTAGCCGTCGTCGCCCAGACACTCGATCTGCTGCACCTGTTCCCTCTCATTTTTGGGTCGTACTTCATCGCGATCTACGGCCTGACTGCAGTGCTGGTACGACTGCGACCCATCATCGGCATTCCACCTCTCTACGTCGAACACGGCCGACCGGAGCCAGAGCGTCTTGGCAGCTCCGTGGCGCTGGTCAGAGAAGGTGTGCAGCGAGCGTTGGATCAGGCTGGCACAGCACCGGCGCCGTACCGCGTGCTCGCCCACGGGCTGCGCGACGGTGCGATCCTGGCCTCGACCATACTCGGCACGATTCTGGTGGTCGGCACAGCTGCACTGCTGGTGGCGCGAGAGACCGCACTGTTCGACTTGTTGGGGAGACCCCTCGTCCCACTCCTGGCAGTGCTTGGCATTCCCGACCCGAACCTGGTCGCCCCCGCAACTCTGGTGGGGATCACTGAGATGTACATCCCTGCCCTCTTGGTCCGTGACGCTGCTCCTGCAGCCCGATTCTTCGTCGCGGTATTGTCGATATCACAGCTCATCTTCTTCTCGGCAGTTGGCCCGATGATCCTCGACATGTTCCGCTTCATTCCGGTGCGGGCCTGGCAGTTGGTCCTGTTGTTCGTCATGCGGACCGTATTGTTGATCCCAGTACTAGCACTGCTCACGGCTGGCCTGCGGTGGTCGGGCGTGTTGTAGGACAGTCCGAGCCAGCCCTGCCGCAATACCACCCCTGACCCTGCCCGGTGCTCGCTCACTTCACCTCTCGGCAACAGGATGAACCGGTCTTCGTGGTCCGCCGGGCCGAGACGGGCCAAGTATTCCACTGCAGCTGGGCTGTGAAGATCGAACGTCGGCGTACGGCCGAGTGAATCTAGTTCCGGCTACTGGACGTAGTGGTCTGTACGGACCCACAGATCTGAGGCGAATACGATGCTTGGTGATACACAGAAAGTGTTGCGAGGTTTTGAGGACGCAGGCTACCAGGTCGTTGAGACGGTGATAGCAGTGGACAATGAAGGTGCTGGGGGCTCGAACGGCAAGAAGTCGCATGAAACGGGATGGCGCATTCTGACAGGAGACAGTCAATGTGTGGGTGTCGTGATGCCAACTCCGACCCCACGCCGCTTCCTGGGCAAGACATTGTGCTTCGGCGAGCCGTGGTTCCACACGGAACCGGATGCAGTCGAGCTGGAACACGGCTGGGATGCAGCTTGCGTCGCAGAGCGGATCTTGTGTCAGGTCGGCCGCGGTGGAGTGTTTCACGGCGGCAAGGTGTGGCACGCCGGAAGCAGCCGCGGGATCGGTAGCATTCTCAGAGCGAGCGATCCGAATCGCGCGTGAAGCTTCACAACTGGAGTGAGGCCCCCACCAGGCCCTGCAGGTGAGTACTGCGGTAGCCGTAACAAAACGCCCGGCGCGGGGCCGGGCGTTGTACGTTGCGTTGTGCGCCTGCGCTAGGTTTCGTCTATGATGGTCGCACGACCAGCATTCCCTGCCACCGACCGCATTCCGTTGCTACGACCAGAGAGTGAATTGTACATCTGGCTCTTGCCGACAGTCTGACCGTTCGGAGATGTCAGTACGAAGTAGTGCCTGCCGTTACTCGCCCTTTTCGCTTCGAACAGTGTCTTGCGCTTCGAGCTTACCTTCACTGACTTGATCCCGTTCTTGGCACTCGCCTTTGACTTGTATCCCTCGCTCTGAAGGATGACTTGTCCGTTTTTGGCAGTCAGGTTGAAGTAGTACTGGCCACCGCGCTTTCCACGGAACAGCATGAATCGTGGATGCGACATCGCTCTCCTCCTAAGTCGGGGCATGAATTGATTGTATGCCATGTAAGATAACACGCATCCTCTGCCGATGTTGGCCCGCGCTACTGCGCAACGAGTCGTTGACAGAGCCGTAGGTAAAACCGTAGTCTACCCACACCATGAACGTATCCAGCTATCGCAGTGAGTTCCCGGTAACGGCGACTCTGACATATCTGAACCACGCCGGTATTGCACCTACCTCCGTCCGCGTGCGCGCTGCCGTCGGGGACTGGTTCGACCGGTACGTCGCGCGGGGCATCCTGGACGAGGAAGGCTGGGAACAGACCGCCGAAGCTTGCCGGGAGCGCTACGCCCACCTGATCGGTGCCGCACCCGACGAAATCGCCTTCGTCCGCAACACGTCCAACGGACTGGCGTTGGTGGCCGAAGGACTCGGCTGGAAGCCGGGCGATCGGGTCGCAGTGGCCACTGAACTCGAATATCCGTCGAACGTATACGTGTGGCAGCACCTGCGAAGCCGCGGTGTGGCAGTCGACACAATTGCCGCCACAGCTGGTACGGTAACTCCAGAGGCAATAGAGGACGTGCTGCAACCTGGCACCCGCCTCGTCGCCGTCAGCTCAGCTCAATACGCTACCGGAGCGGTAACGGATCTCGATGCCGTCGGAACACTCTGTCGCGATCGAGACATCCTCTGCTGTGTGGACGGTATCCAGACAGTGGGTGCGTTGGACATCGACGTCAAACAGGTAGGCGCCCACTTCCTGGCTGCCGACAGCCACAAATGGTTACTGGGGATGCCCGGCATCGGTGCTCTCTATATCAGCCAGGATGTCGTGGACCAGGTTAGGCCCGTGCTGGTGGGATGGAAGAGCACGACCGACGCGTGGAATTTCGATCGCGCTCACTTCGAGCTGCAACCCGATGCGCGGAAGTTCGAAGAGGGAAGTCAACCCTATGCTCTCATAGCCGGTTTCCACGCTGCGCTGGGGCTCCTGGAAGAAGTCGGAGTTCCCAGCATCGGCCAGCACATCCGTCAACTCATCGAGCACCTCGCCCGAGGGCTCACAGCCATCGGTGCGGAGGTCTCCCCGCCGAGCGACACGCGGCACCACATCCTGACATTCACGCATCCGCAGGCGGATGGTGCGGCACTGCTGGAGTACCTGAGCGAACGCGATTTCGTGATCTCCCGCAGACGTGGACGCCTCCGGGTCTCACCGCACTTCTACAACACCACCGCAGAGGTAGATCGCTTCGTAGCTGCAGTCCAGGATCATCTCAACCTTGCGTGAGTGCTCGGCGTGAGACCCAACGCCTATTGCGAGGAAGCTGATGCTTGGCTCAAGTGTGACAGCTCACTCTCCGAGCGCGGTAACTACTATTCTGCGTTGGCCTCCCCGATCGCGGTGCTCACACAGGTAGAGGCCCTGCCAGGTCCCCAGATTCAGGCGGCCGGCGGTGATTGGGACGATGACCGAGCTACCTAACAACGATGACTTGATATGAGCCGGCATGTCGTCGGGCCCCTCAAAGCGGTGTCGGTAATAGGGCGCATTCTCCGGTACCATTTCGTTGAAATGGGATTCAAAATCCGCGCGAACGGTGGGATCAGCGTTTTCATTCAGCGTCAGGCTCGCTGAGGTGTGTTTGATGAACACCTGCAGCAACCCCACATTGATGTCGGCAATCTCGGGGAGTCCTCGCTCGATTATGCCGGTGACCAAGTGAAAGCCTCGTGGGAAGGCCGGCAGTGTGATTTCTCGTTGGCAGCATTTCATGGTTCAAATCTACCGCCGTGGGTTGCGAGACCGGCAGCACCCTGCCATGCGGTACCACGTGCTCCGCCCGCAATGTCAGTCTTGCACAGCAAAACAGTAACCACGAGCGATAGGACAGATTATCATAGCCTTATGACGGAACGCCTGTACTACCACGACGCAACCTCATGCCAGTTCACGGCGCGGGTCCTCGACCGCAAGGAGACCGACCGCGGACCGGCGGTACGGTTGGACCGCACGGCGTTCTACCCCAGTTCCGGCGGACAGCCGTACGACACGGGCAAGCTCAACGGCATTACCGTACTCGACGTGTGGGAGGACGATGAAGACGCGGTGTGGCACCTGCTCGAGCAAATGCCGGAAGGCGACGAAGTAGGCGGCGAGATCGACTGGGAACGCCGCTTCGATCACATGCAGCAACACAGTGGGCAGCACTTGCTGTCAGCTGCCTTCGTACAACTACTGGAGGCCCCGACGATCGGTTTCCACTTGGGGAAAGATGAGAGCAGCATCGATCTAGACACGCCAGATCTCACATGGCCGACGGCATTTCAGGTTGAGGCAGAAGTCAACCGCGTGATCTGGGAGAACCATCCGATCGAGATCCACTTCGTTGACCGGGATGAGATCCACCGAGTACCGTTGCGCAAACCGCCGCAGGTGAGCGGTACGATACGGGTCATTTGGGTACCGGGCTATGACGCGTCGGCCTGCGGTGGGACACATGTTGACCGCACTGGCACCGTCGGTCTAGTGAAGATCTCTCGAATCGAACGCTACAAGGGTGGGGTGCGGGTGAGCTTTGTATGTGGTGGCAGGGCGCTGCGGGATTACCAGCGGGTGTTGCGCGGTCTGCAGGAAGCGAGCGCCGACCTGTCCGTTCACCCAAGCGAACTGGGTGAGGCGGTCAGACGCCTGCAAGACGAGATCAAGGAAACCCGCAGGGCGTTGAAAGCCGCCCAGGGAGACCTCGTGGCCTTTGAGGCCGAGCGCCTGTGGGGTGAGACACCGGAAGCGGGCGGCGTGCGGCGGGTCACCGCCTATCTGCCGGATCGCTCCTTCGAGCAGGCACGTTCGATCGCTTCACAACTGAGTAGCCACCCGCGCACGCTGGCGCTGCTGGCGGTGAGCGAAGCCAAAGGCACTCGATTAGTGTGCAACCGCAGCGACGATTTGCCGGATCTGGATGCCAGCGCAATCCTGCGGCGCGCGGCGGAGACGCTTGGCGGTCGGGGCGGCGGCACGGCGCAGCAGGCTCAGGGTGGCGCTGAGGCGCGGCCCCGCGAGGCGATCTTGCAGGCGCTGCAAAGTGCAGCCTTGCTAGCCGAATAGGGAACAAGGCCCCCAGCATCACAGTGGTCTGACTGATCGCTCCTCGCCGATTTGTGCGTCGAGCTACGTCGTCGCGCCCGACGTGGACCGCGCCATTTGCTGCACTACCTCGAGATCGAACACCTGGTACCCGACCTCCTCGTCAATCATCATCTCCTCCCAGTCTATAAAGACGAACTCCGGGTACCCCAGCTCGACGTCGTACGTCACCTGCAGCTCATCCGCATCATCCAGGATCGCTTCCTCAACGGCGGCGAACAGCTCCTCTACCGTTAGCCACGCACCTATCGGCATGTTTTCAACTGGCAGGCCGGTTCTTGCGACCGTCACAGATCGAATGTTATCCTGGAGTACTTCGACGGTCACCAATTCGGTGAACTCCTGTCCACAGAAGCAGCTCGCCCGGAATTCCATGCGGTAGTGCTGGATGTCCGTCGCGCGCCATTGCTCACGGTGGGACTCCAGCTCGTCCAGCCGCCTGTCCGGATCGACTATGCCGCAGCTCGATGCGAGCAGGGTGACTGCGACAGCGAATCGTGAATGGATGAGATGCCTCATAGCTGCCCCGCGAATCCCTTGCATTCGCTATACCCTGGGCGACCCGTCCCGGTCACATCGATGTCGTCGCAGAACCGCACCTGCAGCTCAGCATCCTCAAATCGCCAATCCTTGTCGCGGAGGCGGAACCTTCCATAGGAAACACGGCCACGCGAGGATCGACGGTCACCTCATCCGAGTGGCTGGACACCTCCAATACCAGGCGCGATACTTTGCTTTCAGCAAGACCCCGTGGGAGATTGCACCCAATTTTTCCGGCAACTGAACGAATCGGCCCGGGAGGCCCAGATGACCCTACCCACGATGGCCAGACGTTTTCACCGTTCCATTCTCTGCTCGTTGCTAGGACTCTTGTCCCTCTCAACCGCGCTCGCAGCGCAATCGCTGGTCATTCGTGCCGAGCGAATCCACACCGTCGCCAACGGAATCATCGAGAACGGTTCGATCCTCATCGAGGACGGTAAGATCTCACGCGTTGGAGTGGGGTTCGCTATCCCCGGAGATGTGAGGATTCTCGACGCCACCGTGGTGATCCCTGGCCTGATCGACATGCACACCCACGTCGGTGTCTACAGCGTACCCCGGGTGGACGAGAACTCGGACGGCAACGAGATGACCGACCCCATCACGCCCCAAGTCCGAGCCTTCGATTCGTTCAATTTCGACGATCCAGCAATAGCGGCCGGCCGCGCCGCAGGGGTGACCACCGTTATCTCCCGCCCCGGAAGCGGCAACATCATCGGTGGCACCAGCGTGGCAGTCAAACTCAAAGACGCCCCTCCCGACCAGATGGTCCTGAAAGAGATCGCCGATCTCAAGATGGCCATCGAAGGCAACCCCATCGGTGCCTACGGCTCGAAAGGAAAGATGCCCGTTACTCTGATGGGCGTTTACCACTTGGCGGAGAAAGCCTTCGTCGAGGCAGAGGAGTACATGGAAAGCTGGGAGAAACACGAGCGGGAAAAGGCGGAAGACGACGACGCCACGCCTCCTGCCCGGGACCTCGGCAAAGAAGCCCTGGTCATGGCATTGAAAGGCGAGATCCCGGTTCACATCCACGTCGCCACCGCGTCGGAGGTGATGTCGGCAATCCGTCTCGCTGACCAGTTCGATCTCCGGATCAGCCTGTGTCACGCGTACTACGCCCACCTCCTGGTCGACGCGCTGCAGGACCGCAAGGACGAGCTGCATTTCAACATCGGTCCGCCCATGTTCTTCAGCTACTACGACGACCCGCTGACGTTCAAGAACAACCCGGCCATTCTCGCCAACGCCGGGTACAAGGTCTCGCTGCAGACTGACGCCCTCGGCGGTGCGCAACAGAACCTGCGCCATCTGGCAATGCTCACCGTCCGCTACGGGATGGAAGCAGAGGATGCGCTCAGGGCTGTCACCTCGGCGCCGGCCGAAGCTATGGATCTCGCAGACCGCATCGGCAGCATCGAAGTGGGCAAGGACGCAGATCTCGTTCTGCTAGACGGCGAGCCCTTCGAAATGTTGACCGAAGTCGAGACAGTGCTCATTGACGGTAACGTCGAGTACGAGCGCGCCCGGATCGACAAACCCGATTTGAGATCTTTTGCCACCGGCTCCGACCAGGGCCTGACACTTCCCCCCGACCTCGAGCAATCGAACAGGATCGCCGTGCGCGGTGGCCTGGTCTTCACGATGACCGGCGCTCCTATAGAGGGCGGTACAGTTCTGATCGAGAACGGCAAGATCAACCGAGTGGGGGACGACGTATCTGTACCGAACGGCTACACGGTGGTCGACGCCACAGGCCTCGTCGTCATGCCCGGTCTGGTCTCGCCTCGATCGTACGTGGGCATCGGCAGCAACTGGCGGCGGCAAAGTCATATTGACGAGACCTCCAAGCCCGTTGTCCCCGCCCTCGAAGTCAAACACGCCGTGGAGCCCCACGCCCCCCAGTTCGCTCACGCTCGCGAGCTTGGAGTTACCACGGCTCTCGTCACGCCGGGAGATCGCAACGTCATCGGCGGGCAGGGAGCGGTGTTGAAGACAACTGGCATCGTTGTCGATGAAATGATTGTCAAAGACCGAGCTGCACTGGTCATGGGTCTGGGCCGTTCTAGCAAGCGTTCGGAGCAGTCGCCCATGACCCGTATGGGGATCGCCGCTCTCGCCCGGGAGACCTTGATCAAGGCACAGGAGTACATCAGGAAGATCGAGGCTGACACCGGCGGGACACAGAAACGGGATCTCGACATGGAAGCTCTGATTCCGGTATTGAGAGGAGAGACCCCTGTTGTCATCCACGCCGAGCGCAGGGACGACATCCACACGGCACTCAGGATCGCGGACGAGTTCAACCTGCGGATCATCCTCGACGGAGCCACCGATGCATACAAGCTCAGCGAGGAAATCAAGCAGCGAGACATCCCAGTCATCGTGGAAGATCTCTTCCGAGGTCTCGGTAACATTGAAGACGAGGGCTTCGAACCCGCAGCACCGGCTCGGTTGTCTGAGGCGGGCATCCGGATTGCCTTCCGTCCTCGCATCAACTCCGGCTGGTTCACTCCGGGCTCGGCTTCACCCGGAGGTGATTTGCTGGAGATAGCCGCCTTCGCGGTGAGAAGCGGCATGGATGCAGAGGCGGCTCTGCGCAGCATCACCATCGACGCAGCCAGGATCATCGGCATGGGTGATCGGGTTGGCAGCTTGGAACCCGGAAAGGATGCCGATCTCGTCGTGCTGAGCGGCCACCCGCTGCGGACCCGTTCGGTACCCGAAGCAGTATTCATCGATGGGAAGCTCGTCTATCAGCGTGTACCGGGGGCTCGCGTCCGGTTGACGAAGCCGCAAGGAGGCGGGGCATGAGCTATCGTTTGCGACCGTTCTGGTCCATTTCCGTCTGCTGCGCCCTTTGCTGCGGCGTTTCGAGTGCGCGCGCTGTTGCGCAAGAGGAGACAATTGCCCTTCGGGGCGCGCGACTGCTCACAATCACCCAGGGGGTGATCGACACCGGGGTGCTCGTCATGAGTGGCGGCCGCATTACTGCAATTGGTGCTCAGGTCTCCATTCCCTCCGATGTACGGGTGATCGATGTGGCAGGACGAACCGTCATGCCGGGCCTGATCGACGGATTCACCAATCTGGGAGCTGCAGACATCCCATCTCTGGGGAAGGACGACGACGAGGCCACCGATCCTGTAACGCCACATCTGAGGATCACGGATGCCCTCAATCCTGCTAACCGATTCATCCCGGTGGCAAGGAACTCGGGCATCACCGCTGCCCTGTGCGCCCCCGCAGAGGGAAATCTCCTGGCCGGCCAAAGCGCACTGATACGCCTGGCCGGCACGAGCATAGAAGAAATGGTGCTGACTGCTCCAGTTGGCATCCACGTTTCCCTTGGTGAGGCCCCGAAGACCCACTACGGACAGAAGGGCCGGGCTCCCATGACCCGCATGGGAGCCGCAGCCCTGCTGCGACAGACATTCGTCAATGCCCAAGCATACGCCGACAAGCTCGCGCTCTACCAGAGGAAACTGGCGGCACACGAGGCAGATCCAGCAGAGCAAGAACCAACTCGACCGGAGAGGGATCTCAAACTGGAAGCCCTGCTGCCGGTCGTGCAGGGCCGGCAGCCTCTCATCGTGGGCGCCGACCGCTTCGACGACATCTACACTGCCTTGAAAATAACTGCGGAGTTCGACCTACCAATCATCTTGAATCGTGGCGCTGAGGCCCACCGCCTGGCGAGCGAGCTGGCTGAGAGGAACATAGCGGTCATCTGGGGACCAGTGGGCGCGTCCTATCAAGAGCTGGAATCTGAGCGGGGGACACCGGCGACACCCGCTCTGCTGTCCCAAGCAGGCGTCCAGTTCGCGTTTCAGACTGGCTCCATCGACAACGTCGCCGGACTGCTCGATCAGGCCCGCTCGGCCATCATCCACGGACTTCCCTATGAGGAAGCCCTCAGAGGTCTGACTCTCTACCCCGCTCAGATCTTCGGAGTGGCGGACCGGCTTGGTTCCCTAGAGGTCGGCAAGCTAGCGGACATCGTTGTGTTCGATGGAGATCCTCTGAAAGAGCTGTCCAAGGTCGAGATGGTATTCATCGGCGGGAAGCGGTTCTGAAGCCTCAGCGACGCGGGACGGAGCGCTAGCTTTCGTTAGTAGCTCCGTGCACCACATTCGATCTCCGACAGGAGGTTTCCGATGAGGCAGCAATCGAGAAGAAGGTTCATCGGATCCGTTTCTTCGTTTGCAGTTGCAGGCTTCGGTACCACCCTCCCTACCCTCGTAGCCGGATGTCGCCAAGAGACGAGGGCAACCCTGCAAATGGATCCCGCGTTCGAGCCCGGGTATCTGAAGCTGCATCGCAGCGGGGAGCTGAAAAGCAGGGGAGACGAACTGTGGCAGGTGATGGCAGACTGTTCTCTCTGCCCCAGGGAGTGCGGTGCTGCGCGCCTCGCTGGGCAGGAAGGATTCTGCCACGGTTCCTCCCAACTGATTGTCGCCTCCTATCACCCGCATTTCGGAGAGGAGCGGCCATTGGTCGGGCACGGAGGCTCCGGTACGGTGTTCTTCAGTAACTGCAACCTGCGCTGTGTCTTCTGCATCAACTCGGAGATCAGCCAGGGGGGAGAGGGTGAACCCACGAGCTTAGAGATTCTGGCAGACATGATGCTGCGCCTGCAGGGATACGGCTGCCACAACATCAACATCGTCACACCGACACACTATTCACCCCACATCGTCCTGGCACTCGACATCGCCGCTGCCAAGGGATTGCGGCTACCGCTGGTCTACAACACCAACGGTTGGGAGCGGCTGGAGATCCTGCGGAGGCTCGACGGAATCGTCGATATCTACCTACCCGACTTCAAGTACGCGGATGGCGCCATGGCATCCAAATACTCCTCGGGGGCAGCCACCTACCCTGAGATCACAAAGGCGGCCATGCTGGAGATGCACCGCCAGGTTGGAGTTGCGAAACCTGAGGCGGACGGACTGATGTACCGTGGCCTGATGATCCGCCACCTGGTGATGCCGAACCAGGTCGGTGGCAGTAGGGAGGTAATCGGCTGGATCGCGCAGCACCTGCCTAAAGACACCTATGTCAACATCATGTCTCAGTACCGGCCGATGTACAAGGCGGAAGATTATCCTGAGATCTCCCGGCGACTGCGGCGCAGGGAATACAATGAGGTCGTCGAACATGCGGAGCAGGTTGGCTTGACCAATCTCGATATCCAGGGCATGCGACTGCTGTAGGCCGGATTCGCCAACACGGGGCAACTCTCCAAGTGCACAATTGGCTGGTCAGGCCGAACTTCGTCAATCGTCAATCGTCAATCCCCAATCCCAGCTGCCAGGAACTCAGCGAGCTGCTGAGGTGTTCACACAGCGGTACCCTACAAGCCGTGAGAGGAGCAGCCGTGTCGATAAGACCGATCAAGCAGGTTCTAGAAGCAAGACCCACCATCGAAGGCGCCGGAGTGAGACTGCGCCGCGCTTTCGGGTTTGGAAATACCAGCGACTTCGACCCGTTCCTCCTATTCGACGACTTCCGGGGCGAGAAACCCGACGACTACCTCGCAGGTTTCCCCTGGCACCCGCATCGGGGTATCGAAACCATCACCTACGTCCTGGCTGGTACCGTGAATCACGGGGACAGCTTAGGCAACAGTGGCAAGCTGGGAGCGGGTGACGTGCAGTGGATGACGGCGGGCAGCGGAATTCTCCATCAAGAGATGCCGCAAGGTGACCAGCAAGGCCGGATGCACGGATTCCAACTGTGGGCGAACCTCCCCGCTTCGCTCAAGATGACGGCGCCTCGCTACCAAGACGTAATGTCTGGCGACGTGCCGGAAGTGATCGACGACGACGGAACCCGCGTTCGGGTCGTCTGTGGCAGCTTCTGGGGCAAGACAGGTCCGGTCGATGGAATCGCAGCGGACCCGCGGTATCTCGACGTGTGGGTCCCGGCGGGTCGACGCAAGACACTGCCTGTGGAGACGTCCCGCCACGCATTTGCCTACGTGTTCGAGGGGGCCGGAACGTTCCGCGACGCCTCGCAACCTCGAGCAGTCCGGACGGAGCGCGTGGGATCAAGCCACGGCCCGACGATCGAGGAAACCGGAAACCGGTCGCTGGTACTGTTCGACAGCGGTGACGAGGTAACAGTACACGCCGGAGAGACCGGTATCAGATTCCTGCTCGTTTCCGGAAGACCGCTCGCAGAGCCGGTCGCCTGGCGTGGCCCGATCGTGATGAACACCGAAGAGCAGCTGCGGCAGGCCTACGACGAGCTGCGCGCCGGTACGTTCATCAAGGAAGCCTAACGGCGCTGGCAGGTCAATTGTGATGCCAACGTCACGCAGCGTGCGAAGGCGACCATCCCAAAGCTGATGCTCGGCGGGTTGCACCAGCCAACAAGGAGCTGAATTCCCCTACCGCTGCTCGATGCTGCGCTTCTGGTTGGTAGGGCAGCATGCCCACGGCATCAGTCATCTAGTATTGACCCGAGAACGATCAGTCACGATGAGCCGGAACCCCTGGCCTCCACCGTTTCAGAGACGCTCGCCGAGCCCGACTGCCTGAAGGGACTCGGGACGACGTTGTCGGACCCTCAGCCGGTTCACGTCAGCGGAGTTGAAACCTAAGACAACCAAGTTGCGTCTATACCATACATACTTTACTAAGACATATCGCACCGGACCATATGGAGGCCTTGTGGCAAGCGTAGATCTGCGAAAGGGCAGCGTCGAGCTTCTGTTGCTCTCTCTCCTCGAGGACCAATCCAGACACGGCTACGAGATCGGTAAGCTGATCGAGCAGCGCTCGGGAGGCCGTATAGCGTTCCGAGTGTCCTCGCTCTACCCGGTCCTTTGCCGCATGGAGGAGCGGGACTGGATCAAAGGTCGCTGGGTGGAGCACACCGGTGAGCGGCGCAGACGGTTCTACAGCCTGACTCACAAAGGCAAGCGGGCACTGGCAGCGGAGCGCAGGGCGTGGCACGAGTTCACTCGGGGCGTGAACCTGGTCCTGGAGCCGAGCCATGCCTGACTGGAAGAGGTACGTGAGAGAGCGGCTGGAACTCCCGGACATAATGGGTCCCGTAGAGAGCGACATCATAGAGGAGATTGCCGCACAGGTGGACGAGTGTTACCGGGGTGCCATCGCGGCCGGTGCCTCTGAGAAGGACGCCGATGCCCGCGCCCGCGATCACGTAGGCGACTGGCAGGAACTGGCGGCCGAGATCACGCGCTCCAAACGCAAGCATGCCCGCTCAGCTATCGATCGGCGGGTCGAGCAGTCCGAGATCCGGTTGCGGCACAAGGGAGGAGCGTGGAACGCGGCCGCGGATGCGCTGCAGGGACTCAGCCTCACGCTCCGCCGCTTGCGCCGGGCCCCGGGATTCACCGCCGTGGTCATCCTCACGCTGGCGATCGGCATCGGGGCGAACACTGCGATCTTCTCGCTGGTTAACGGCATCTTGCTCAAGGCCCTGCCCTACGACTACGCCGAGCAGCTCGTTACAGTGTGGAACCGGGCACCTGGTCTCCAAGCGGACGGGCGAGCCGATGATCTGTTCCCGCAATCCCCGGCTCTTCACTTCACCTACGTGGACGAGGCAAGAGCCTTCGAGAGCGTCGGCCTGTGGACCCAGGCCCAAGCCACCGTGGTGGGTACCGACGGCCCCGAGCGCATCTCCACGGTGCTCGTGACAGCCGGCACGCTGCCGACTCTCCGCGTCCAGCCCGTTCTGGGCCGCACGTTCACTGAGGAGGATGAGACACCGGGATCTCCTCTTACGATCATTCTGAGTCACGACTATTGGCAAAGGCGGTTCGGCGGCGATCCGGATGTCATAGGCCAAACACTCCACGTGAGCGACATGACCCGTGAGGTGATCGGCGTAATGCCGCGGGACTTCCGGTTCCTCGAGTTCGCTCCTGACATCTACAGACCCCTCCGCTTTGACCGGTCCACCTTGTTCGTGGGCAATTTCACCTTCCGGAGTATCGCGCGGCTGAAAGCCGGAGTCACCATAGAGGGAGCGCTAGCTGACCTGACACGCCTAGTCGCTCTGGCCGTCGAGAAGTTTCCTGGAGGCATGACCCTCGAACTGCTGCAGGAAGCGCAGGCCGCGCCCGTTCTCCGTCCGTTGCGCGAAGAGATAGTGGGTGACGTCGGTACGGTGCTCTGGGTGCTGCTGGGCACGGTAGGCATCGTGCTCCTCATCGCCTGTGCCAACGTCGCCAACCTGTTCATGGTGCGAGCCGAGATCCGGGAACAGGAGATGGCCATTCGCTCGGCACTGGGGGCTGGCAGGCGCCGGATTGCGGGACTCTACCTGTCGGAGAGCACTATGCTAGCTGTGCTCGGCGGTGTACTCGGACTGGGCCTGGCCTACGGCGGGCTGCGCCTGCTTACGGCCATTGCGCCCGGCAACGTCCCGCGGCTCGACGAGATCTCACTGGACCCCGCTGTGCTGGCTTTCACTTTGGGTATCTCGGTTCTCTCCGGGATTGCCTTCGGCCTGTTCCCGGTATTCCGCTGGGGACGTGGGTACCTAGTGCAGGCGCTGAAAGAGGGTGGTCGTGGCTCGAGTTCGGGCCGCGAGCGGCACCGCACTCGGAACGCGCTGGTGGTGGGCCAAATAGCGCTGGCACTAGTGCTCATCGTTGGGTCCGGACTCATGATCCGGACTGTCCAGGCTCTCCGCCAGGTGACGCCGGGTTTCAGGGCCGCTGACGAAGTGCTCGCCGTGCTGCTCACGATCCCTAGCGCGCAAGTCGCTGAACCAGACGAAGTTGCGCTCACCTTCGAGGCGATTGCCCACCGGATCGAGGCCGTGGGTGGTGTCGCCTCGGTTGGGCTCTCCAGCTCCATTACGATGGACCGCATGGCCGGGTTCGACCCCATATTCGTGGAGGAATTCCCCCTGCCCGAAGGCCAACTGCCTGCGACCCGCCGCTTCAAGTGGATCGGGGCCGGCTATTCCGAGACGATGGGCAACAACATCGTTGCCGGCAGGTCACTCACTTGGGGGGACATTCACGCGCGATCGAGGGTCGTGTTGGTCACCGAGAACCTGGCGCGAGAATACTGGAGCAACCCGGCTGACGCTATCGGAAAGCGCGTCGGCACCGGGTTCGGACCTGGGAACTGGCGGGAGATCATCGGCGTCGTGGGCGACGTGCGTGACGACGGCATCATGCAGGACCCCGTCGGCATTGTCTACTGGCCCATGGTGCTCGAGGACTTCTGGCCCGAGGTGCGGGGCGGTGCGATCTTCATGCCGCGGACGATGTGGCTCGTGGTACGCAGCAGCCTAGTGGGAGCCGAAGGTTTCTTGAACGAGGTGAGAGATGCGATATGGGCGGTGAACCCCAACTTGCCGCTATCGCGGGTACAGACCATGGCCGACGTACTGCGTAGTTCCCTGGCGCGTACCTCCTTCACTTTGGTTATGTTGGGCCTCGCCGCCGCGGTTGCGCTGTTGCTGGGAGTCGTGGGTGTGTATGGCGTGGTGTCCTACGTGGTGAGCCAACGCACGCGCGAGATCGGCGTGCGGATCGCCCTGGGTGCCAACGCCGGCAAGGTCGCCGCAATGGTACTCCAGCTCGGTGTGGTGCTCGCCCTGCTGGGTGTGGCGGTGGGACTGGCGGCAGCCTATGGGCTGACCCGACTCATGAGCGGGCTGCTCTACGGAGTGAGTGCGGTGGATCCGGTGACGTTTGGCGTGGTTGCCCCGTGCCTCGCAGCCGCAGTTCTGTTGGCCAGCTACCTGCCCGCGCGGCGCGCATCGCGCGTCGATCCGATGGAGGCACTCCGGGTCGAATAGCCAGGGTGGCGGGGGGGCTACTCAGTGCGCCTCCGCACTGTCCGTCGATCAAGCCCCGAGGAACCGCCTGGCGATCGTCCGTCCATGACCCGAATCCCGCACGGGAGTGGCGAGGCCCCGGCGGAACACCGCTTCGGACTGAGGCCACCGCTCGATGCACTCCGTGAGGAACTCCTTGCTGCGCTCGGGATTCATCTCCGGGTGTGCCTGGATACCCCACACAGGCCGGTCGCCCCAGCGTGCGGCCTGGACAGCACAATCTGGCGTGGCTGCCAACACTCGCAGATCTGGGTGACAGCCAGGAACCACTTCGTCGAAATGCGTGGCGAACGCTTGATACGACTCCGGAGGCAGTAGCTCGCCTGAATCACCGACCGGAATGTCGATCCAACCGCACTCGGGTGTGGCTGCACGGCGCACGGCTTGCGGCCCGGCCATCGCAAAGGCAATCAACTGGTGGCCCCAACACGAACCCAACACGGCCGCGCCGGCAGCTATTGCCTGTCTCACCCAGCTCACCTCATCCTCACCCCACGGTGCGAGATCGCTGACGCTGCCTTCGCAACCACTGATGATGACGTGGCTGTAGCTGTCCACATCGGGCAGAGTGCCGCCAGTCGGCGGGTGAACCGCATCGGGCTGGAAGCCGACCATCGCCGTCCAGTGTTCCACCGGTCGATAGCTGGTGTGATCGATGGCATTGTCGATCACGAGCAGTCTCGCATCGGGCATGGCGTGTGATCTCCCGCTTTACCAGGTGGACCCTAGCAGCGCTGCCTCAAATCTAGCCGAGGCAGCACTCAGCCCCGAGCGCCACGGAGCACTCGGGGCAGTTCTACGCCGGCTACCAGTTCTGGTGGTGGTGCAGTCTCCGACTAGGCAGGTACCTCAATGGCCCCAAAGCCGCGATCAGACAGCAGATCGTCCCTGTCGTCGTCGCCGCCGCCACCGCACAGATCTTCGAGACCCAACTCTGCCAGATCATTCGGGGAGAATCGGTAGCCATACTTCTTCGCCAGCGCCGCCACTTCTTCACGCAGCTGGCTGCTCCTCGCCAATGTACACAAGAAACTGGCTGCGACCTCTTTGGACATGGCGACCTCCTAGAAATGAACTGCGAATATTTGAAATGTGGGGTCCGGTACGGCCGCCCACAAGCGCGCAGGTTTTGGGCCCAGACCCGGCACTCATGGATGGCGGTGCTGCCACTAGCCACCTAGGTTCGCCGCATGGGGTCGTCTAGACTCCTCATGGCCCCCGGCGTTGGGTGGCGCAGCATGCGGCGACTCAGCGCGGCCAGCGACTCAGCCCTTGGACAGATCGTACAGCCGCACGTGCTCCTCACCGTGCTCGTCCGTCCAACGCCCCAGCACGAAATCTTGACCGATGTGCTGCGGCTCGAACCGGGCGGGGCTGCGGAGCATAGCCACCACCGTGCCGTCAGCACCAAATACCGTCCAAAGCCCGACTTGCTCACCTGGTCGCCGGTACTCCTCTACCCACAGGTTACCGGCAGCGTCGACAATAATCGAGCCGAACACCGGCAAGGTGGGTAGAAGCGGCATGGCAGTGAAGAACTCCGCGAGTCTTTCGCTCAGATGCGGGATGTTCCGGACGCGTTCAAGTCGCTGCTCCTGAAGGGCCTGGACATCCTCCGGATCGATGCTACTGGGTTCAAAACGCTTGCGGAATTTCGCTGCCAGCTCACCCGTTGCGGCGTGCACCCGGAGTTCGAAGTCGCCCGTGTCGCCCGCGTAGAAGTGGTCGCCCGACACTGCGAGTGCGGTGGTGTAGCCGAACAGGCGAGGTGAGTCCATGGCACCTCCCGAGCGGAAGGCATGGAGGTACGACTCCTCTCCCAGATACGAGCCGACGCTGTCACCCACCTGGCCGTCGGCATTGCAGCGGAGCAGGGTCCACACCGGGCGGAAGACTCCGCTAGTAAGCCCGTCAGTCACCGTCTCCGCTATCACGAGAAACGTCCCGTCACTGAAGGCACCAACCGCATTGGTTATTGCCCTCCCCGCTGCGTCACGTGGCGTCACTGTCCGAGCGAAGCGCCCTTCGGAGTCGAACACCGACAGCCTCACCAGTCGCCGATCGAAAACCACGATCGAATCACGCCGGTACTTCGTGGCCCACGCGATCCGCTCAAACTCGCCGGGGCCGCTACCCTCTCCCCCGGCGCTCCCTTGGGATCGCCCTTCCGCGTCATAGAACCGTAGCTGGCTGCTGCCCGCATTCGCGACGACGATACTGCGGTCCGAGAGCCGCACACTACTCACCACACGATAGAACTGGTAATTGGAGTCGGAGCTGGCACCGCCCATCCTGGGGATTGACGGCCATGGTCACACCCGCGCTGTCCGTGATGGTCGTCAGCATCCGGTTCTGCTCGGCCGCGCAACCGAAGGCCGCAACGACGCAGAGCAGAGTCGGGTACGAAGACGGCATTATCATGCTCTCATTCGTCCGTGTTCTGGGCGGTGAGGCCGCGTCAACCCTGAGACGGCCAGTGGGCCGAAGCTTTCGAGTGAAGGATGCACGGTGGTAGATGCAGGTCGCAGCGCACGAGGCGGGGCAGCACATCGTCCGACCTGTAACGGTTCTGCGACCTGTGATATGTTGGTGGCAGCTCAATGAGTGATTCGGATGGTGCTCCCGCATAAGGCCTTCGCGCACCGGTTGCTAGTCAACTCAGCCCTCATTT
>JBDHKN010000132.1:0-5005 GCA_039586365.1 Gemmatimonadota bacterium | reverse complement strand
TGTGTCGAGCGCTGCGCAACTGCGTCGAAACCCTGTCAAGCATCGCCCAGAATCCAGCGAACCCACACGTAACGGCGGCCGAGACGCTTCGCAAAGTACGGGAGATATTGGATGGGTAGACATTACGAATTCTTCATCCGCATACTGCCCGAGCCCAAGCAGAGCGTCCGATCGACTGTGTTGTTGGCCAAATGTCGCACGCGAATTCATCATCACCAGACGCGCAAAATCACGGAGAACGCCGAAGCTATGCGCGGTCACATTCTAGAAGCTCTAAATGCTCGCGGCGAGCACATCGAACCGATGGAAGGCCCGGTTACGGTTGACCTGCTGGTAACTTTCCCGCCCCGACAGTGCGATGGTTGGTGGCAGAACCTGGGCCGCAAGTGGTGGCCGAAGGATACGGCACCGGACGGCGAACAACTCGCCAAACAGGTATTGGACGTTCTCGAAAGCCTGCGCTTCTTCAAGAACGATGCCCAGGTCTGGCGACTCACTGTCGAGAAAGTCTTCGGCGAGCCCGTCGGCACGCGGGTCACAATGCTTCAATGGGAGCCGCCAAGGCTATGAAACCTGACGCCCGATGGTTGGCTGAGCATGTAGGTAGTTTAGAGAATCAGCATGGGCACGGAAACCCGTGAACGAATCTTTTGCCTTGTGATGTTGGGGCTGTTTTTGGCCTTCTTGACTCTTCTAACGTTCAGCTTGCCCGGCTGCATGGCCGACAGCGAGCGCACGTATGACCAGGCGCGGGAGATGCAGCGTCAGGCCAAACAAGACGCACTGGACCTTGTTGACTATGCCGCAATGGCGCAGAGGGAAGTGGGTCTGACCTTCATCGACCATGCCTTCGAGCGGCTACGCGAACAGGTTGCTGCGCCCGTTATCTGGCGTCCGGTTGTCGGGTGCAGCGTAGGGTTCATCTTGGGCGGTCTTTTGGTCTGGTTCTTCCAGCGGCGCCGAGTCAGGGGAACTGAATCCGCCGATCAAAATTCGCCAGGTACGCAGCCCGAGTCTGCGGCCGACGAAAGCGGTAGTACAGGTAGCGCTGATACGCGCGGCGAAGGGCCTGGACGCTGACACCGTTCTCTTTGCGCCACCATCGCACGGCAGCCACGTCCTTCATCCACCGTTTCTTGCGCCCGGCCTCGCGTGGTCCGCGCTGACCGAGCTGATGGGCGAGTAAGGCAAGGTCTGGCTCCGGTTTCTTCGCCAAGCGGGCGCGCCACCGCTCAGCCCGCTGCTCGTCGCCAATGGCCATGGCATCCCGGATCGCCCGCGTGGTCGGCAGGTAGTCGTCACTGTACCAGACGTTGAGCGAGAGTCGCTCGATGCGCTGCGCGTTGCTCAGCTTGGCGTGGCTCAGGCGGTTGAGCAGGTGTCGCTCCTGGGTCCGTTTGCGCACGATACGCGGCAGTTGCAGCCGTGCCCGGGCCGCCTCAGTCTCAGCGTCCTCCAGCTCGGCTATCTGCCACTCTCGCTCGCCGCGGTCACTGATGCGTACCAAGCGGCTGAAGCCTGGGACCGCCCGTACCTTGGCCTCAATCGTCGTATCCGTCCCTTCCTCGAACGCTGTGCCCACGTACTTGCCGGTGACGGCGTGGGCCACCGTGCCCAGGACCCCGAACTTGTCAATCGTCCAAGACAGCATCCGCTTGCCGCCCTCCCAGCCACGGGCTCGATCCTCATCTTTGCTCAGAATCCGCATCCCAAAGAACGTGTCGTAGGGATTCAGGCCGCTGGCGTACATGCCCCAAGTGACACCCATGTTGAGCAGTGGGTTCGTTTGGGGCATAAAGTCGCCTTTGAGATTGCCGATCAGGTCGGAGGCGACACGCTCCACAGAGCCCGGTCGCGTCTCACCGCCGGCCGCCTCAATAGCCACGTCGATCATGCGCCCCCAGAGGCGGCCGAGCATCCGACCGACATCGTCTTTCGGCAGTGTCAGAAACGCCGCTTTCTCGTCATCGTCGTCCCCATCGCGCAGGAAGCCCAGAGGAAGCACATCGTACTCGTGCAGGAAATAGTCGCCGATCTTTCCAAACAACTCCTGCAGGTAGGCCCCGAAGTAGCCGTAGATGGCGAGTTTGGTAAACGTCGTCGGCATCAGGGTCCAAACGGCGCGATTCCACCACCAGCTCAGCGCCGAGCCCCGGGCGAATGCCAGCCCCAGGTCAGCCTGCAACCCGTTCCAGCGGACCTTGGAGTACATCCAGACCGAGTTCGTCAGCGGCGTGGCCAGCCCTCGCTGCATGTAGTCCGGCGTGCCGACGTACTTCCGCACGTACTGCGCCGCCTGCTGCTCCCCGATACCGCGCTTCCGCACAATCTGCCAGCCGGCGACCTTGCTGGCCGTTTCCTGCGTCTCGCCGATACGCCGTACGCCAGCCAGAACCGGCTTCACACGCGTAACAGCACCGACGGTATCAGCTAGGCTCAACATGGAGCCCATGCCTCGGAGCGCCGCTGTTCGGCTCTTTTTGAGCCGCTCGATGACACCAGGCTGCTTCTCCAACGGCGAGCCCTCGGGCAGTATCTCGCCTGCCTCGGCCGCGATGTCCGTGTAAGGCACGGATAGGGCCTTGTGCTCGAGCAGTGTCCGCACCTGCTCGTCTGAAATGCCTCGGGCTCGCCTGCGGGCGGCCGGTATCGAGGCGAAGAAGTGGCGTAGGACTTCCCCGAACCTCACCTCCGGGATCTCCTGTACCGCGGCACCCCCTGCTCACGCAGTTCCTGCCGTCGCTTATGTCGCTCTCTGGCCATCACCGCCTTGAGGTTGATGTGCGTCCGCCGCAGGTCGCGGAATGGGTTGGCTACCAGAAAACCTGGACTGAACGTCACATACAGGGGGTGGAAGACCGTGTACACCCCGCTCTGCATCAACCTGCTGATTCCGGTCAGCGCTCCGATGTCGTGGCTTTTGAAGGCCGCCGCCACCCGTTTGGGCACCCAGTAGCCCTTCATCTTGCCGTCTTCGAGGACCTTCACCAGCTCCATGCCCCGCGGGCGCCTGCCGATCGGATTCCCGCCGCGCATCTCGGCTTCCAGGACCTCACCCGGCGCCACCTTCTTCATCGCCGTAATCAGGGCACCCTTGGCCTCGTTGAGCTGGGTGAGCCGCAAGAGCGAGACGAACTTGGCGTTGGTGTAGTTGAAGGCGTTGCCCGTAGCCTCGAAGGTTCCTACCTGCTCATGTAGCATCGGTGAGATGTCCGGCCCCTCAATGTACTTGACTACCGCGAAGGTGGCGTAGTTGTCCCGGCGCTTAGGGTGGGCCAACTTCTTGAGGGCCTTGGCGGGGTAGACGCCAGCCGCTGCAGCCCGCTGGGTAACCGGCCAGAGTACCTCGCGGTTCCAGCGGAGCATCGTTTCCTCAAGAGTCTTGAACCCCTCCTCACCGAGCTTCTGTCTCAAATCGGCAGTTTGCTCCTCGGCCTCGGTGGGCCGGAAGCCATAGGGGTTGCCCAAGGTCTTGCGGTCGCCCTTCAGGATGCGCCGCATCTGGAGGTATTCGCCGATGATGTCGTTTAGGTCGTAACCGTGACTGGCAAGCACCGGACCCAACTTAGTTGCCAGCTCCTCGCGCAAGCGGTCTACGTCCTCGGCAAACAACCGCTCCGCGTTCTGGATAGAGAACAGCTCGTCCAGCAGAAACCGTGCTCTCGCAGCTTCCTGGGTTTGACCCGGTCGGATGATGTCCTGGGCCGCCGCTGTCCGGTCCAGAAGAAGGTTGAGCAGATGTTCCGCCATCCAGCCCCGTAGGCTTCGCGGGGCATCCCGGGCCTCTTGGTTGGCGAGCGCCGCTTCATCGGCCGCCGCGTGACCCTCGGTTATCCGCCGTCGGCGTCGCTCGGCGATCTCCGCAGGTGTGCCCGCCAGCATGTTCTGCAGGTTCAGGTAGGCGTTTAGCACTTGGGGCTTCCGGTCGAGGTGGTCCGTAAACTCACCAAAGCTGATCGGCGCCCGGGCGGCGGCTTCATGGGGGGCGTTGAGCATGACGCTCACGAAGTCGGCGTACAGCTCCCGGGACCGCTTCAGGTACTTGAGCTGCTCTGGCGTCACCTCCGACTCATGCCAACCCCGCCACCACTTGCTCAGTTCGGTCAGCTCCTCGGTGGCCTGGCGTTTGAGCGTCGTGCCCCCTACACCGACCTTCGCAGCGGCCAGAATCGACCGGAGACGCCGAGCGAGGTCACCCCGGGCCATGGTCTGCTCAGGCAGGTAGTCCGTCAGATGTCCAATCTCGTGCGCCAGCGCCCCTGCAATGACCGTCTCGTTGGCTGCCGTAGAGGGCTCGATAAGAATCTGGGCAGGATGCCCCTTGCGTTGCCTGAATACCCCCAGAATGCCGGTAGGCAGGTTTGTGATTCGGGGCTTCACCCCGAGTTGGTTGGCGAGTTCGACCATCTCCGGCATGGGCGTCGGCCGCAGGTAGGGGACCGCAGCCTGCATATCACCCGGCTGACGCGGTGGTGGGGTGCTGAGGATGTCCTTCATCATCGCCACCCGGCCACCGCGGTAGGGCAGGCCAATGGCCCGGGCGTGTTCCTCCAGCGCCTCGTCGGTCTGAGTCTCCAGTTCGGCCTCTCGCTGCTCGCGGCTTTGCCGCTCGTCGAGATCCTGCTGGCTTACGGGCGGTGCATCTTCGGGTAATGCCTGACCGGTGTCGGCCGCATCCTCAGCCGTCGGCACCTCCGTTGCCGCGCCCACCTGTTCGCGCACCAACCCCGCAAACTCATTCCGCTCAAACTGATTCCACTCGCTGAGGTCCAGCTCGGGATAGGTTTTGCCCAGGTCCGCGAACGGGCCGCGGCGCGTCACGGGCGCCTGAGCCGTCAGCAGCACCCCTGCTTGCTCTGGGTGCTCGCGGATGTACTGGCGAGCCCCCTCAGGCGTCAGAAGCGTCTCTTTCGTCTTTTCCAAGGCCACTTCGGGGATGTTGGCTGCCGCTTCCTTTGCGGCCTGGACGCCCGCCCGCTTGTCGAGGTGAACGCCAATTCGCCCC
>JBDHKN010000131.1:0-4210 GCA_039586365.1 Gemmatimonadota bacterium | reverse complement strand
AAGGATATCGGAAGAGGGTATTACAGTCAAGGGTCGCGCTCCGAAATCTTCGAGGAGAATAACCCAATTGTGGAGGTTGAGTTGATGAAAGGAATAATGAATGGAAAAAGAGGAGGATCTATCATGGCAAATGAACGGGGCGTCGCCCTCGTGGTGGCCGTTCTCGTAATGATTACAGCGACCTTTCTGGGGATCGCGGCTGTCATGACGTCGGATATCGAGATCAGGATATCGGGAAACCAGCGATGTTCGGAGAAGGCCTTTTATGCCGCTGACGCGGGGGCCGATAGGGGGCTGGCGTGGCTCCTCAACCTGGGGCCTGCACCTCCGGAGGCGTCTTCGCTCCCCACCATGAGAACGACGAGACACGACTTCGATTCCAGCACCTACAGCCAATACCGGATCACCGATGTGAACTACAAATCCCTTCCTCCGCCCGGGTGGGACTTGACCATGTTCGAGAAGCGCTACTTCCGAGTCAATTCCGTCGGGGCCGGACCGGCCAACGCCAACAGGGAGATCGAGGTGATCGCCAGCTATGTCTTTCCGAAATAGCGTGAAGAGGAAAAGGAGAATTCGATGAAGAAACGGTGCGTTTTATACTTGAGTATAATGAGCTTCCTGCTGTTGGGGTCCCTTTCGGCCTCCGGCATGGAATGCGAACTCCCTCCCTTCGTTAACCGGGCCGTCACCCCCAACGTGCTCATCATCCTGGATAACTCGGGGAGTACCATGACCGAAGACATTCCAGGGTATTTGAACCGATGGCAGGCTGCCAAGACCGTGATCATGAATCTTCTGCAGGACCCCGTCTCCGAGGGGTTCCACTGGGGGTTGATGCGGATGGACGGAGCCGCCAGTACGGGAGAGAGGTCCGAGTGGAACTGGCAGAATCCAGTGACGGGAAACTGGTTTAATGTTGATGACAACTTCGTCAGGCACGGGGGAAAACTCCTGCGTCCGGTGGGCACGGATAGGGCCGAGATAGTCGACTACGTCGACGGCATGGAGGTCTACGACACCGTCCCCCACACCTATACCGTCAACGGGGAGACGCTCTTCACCGCAGCCCAGTACTTCGCCGGTGGAAACGGCCCCGCGGGGCTAGGGATGTATAAGGGCGATGCCGACACCAACTACCAGTACCGCCAGGGAGCTACGTATTACTGGGCACGGGATAGGGACGATTACGGAAACGCTATCGATATCTCCAGCCCCATCACGGATTGGTGCCAGAAGAACTTCGTCATCTATTTGACCGACGGGGAGTCGAACTGCGACAGCGACTGGGACCGTCTCCTAAATCTCGTCGGGGATTACGATGGCGACGGGGCTGATGATCCCAACGTCGATGAATGGGATGAAGACGGGGGGAATCACTATGTGGACGATGTTGCCAAATGGATGTACGAGAACGACCTCAGGACTGATGAAAATAACATGCCGGGAATACAGAACGTCATTACCTACATCGTCGGCCTCAAGATCAATTCGCCCTTGCTCCAGCGGGCCGGGGATGAGAATCATGGAAGGGGGGGGTTCTATTACGCCGGCGACTATGACCAGTTGAAGGACGCCTTTGGAACAATCGTAAACGACATCATCCGACGGATCTCTTCGGGGACGGCCGTCGCGGTGCAATCCACCTCAACCCAGGGTGCGAGGAGGCTCATTCGGGCCAAGTTCGTGCCCGAGGCGTGGACGGGAAATCTGGAGGCCTTCAGCCTCCCCTATACGAAGGGGGATGTACCTCTCTGGGATGCGGGAATCAAACTGCAGGCCATGAACGCCGACAACCGCTCCATCTTCACCGCCCTGGACGACACGAAAGGACCCACCGTCGAGATGAAGCGGAAGGTGCTCTTCACCGAGGCCAGCAGCAGCACCGAGGATGGCGACAATAACACGCTCTCCGATATGTTGGGGGCCGTTGATGACGCCGAGGCCAAGAAGATCATCCGCTATATCCGCGGGCAGAGCGTGGTCGGCTATCGCGAACGACCAGACGGGTGGAAGCTCGGGGATATCGCCTACTCCAGCCCCGTGATATCGGGGAGCATGGTCTATGTAGGCGCCAACGACGGTATGCTCCACGCCTTCGATATCAATACCGGGGAGGAGCAGTGGGCCTTCATTCCCAACATCCTCCTCGGCAAACTGAAGGACCTTACCCTTCCGGAGTACTGCCACGAGTACTTCGTTGACCTCTCGCCCCGGGTGGCAGGTGTCTACGTCGGTGGCGTCCATAGGCGGATCCTCGTCGGCGGGCTGCGGGGTGGCGGAAATGCCTTCTTCGCCCTGGATATCACCGATTCGAGCGCCGCAGGGGTCCAGCCCATGTGGGAGTTCAACGACGCGTACCTGGGAAAATCCTGGGCCGTACCCACAATCGAACGCTGCTGGATCGGCGGACAGGAGCGGTGGGTCGTCTTCATGGGGTCGGCCTTCGACAACAAGGACACGAAGGGGTACCTCTTCGCCGTGGATGCGATCACGGGGGAGCAGATAGGAAATAGAAAGCTCCTGACCGGCGCCCCCCAAAACGTGCTCCCGAGCCTCAGGGCCATCGATACGGATATGGACGGCTACGCGGACCGGATCTTCGTGGGCTGTCTCCAGGAGCTGCTCTTTGTGGTGGAAATCGGCCCGGAGGAAGATCCCAACAGGTGGACGGGCACCCACATCCTCAGCACCGACCCCGGCCAGCCCATCTCAGTGCCCACGAGCCTCTCCGTCTACCATGAGACATCTTACCGTAATGGCCTACTTCGGGACCGGGAAGTACTTCACCCTGGACGACAAGACCGACCTGACGCTTCAGACCTTCTACGCGGTGAAGGATAACGCCGTGAAGGTGGGAAAGGGAGGACTGGCTAATCAGACGGACAGAGATAACTGTACCCCCATCCATGAAGGGTTCGGGTGGTACATCGACCTGGTTGAGGGGCCGGGAGAGCGGGTTGTCTCCTCAGCCATAGTCCTCGGTGGGTACGTTTTCTTTACCACCTTCCAGCCCAGCGACGATCCCTGCGAGGCCGGGGGAATCGCCCGGCTTTATGTGGTCGGCTACGAGGCTGGGTGTGTTCCCACCGAGCCGGTGATCGATATCAACGGTGATCAGGTCGTGAACGAGAACGATATGATCGGGGGTGAGGTTCCCAGAACCATCGACATCGGGTACGGGATTCCCTCGGATATCGTCTTCGACCCCAGCGACAGCACCATCATCATTCAGACTAGCGATACCACCATCCACGTGTTCAAGGTAGACGTGTTGAGCAAGAGATTGACGGTCCACTCCTGGAGGGAGGTCTTTGACTAGAGGAAACTCACAGAAAAGGGGTTTTACGATGAAATCGAAAAAGCTCGGCTTTGCCATCATTGCAATTATCAGTGTTCTTTGTGCTGCGTCCCTGGCCTTCGGCAGGTCTGGGGAGTATCTCGTTCCCGTTATCATCACAAAGGCGGATGGATCGGAAATCAAGGGCTATATCGTTCTGCATAACAAGGAGATCCTCCGACTGGGTGCTGAGGCGTCTCTGAAGAAATGGGAAGATCCCTCGAAGCTGCTCAACTTTGAGTCGATGAAATTCATGGAGGCGGGAAATGAGGTCGTTATAACCTATCGGTACGATAAAGAACCCCTCGTCACCGTGAACTTCTTCTCACCCAAGGGCATCCACTTCACCACCAACGCGTCGAATCCCGATGTCCTACCCCAATATCTCTATCCGGGGAAGATTCGGTGGATCAAGAGGACGGGCAGCCCCAGAGAAATTCGATGAAATCTTCAACAGACCCTATTTAACCGTAGACCCTGTTTAACCTTGGGGGTCCTTTCTCACGGGGAAAGGCCCCCTTTTTTCCGCCAACAGTATCCCCCGCCTCTTGACCCCGAAAAGGTTACCCACGAAGCACGAAAGCGAGGGGAGAAGGCCGTTCTCCCGCAATCCCCTGAACCTCCAGCATTATTCCCCTGGCTTATTTTTCTTTACATTATTCACAAATTGCACTATGATATTGGTAAATAGTGCGTTACTGTCTTCCTGAGAATAGGAGAGTGGGGGAGAAGGGGGTGGGGAACATGAAACGGCTATTTATCCTCAGCTTTCTCGTCTTATCCTTCCTCATCGGGGGTGCTTTTCATATTTCGGCGATGCAGTGTGAGACACCCCCCTTCATTACACGGGTCGTCATGCCCAATATCCTG
>JBDHKN010000041.1:0-42157 GCA_039586365.1 Gemmatimonadota bacterium | reverse complement strand
GGTGAGCAGCAGGTGTCTCTTACGGATCCTGACAGTCGGCGGATGAAGAGTGGGATGCGGACGGAAGTGAGCTACAATGTGCAAGCGGCGGTGGAGGCGAAGCACAAGTTGATTGTGGCGCACGAAGTAACGAATGGGGTCAATGACCTACACGCCCTGGGCTCGATGGCGAGCAAGGCGCAGGCGGAGTTAGGCGTGGAAGGGCTGACGGTAGTGGCGGATCGGGGATACTACAATGCGTCAGAGATCAAGGCGTGTGTGGATGTTGGAGTGACGCCATTGGTTGCGAAGCCGGATCTCGGGCAGTTGGCAGCGCGGGCTGTTTACGAAGGATGACTTCACGTATGACGAGTCACGGGACTGTTATCGGTGTCCCGCTGGCGAGGTGTTGAGCTATCGATCGACAGCCGAGAAGCGGGGTCGCTGGTATCATCATTATCGCACCGCGGCTTGTGGTGGTTGTGAAATCAAGGCGCAGTGTACGCGTAGTCGGCATGGTCGCAAGATTGAGCGTTGGGAGCATGAGGCTGTACTGGAGGAGATGGCGCGACGGCTTGCTGCACGACCGAAGATAATGAATCAGCGTGCGATGCTTGCCGAGCATCCTTTTGGCACTGCGAAGCGGTGGATGGACCAGGGCTACTTCCTGTTGCGTGGCCTCGAGAAGGTCGCGACGGAATGGAGTATGACGGTTCTGGCCTACAATCTGAAGCGTGTGATCCGGATTGTTGGTGTGCCCCGGATGATCGCTGCCCTGGGTTAGGGGAGGCATTCCGCAAGAGCAAAAGATCAATCCCAGGCCCCTACGGAGGGTCCCAGGAAGGAAAACAACCTACCTGCCGTTTAGCCGGACAACGGCCCCTGAGGAAGACGACATTTCACACAGTCTCTACCGCCCGGGGTTAACAATGGACTGAACCATGGCAGAGCAAACCATCTTCCTCGAACACCTCCGCTGGCCGGAGATCGCTGAGGCCCTGGCAGCCGGGATGACCACCGTGGTGGTGCCCTGCGGAGCCGTCGAGCAACACGGCCCCCATTTACCGCTATTCGTGGATGCCGAACATGGTACGCGCCTCGGCGAGGAGGTAGCGCGGCGCTTGGGCAACGCCTTGGTCGCACCGACGATCAGGGTGGGATGCTCGGAACACCATCTAGCGTTCCCGGGAAGCCTCACTCTGAAAGAAGAGACGTTCGTAGCCGTATGCCGAGATTACTGCACTAGTCTGGCACACCACGGCTTCCGGTACATCTGCCTGCTACCCACTCATGGAGGGAACTTCGCGCCGATCGATCGTGCCCTGAGCGATCTAAACGATGCCGTGGGACCGGACTGCCACGTGGCGGCTTTCACCGATCTGCTCGGCACGGTGCGGGTTTGGAAGCAAGTGGTGGATGAGGAATGCGGCCTTGGCGACAGGGTGGGAGGTCACGCCGACATCGCGGAGACCTCGATCATGCTCTGTCTCCACCCTGACCTGGTGCGCGAAGATCTGGCCGAGGCGGGGTTCGTGGCCGAGTTGTCGCAGGACACAGTGGACCGCATCATCAGCGAAGGAATGAAGAGCGTCACGCCGAACGGCGTGCTCGGCGACGCGCGCGGCATGTCGGCACCAATAGGGGAGAAGTGCATCGAGGTGCTGGCGGATCTGGCGGCGAGTTTCTTTGAGAGCGGCAGAAGACTTACGCAGGTAGAATTGAAGTTGTGATCGGTTGGACCAGCGGTTTCAGCCTCTCACACCCTCGCTGACCTTCTCGCTTGCCAACTCGGGATGAGCCCCTAGGGACTCATCCCACTCCTTCCGGGAGGGGTACCGGGTCCACCTCCGGCACCCGGTACTGGGCCCTCAACTCGGCGAGTCGAGTCTCCAACTCTCGACGCACCTCCACATGGTCGGGGTCGTCATAGACGCTCCGTAGCTCGTCCGGATCGGTCTCCAAATCGAACAGCTCCCACTCACCGATGAGATAGTAGTGGATGAGCTTGTAGCGGTCCGTGCGCACTCCATAGTGGCGCTGTACCGAGTGGACGCCGGGAAACTCGTAGTACTGGTAGTAGATGGCATCACGCCAATCGCCCGGTGTGTCTCCCTCAAGGAGGGGCACCAAGCTTCGGCCCTGCATTTGCTCGGGGGCCGCGACTCCGGCCATGTCGAGGAATGTCTGCGCGAAGTCCAGGTTCTGGATCAGATCAGTGTTCTCCGACCCCGCCGCGACCACGTTCGGCCACCGCACGACCAGCGGAGCGCGGAGCGACTCCTCGTACATCCACCTCTTGTCGAACCACCCGTGCTCACCGAGGAAGAAACCCTGATCCGAGTTGTAGATGACCACCGTGTTTTCGGCGAGTCCGCTCTCCTCGAGGTAGTCCAACAGCCGGCCCAGGTTGTCGTCGATGGAGCGGATCGATCGCAGGTAATCCTCCATGTAGCGTCGGTACTTCCAACGGACAAGGTCGGCTCCCGTGGGTGAGACCTCGTTGAAGGATGCGCTCACGGGACCGTAGACGGCGTCCCATGCAGCGAGTTGCTCCTCTGTCATCCGGTTGCGGGTCCGCTCAACCGCCCCGTTCAAGCGGTCGTCAGGGTTGACGGTGTTGGGCCATAGCTTCAGGTCGTAGCCGAACCGCATGTCGACATCGATCGACATCGCCTGGGTCCGTGCAGCCGTCGTGCGCCCGTAATAGTCGTCGAACAGCGTCGGCGGCTCCGGGATCTCCACGTCGGCATAGTTGGAGAGATGGTCGGGACCGGGCATCCACTCCCGGTGGGGCGCCTTGTGCTGGTACATGAGCAGGAAAGGGCGGGTCGGGTCACGGCCGGTCTCGAGCCAGTCGAGCACTTTGTCCGTGATGAGGTCGGTGGCGTACCCGGTATCCCGTACCATGCCATCGGGCGTCCGGAAGTCCGGATTGTAGTATACACCCTGCCCCGGAAGCACTTCCCAATAGTCGAAGCCCACCGGTTCGCTCTTGAGATGCCACTTACCCACGATCGCCGTTTGGTACCCGGCGTCCTGGAGCAGTTGCGGGAAGGTCACCTTGGTCGAATCGAAACGCTCCGCGTTCGTGGGCACACCGTTCAGGTGACTGTGTTGCCCCGTCAGGATCACGGCCCGGCTTGGTGCGCATATCGAGTTCGTTACAAAGGCCGAGTGGAAGAGCATCCCCTCCGAAGCCAACCGGTCGATGTTCGGCGTCGGGTCTAGCGATGCGAGTCGGCTCCCGTATGCGCCCACCGCCTGCGTGGCGTGGTCGTCCGCAAAGATGAAAATGATGTTGGGCGGCTCGCGCGGGGCCTGGGTGCAGCCCGCGCATGCTGCGGCGAGTCCGAGCAGCAAGGTCCTCATAAGGTGACGGTCACTCTTCATGGTGTCCCTCCAAGGCATCCACGGGACGCTAGTTTCTCTTTTCGTCAACGTCTCTCTGGCTCGCATGCCGCGTTCGGATTCGCGGTGATCGTTGATTGCAGCCACCCAAGGGATTGGACCGCGAAATCTCGCTGGCAGCGACTTGCCAATGGGGGATGCGCCCGACTGGAGCTGCACGCCCCGTTGTCACTTCCACCTGTCGGCTACAGTGGCTTGACCGGAACGCAGATGTCGAAGATGTGTTTGCCTTCCGGGTGCTCCTCCGGGTTGTTGAGGTAGAGTTCAAAGGACGGGCTGTCGGCGGGCTGATAGCCGCTCTCCGGTAACCAACCGCCAAACACCGCGTTCCAGGCATCTCCGTATTGGTCGGGCGCGATCTCGAAATGCGCCGCCGCGTAGCGTCCGGCCGGGATGGCCATCTTGCCGACCTCTCCATCCACCTCAGTGTTCTCCGGAACACTGATGCACACGTCGAGGCGGAGCTTGGTCTCGTCCGTGATCTCCGGATTGTCGTGGTAGACCGACAGCAACTTCGTCTCGGGGAAGCGCAGCAGACCGCGCGGCCCCGCCCACGTGAAGAGCTTGTCAAACAACTGCTTGAACAGTGCCGCGTCTCCGGCATAGGGACCTACATGCCGGATGTAGGCGACGTGGAATTCCGGGATCTCCTTCACGGTGACTTCGGCGGTCAGCGGGCTCTCGGCGTTCATGGCGATCCTCCATCGTTGCATGAGTTGTGTCCCGTAACTGTACTCCACTGCTACCGCGAAGTCTTTGCGGTCCTTGCTGTCGGTTTGCCCCAGCCTGCGGTCCGCTTCACTCATCTTGCGATCTACCCGCTGTGTCCCGCGCCGCCACTCGCTGGCACTCATCCCGAACGTCTCCCGGAACACCCGGGCGAAGGGTGCGGAGCCGGAGAAACCGCAATCCAAAGCAATCCCGGTTATCGACCTCTTGGGGTTTAGCAGGAGCATGTTCGCCGCACGTTCCACTCGGAGCCGCTGAATGAAGTGGCTGAGCGTCTCACCCATCATCGCGCCGAAGACGCGGTGGAAGTGACAGGGCGAGAAGTTGGCGACCCGCGCCAAGGTCTGGAGACTGAGATCTCGATCGATGTGCGCTTCGATGTAATCGACAACGCGGTTGATGCGCGCAACGTACTCGTCTCGACGGTGACGATTGTCTGTCCGGTTCTCCGCCATGTGGTGTATCCGCCTGCAGTGCTCAGCCGTGATGGGAGCGTGGACCTGCAAGATAGGGACAAACTGTAGGGGTAACTAGCCGTACAGATACCATCATGCCCATCGGCTCACCACGGAGTCATTGAGGGACAGGCGAACATTCGAGCAATCGCACGATCGAACAGCGGCGAAACCCACAAGCTCCTGCAGCCGTTGAGTTATGAGTTGGGCTACCCAACAGGAGGTTCCCTTGTGCGAACGCTGGGCAGCACTGGACCGATCCCGCTTGAGGCCCCAGACCGTCCGAACCTGGCCGTCGGGCTCGTCGTAGCCCTGGCTGCCGTCAAGCTCGGGCTACACGTCTTCACCAGTAGCGTCACCCCATATGAGTTCCACCGCGATGAGTTTCTCTACTTCGCGATGGGAGAGCACCTGGCGCTGTTCCACATGGACTTCCCACCCGCCATGGCGCTGCTCGCCCAGCTGGTCCGCGCTGTGCTGGGCGACTCGCTCTTCGCTATTCGACTGGTCCCCGCAGCGTTCGGCACGGCGACGGTAGTTCTGGCAGCACTGATCGCGCGCGAACTAGGGGGTGGCCGTTTCGCACAAGGGACGGCCGCGCTTTGCGTGCTCGCCAACCCGCTCTTTCTCCGCGCCGGTGTACTGTTTCAGCCCGTCGTGGTGGACCAGTTCGTGTGGACGGCGGGGTTCTACTCGCTTGCGCGAGTCGCTGCAACCGATGAACTGCGCTGGTGGAGTGCCCTAGGCGTAGTAACCGGCATCGGGCTGCTCACGAAGTTCACTGTCGCCGTGTTCGGCGTGACAGTGACGGCCGCCCTGTTTCTCACGTACCGCTGCTCATGGCTACGCAAGGCAGGTCCCTGGCTGGCACTCACCCTCGCACTGGCGATTGGGAGTCCTAGCATCGTGGGGCAGATCGCCTTGGACTTCCCGGTGTTGAGCTACCTGGCCGACCTGAGGGAGAACCAGCTGGTACGTGTGACGGCGTGGCAATTCGTTATGGGGCAGCTCACTCTGGGTCCGACCACCTTGCTGGCTGTGGCAGGAGTTGGCTTCGTCCTGCTCGGCAGATCGATGGCGCGCTTTCGGATGCTCGGGTGGGTCGTAACCCTCACTTTCGTGTCGCTGCTAGTGTTCAAGGCCAAGGACTACTACCTGGCTCCCGTGTACCCTCTGGCCTATGCGGCTGGTGCGCTTCTGCTCCAACAGATGCAGCGTCCACGAGGCCTGGCAGTAATCCGTACGGTGGTGTTGCTCTCGGTGGTTGGCTTTGCAGCGGTCACTTGGCCGCTCGGACTCCCCATCCTGTCTCCGCCTGCGATGGCATCATACGCAGCCCGAATTGGAGGAGAATCCGCAGTGACCACCAACGTGGGAGCGGTAGAGCGCCTGCCCCAGGACTACGCGGACATGCTCGGGTGGCAGGACCTGGTTAAAGCCGTAAGCGAGGTCTACCACGGGCTGCCCGTCAATGAACGTGGGCGGGCGGTGCTGTGGGCCTCCAACTATGGCGAGGCCGGTGCCATCGATTTCTACGGACGGCGCTACGGGCTGCCCGAAGCCATCGCCTATGTCGGGACCTACTGGTTCTACGGACCGGGCGACAAGCCCGGTGACGTCACAATTGCAGTCGGATTCAGCCGGGAGTCGTTGGCCAGCCGGTTCGAGTTGATCGAGCCAGCCGTCACGGTGGGACATCCGTACGGAGTCACCGAGCAGCGCGATCAGACGATCTACGTGGCCCGGCAGCCCCACCGCACCTTTCAAGAGTTGTGGCCGGAGATGAAGGGACGGAATTAGCCGAGAACAGGGTGTGAGGACCGGTTAGGGCCGCAGGCGGCGCAAGGCGGAAAGTCAGGACAGCGACGGTAGCTGCCCCACGATTGACGATTGAAGACTGACGAGCGGCCGCAGTTACTCGTCTCGCAATGCCACCATCGGGCTCACCCTGCTCGCTCTTCGCGCCGGTATCAACGAGGCACCGACTGCCGCGATCACCAATACGATGGCCACGCCCGCATACGTTACTGGATCGGTCGGCGTAATGCCAAACACCAGCGAGTTGAATCCGCGCGACAGCGCCACAGCACCCATCAGCCCTACTGCCACCCCGATGAGTGAGAGTATGAGGCCGTCACGAACTACCTGGACCAGCACACGCTTGCCCGCGGCACCGAGCGCCAGGCGGAGACCGATCTCGTGGGTTCGTTGCGACACTGCATAAGAGACGACCCCGTAGACTCCTACCACCGCCAGGAACAACGCCAGCAGTCCAAACAGAGACAGCACGGTAGTCACGAACCGCTGGCCTCCCAAGGCGCTGGCGAAGACCTGCTCCATGGTCTGGATATTGGAAATCGGGACACTGCTGTCGAACTCCGCGATGAGAGTCCTGATCGCTCCCATCAGCAGTGTCGGGTCGGCGTCTGAGCGGACTGTTAGCGTCAGCGGCAAGGGTGACGAGTAGGCCGATACGTAGGCTTGCGCATGGGGCACAAACCAACGGGGGCGGGGATCTTGGTTTGGGGCCTGGTGGCGCACGTCTTTCACCACTCCGATCACCTCGATCCACGGCCACCCGTCGACAAACACCTTCATGCGCTTACCTATAGCATCCTCACCCGGCCAGTGTTTCTCAGCCATACTCTCGGTGATGACGACCACCGGTGGCGACCCCGCATCGTCTGCGGCAGTGAAGAGCCGGCCCCGCAGGAGTGTCAGTCCGAGCGCGTCGAAGTATTCCGGAGTGACACGCTGCACCAGATCTGCCGGCGCCTCACCGACGTTCGCGACGGGGTGTCCCTCGATGATGATCGACCAGTTGTTGCTTCCGCTGGTTAGTGGCAACGAATAGGTCGCACCCGCCGAGATTACACCGGGCAGAGTGTTAAGGCGCTGCAGCAACTCACGGTAGAAGGCTACCCGCGATTCCTGAGAGTCGTACTTGTTGGGCGACGGGTTGAGGCGGAACGTGAGTACGTTCTTCGTGTCGAAACCCATGTCCACGTTGTACATGTTGAGCACGCTGCGCAGCATGAGTCCGGAACCGGTGACCAATACCACGGCCAAAGTGACCTGAGTCGCGACCAGGAAACGCCGCAACGCATGTCCCGAACGAGTGCCGCCGCGAGCACCCCCACCCTCCTTGAGTACCTCTTGTACATCGTGCCTGGTGGCATGCAGTGCCGGAACGACTCCAAACAACAAACCCGTCACGATCGCGGTCGCGACGGAGAAGACCAGTACCAACCGATCGATGCGGATTTCGCCCAGGCGGGGCACGCTGTTCGGACCCATCGCGAGCAGCGCATCGACACCGACTACGGCAACCACCAATCCGGCGATTCCTCCCACTGCCGCCAGCAAGAAACTCTCGGTCAGCAGCTGACGGGTGACTCGGCCACCTGACGCCCCAATGGCGGCGCGGATTGCGATCTCGCGTTTGCGGACTTCACCGCGCGCCAGTAGCAGGTTGGCAACGTTGACGCACGCCGTGAGCAATACGAAACCCACGGCACCCAACAGTATGTACATTGGGGTCTTGGCGTTGCCGACGATGGCGTCTTGGAACGACTGCAGCCTGACTCGCAGGCCCGTATTGGGATAGTAGCTGGGGTAATCCGCAGTAGATCGTGCTGCGAGCACGTCAATCTCGTTCTGGGCGGTCTCGAGCGTGGCACCCGGAGCCAACCGTGCGATCGTTGGCAGATAGTGGTTGTTGCGTTCCCAGGGACTCTCGCGGTCGAGTTGCAGCGGAGCCCAGGCATCCACACCGGGGGTGGGAAACTCGAAACCGGCGGGCATTACACCTACAATCGGCACCGGTTGATCGGCAATGATCACCGACCGGCCGACTACAGCCGGATCGCCAGCGAACTCACTCTGCCACATGCCATAGCTCAGCACGACAACTCGCGGACCGCCCGGTTTATCCTCGTCGGCGGCATACGTGCGACCGATCAGGGGACTCACCCCGAGCAACCGGAACAGGTTTGCGGTCGTTCGCAGCATACGAATGCGGCGTGCCGCGACGGAGTCGCCCAGCGTGACCTCTGTACCGCTGTAACCGGCCACCTGCGAGAACGACGAGATCTGCGTGCCGAAGTCGAGGAATTCAGGCTCCGACAAGTCGTAGAAGCCATCACTCGCACCGATGCCACTGTTTACCTGAATCGAGGTGAGTTGCTCCGAATCCTGGTACGGCAGTGGACGCAGCAGCACACCGTTCACCACGCTGAAGATGGCCGTGCTGGCACCGATCCCCAGTGCCAGCGTACCGATCGCGATCACGGCGAAGCCCGGCCGTCTGAGATGTCCGCGCACTGCGTATCTCAGGTCTGCCAGCATGGTTGTCAGCATGGGTTCTCTCCTGCGCTGTCGTTCGACCGGCTGTCTCTTGCTTGCCTGTGATCGCCGTTCAGCAATCCCAGCCCGCACAACGCGCCAACTCGTCGCGAAAGTAATCAGCGCCACTGTCGCTGCGGCCACTAGCCTCGAGCGTGCTGCGTTCACGGCGTCGTCTCTCTGGTCCAAGAACGCGCCCAGCAAGTCTCGGCCGTAGTCCCGCCTGAAATCGGCCGGAAAGGTTCCGATCAGCGTTCGGATCCAGGCCCCACTCAACCCGTGCGTGCCCGGGTGCCGCTTCACGATTTCTCCCACAGCAGTTCCGCCTGTTCGGACTGGAGCAGCTCGCGCAGTCTGACAGCCTCTGCCCGCGCCACCCGTCTCCCCAGGTCGGTCGCTCGATAGTAGCGGCGCTGCCGTTTCGAGCTCGGCTGCTCGACCGGCGCGGCGACGACGAGACCCCGCTTGATCAGGCGGCTGATGATGCGATACAGCGATCCCAGGTCGAGCACCGGCTTGGTCGAACCATCGGTCGCAGCCTTGACGATTCCGTAGCCGTGCAGTGGCTGGTCGAACAGCACCATGAGCACCTGGAAGTCCTGCGGGCTCAGGGGCAGAAACTCGGCTGGATCCTGTAACTCATTGTCAATATTGGCCATAGCGAAGCTTTCACTCGATGAATAACATATGTCAATTACATATATGTAAGACGTTGATGTTGGAGAAAAGGTTTCAAGAGGCTGCAACGGGGGTCCGCCGGCGAACTCCAACATGTTGCTGCAGCGACTTCGTCAGCCAACAACCGCACGGCGTCCGGTTGGTAGAGAAAGCGCCCAGCAACGTGTTCACTGGGACGCCTCCGATTGCGAAGCAGAGCGTGTTTCGCTCGACCGGTCGGAACGCTGCCCGCCAACCGCAACGGAGAGACTGTGCTGCTCGGAAAACTCCCCATCATAGCCTCCGTCATTTGCCTGGTGTGGACGAGTGAAACATCCGCTCAAGCAGCGGGTGCGGATTCGTGGAGGTTCTCGGCGCAGCTCTCGACGGCCATCGTCTTGAACGGGACGGATTGGAGTATCTCACACCCGATCTACTCCGCCGCAGGCGGAGTTACCTGGGAAACGATCCGAGGCACTTTCGAGGAGCGGATGCTGTTCCAGGGAAGCCTGGAACTGAGGAGGAAGCACCTCGCCGTGCGAGGTACCGTCGGCGTCTTGCCCCAACAGTTCACGCAGGTCGCACCTGCCCAAGACGAAGACCTGAGGCTCATCCTCGGCGGCCTGTCGGCAGTCCTCTACCCGCTGGCCAAGTCGGGACGATCTCCAGAGCCTTACCTGGCGGCAGGAGTAGGTGGCCAGAAGGCCACGGGCGGCATGACCAATACTGGCTTCTACCTCTCGGGAATGGCCGGCATTCGCGTCCCGCTACTCGCACCCATAGCCCTGGACGGGGGCGTCCAGGTCCTGCGACTCAAATACACGCAGATCGAACTCACCGCGCCGCCCGGTGGCATACAGCAGGACGTCCGAATCAACCCGGTCGCCGTTTTTCTGGGAGCCCACATCGGTGGGTGAGTCCATGGCGTACTCTCGAGGCGCCGCCGCGCTGTTGACCACGGAGGTTCGATCAATTGCCCTGCCCTTTGCGGGAGGAGCGATGACCGACCGTAGGAACCGAATGAAGCCCACGTTGCTGCGCTTGACCGTCCTGTCGAGCGCCCTTGCCCTTATCACACCGGGGCTCTCAACCGCCCAAACCGAGCAAGCGGTGGAGCAGGTGCAGGGTACAGAGAAGATCACCTTTCGCCCCGCAGTACTGAGTGAAGAACGCACGATACTCGTGCGGGTACCCGAGGAATACGAGCAAACGACTCGCAAGTACCCTGTCCTATACGTGCTCGACGGAGAGTACTTCTTCCAGCAGGCGTCCTCTGCCGTTCAGTTCCACTCCGAGTTGGGGTACGAGGCAGGGCAACATCCGGTTCCTGAGATGATTGTGGTCGGGATCCCCAACGTCGACAGGGAACGGGACTACACGCCTACCTACGCCCCTGAACAAGCCCAAGGCCGGCTCAGCTTCCCAACCAGTGGCGGAGCGGAGGTGTTCCAGAACTTCCTCGAGCAGGAACTGTTTCCCCTGGTCGAATCGAGGTACCGTGCTCACCCACACCGCACTCTATCGGGGTGGTCACTTGGCGGGCTGTTCACCGTGCACGCATACCTCGAGAAGCCGGACCTTTTCTCCCGCTACTTGGCGATCAGCCCGAGCCTGTGGTGGGATGATTCCGTTGTGGTGAAGGCGACGCGGCAACGCCTCGGAAACGGAGGCGCTCTGTCCGCAAAGCCCCTGGTGATCACGCTCGGTACCCTCGAGGGCGGTGATATGGACGGTGCAGTTCGGCGCAACTTCGTACCGCTACTCACCAAGCGGGGCCCGTCGAACCTCGACTTCACCTTCAGCGAGATTGCCGCAGAGGACCACGGTCATGTTCCATACAAGGTCTACTTCGGCGGCCTTACTGCCGTGTGGGACGACTGGGTTGTCCCGACCTCGGTGCTGGAGGATGGTCTGACGGCAGTGGAGGGTTTCTTCCAGGACCTCTCCGGGCGTTGCGGCTACCCCGTGGACATCCCGCTCTCCGTGTACCGCTACTTGTCACTCACTCTCCCCGACATCGGGCCCGCACTAGAGGTCGCGCGACTCGCCGCCAGGGAATTCCCGCACTCCTCGGTGGCCTACCTTGCCCTGGGGCGGCTGGAACAGATGGCGGGGGACACGGCTGCGGCGGTGGGGAGCCTCCGAAAAGCACGCGAACTCGAACTCGCGAGACCGGTTCCTCAATCCGAGCGGCTGCGCGCGATCACAGGCCGGCTCCGAAGGCTCGAACCTCGCTGAACGACCGGCACCCGTCCTTGGCCTGATTCCTACCGTCACCTGAGCGCAGGCGGCAAACCGCTCGCTGGCTGTCGGCACAGCCTCCAACTGGACGACGGCGGCAAGTTGGTGGCGAGCAGGGGGATCGAGGTCATTGGGCGGGCTGATCGGCTGACAGCGCGTGGCTGTCGGACTCCGGGCACGTCGCGCCCAGGACCCACGGAGCCTCGGGGCAACAGAGCGCGCCCTGCACGATTTCGCACCCAGCGGCAACGAAACGATGGTGCATCGCGGGCAGTTTGGGCGCAATCTCGGTGCATGACACCTAAGACAACGCTGTTCCCCATGACTCGGATCGTGCAGCCGCGGTTGCACCATGAGCTGACCGGCAAGGTCCTCGCCGCCTTCTACTCGGTCTACCAAGAACTGGGTGGTGGCTTAATGGAGTCGGCGTATGCGCGCACACTCGCCAAGGAGTTGAGTCACCTCGGTCTCAAGGCCGAATGCCAGGTGCCGATCGCGGTCCGCCGCAAGCACCTTCCGGTGGACCTGTTCAGTGCCGACCTGCTCGTGAACGACACAGTCTTGGTAGAGTTGCAGGCCCGTGCCGCCATCGAGCCCGCTCACGAAGCACGGCTTATCAGCTGCCTCAGGGCTACGACCGTTGAAGTTGGCCTGCTACTTAACTTCGGCCCGGAACCGCGGTTCAAGCGCTTCGTATTCCCCAACAAACGCAAGAAGGCCTCATTGTCGCTGCGACATTGAGGCCTGTGGTGGCGGTTTGACGCGCTCCGAACGCCCACCGCTGTCGCTACTGTGGCGGCAGACGGCGGGAGTGGACAGATGATCTCTCCAGCGACAGACCAGTCAAGTCGCCCTTTTCAGCCGCGCTGAGGCGCGTCGGATGGGCAACAGGAACGCCCTCGCACTTGCACCTTTATATTCATTTGTATAACATACCCTCATGCCAAAGGGATCCTTCTTAGCCGAGTTCGAACTCTACGTGATGCTGGCGCTGGCCCGCCTCGGTGACGCCGCCTACGGCGTGACCATCCGGCAAGAGATCGAGGGGCGAACCGGTCGACCGGTATCGATAGGGGCGGTCTACGCCACGCTAGGCCGCTTGGGCGACAAAGGCTTGGTGGTCTTCCGAGCTTCCGATCCCCTACCTGTCCAGGGCGGCCGATCGCGGAAGTACTGCAGCCTCACCGCAGAGGGCCGGCGCGCACTGGCCCATTCCGCCACCATGCTGGGTCGCATGCTGGAAGGAGTGGAGCTTGGCGCCGCATCCGGGCGAGCGAGACGGTGATGCGTCCACCTCGCGTAGCCACACTACTCCTCTCCCTCGCGCTGGACCGCGGCGACCGCAGCTACGCCCTGTCGGATCTCGCCGAGGAGTATGCTGAGCGTGCAGCACGGCAGGGACGAACCGAAGCACGCCGCTGGTACTGGGCTCAGGTGCGCGGGTCAATCGGCCCCAGCTTGGGACGCCGCCTGCTGCGCCCACGGCGGCTCGCGCTGCCGCCAGTTATCGATCTCGCCGGAGTGGAGTCCTTGTGGCAAGATGCACGCTTCGCAGTGAAGACGTTCGCGCGCGCCCCCGGCTTCACCCTTGTAGCGACAATGACGGTGGCGCTGGGGATCGGCGCCAACGTCGCGACGTTCAGCCTGGTCAACGGCACGCTGCTCAGACCCCTGCCCTTCCGAGATGCCGACCGTTTGGTGGCACTGTGGGCGAAGGGCGAGCAGATGGGAGCACAGATCACGATCAGTCCCACTCCCGAAATGCTGAAGGCCTGGCTCGAGTCCGCAGAGTCATTTGACGGATTGGTTCTGTACAGAGAGACGGAGACGACGTATACGGGCGGCGATGAACCGGAGGTGCTGGGGACCGCCGCAGTATCACCCGGCCTGATGACAGTATTGGGAGTGGTACCGCGGATGGGACGGGAATTCACGTTGGAAGACACTTTGGCGGGCAGCCAACCGACGGCACTCATCTCCGAACCCTACTGGCGGCTCCGGTTCGGCTCCGACCCCGACGTCATTGGGCGTTCGATCTCGCTAGACGGGTCGCCGCACCTAGTGGTCGGGATCGTGCCGGAGCAACTCGAACGACTGTTTGCGGCGCCGTTCTTCGTGGCCGGTCGCAAGCAGCTCTGGCTGCCACTCACGCTCGGTCCCACCGATTCCTGGGAGGACACCCCCTCCGTCCTCGCGAGGCTGGCACCGGGCAGGAGCGCGAACGAAGCCCTGGCCGAGTTGGAAGTGATTCAGGCGCACATGATCGAGGCGGGTATCACGGACGACCAGTGGCGTCCGGCCGTGCTCCGCACCAGTGACATGGTGTCGCACCGCCTGCGAACGACGCTGTTGATCCTACTTGCAGCGGTGTTGTTCGTGTTGCTCATCACCTGCGCCAACGTCGCCAACATGCTGATCAGCCGAGGTATGGCCCGCACCCACGAGTTCGCCATCCGCACGGCATTGGGGGCCGGACGCTTGCGCGTGGCACGGCAGCTGCTGAGTGAGGGCATGGTGCTCAGCGTGATGGGTGGAGCGATCGGCATATTGCTGGCGGTCTGGGGGGTCGATCTGGTAAGCGGAGTCGCCGCGACCGACCTGCGTGAACTCAAGGCGGCACGCATCGAACCGACCGTACTGGTGTTCGCCGTCGCTGTGACGCTATTGACCGGTCTCGTATTCAGTTTTGCACCGGCGGTGGCACTTCGTCACGTTGGCATCACCGGCGCACTGAGTCGTGGCGGCCGGCGCGAAGCTACGACGGGAGCAAGTGCGTTGGTTCGGCAAGTTTTGGTTGCGGTGCAGGTCGCGATTGCGCTAGTGCTATTCCTCGGTGCAGGATTGTTGCTCAACAGCTTCGTGCGATTGAACGCAGTCGACCCCGGCTTTGAGCCGGCCAACCTCATTGCAGTCGACCTCACACTACCTGACACCCGTTATCCTGACAGACTCCAGCGGATGAGGTTCTTTGAGGAGGTCGCGGACCGGATGAGGCGGATGCCCGGGGCGGGCAGCATTGCCTGGAGCCGCTATGTACCGCCCGATGTGGGGTGGCTGTTCGGCACGATCGTGATCGAGGGCCGGGAAACAGAGGCGACCAACGAGTCGCCGCTTCTGGCGGGGAACTACGTCTCGCTGGACTACTTTCGCACCCTGGGGGCGACGCTCCGCGAGGGGACTGCGTTCACGCCGCGGCACGACCGCGGCGAGGTGCGTCCCGTGATCGTGAACCAAACGCTGGCACAGGCGTTTTGGCCTGACGGAGAGGCATTAGGCCAACGACTGCGATTGCAGTCCCCGTTCGGTGAGCAGTTCGATGCGGACTCAGTCGCGCGGTGGAGGACGATAGTAGGGGTGGTGGGGAACATGCAGGTGTTCGGCTTGAGTGACGACCCCAACCGGCTACAGCTGTACTATCCGTTCGGCGACAGAGACGCATTGCAGGGAACGCTGCTAGTGCGGGCAACCGGCGACCCGACGGATGTGGTGCCGCTGCTCAAACAACAGGTCTGGGCGGTCGACCCCGACCTGCCAATCAATCGCGTCGCGCTGGTGGACCGGCTGTTCACAGACAACATCGCGCGGCCGCGTTTCAACGCGCTGCTACTCACCTCGTTTGCGGCACTAGCGCTGTTCTTGGCCGCCATCGGAGTCTACGGTGTAATCTCTCTCTCGGTCAGCCAGCGCACTCGCGAGATCGGCCTGCGAGTGGCCCTGGGCGCTCAGCGCGGCGATATCGTGAGACTGATGATGGGAAGCGGTGCCAGACCGGCCGTAATCGGGATGGCCGTCGGTGTGGTGGTCGCCTGGGGGCTGGTTCGGTTCCTCGAGAGCCTGCTGTTCCAGATCCAGCCAACGGACCTTGCCACGCACGCCATGGTGATCCTCTTGCTGGGAGTCGCAGGTATGCTGGCCTGCTACGTCCCGGCGCGGCGCGCCATGAGCGTGGATCCGGTAGAGGCCCTACGGCAGGAATAGCGCGCCAGTGACACCCTGCACGAGCGGCGGGCCACTCAGTAGCGGACGGTGAAAGACGGTGAGGGATGGTGGGGGAGGGTGGACCCTCACCGTCCCTCACCGTCTCTTGAAGACAAACTCATCCCCCGCATTCGCTGCAGTGAAGATCTCCCCCTCGAACCCCCAGGCCCGCAAGCGGTCGGCCATCTCGGGGAACAGGTCCTCCCTCCGATCGGGACTGAGAACGAGCACGGCCCGCGGATCGAAGCGCTCGACGAACTGCCTCACTTCGTTGTCATCTTCGTCGGGCCCAACCCACTGCAGGAACGCCAGATCAATGTGATCGGTCTGCGCTGCCAGGAAATCGATCTCTGGCTCGAACTGCTCCACGTCTTCAGCGCGGAAGCCGGCGTAGTAGACCACCAGCCCGTCGACTTTCACAAGATAGCCGAGCGAAGTCATGGTCTCAGTTACCGGGACGGTCACTACCTCGATGTCGCCGACCGACGTTTGGTCGCGCGGTGAGAGGTAGACGGTGGCATCGGAGCCTCGCCAACGGTCACCCGCGTTGTGGACGTAGGTGACGCTCGCGAGGGAGTCCTCGATCTCATGGATGTACGCGTGCTCGCCGATCTCACCGTGATAGGCGCTGTACAGTGCGACTAAGTTCTGACCGCCAATTTCCGCAGGTGTGAGGAAGCCGTTGGCGAGCACGGGATCGGTGGGCCGAGTGACGCCGAACTCCTCGGCGTCGAAGACCAGGAAGTGCTTGCTCGTCTTGATGGCCCAGCCACGGTGATTCAGGTACCATGCGATGGCTTCACCGTCGGTCAACGTGCGCTCGAGGTGCAGGGACCGACCGAAGCGCGTCTCAACGTCGTCGCTCGCGCTCGCGCCGTGTTCGATCAGGCGGTCGTACACGCTACGGTGACCGTAGCGACCAGCATAGTAGAGCGAAGTCCTACCATCGTTGTCCGGTTCGTCGAGTGCGACGCCTCGGGACAGGAGTTGATCGACAATCTCGAGGCTACCGCTCAACACGGCGAGGTGAAGTAGGTTCCTGCCCGTGCTCTCCTGCACGAAATCCGATCGTGCACCGTGGTCCAGCAAGAGTCTGACGACGTCAGCGTGGCCGCGTGTGGTGGCCGCGGCAATGGGCACATTGCCCTCATAGCTGGGCGCATCGACATCAGCGCCGGCCCCCAACAGCGTCTCTACGATCTCGATATGCCCCATCAAGCAGGCATTGAATAGGGGACTCAGCGGGTAGGCGCTCGGAGCGTTGGGGTCCACTCCGAGTTCGACCAAGAGCCGAACCATGTCTACGTTGCCGTGCGGAACCGCGAAGTCGAGCTTGCCCAGCCCGCGCATGACAAGTGCGTTGGGGTCGAACGCAGCACCCTTGTCGATCAGATACTGGGTCAACGCCGACCCGCCCTGTTGCACCTCGTGCTGAAACGCCACGTCGGCTGCCGAGATGCCCTGCCCTTCTTGCTCTACGACCTCCGCGCCGGTACTCGCCAGTCGCATGCGCGGACTCTGCCCCATTACGGTCACGTCGGCGCCATTTGACACCAGGTATTGCACGAGGTCGAGGTCCATGCTGCTCGCGGCGTACAGCAGCGCGGTGAAGCCAAGCTCGTCGGTCTGCTCCAGATCAGCGCCCCGCTCGATCAGCAACCGAACGACGTCACTGTGACCGCGTCGCGCCGCCAGGTGCAGTGGCGTGAGGCCCCGCTCGTTCGCTGCGTCCAGCAGTTGCGGATTCTCTGCCAGGAGAGCCGTCACCTGTGCCAGGTCTCCGGCTTCGGCAGCGGTGTGAATGTCTTGCGCCAGCGCCGGGATTCCCACAGCCGTCAAGAAGATCCACAGCAAGATCGCGCGATGCGACCTACCGATGAAGCCTTGCATCAATTGCCTCCGGGCAGCGGGATTGTCTTGAAGAGCAGCACGCGCGGTTCGCGCTCTTCTTCGTAGAGGCGAATCAAGCCCAGGGGAGCACCGTCCCGCGTCTCGAACAAGAAGCTGAGCGGCGGATCGTCCGACGGCGGCATTTCCTGCAGCGCACCTTCCTCCCACAGGCGCAGCAAGATGGGCCTGAGCTTGACCCGGACCTCACCGCCGTCCCTGATTGCTCGGCTCACCCCTTCTTCTCGCAGATACTGCAGCACTTCGTCGATTCGCTCCGCGGTCACCCTGTATTCCACCAGCGGATTGGCGCTGATCCCGTGCTCGGATTGGACACGTATGTCGCCGTCCACACCAGGCGTTTCCCCAACCAGCACGGGCTGGGCGGGCCCTTCCACCTGCACAGGTGAGGGGGTCTCGCAGCCCAGCACCACCAACGACACCGCGAACAGTGCGGCGAACGACGCCTTCACGTACTTGGACTTGGCCGTGTGGTCTGCCATGGTCCTTACCCTCCGAGCCATGAATGTCTTGGTGTTGGCTAGCGCGAGGGCTGCTACCCGCGTGGGAGCCCGGCTCGCAGCGAACCGGAGCAGCAGGCTGACGTACGACAGGATATCCGCCCCCGTCGCGAGAACCCGCTGATCACAGTCCAACTCAATCGCATTCCGCAAGCGCCTGAGCTGCCACCAGAGAGCGAGATTCCACGGCTGGAGCGCGGTCAATACCAGAGCCGCGAACAGCAACTGGGGATCGCGGGCATTTAGATGCTCACGCTCGTGCAGCACCATCAGCCGTACCGACTCGGCGTCGAGATGATCGGCCCAGGCGGGGAGTACGATGAAGCTCTTCACACACCCCACTGTGGCGGGCCCGAACGACCGCGTCCGCCGCACGCGCACTCCGTGCACCACGCTCTCAGAACACTCGCGCGCATCCTTGAGTACCCTGAGCTGCGTACCGATAACGAGGCCGAGGGCCAGAAACGCACCGGCGATCCAGAGCCCGACGAGCGGCAGGTCAAGCGCGCCTAGGTCTATTGAGGTGGGAATCGTCTGGAGACCCTGGGCCGCGACACCAAACGGGTCGCTGAGCACGGCGGGTGTGAGAGTCTCCTGAGCTGACGCCGGGGCCTCCCGGGTAACGATGGGCACCAAGATAGAGCCCAGCAGTGCAGCCGCCACGCCCCATCGGCCCGGTAGCCTGGCGAGCCTCAGGCTCTGCTCCAGCGCCATCCCAGCGAGACCGAAGATGAGTGACACGGCAACCGCGTACGGCATCCACGTGGCGATCATCGTTCCAGTTCCTCGAGCCGCTGCTCTAAGTACTCCTTTATGCGCCTGATCTCGTCGGCCGAGACGTCCTCGTCGGAGACGAGCCGGTTCACCATGAGTTCGCGGGAGCCGTGGTAGACCTTCTGGAGGATCCGACCCACTGCCGAGTCACCTGCCTCCTCTGACTCTGTGACCGGGAAGAACCTGAACGCCTTTCCTTCCTGCTGGTGCCGCACGTGGCCCTTGGTCTCGAGCGTGCGCATGACGGTCATTACGGTGGAGTAGCTGATCTCATCCGGTATCTCGTCCAGCACTTCGGCGACCGTGGCCGAGCCGTGTCGCCACAGCACAGACATGAGATCCAACTCTCGCTTGGTGAGATGGCTGGCCACTGTTCCGCTCCTTCTTATAACCGGTTCGCTTTTATGTTTTACGAAAATAAAATAACATGTTTCAATCGATACGCAAGATGGTCATTTAAGAGAGGTATATGGGTGGTCACATCACACCGGCCTGAGTCGTTGGACTCTCAGGGGATGCGCAGGAGACGGGAGAACGGGATTGGGAGCTGGACGGCCAGAACGGCCAGCAGAATGAACAGTGGACCGATCCAACGATGATGGACCGGCGGCATGAAGCGCTGGCGCACGAGGCAGGTAGATCGCGACCGTCCTGGCGCGCCGAGCACCAGCAGCGCGATCAGCTTCACACGGTCGCGTGCTTTCTCCAGGAGATCCGGCGGCAGCCCAACACCAGAGGTTGGCCCGGCCTGGCCGGTCGGTGAACTCGCCGGTCGCTGCAAAATCGCCCCGGGTCTATCCACGTTCCAGCTCATGAATCGGTGGGCGGTGGGACTCGATAGATGGCTCAGCCACGCCCCGCGGCCCGCGAGAGCCATCTCGAGATGATCTGTGATGTTGTCCCATTCAGACAACTCCGGTAGTCCGTAGCGGCACAACTATAGGGTGGAGACACTGTAAAGGCGAGCGCAGTTTCGTGACACAATTCACAAACACCTCTGCGGGGCATGCCTGCGAGGAGAGATAGTCCAGCCCTCTTGGTCCGTCACCAGGTCTCGTGAAGGGGCTGAATTGAGACCGGTTGTTAGCAGCCAGAGCAAACCAGGTATTACTGGGTTGGCCGGAGCGCTATACTGTGTCGGGCCCCGGTGGTGGTGACGACCAGAGAGACAACCCGAGCTGAGGGGAGAGGTCTCTATGTGCCCGGCGCGGCGATGGTGGCTGGCGCGACAGCTCGCTCAGTTGGGCGGCGTGGCACGCTAGCAGGAATCCATCAGCTCCAGCGGAGTGTGTGCAGGAGATCGTGGTCGCCAGGGATGGGGGCACCTTCTCGACGCAGATCCACCGGTCACGATCATGCCATGAGCAGAAAGGGTGTTCCGGAATGTTACGACTGACAATCGCCGCAGGCTGCGCCTGCTCTGTCGTTTTGGGTTGCGGCACTCGGACCGAGCTTGCTGATACGAGCTTTCCGGAGCTGACGGGTGAGTACCTCGGCCAGGTGCCGCCCGGAGACGTACCGCAGCTCTTTGCACCGGGCATCGTATCCACCGGCATGTACACCCGCGACATTGCGATGACGCCGGACGGCAGTGAGCTGTACTTCTGCGTCATGGAGGCAGGCCTTTCGGTGATTCTGGGAACGAAGCTGGTGGACGGCCGCTGGACATCACCCGAGGTCGTGCCGTTCTCGTCCGATGCGGCCCACCAGGAGATAGAGCCGCACGTTTCGCCGGACGGCGGCAAGCTGTTCTTCCTGTCGGATCGCAGCCCAGACGGCATTGTGCTCGAGCCCGATGAGCGCGGCGAGTGGGCGAACCAGGACATATGGGTGGTGGACCGAATCGGGGATGACTGGGGCGAGCCCTACAATCTCGGCCCTCCCGTCAACAGCGACAGCGCCGAGTTCTTTCCCTCCGTCACGCGGGACGGCACCGTCTACTTCACGCGCTCCGACCCCGACACCCGCGAGAGTTACATCTACCGCTCACGATTGGTGAATGGGTCCTACCGAGAGGCCGAGCGCCTGCCACCGCAGGTCAACTCGACCCAATCCCAGTACAACGCTTTCATCGCACCTGACGAGAGCTACCTCATAGTGCCGGTGAGCGGCCGAGACGACAGTAGGGGCGGCACCGATTACTACATCGTGTTCCGCAGCGAAGAAGACACCTGGAGTGAGCCGCTCAACATGGGCGAGCGTGTCAACACACCTGATGATGGGGAGTATTCCCCCTTTGTGTCACGAGATGGCAGGTATCTCTTCTTCATGTCATCCCGCCGCACCCCCTGGGAGGAGCTGCCGGAGACAATCACGCGTGACACCATCACGAGCATTTACACGCACTCGGGAAACGGTAGGTCAGACATCTACTGGGTCGACGCCGGGTTGATCGAAGAGCTGAGAGCTCAAGCGTGGGCCGTGGGTCGGCGCTGAGCCCGCCTTGGTCCACGCCGCCGAGTGGGCGCGTTCTCGCTAGTTACCGGGTGCTTGCCGTCCCGATGCTTCCACCTTAGCAAGCCTCCTCCGGCGGCGTTCCGCCGCCCTACTCCGATCTCAAATTCGAGATCGGGTCCACCCTCGCGGCGCGATTCGCTGGGATGCATATGGCCAGGACCGCTACGCCCATGAGGATGCCAACCACTACAGCGAGGGTGATCGGGTCTGTTGCTGCGACATTGAACAACTGACTCTGCATCACACGAGTCAGCGCAAACGAGCCTGCGACTCCTAGCAACAACCCGAAGCCGGCGAGCCTGAGTCCGCTCTTGAGGACGAGGTTGAAGAGAGTAGGCCGTGTGGCACCGAGCGCCATCCTGAGTCCTAGCTCCCTGGAACGTTCGCGCACCATGTGCGCCATGATGCCGTAGATGCCCAGTGAAGCGAGCAGCATGGCAAGTCCGGAGAACAATGTGAGTAGTACCATGAGCAGGCGGCGGTTGCCGATGGACTCGGTGACGAGTTCTTCCATTACGCGCACGTCGGAGATTGGCTGGCTGGGATCCACCAAGAGAACGGTTTGCCGGAGAGTCGATACCATGGCTTCAGGGTCGGTCTCGGTCCGCAGCACGATCGTGGCTGCCGAGCCACCGAACTGCCGGGAAGAGCCGTATAGCTGGATGCGAATGTCATCGTCTAGCCCAGCGTGCAACGTGTGACCGACCACGCCGATGACTCTGATCCACTGTGCGTCCGGGTCGTCCGCATCGTCGAAGGTCACGCGTTTGCCGATGGGGTCCTGATCGGGCCAGAAGCGCCGCGCCATCTCTTCGTCCACGACCGCAACTAGCTGTGACTCCGGCCCGTCGGTCAGGTCGAAGAACCGGCCCTGTATCAGCGGGATCTCGAGAGTCTCCGCGTATCCCGGACTTACGATGCGGATGTCACCCCACGGCGGAGGGCTGTTGTCATCTGGAACATATCCCTCGACACTGAAACTGGAGGTACTCCAGTTCCCGCCAAACGGAAGCACGCTGGTCGTCGCCACTGCCCTGATGCCGGGCTGCGCCCCCAGCTCCGCGAGGAGCTGGTCGTAGAAGGCAACCCTGGAAGCGACGTCTGGGTATCGAGCTTGTGGCAGTTGAATGCCAGCCGCCAAGATGTGATCGGGGTTGAAACCGGGATCGACCTGCCGCAGTCCGGCGATAGTCTTGATCATGAGGCCCGAGCCGGCGAGCAGGATCAGCGCGAGAGCGAACTCCGCGACGATCAGTGTCCTGCGCAGTCCGTGACCGGTGCGGTCCGCACGCGACGACTGCCCCCCCTCACGGAGAGTGCTCTGGACGTCGCTGCGGGTTCCCTGCACCGCAGGAGCGAGTCCGAACAGCACACCAGCGAGCATCGCGACACCTAGCGTGAAGAACAACACTCGTGCGTCTATCGTAACCTGAGTGGTCTGCAGCACCTCGGGCCCTATCGCCACGATCGCGTTGATTCCCCACGAAGCCAGCAGCAGCCCCGCCACACCCCCGACCAACGACAGTACCATGCTCTCCGCCAGAAGCTGACGGATCACCTGGCCCCGGCCAGCGCCCAGCGCCTGCCGGATCGCGATTTCTTTCTGGCGTCCGATCCCCCTGGCCAGCAACAGGTTGGCGACGTTGGCACAGGTGATGAGGAGTACGAATCCCACCGCGCCGAGCAGCACCAGCAACGTGGATCGGTAACCGCTCCTCATCCTGTCGTGCAGCGAGGTGACCCGCACGGTCCAATCGGCTGGGTAGTCTCGCGACAGCTCAGACTTGATGGTCTCGGCCAAGTTGGTGATCTCTCGCGCCGCCAGCGCCACAGTGACGCCGGGCCTGAGTCGGGCTACCGACTGCTGGTTCTCGGAGAATCTGTAGTCGTCACCAAACTGCTCGGGCGGTAGCGCGATCGGCACCCAGTACTCGCGGTCGCGATTGAAGCAATCCTCGAACTCCGGGGGCAGCACACCGATCACCTGATACGACTCGTCGTTTAAGAGTACGGTCCTTCCCAGCACTGCTGGATCGCTACCCAGTCGCAGCTTCCAGAAGCCGTCGCTTAGCACCACGACGTGCTCGTTGCCGGGGCTGTCCTCCTCGGCGAGGAACGACCTGCCGATGGCCGGAGCGATCCCGTAGGTCTTGAAGTAGTCAGCCGATACCCGACTGCCCGTGACGCGCACAGGCTCGCCGACCCCGGTCAGATTGGCGGACCAACCCCTGGTGATGGCAACGCTCTCAAAGCTCTGAGTTCGGTCTCGATAATCGCGGAATCCCGGCGGGGAGACTCCCGCTACGAGATCGACGGATGGGTAGATGTGGTTGAGCGTGACTAGCTGCTCAGGCTCCGGGTAAGGCAGCGGCCTCAGCAGCAAGCTGTTGACGATGCTGAAGATCGTCGTGTTCGCGCCGATACCCAGGGCGAGCGTGACTATGACGATCACAGAGAATGCGGGACTGCGGATGAGGCGCCGAGTTCCGTAGCGAAAATCCTGCGTTGCGTTTCTCATGGTAGAATTCCTGCTTTGCCAGCCCTTGGCGGGGCGGTCGCTCGTCAGAGATGCCCGTAACCGAATCCAGTTGTAGCGAGCAGCCAAGGCTAGCGCTTGACGCCAGTACCAACGTGCGGCTGCCACCGCGCCGATGCGGAGTGCAAGATCGCGATACTCCTCCCCCAGATCGCCAACGATGCTCAGACCGGCGACGCTCCTCGGAAGCAGCCGGAGTAGCAGTTGCTCGGCAGCGCGCGGCGGATCTGCACCAGGGGCTTGAGGGTTCACTTGCCTAACTCGAAGACTGCATCGAGTCCCTGCCACATACCCAACAGAATCTCGCGCGACGACCGCAGTGCTCGGACGCCGGCCGACGTCACCTCGAAGCGGCGTTGCGGCAGTCCGCCGCGCGAGCCGGTCGGTGGGACCGCCCGCCACTTGACCAACCCTTTGTTCTCCAACCGGTCGAGCGTGGCATAGAAGGCTCCGCGGGACACCGTTCTGTGAGCTCTTTTTTCTAGTTCCTTCCGAATCCCCAGGCCGTAGGCGTCGTGTCGCAATCGGAGAATCGCCAGCAACACGAGTTGCTCGAACTCACCAAGTGCTGCCTTGCGTGCCATGTTGTGTCCCCAAGTCTAGATGATAGGCTCCGAGTCTATTGAGTAGACTCACACGTTCTCCTACGTGACGACTGGGAATCGGGTTTCAGCAGACAGGGTTGCTTAACTGCGCGAACACTGGCTGTCGGAGCGAACTCGGTACCTGCTCACTTGCGATGAGCGCTAGCCGAGCGGTGGTCTCAGATGTAGTCTGCGGCCGGCTTTCCCACCGCAACGTCGGTCTACCCGCCAGCTCCAGAGGATAAGGACGGCAGGTGTCACGGTGGCGCGAGGCCGGTTCCTGAACAGCCGCGGCGGCTCGGCTGCCGGAACTTCGGTGCGCATCAGCGGACATCCGGCCTTGGGGCGCCCAACTGCGGCCCTACGATCACGAACAGTCCCTGATTGGCCGGTACCACTACGTGCGACAGGTCAACTTCGGCGGCGGCCTGGAGGCCGTCGACGGCCGGGGCGTGGGCGCTGAGACCCGAAATCTCGCCCAATGTTGCCGGATCCAGTGTCAAGCTCACGGTCTCGTCTTCATTCGACCACGATGCGAGCGCAATCAGCACGCCGTCGGGTCGCACGTAGCTGGTGGCGAGGATCCGGGGATTGTTGGTCGTCACTGGCGCATCGCGCAGCCAGTAACCCAACATCCGGCTCTCCGCGATACCAAACTCATTCATCATTCGCCACACGGGACGCGGATCCACGTCACCGTATATGCGGGCCGTCATGCCGTACAGCAGGCCGCGGTACGGGTGACCACCGTCCTGCAGCATCTCCCCCATCAAACCGAACGGCAGGCCTGATACCTCGGTCAGCCAGTAATCCTGGTCCCGGTCATACTCGAAGTATTCTCCGAACCAGAGCCGCGAGATGAACGGAAAGTGCTCCATGTACAACATGGCGCTGTTGATGTGGCCGTCACGCGGATTGAACTGATTGGCCGAATGAAGATCGATGACGACCTCGTCGCGCTGCTCGTGCAAAACGGAGATCATGCGCTTCACTGTCTCACGACTGAAAGCGATGTCGTCGAGATACAAACCGTCGATGTGTTGGTTAGCGGCAAGCCAGGATAGGCCCTCGATGTAGTAGTTGGTCCAGCGCGAGGTGCCCTTGTTGAGCATGGCCGCATCATCGACACGCCAGGCGTGCCACGCCGAGTGGTACTTGGTCTCGAGATGTTCCTGCATCCACGAGTGGCCCCCGCCCTCGCCATCGTTCAGGATCTCGTCGCCGAGACTGCGCAGGGCGAATAGTTCGTGGGCGCGATAGCTCAGTTCGCGAATGGTGTTGTAGAGCTTGACCTTGATGCCCTTCGCGTGGGCTTCTTCGATGTACGCCGCCAGCAAATCCAGGTTGAAAAACGGGTAGTTGATGTACGGATTGATCTCGTTCGCATGGTGGATGTTCACCACCGTCCCGCCCCACTCCACTACGGAATCGACAGGCACATAGCGGTGCACGAAACGCGTGCGGAAGTGTGCGCCCGTGTCGATCGGCTTGAACGGGGTGAGTAGAAACCGGATGTTGAACTGCAGCGTGTCACCGGCAATCATACGTCTCGCGCCGGAGTAATTAAGCGCGGTGACGTCGCTTGCCCCCGTCTCGATGCGAATGCCGCCCCGCCCCTCGTTGAACCAGGACGCTGGCAGCCTGAGCGGCTGGTTCTGGTAGAAATTTGTGTTGAGGGGGCGGACATACGCGTCGTCGCGCAACACGTACTGCAGTCCCTTGTGCACTCCACCGAGCCACACACCCTCCTGATGATTCTCTATCCGCCACTTCCAGTCTACGCGCTCGGGCCGCTTCCCCCCCCGGAACCCCAGCCCCAGCATGTACTCGGCGGCGTCCGGCTCCAGCGACAACGGCAGCGCAATGTCGTCCACGTCGATGTCTTGCAGCGCCTGCACGGTTATCCGGTAGTCGAGCATGCCGTCATACTCCAGCGCCCCCTCTGCCCGCACGGCAAACCGTTCGGATTGACGATCAGTCGACCACTCTGCCCTGCCGCGTGCTTCCTGCCGCACCTCATAGGTTGCTGGGGGTCCGAGCTGCTCCGGGCGGCCGCCAACGACAATCGCGAGATCAATCGGCCTGGTGAGCACCGGCTGCGGCTCATCGAGCAGATGAGTCAGCTCGGGACTGAAGTAGCTGAGCAACTGCTCCGGCAGCCCCGACTCACCCAACTCCACCGTACGACCGAGGATGGAAAGTGAATGCCCGTCTACGCGCACCGGTTGGTATGGCCCGATAACGAAATCGGGATCGGTACCGACCGTGGAGTTCAACCACGCAAGCCGAGTCATCAACTCGGGCAAATCGAAACCGTGGTTGACGGCGCTACCCGGTTGCACGTCCAGCGTGACGCGTACCGTCTTGCTCCCCCGGTCGGCTGTCGACACCGTCACGTTACCCGAGTATGTGCCGGGTCGTTGGTCTGCCGGTACCTGTACCCCGATCCACAGCGGTTGCACCATCCCGGCCGGCACCGACAGGTCGGTCACGAACGATTCGCCTTTCTCGTTGATCCCGCCGCAGTTGAAGCAGGTGAGCGTCTCGGCGAATGACTCAGGGAAGACAGCGAAGCTGGCGTGAACATCTCGCAGCGTGTCCGCACCGGCGACCACCGCCAGTTGAAACGTGAAGTACTCTCCCCGCAGAGCCCGACCGGTGAACTCGCTGGAGATCTCGTGTTGAGTCCAATGGTAAGGCAGGAAGTCACGCATCCGCACGGGGTAGTCGCGATGTTCCGGCACCAGAGCCCAGCCGTCCGCAGCCTCCGACATGAAGCCAGCGGTCTCGGATTCGCTCGCGATCAGCTCCATGGGGAAGAAACTATGGAATGCGTCGACCGATTGAATGTGGGTGGTCCGCGCCCGAGGCAACTCCGCCAGCGATGCTGCCCGCGCGCGCCGTTCCCAAGCAGCGTCGGTCTCCGCTGCGACCGGGGGATAACTGACGCGCGGATAGTAGCCGCCGGTGGACTCCCAGGGCATGTAATAGACGTAATAGGTCAACGATCCCGGATTCGGCTGGAACGCCACGTCGCCGGACACGTTCTCCACCCGCAGTGCAACGGCGTTCAATACGGGCTGGTTGGACGCCGCATCGACCACCACGATAGACTTTGCGGCTGGATCCCGATCGTGCCGCCGCCAGGGGATGGTGACCAGCACCGCCACACCACTGGCACTGTCGAGCACCACCACGGCCCGATGGTTGCCCCATGATCGCCCGACCGCACCTGCTGCCAGGTGTGGTTCCCAATTCCCTGCCTCGAACGCAACGCCATCGATGACGTTAGGGATTTCCGGCGCCCGGTACAGCTCACCCGACCCTACTCGCTCGGCGCACGCAGTCAGCAGCAGCGTGGCTGCTAGGATATGTCTGCCGCTCATATGCCCTCTCCCGGTGAATCCGCGGCCATCAACGCTCGCAGCAGCATGCGACCCTCGAGATCGTCGAACAAAGTGGAGTGTTCAAGAGCTAGTCGCGCAACGACTTCACCGACATCTTCACCGTTCTCCATGGCGCGGATCAGACCGCTCGCGAAGCGCCCCACAGCTGTTCCCGTATCGCTCCAGATCTCGCGCAGTGCATCAGTCCGCCCCAGCGCAGCCAACGACGGTATTGCTAGCAGATCAAGTCGATCCGCACTCACACCCGTCCGACCGGTGGCTGCGACCACCGCCTCGAATGCCTCACGCGCCCGATCAGGTTCACCGAGTCGCTGCTCTACAGTACCCAGTAGGTACTGCACCAGCCGCTCCTCCGGATCGTACGGCCTGCCCTGCCCCAGGTGCTCAGGCCACTCGAGGGCAACTCGCAGGTGCCGTCGCGCTTCAGCAGACGCGCCACTTTCCATCGCGTCGAGCGCGGCGAGAGTGTGCGCCTGCTCGTACAGTAGATGGCTTTCGCGCGCGTTCTCAGACGGAAGGACGTGCGTGGCATTCAAGATATCGATTGCCTCGCGCGGCCGATCGAGTTGAAGCAGGGATCGCACGTGCAGCAGATCGAGATTGAAATCACTCCGGAACAGCGACTGGCCTGCACTAGACTCGACCAGCGCGTCCTCCCACCGCCCGCGATCCTGCAGGTATCGAATCAGTTGAATGTGAATGGTACGGTTGGCACCGTCGAGTTGTACGGCCCGACGCAGGTCCGTCTCCGGGTCCCGTCCATGAACCTGCTCCAGTAGGTGAGCGCGCGTCACGTACAGGGGTGCGAAATCGGCTGTGTCACCTACCGCCTCCAACAGTGACGCCGCCTCGGTGGCGCGGTCCCGCGCCCAGAGATTGAGCGCAAGCAGGTAAGACCACGACCAGTGGTCGTCGTGTTGTACGACCCATTCGAGCACCGGGATGGTCTCCCGCCGGAAGGGAAACGCAAACGCCAGATCCGCGCCTTGGGGCAACTGCGTTGGATCGTCGTCGAGCCACGCCAGCCACGCCTGCACGAGTGGATTCGCCGTGACGTCGGTCCCCAGCCGCAGCAGCCGCCGAGCATCGTCGGGCGCTCCCCGGCGGACATAGTCGACGGCCAGCTCCAAGATCGTCTGGTTCGGGTACTCGCTCCGCAATGCTGTGGTCACGTCGCTCGCGGACGATTCATCGGGCTTCGTGAGATAGACCTCCGCCAGCACGAAGTGATGTAGCGGATCGAGTTCCAGCAGCTGGTCGCGCAGCGATGCAGCCAGCGCCGCATCTCCCCTTCTACGGGCCACCATGGCGAGCACCTGTCGCGCGGAGATGTTGTAGCGGTCGTAGTCGAGTGCGAGCCGGGCGTAGCGTACAGTCTCCAAATAGTCGCCGGCAGCGAGCATTAGTTCCGCGAGTTGCACGTAGGCCGCGGACCGATAGGCCATGGCGCGGGCCGCCCAGCCGTATGCCTCGCGTGCGTCGGTCGTGCGAGCCAGCGCCCGGTACAAGTTGCCCGCCACGAAGTTCGCGGCGTCGTCGTACGCATCGAGCTGGAGTACTCGGGTCACGTGAGCAAGTCCCGACTCGTACAGCCCGCGGCGGTACTCCAGATCAGCGAGCCCGAGCAACGCCTCACGATGCCACGGCCCTTCGGCCAGCGCCGCCTCGAACATCTTGCCGGCGTCGTGGTAACGTCGGCCTTTCGCTAGCTCGCGTCCCTCGAACACCAGCTGATCTGCGCCCGGGATCTGCTCCCGTGCAGTTGGATCTTGCTCAAACGGACGGGCCAGTTCGCGCGTACTGGGGTCCGGTGTGTAATCCAGCCCGAGTGACCGCAGCTCCACCCGGAAGACGCTAGCACCAGCGAGATCCACAACGCGTTCGACCGGTTCCAGTGCCGAGAACTCCAGCGGGATCGACGCCAGCACGCGGGAGTTGGACGACACTCGCAGGGTGTCGACGAGATTGCCGAACGCGTTGATGCTGACCCTCAACTGCCCATTTTCGCGGGTCACGTACATGGCCCCGTCCCGCGAGGCGTCTGTCAGTCCACCGATCCCCTCGAGCGGGAACCACGTCTCGGACCAGCGGTCACCCGCGCCGGGATCGAACCCCGCCTGCGTGATCGGATTCACGTCTGCGCCCGGCGAGTACTGTACCAACAGTCGCCCGGCCTGAAATTCGACATACTGCCCATCGGTATCAGTGAGCAGGTCTTCCCACACGCCCCCTTCGGGCGAAAGCGCCCAGAGCCAGAGCTTCTGACCCGGCATCTCTTCGTAGCGCGACCAGTGACCGAAACCATAGTCGTCGGCGTGATAGTAGCCACCGAAGAAGTCGTTCAGTTCGCCCACCACGTGGTAGGACTTGTGTCCGGCAAACCGGTTGTTGCCATACGCTGGCAGGTACCGGCCGGTGGCGTCGAGGGGCCACGGTCGGCTGGCTCCTGGATGCGTCAAGTATGCGTTCCCCGGTATCGACATCTCCAGATCGTCGCGCGCGAACGCGGCCGCGGTCATCCAGTTGTAATAGGGTTGCTCGAGCGGTGTAGGATTGTACCACAAGACGTTGGTCTCGAAATAGGCGCGGTCAGCGGGCAGGCGGATCTCGACCCGCCAGTGGGTGCGGGAAGGGAGGTCCATCGCCCCCACGACACAGCTCACACTCCCATCGGGATTCTCGCGCAGCACGTAATCGACCGGAGTCGCGGTGGAGGGTGTGTGGCCGATCACGCCGAAGTTGAACTCGATGCCACCCGACGTCCACGGACCACGCAACGCGATGTTCCGGAACTTCATCACCTCGTTGCGATAGATGAACTCATGGCCCGTCTGCTTCACGACGGCTCCCCACACTTTCCCACCCACTTCGGGCAGCACGAAGACCTCTATGAGATCGTTCTCGAGGTGAACCACCTTCCACTCGCGTGGTACCCCGTCTTTCGCGTATCCCTCAAAGGAATGGTAGGGATACAGCCGGGCATCACGCGTCAGTATCGGTATCGGATTGGGCTCGGAGAACGGATAGGTCGTTATGATTCGCGTCTGCTCCAAGATGCGCGCGGTCTGAGCTGTGGACGCGGTGTACAGCAGAGCGAGCGCGAGAGTGAGAGAGATGGTGAACCGAATCATCATTGGCACGGTGAATCATCCTGGAGGTGAGGATGGACGGCAAGATGTAGCCGCAACGCCGCACGCGCCAGGGTAAAGGAAAGGAACGGCATGATTGCATACTAGCAATTTGAGATTGCGGATTGTCTCACTAACTTCGGTTCACTATTGCTGGCCGCCGGCCGCTGGTTGCTGATCTGCACAGGAGGTCCTTGATGGACGTAGAGATCCTGTCACGCATACAGTTTGCTGCCACCATAGCCTTCCACTACATATTCCCGCCGATGAGCGTTGGGCTGGGTCTACTGCTGGTGATTATGGAGGGGACCTACCTCAAGACCGGTGAAGAACTCTATCACCGAATGACGCGATTCTGGGTCAAGGTGTTTGGTCTGATCTTCGCGCTCGGCGTGGCGACTGGAATCGTGATGGAGTTTCAGTTCGGCACCAACTGGGCAGCGTATTCGCGCTACGTGGGTGACATATTCGGAGCCGCACTGGCGGCGGAAGGCATCTTCGCGTTCTTCCTCGAATCGGGTTTCTTGGCGATCCTACTGTTTGGCTGGGACAAGGTAAAACCCAGAACTCACTTCCTCTCCACCGTGATGGTGGCCCTCGGCGCTCATTTCAGCGCCATCTGGATCGTCGTGGCAAACTCGTGGCAGCAAACCCCCGCCGGTTACCAGCTGATGGCACATGGCAACGGGTTTCGTGCCGAGCTGACGAGCTTTTGGGACGCCGTGCTCAATCCGTCGTTTCTCGACCGCATCAGCCACGTCTACATGGGATGCTGGCAGGCGGGGGCGTTCCTGGTGCTCAGCGTGAGCGCGTTCTATTTGCTCAGGAACAAACACCACGATTTCGCCAAGGCGTCGATCAAGATTGCGCTCAGTCTCGCGATTGTTGCGTCGGTGCTTCAGCTGATCACCGGCCATAGTAGTGCGGAGGGGGTTGCAGAGAATCAACCGGCCAAACTGGCGGCGTACGAAGCTCACTTCGAGGCCAGTGCGCCGGCGGCCCTCTACGTAATCGGATGGGTCGATGAAGACGCCGGGCGCACCTACGGCGTTCAAGTACCGGGAATGCTCAGCTGGTTGATTCACGGCGACATGAATGCTCCCGTGACCGGTTTGAATGCGTTCGCCCCGGAAGATCGGCCGCCAGTCAACATCGTGTTTCAGTCCTATCACGCCATGGTCGGGATAGGAATGCTGTTGATTTTGATCTCGGTGCTGAGCGGGATCTACCTGTGGCGCAACAGACTGTTCCGCACGCGCTGGCTGTTGTGGGTGCTCGTATTCTCTGTGTTGGGACCACAGTTCGCGAACCAATTGGGCTGGTTGTCCGCCGAAGTGGGACGACAACCCTGGATAGTGTACCATCTCCTCAGGACGTCGGACGCACTGTCAGCCTCCGTAACAGCAGATGAGGTGCTCACGTCGCTGATCCTGTTCGGACTGATCTACCTCTTGTTGTTCGTTCTGTTCGTCTACCTGCTGAACGAGAAGATCCAGCATGGACCCTTTGACGGTTCGGTCCGGGAGGGCAAGCTGGCATGAGCCTCGACTTGAACACGGTTTGGTTCCTGCTGATCGGCGTGCTCCTGAGCGGCTACGCGATTCTCGATGGCTTCGATCTTGGTGTTGGCGCTCTGCATTTGTTCACCAAGACCGACCGCGACCGGCGCATCATGATCAACAGCATCGGCCCGGTGTGGGACGGCAACGAAGTATGGCTGGTGACTGGTGGCGGCGCGCTGTTCGCCGCGTTCCCGGACGTATACGCGACCTCGTTTTCCGGTTTCTACTTGGCGTTCATGCTCCTTCTGTTTGCGCTCATCTTCCGCGCAACGGCCATCGAGTTCCGCAGCAAAAGGCCCTCGGATAGATGGCGCAGGACATGGGACACGAGCTTCAGCGTAAGTAGCATAGTCTCGTCACTGTTGATCGGAGTGGCATTGGGCAACGTGGTACAAGGCATTCCGTTGACGGCGGATGGCGAGTACATGGGCAGCTTGTTGGGACTGCTCAGGCCTTACCCACTGGTGGTCGGGCTTACCACGGTTACACTATTCGCCATGCATGGCTCGATCTACGTGGTTATGAAGACAGAGGGAGACCTTCAAGCAAAAGTGCGGCGCTGGATTCCTCAGCTGATCACCATGTTCGTCGTGTGCTATGTGATCACGACGGGTCTGACCGTAGCCTTCATTCCCCACATGACGACGACGCTGTTCGACTATCCAGTACTGTTCGTTGTGCCTCTGCTCAATGTGCTCGTCGTGGCGAACATCCCGCGGGAAGTGCACCAAGGGAGAGAGTTCCGCGCGTTTCTGTCGTCGTGCGTGGCGATGTTACTGCTCATGGCTCTGTTCGGGATCGGGATGTATCCGGACATGATCTACTCGCGCCCCATAGCGGAGCACAGCCTCACCATCTATAATGCCGCCTCATCCCCCAAGACCCACCGGATCATGCTGATCATCGCGTTGATCGGGATGCCGATAGTGGTGGCGTATACGTTTTCGGTATACTGGATATTTCGGGGCAAAGTCAAGATCGATGAGCATAGTTACTGACAGCAGCACACGGTCAGGTTCAGACAACGAGAGACTTGGACTGTCAAGAACGGTGGCGCGGCCGTCTTGGACCGTGATCGACACACCGGGTCCGGCAAATCTCAGCGCATCGTGTTTGGAGGAGGTGTGCCATGCGGCAGGCCTGTAAATCGATACCTTGTGTCGTGGCTTCAGTGCTGATGTTCACGCCGGTTTCGGCGACCGTTGCGCAGAGCGCGTCGGCATTCATGATAGAGCTCGAGGCCGGACCCGTCTGGCAGAGCCGTAACGACGTACAGATCCCAAACGACGAGACGGGAACCAGATTCTCCCTAGTCGACCTGGTAGGTAAGGGGCCGTGGCCCGCTGGCCGCCTCTATCTTACCTGGAACATCAACAGGCGTCACGGCCTGCGCGTCCTGCTCGCACCGCTCGCTAGCACGGAGACCGGGTCGTTTACCGAGCCGGCAGACTTCGCCGGCCAGACCTACCAGCCGGGGGCGCCGGTTCAAGCGACCTACAAGTTCAACTCGTGGCGGCTCAGCTATCGCTACCGCTTCGTGGACCGCGAGCGGCTCAGACTCTGGATCGGTGCCACCGCCAAGATCCGTGACGCGAAGATAGAACTCCGGCAGGCGGGCACCTCTAGCAAGGACACCGATGTGGGCTTCGTACCTCTTGTGCATCTCGCCGCCGACTGGCGGTTTGCCAGCCGGTGGCATGCTTTGTTCGACTTCGATGGCCTGGCCGGCGGGCCGGGACGCGCCTTCGACGTCGCGCTCAAGCTGGGATACTTTCTTGACGATCGCTGGGGCATCACCGGTGGCTACCGCACGATAGAAGGAGGCGCGGACGTAGAGTCGGTGTACAATTTCGCATGGTTCCACTTCGGGGTGGTTTCGGGAGTCTATCGTTTCTGAACGCAACGATTGGCAGCTCAAGCGCGGCAGGAGCCGCAATGCCTCTCCACAACTTGGACTACTTTGATGAGGAATCGACTCCAACCGAGCTGATGACGGAGACCTAACAAGCATCTCGCGGCTCATCACCGCGGAGACTAAAGGAGAATGGTGTTTCGAATGGAGCCCTTACACGCAACCACACGAGTTCCGGTGAGCGCTTGCCTGCTCGCAACGCTTGTCGCGCTGGTTGGATGTCAACCGGATACATCGACTTACGGTCCGGGATCGATCGTCACGGTCGACTGGCTGTCACAGAACACTGCTGACTCGACAATAGTGCCGATCCACGTCGGCAGTGAAGCAGTGTTCAATGAGGAACATATTCCCCGTGCCAGCTACTTGTCGTTTGCAGACTTCGCCATTCGCAACGACAGCGCAACTGGCCTCCGGAACGAGCTCCCACCACCTGATGCAATGCGCCAGCGGCTGGAAGCTCTCGGCGTCTCGGACGACTCCAAGATCGTCGTCTACAGCGACAACGAACGCACACTGTTCGCTACTCGTCTTCTCTTCACATTGGACTACCTGGGTCTGGGCGAGCAGTCGTTCTTGCTGGATGGGGGCCTAGTTGCCTGGAAGGCTGCAGGATATCCCGTCACCGCCGACCTACGCGATACTCGACCTGGCAGCCTGAGCGCCAAACCCGTGAACGAACTGGTGGTAGACGCCGATTGGATAGCTGCGAGGATGAGTACCCCTGGTCACGTTCTCGTCGACGCGCGGCCGCATGAGCAGTACGCCGGCACTCAGGAGCAAACAGAGTCGCGGCAAGGACATATCCCAGGAGCCGTCAATCTTCCGTTGACGGAACTGTATGACCAGTCTGGCAAGATGAGGCACGCTGCCGAACTGGAACGCCTGTTCCAGCATGTCGGCTTCACACCCGGCGATACCGTAGTCGCGTACTGCGTGACCGGTGTACTGGCCACCGGTGTCACGTATGCCGCACGCCACTTGGGATACGAGATCCGCGTCTACGACGGTTCGATTGAAGATTGGAGCGCAGATCCAGACAGGCCGTTGAACGCCTCGCATCGTCCTGACCGCAGGTGATCACTCTTTCGCAGCGTCGCTGACGCGGAGCATCGACGGTGTCCGCAGACCGCTGGGTCGGGGCACACCGCGGCTCCGATCTACCGCACCACTCTCCCGGCACCAGACCCGCCCATGAGCGACTCCACCTCCGCCCGGCTGGAGTAGTTGAAATCGCCCACGATGGAATGCGCCAGGCAAGACGCGGCGGCCGCAAACCGAACGGCCGTGTCAGGTGAGTTCAGCTCCGCACTGGTCAGCGCGAAGATCAGGCCGGCCGCGAACGCGTCGCCGCCACCCACTCGATCGATGATGTTGCCAATCTCGTAGGGCCGGTAGGCGTCGTCACGCATCGGCGCGAAGTACGCCCGGTCCTCAGCTGCACAGTAGAGCATTGCGCCCCAGTTGTTGTACGATGCCGAAATGCTCTCACGCAGCGTAATGCCGACCTTCGTGACGTTCGGGAACTGGCTGACGAGCTGACGGGCCACATCCGGGTAGCTCACGATCCGCAAGTCACCGGTCTCCACATCCGTTTGCGCCGCGTGGATTCCCAGCACGGCGGCACAGTCTTCCTCGTTGGCAACGACCAAGTCGACGTGTGGCAACACTTGCCGCAGCGTCTCTTCCGCGAGTTCCTTGGGCGAGGTGGCTGCTTCCCACCGCCACAGCTTGTTGCGGAAGTTCAGATCACACGACACCGTGAGGCTGGCCGTCTTCGCAGCTTGGGCGGCCGCCAACGTCGCTTCGGCCGCCGTTCGCGAGATGGAGGGCGTAATGCCGGTCACGTGGAACCACACCGCTCCATCAAAGATCGCTGGCCAGTCGTACCGGTCCGCGGCCGTGAGGCTCACCGCGGATCCCGCCCGATCGTAGACCACTTGGCTCGGCCGCTGGTTGGCGCCCGTTTCGAGAAAATAGAGGCCCAACCGACCTTCGTCGGTACGGAGAATGTGTTGAGTATTGACCCCCAACGCATGAAGTGAAGCGATGCACGCGTCCCCAATAGCGTTGCCCGGCAGAGCGGTGACGAAAGCCGCCTGCGCGCCAAGCATCGCCAGTGAGGCGGCAACATTCGCCTCCGCGCCGCCGAACGTCACGTCCAACGGACCCGGCAACGCCTGCCGCAGGCGCAGGAATCCAGGTGCCGCCATCCGTCCCATTATCTCGCCAAAGGTCACGACTCTCGCCATTGTAATCTCCTGTGGAACCAGCCGCGCGCCGTGCGCGAGGCTGTGGCCGCCTTAGCTCCTAACCGCCAGCCTCGCGTAGGTCGTTGACTATCGCCCGGGCCTGGAGCGCGTTGATCCTGATCGCGTCCCAGTCCTCCTGCCGGATTGTGTCACGAGGTGCAATCCACGACCCCCCAACGGCCAGAACAAGCGAACTCGATAGGTACTCACTCACGTTATCGGGTTTGAGGCCCCCCAGCGGAACGAAACGAACGCCCAGGTGCGTGTACGGCGCAGCCATGCTCTTCAAGTAGGCCATCCCGCCGGTCGGTTCCGCGGGGAAGAACTTCACATCGCGGCAACCCAATTCCAACGCCGCCTCCAAGTCGGATGCAGTGGCGACGCCCGGAGCGAACGGCAGCCCAACCTGCTGGGCCGCTCCCACCACCCGCGGGTTCAAGCCCGGCGCGACGCCGAACGCGGCACCGGCCGCTGCGGCCTCGCCTGCCTGCTCTGGTGTAAGCACGGTTCCTACACCGGGCAACATGTCAGGCACCTGTGACCGAATCGCCTCGAGCGCGGCGAGCGCTACGGGTGTGCGCAGGGTCAGCTCCATGGCATCGATACCGCCGGCTAACAACGCCCTCGCCAACGGCACGGCGTGCGCCAGTTCGTCCACCACGAGCACAGCAACGACTCCGCACCGTTCAATCCTCTCCAGTAGTCCAGCAGGGATTTGTGATTCCACGGGATCACCTCATTAGATGAGGCTCAATGTACGCGCCGTTCGAGATGCGGCCAGCGCTGTACTGGGAACGCCGCCTAGCCCACCGTCAGCCTGTACCGCCGGTCCCAGGCAGTCGGTGACATCTACGGTCCCGACGAAACCCTCGATCTCGAACAAGCCCTCCACTCCTATACGATCAACGGAGCCTACTTGAGCTACGAGGCGGACTCGCGAGGTAGTCTACAGGCGGGAAAGGTTGCGGATCTGGTGGTCCTCGACGTAGAGGATATCCGGACCCTAGAGGAGCACCGGCACTCCTCTTCGAGATGAGGGACCGGACCTTCCAAATGATGTCGGACGGAGCCGTGCGGCACCGGCGCTACTGAGACAAATCCTTGATCCGAATACTCCTGAAATACACCGGACTCACGTCGTCGTGATTCTGTAGGCCGATGTAACCTCGCTCGGCGAAGTCCGCGACCTTCCCACGCGGCTCCGCCTCCCAATCGACCACCTGTTCCCCGTTCAGGTCGACGGTTATCCGCGTGCCCACGAAGGCGATTCGGAAGTGGTTCCATTCGCCCGGCGGATTCGAGGCGCTTCTCGCTGGAGCCTCCGCATCATAAACGGCGGCCGTGTGGTGGACACCCTCGCTCGCGTCGTCGATCTGAATCTCGAAGCTGTGATAGATGTAGTCGTCGCTTGCCGGGACCCCTGGTACTCGCAAGAAGACCCCCGAGTTCGTGCGCTCATTGGCGCACTTGAACTCGAGTTCGAGTATGAAGTCGCCGTATTGTTTCTCCGCATACCAGAACAACCCCATCCCCCCGTGAGACGTGAGTACGCCTGTCTCCGGATCCAAGTCGAAGTAGCCGGGACCGTAGTGGTTCCAGCCGTGCTTGGTGTAACGGCCGTTGCGCTCCTTCAGGATCTGTTCGAACCCATCCTGGGGCGTGCCGCCTTGTGGCCCCGAGACCGATCGCATCGACGCGTATCCTCCAATAGAGAGCACTAACAAGCCAATTCCCACTGCCACGAGTGATCGCTGCATGATCCTATCCTCGACCTTTCGTCTCCCGCGCTTGGCGAATGGTACTCAGCGTCCGCCGCTCAGCGAAGGCGGGGGTTCCACCGCCCTCTGGCAACCGATGGTACGAATTCGGGCAGGTCGGGCGGCGGAAACGTAATCGTCGTCTCTTGCTCGGCGCTCATGTAGGCCGTCATCAGTAACTCGGTGACCGCGACACCGTCAGCGAAGTTCTCAGAGGGGCGCGTACCTGCGAGAAAAGACTGCACCATGTGTCGGTTTTCTCCGATGTAGCCGTACTCGCTCTCTTCATCGCTGACCACCGGCATCAGGCCCATTTCTGCATTCTGTTTCTCCACCAGATCTTCACCGGCGTCGCCTGAAACCTCCCGGCTGAAAAAGACCTTCGGACCTGCATCCAGCGAGTTCACCGCTAGCGAGTATTCCGGGCCGAGCAGTTCCATGCTGAGCCTCAACCCGGCTCCGACGAAGCACCACGAGGTGGTCGCTTCGACGATGCGTTCGTTGCCTTCACCATCACGGTACACGACCAGAGCCCGGGCGAAATCCTCGGCCGGTCGGTTACGGTAATCGGTCTTGCCACGGCTGCTGGCTGCAAGGAGATCGGCGTAGTGAGGCTGCTGCCATTTCAGACACGACGTATGGGCTGATACTTTGACCGGTGTCAGCGCGTTGCGGGCCGCACCCGGCGGCGTCAACAAGAACTGCGCGACCTCCACCGAGTGACACATCATGTCGTTCAGCACACCACCGCCCTGCAATTCTCCCTCCCAGAACCATGGCATGTGCGGGCCACTGTGCTCCTCGGCTGCCCGTGCGAGGTATGGCGGCCCCGTGAGTGCGGCGCCGCGGCTCCACAGGATGTGCTTGCCCCGTACAATAGCGGGCGAGAAGAGCTGGTTCTCGAGATAGCCGTCCAGCAAGCCCACCCTCTCCACTAGCTCCAACATACGCCGGGCCTCGGCAGTATTTCGGCCGAGTGGTTTCTCGCACGCAACGCCAACGAGTTCCCCAATACCCGCTTCGATTGCGTGGACTATCTCCTCCATGACCTCGATGCGAGCGAAGTTAGGCGCGCAGATCCAAAGGGCGTTGACTGCCGGATCGGCCACCATGTCCGTGATGGACTTGTAGACCTTTGCCTGCCCAACTCCGAGTTGCCCGATCAGAGCCACTGCCTCTTCCGCCGTATTGTCGTCCCGACCCACGACGCCCAGGATATCTGCGTCGCGCACTCCAACCCATGAGCGGATATGGAACCGCGCGACGAAACCTCCGCCGACCAACCCAACACCTAGTCTCTTGACTGCCATCTCTCTATCAATCCCTCCCAACAGTGTTCTCCACAGCCGCTCCACGCTCCTCACGGAAGAACAGCAAGAAAGCCACCGCACACAGCACGGTGAGGGCACAGGGTACGAGGAACACGTAAGTCCAATTGGTGACACCGGCCGTGGTGAACACATCCCTGATCTTGCCGGCGAAAATGCTGCCGAGGAAGCGACCTAGACCGAGCGCTACGATCGCTATCAGACTCTGCGCCGATGCGCGGATGTCCGGCGGCGCAACCTTGTCCACGTATATGAAGGCGGCCACGAAGAAGAACACATAGCAGAAGCCATGCAGTGCGAGCGATGCGATGACCAGCCATGTCGGTGACCCTATAGCGAAGATTATGTAGCGAATCGGCCAGGCGATCACTCCGATCGCGAGTGTCTTGCGCATGCCGTACTTCTTGAGGAACCGTGACAGCAGGAATGCCATCACGAAGATCTCAGCGAACTGAGCGATGGTCATCACTGCCGGCACATTCGTGCTGGATACGCCGATTGTGTCGGACTCCAGAAACGGCGCTGTGAGGATGTAGTAGAACTCCAGTTCGGTTGCCACGACGAAGGTGATCCCGACGAAGACGGCAAAGTCGGTCACCTTAAGCATCTTGAGCGATTCCAAGAATGCCCAGGGTTTGACGCCTTCCTTTACGGGCGGTGTGTGTGGCAGAGTGAAGGCCTGCACTCCCATAACGATCGAGAGCGCGCCTGCCAGCAAAAGCATGTCACCCTGTAGCGTGAGGGCCGTGCCGTTGTCACCGGCCCAGCGCCATCCGGTGAGCAGCAGTCCTGCCGCGATCCAACCCAGGGTGCCCCATACTCGGATGGCGCCGAACTCGCGCTCCGAATCCTCCAGATTGATCATCGCAATGGAGTTGGTCAGCGCAAGCGTCGGGGCGTATACCAGGCAGTACACGAGCATGAGCGTTGCCATCGCACCGAAGTCGGTGGTACGAGCAACTACGATCAACAGGATACCGCCCGCAAAAGAGAGCGTCCCGATGACCTTCTCGGAGGAGAAGTACCGATCGGCGAGCTGCCCACCGATGAATGGGGATACTATGGTGGCCAACGGCAGCAACGCGTAGATCCAACCGACGTGACCGCCGCTGAACCCCAGATCGTTGATCAGATACGACGACAGTACTGGAGCCCACGCCCCCCAGATCGCATACTGGAGGAACATCATCATGCCCAGCCGAGTCTTTGCGCTCACGCCCCCTCCAATTTCACGGTGTCACGACTAGACGATGCGGCGGCGTACGGGATCCCACTCGACCTTGCGTTGCTCGAGGTAGGACCGGGTAGCCATGTGACAACTGATCGCTTCCTCGAAGCCGCGGTCGATGTTGCAGCTCGTTTCACCTCCGTTCCGGATCACTTCGAGCCACTCGCCAACCAAGAGATGGTACGCCGACATGCGCCTGCCACCGCGATAGGTGTACAGCAGCCCCCTGCTGGCGAAGTACTCGGCGGTCGCCGAAGTAATCGCATCGATACCCTTGAACCCGGGCTGGTACGTGAACATCGGAAGCGACGGATCGATGATCCCGTCGGTGATCTTCTGCTCGTAGCGGGTCGACTCACCGTCGGCTGTGACCGTGAGGGCTCCGCTCACCTGCATCGAGGCGTCATGCCCCATGAACCTCAGGCCCCGGTAGTGCCCGTTCGCGAGCGTTGCACTGTAGACGAAGGTGAGATCGCGATCGGGGTACTCGTATACTGCCTGAAAAACGTCAGGCACGTCCCGGCCATCTTTGAAGAAGTAGATGCCGCCGGAGGCGACTGCGCTCTTGGGAATCCCGAGTTGTAGGATCTGATTCACCGAGTCGTACTCGTGCGACAGGAGATCCCCTGACAGTCCGGTCCCATAGTCAAACCAACAGCGCCAGCGGAAGAAGCGCTCGAGGCTGAACGGCACTTTGTGCGGTGTGGGTCCCTGAAACAGATCCCAATCAATCGTCTCAGGGTTGCCCTCCTCATGAATGTCCCACACCCACGCACCCCAAGGTGAGTTCCGATTGGTGGTGCCCTCGACCAGCGTGATCGGCCCAAGAATGTTCGCGTCGATCACCTCTCGCGCCTTGATGTGCGCCTCCGACTGCCGGTTCTGGTGGCCCAACTGGAAGACGATGTCGGAGTTCTTGATGGCATCGTGCATGGCGAGCGCCTCTTCCTCGGTCCGCGTCATGCACTTCTCGCAGTAGACGTGGATACCTTCGGCGGCCGCGTCGATCGACATCTGAGAATGCCAGTGATCG
>JBDHKN010000040.1:0-61780 GCA_039586365.1 Gemmatimonadota bacterium | reverse complement strand
CCTTTGGTCAGATGGACGTGTTCGGGACAATCGAGGCTGTAAAAGCGGTTTCCGAGCTGTTCTGTCCTGTCGCGGGTGAAGTGATTGAGATCAACGCTGAGTTGGACGGCAACCCAAACCTGGTCAACGAGGACCCTTATGGTGATGGCTGGATGATCAAGCTGCAGTTACGGAATCCGGAAGACCTGCCTAAACTGCTCGGTGCCACGGACTACGCACAACACATCGGCGAGTAAGACTCTCCGGGGCACTGTGCCATCATAGCACGGGACTCATCTGCCCCGGGAGCTACCCCCGGGGCTTTTGCACAATAAGGAAACGCCACGATGGAAACCCCACTTCCACACAGTCAGACTGGACAGTTCATCCGCAGGCATATCGGCCCACGTCCGGCAGACGTACAGGAGATGCTGGCAACATTGGGGTATGATTCTCTCGACGTGCTGATGGATGCGGTCGTTCCCGAGAATATCAGACTGGAACGGCCACTGAACATTCCAGCACCCCGGAGCGAAAGCGAGGTGCTGGCTGCTCTGGAAGCGATAGCTGCGCGCAATGACGTCTACCGGTCCTTTATCGGCATGGGCTATGCGGATTGTGTTACGCCTCCGGTGATCCTCCGCAACATCCTGGAGAATCCCGGGTGGTACACAGCGTATACTCCTTACCAAGCAGAGATCGCTCAAGGCCGGCTGGAGGCCCTCCTCAACTTCCAGACGATGGTCGCTGACTTGACCGGTCTCGAGATCGCCAATGCATCTCTGCTCGACGAGGGCACAGCTGCAGCCGAGGCTATGACGATGACCGTGGGTGCTGCAAAGCAGGTGGCTTCACCAGTGTACTTGGTTGATGAAGACTGTCACGCCCAGACGGTAGCCGTAGTCCAAACACGCGCAGAACTGCGGGATGTGGAGATCGTAGTCGCGGACGCGAGCGGTTTCGAGTTCAAGCCGGGGGTGGTTGGGGCCCTGATTCAGTATCCCGGGAGCCAAGGTCGGATCGTTGATCACCGTTCCGTCTGCGAACGGGCGCACTCAGCGGGGGCGTTGGTTACGATGGCGACAGACCTGCTAGCTCTCACAATGCTAGCCCCGCCGGGGGATCTCGGTGCGGACGTGGCCGTGGGAAACTCGCAGCGCTTCGGTGTTCCCCTTGGATATGGCGGACCACACGCAGCCTTTTTTGCGACCAGAGATGCCCACAAGCGGAGAATACCTGGACGCATCATCGGGATCTCTCGTGACAGTGCAGGGAATGCTGCGCTTCGCATGTCGCTGCAGACCCGGGAGCAGCACATCCGGCGTGACAAGGCCACAAGCAATATCTGCACAGCGCAAGTGCTACTTGCAGTGATTGCAGGGATGTATGCGGTGTATCACGGCCCTGACGGGCTGCTCCGCATCGCGGGGCGCGTCCATGCGTTGGCTGTCACGCTAACGGAAGCGCTGCGTCGTTTGGGACATCGAGTTGTTCACGACGAGTTCTTCGACACTGTCGCAGTCGAACCGTCAGGCAAAGCCGTTTCCGCTGTCCACGACGCTGCGCGGGCTCGCCGCATCAACCTTCGGGAGGTATCGGATTCCCGAATTGGGATCACGCTCGACGAGACCACTACGCTGGACGATATCGCCGATATCATTGCGGCCTTCTCCCCCAAGGACAGCATCCCATTCGATGTCCAGCAACTCGCAGGAGAGACCAAGGATGGCCAGGCCATACCGCAGTCGTTGCGGCGGACTTCGGAGTTTCTCTCGTACCCGGTCTTTCACCGCTACCGCTCGGAGACGGAAATGATGCGCTACATCAAGAAGCTCGAGGCGCGCGACCTGTCTCTGACATCCGCCATGATCCCGCTTGGATCGTGCACGATGAAACTCAATGCGACGGCTGAGATGATCCCGATTACCTGGCGTCAATTCGGTGCTTTACATCCGTTCGCACCGCGAGAGCAGGCGGACGGGTATCGAGTTTTGTTTCACGACCTGCAGCATCAGCTCGCCGAGATCACCGGTCTACCGCATGTCTCGCTGCAACCCAACGCAGGAGCGCAAGGTGAATTCGCTGGACTGCTCGTCATTCGAGCCTACCATCGCTCCAGAGGTGATACCCGGCGTTCCGTGTGCTTGATTCCGAAGTCGGCCCATGGTACCAACCCTGCCAGCGCAGTCATGGCTGGTATGAAGGTCGTCGTGATTGGCACAGACGAACACGGCAACATCGACATCGACGATCTGCGAGCCAAAGCCGTGGAATACAGTAGTGAGCTGGCTGCACTGATGATCACCTATCCGTCCACTCACGGAGTGTTTGAGGCCGGCGTCCGAGAGATCAACGAGATCATCCACCAGCATGGCGGGCAGGTCTACCTGGACGGTGCTAACTTGAATGCACAAGTGGGACTCTGCCGTCCGGGAGATTACGGCGCGGACGTGTGTCACATCAATCTCCACAAGACGTTCGCCATTCCGCATGGCGGTGGTGGACCAGGGATGGGGCCGATCTGCGCTGCCGAGCACCTTGCGCCGTTCCTGCCCGATCACCCCGTCATACCGCTCGGCGTCGAAGATTCCTGTGGCTCGGTCTCAGCTGCACCTTGGGGTAGTGCTTCGGTTCTGCCGATCTCCTGGACCTACCTAGCCCTCACCGGCCCGGCGGGGCAGCAAGAGGCCACTCAAGTCGCGATCCTGAACGCCAACTACATCGTCAAACGGCTTGAGGGTGTGTATCCGCTACTCTACGCTGGGCGTAACGGACTGATCGGTCACGAGTGCATCCTAGATGTGCGGCAGTTCAAGGCCACTTCCGGGGTGGACGTAGAGGACATAGCCAAGCGGTTGATGGATTATGGCTTTCACGCGCCGACGGTCTCCTTCCCTGTTGCCGGAACACTGATGGTCGAGCCGACCGAAAGCGAGTCCAAGGAGGAACTGGATCGATTCTGCGACGCGATGCTGGCGATCCGCGAAGAGATCCGTGCTATTGAAGAGGGAAGGGCAGATCCAGAGAACAATGTCCTCAAGAACGCTCCTCACACTATGCAGGTGGTGACGTCCGACGAGTGGGACCGCCCCTATTCGAGAGAGTTGGCAGCATTCCCGACTCAACAGACCCGCGATCACAAGAGCTGGCCCACAGTGGGACGTGTGGACGGGGCATTCGGTGACCGACACCTGATCTGTTGCTTGCCTTTGGAGGTCTACAGCGACGCCGATCCTGTTGGGGCATAGATGCTAGACTGGTCCCTGATCGTAGAACCATCGGGTTGCCCAGGGAGCCACAACATGAGTGTCGATTACGCCCTACTGCGCCGGGCAAGGGAGGGAGTTGCTTTCCTACGCCTGTATAGGTGGGTGCCGCCATGCCTCTCGTTTGGGCGGAATGAGCCAGCCGCGGTGCGTTACGACAGGGATGAGATCGAACGACTGGGCTTGGCCACGGTCCGCCGACCTTCAGGCGGGCGGGCTGTTTGGCACGATGCTGAGGTTACCTACGCTGTCGCTGCACCCAACTCCACGTTTGGATCGCTGCAGGAAACGTACAATATTATCCACGCCACTCTGGCCTTCGCGCTCCGCAAATTGGGAATCCCAGCCCAGTTGGCTGGCCGACGGAGCAGGCGCACCGGCTCATTGAACAACGGTGCCTGCTTCGCTGCACCAGCGGGAGGTGAGGTCACGGTCGCGGGGCGGAAGCTCGTCGGCAGTGCCCAAGTAAGGGAAGGAGAGTCCTTCTTGCAGCACGGGTCGATTCTGCTCGAAGACGGACAGGATATTGTCGCAAGCGTGATCAGGGGCGAACATATGACGCCTGCAGCAACATCGATCTCTACACAGCTAGGCCGACCAGTCGGTTTTGACGAGGTCGCAGCAGCAATACGGGCCGAGGTTGTGCGGTCCTGGTCCGGCAATTGGAATGATGGTGACGCGCCAGTTATAGAATCGCATCTGGAACAGTTCGCGGATCCGGCGTGGACGTGGCGGCGGTGATCCCAATCCTCTGGAAGGTGAAACCATGAAACGAACCCGTCTCAAACTCACGCATGGACTGATAGCAGCATTCCTCGGACTCATGGCTTGCGAACCGGAGCTGAGCTGCGAAGGGAACTGGTGCGGGACTGCAATCATGGCTTCCAGCGCTGAGCCGGAAGCGTTGCTGCCGCCGCTTGCTGCCTACGATGTTGATCTGGCACTGGGCGATTTGCTCTTCTGGAAACTCGCGGACGTCGGCCCGGAGTCGAACACATTCGGCGATGATGGATTCGTGCCGAAGTTGGCCGAAGCTTGGGATTTCGAGGACCCGACGACTATCAGGTTCCAGATCAATCCCCAGGCCCGGTGGCACGACGGCACTTTAGTCACCGCCCATGACGTGGCCTTCACGTACGAGGTATACACGGATCCCGCGGTCGGGTTCTCCGGTAGGAGCCGCCTCGCCTCCATCGCGTCCGTCACTGCGCGAGATTCTCTCACGGCCATATTCGTGTTCAGCCGCCATTACCCGGAGCAGTTCTTCGACGCGGTCTACCACATGAGGATTCTCCCGCACCATTTGCTTGGGGATGTGTCGCACGGTGAACTCATATCCCATCCGTTCGCGAGGAGCCCGGTGGGCAATGGCCCGTTCCGATTCGTTCGTTGGAATGCCGGCGAGATGATCGAGTTGGCGGGAGATTCGACCTTCTTCGCCGGACGTCCGGGATTTCGCAGGATCGTGTGGCGCTTCGTTCCTGACCCGATTGCGATCGTCTCGCAGCTAATTGCGGGAGAAGCAGACTATCTGAGCTACATCCCCGGAATCGAGAACATCACCCGAGTCGCCGAGCACGAGGATTTGAGGATCGAACAATATGACGTAGGCGTCTACAATTTCATGGGATTCAATATGCGCGATCCCGAAGACACGTCACGCCCACACCCACTGTTCGCGAGCCGTGATTTGAGGCGTGCCATTTCCATGGGAGTTGACCGGGAGGCGCTGACACAGGCGGTTTTAGGAGAGTACGGACGGCCGTTGGTCGGACCGGTGACACAGTCGCTCTGGGTGTGGACAGACGACGTCGACCAGATCTCGTTCGACAGTGCCGGTGCACGACAGCTGCTCTCTGAGCTCGGCTGGAGTGACCCGGATGGTGACGATGTGCTTGATCACGGTGACCGTCGACTTTCCTTTGAGGTCATCGTGCCCGCGTCAAGTGCACTGCGGAGACGCACGGCCGTGATTCTCCAAGATCAGCTCAAGCAGCTCGGCGTCGAAATGACCATCAACGAACTCGAGCCGACTGTCTGGAACACGCACGCAATGAGTGGGGAATTTGACGCATATCTCCAATCACTCGCGCACGACGCGAGTCCTGGGTCGGTCGCTGAGGCGTGGACATCAACAGGGATCGGAGGCTTCAATGCGGTTGCCTACTCGAACCCCAGATTTGACCAACTCGTCGACGAAGCCACGACAACATTTGACCGCGACACTGCCCGGACCAGATGGAAACAAGCCCTAAACGTGATCAATGCGGACGTGCCCGCCGTCTGGCTGTTCACACCGATCGGTGTGGCCGGTGTTCACGACCGAATCGAAAACGTGACGATGCCCTGGGACGAGTACTGGAAGTCGATCTGGACTTGGAGGGTGGCGCGGGACCAAGTGATAACCCGGGATCTCATCGCGTCAAACTAAAGTGACGCGATTCCTGGCGGTGCGGCTCCTCCAAGGAGCCGCGATAGTATTGCTAGTAGTCACACTGACCTTCGTCCTCATACGCCTTGCACCGGGTGACCCATTCCAGCGCATGGTCGAGGGATCACCTGCATCTCCGCAGCTCATTGCTCAAGTCAGGGAACGAGCCGGGCTCCATCTGCCTATTCACCAACAGTACGTCCGCTATGTGGCTAACGTCGCCCGTGGTGACCTTGGTGATTCATTCTCAGAGCGACGGCCCGTCTGGGACGCGATACGTGAGAGAATTCCGGCCACCTTTGTGTTGGCCTTCACTGCACTGTTGATTGACTTCGTTCTCGGGATCTCGACCGGTGCCGCGCAGGGAGCACATCCTCGCTCACGGACCGACGATGCTCTTACCACAGCCACACTGACCCTCTACTCAATTCCTGTCTTTTGGCTGGGTGTAGTACTGATGCTTCTGTTCTCCTTGAATCTGGGCTGGTTCCCGATAGAGGGCTCGAAGAGCTCAATTGGCTACGATCAGCTTTCTATTCTGGGTCGAATTCTCGACCGATTGCATCACCTGATTCTTCCGGCGTTGACGTTGGGTCTAGTCGGAGCAGCCGGCACGGCCAGATATCAGAGAGCTGCCATGCTGGATGCGATTCGTCAGAATTTCGTGCGCAGTGCCAGGGCCAAGGGCCTGACTGAGAGAGTCGTAATATTCCGTCATGCCCTCAGGAATTCGCTGCTGCCGACGATCACGCTTTTCGGCCTGTCCTTTCCTATCTTACTGTCCGGCTCTGTCCTCGTGGAGACTGTTTTTGGTTGGCCCGGATTGGGGCGATTTGTCGTCGAGGCTATCGAGAACCGAGACTACCCAGTCGTGACCGGCAGCGCCATTGTGACAGCAACTGTGGTTGTGCTGGGAAACTTGCTGGCTGACGTCCTGTACTGGGTGGCGGATCCGCGCACCCGTCCCGAAACATGGTCGGAGGGCTGATGCTACATAGCTTGCTCAGAAGCCGTCGCACTCGCCTCGGGCTTGCGCTAGTCGGTATTCTGGCAGCCGCTGCGATCCTCGCCCCTGTCATCTCGCCATACGGCCCAGCAGAGCAGATCGACCTGTTGAACAGGCAGCTGCTGTCACCACGACTCGACCATCCGTTTGGCACGGACTTCTATAGCCGCGACCTACTGACTCGGGTGCTGTATGGCGCCCGGGTGTCTTTGACCATCGCGCTGCTGTCCATACTGCTGTCGGTTACCATTGGAGCAACCGTCGGCCTAATTGCCGGTCTTTCTGGCAATTGGGTTGACGCGGTGCTGATGCGGCTAGTCGATGCGGCTCTGGCGATCCCGCGGGTATTCTTGATCCTGGTCGTGCTCGCTCTCTGGGAGCGAGTCGGGGTTGGCGGCCTCATCACAGTGCTTGGCCTTACGAGTTGGTTCGGTACTAGCAGGCTGGTTCGCGCAGAAGTCTTGAGCTTGCGTCAGAGAGATTTCGTGACTGCTGCAAGATCCCTTGGAGTTGGTACGGCTCGGATCCTGCTACGACACCTGATGCCCAACGCTGTCACACCGGTGATCGTCGCGGCAACTCTGGGCATGGGACAGATCATCCTGATCGAGGCTGGGTTGTCATACCTTGGCGTTGGAGTGCAGGAACCGACGGCTTCCTTAGGACGAATGATCCGAGACGGCTACGAGCAGATGACCAACGCACCGTGGATATCCATCTTTCCCGGCGTTGTCATAGTGCTCACCGTGATAGGGTTCAGCCTGGTAGGCGATGGTGTACGCGAATCCGTCGATCCAAGAGTGACATGAATCCCATACTCATCGTCCGACACCTAACGACGACCTTCGCGACCGAGCGAGGCATTGCCCGTGCCGTCGATGACGTCTCTCTCGAATTGTTCCAAGGTGAGACCCTCGGCATAGTAGGCGAGTCTGGATCCGGGAAGACGGTTACGGCTCTGTCGCTGCTGCGACTAATCGACCGTCCCGGCCGGATATCTGAGGAGGGCGTGGTTGAGTACCAAGGTAGCGACCTAATGCGACTCTCCCCCCGCGCACTGCGCGAGATTCGCGGTGCCGAAATCGCAATGATATTCCAAGAACCCACAACCAGCTTGAATCCCGTGCTTACCGTGGGTACCCAGATCACCGAAACGCTACGCGCACACCAGATCGTCTCGGGCCGGGCGGCGCGCGATCGTGCAGTGGAACTCCTTGACCTCGTAGGCCTGCCCGATCCCCAGAAGAGAATCGGCGACTACCCCCACCAACTGAGTGGCGGGATGCAACAGCGTGTATTGATTGCGATTGCGCTATCCTGCAGTCCGAAGGTTCTCATTGCAGATGAACCCACGACAGCGCTGGACGTGACCATTCAGGCACAGATTCTCGAGCTGTTGCTGGACCTGAAGCAACGGCTCGGGATGTCAATGATCTTGATCACCCACGACCTCGGTATCGTGGCTGGCGTGACCGATCGGGTGGCTGTGATGTATGGCGGCCAGATCGTCGAACAATCCCCAATGAGAGCCTTGTTTCGCGAACCAACCCATCCATATACCGGCGCCCTGATGCGTTCCGTCCCGCGACTCGACCAGCTCGTCGAAAGACTCGATACTATCCCCGGTGCTGTACCACCAGCGCATTCATGGCCCACGGCTTGCCGCTTTCACCCTCGTTGTCCTCACGTGTGGGACCACTGTCGGTCCGAGATGCCGGCTCTAGCCCCCACGGAACCTGATCGCAGCGTGCGTTGTTGGCTGACCGAGGAACCCGAACGGAGACGCACGTGACCGACCAAGCCGGACCACTCGTCGTTGTTCAGGACCTGACCAAGGAGTACCGATCAGCCGGAGGGTTGTTCGCGAGGCCTAGCTGCGTGCGCGCCGTCGACGGTGTCAGATTCACCGTACAGCGGAGCGAGTGCCTGGGGTTGGTGGGTGAGAGTGGCAGCGGCAAGACGACACTCGGTCGCTGCATCCTCAGGTTGACCGAACCCACATCGGGCAAGGTCATGTTTGATGATGTCGATCTACTCTCCTTGAGGGCAAGGCCACTCCGAGCGCTCCGGCGGCACATGCAGCTTGTCTTTCAGGATCCATTCGGCTCTCTCAACCCCCGGATGACGGTGGGCACCGCTGTGCGAGAACCAATTGAGGTACATGGCATTGCCCGCGGTGCCGGCGCTCGCCAGAGAGTGGTGAACCTATTCCGTGAAGTCGGTCTCGATCCGACATACGTGGACCGCTATCCACACGAACTCTCCGGCGGACAGCGGCAACGAGTGGGCATCGCACGCGCCTTGTCAGTAGAACCGGAGTTCGTTGTCTTGGACGAGCCCGTGTCGGCACTCGACGTATCTGTGCAGGCTCAGGTGTTGAACCTGCTGGCTGACCTGCGTGAGCGACACGGACTCACATACTTGTTCATTGCTCACGACCTCGCCGTTGTTCGCCATATCGCCGATCGCGTAATAGTGATGTATCTCGGAAGACTCGTGGAGCTTGCTTCTGCAGCCGACACTTATCGGGAACCCATGCATCCCTACACGGCATCCTTGTTGTCGGCCGTTCCCATACCCGATCCCGACAGTCAACGACAACGCATCATCCTCAGTGGGGACGTTCCCAATCCAAGAACTCCGCCGCCGGGATGCCCGTTTCATCCACGCTGCCCTCATCCCAAGATGAACGAGCGATGCCGCTCCGAAGTACCTGAGCTTCACCAGATCCAACCAGATCACTGGGTCGCCTGTCACCATGCGGATGGTGCCCTCGCACCGCAAGCGGCACAGTGACCACTGCACCCACACCCTCGCCTGGCCGCGCAACGACATTTGCTGTATCTATGTGCGTTGACTTGCAGGACTCGCAGACCGGCGAAAGGACAAACTCTTCACTGCTCGGAGGAGTCGCATGAACCGTTTAACCTTCATCGTCCTCATATACCCAGCGATACTCATTGGGGTCAGCATATGGCGTTCTCGAGCAGTGAAGAGCCACGAGGACTTCGCGGTTGCGGGGCGGTCAGTCTCGGTGGCTCTGCTGGTGGGCACACTCGTATGTACTTGGATCGGTTCCGGCTCCCTCTTTGGTGGGGCTGGTTTGGCCTATAGATCGGGAATCGCCGAACTGTGGTTCTCCTTTGGCGGATGGGTAGGTCTGATAGTGGCGTACTTCCTCGCAGGTAGGGTGCGAGCGATCGCGCAGTACACGGTACCGGACCTCCTGGAACAACGCTACAATGCCGCCGCCCGCATATTGGGCACCATCGCCATCATACTCGCCTACGTCACGATCGCCGCTTATCAATTCCGCGGCGGCGGCTGGATCCTGACTATCGTTACGGACGGAGCAATATCGCCCCAGATGGGGGTCTTGATAACTGCTACTGCGATCGTGAGCTTCACGGCGCTCGCAGGGATGGTGTCGATTGTGACTGTCGACGTCTTCAACGGGATCGTCATTACGTTAGCGGTCCTGTTGTCGCTTCCCTATATGGTCGTCGAACTGGGTGGATTGAGCAACGTTTTGGCCAACTTGCCTTCCGGTCACACCACACCGCTCGGCGGTCACAATGTGCTCTGGGTGGTTGGAGTGGCAGCCCCGACGTTCCTCTTGATCCTCGGCGAGAGTGGCATGTACCAGAAGTTCTTCTCCGCCAAGAATGCCCGAGCAGCGAAACAGGCCGTGCTGGGAATGGTGGTCGGAATAGTCGTCATCGAGACCGCCCTGGCATTGCTCGCGATCGTGGGCCGTAGCGCCTATCCAGATCTCATTGAGCAGACTTCGGTAGTGGGTCGGGCCGCTTCGGAGACGGTGATCCTCTATATTGCACGGCACGGACTGCCCTTCCTGGGAGGTGCAGTACTGCTCGCGGCCGCAATTGCCATCGTCCTGTCGACCGGGAATACCTTCCTGCTGGTCCCATCAACCAACGTCAGTCGCGACATCTATGAGCGTTTCATCAATCCGAACGCAACGGAAAGACAAAAGGTGAACCTGCAACGCGTCTTTATCGTTGTCTTCGGCGCTGTCGGATTGATACTGCTGACTCAGTTCCAGACAGTGCTCGGGATGGCGTTGTACGCTTATTCACTCGTCGGCGCCAGCCTTACGCCAGCCTTACTGGCCTGCTTCCTGTGGAAGCGGGTAACTGCACAGGGAGGGGTGGCATGCATCGCCGGCGGCCTCGGAAGCATCGTGGGGGTCCGATTGCTGAACAGACTGGGCGTGAGTTTCACAATGACCCTGAGTGGGACCGAATTTGATTTTGCTAGCAGCGAATACATTGTGATCCCGGGCGTGATCGTGTCGATCGGATTGCTCGTGGTGGTGAGTCTGCTAACCAAACCATCGCCGCCGGAGAAGTGGCAGCCGTTCTTCGCGGAAGAAGCTACCTAGCCGAACAGGTCGTTCTGTTCGCCCGACTCCACGCTCTCGAATCGGATGAAGGTCTGCAGGCGGGAGCGCCAGTCCGACACTTCAAAACGCGCCTCCGCTGAGAGCACACGCGCCAGAACGTCGGGGATGTCGTCGAGCGCGTCGAGTAGGTCGGTGATTATCTCGCGTGCTTCCTGCACGCGAAAACGTTCGTCGCTGGCTACCGCCATGTCGTGGAGGATTGCTCGCTCGCTGCGCGAGGCCACGATAGGATCGTCGAGCGTTGCAGTGTAGACCTCAGTGCGACGTCCAGGGCCACGGTTTTCCTCTATCGGTGTCAATCCAACGATCGAATCCGAGCGCCAGTACTTGCCGTATCCGAGCGACACCATCCTGTCAGGCTTTATCTCCATGCTAACCTCCCCTATCTACCCATCTTCTTCTTAAGGGCGTTGAGTCTTGCCTCGGCTTCCGCCTCGCGCGCGGCACGGTCAAGCTGCGAGCGCAGCAACTCGTCGTGCACATCGGTCGCGGGATGCACACCTCCGGCCGCCTCTATCTCACGCCACGCCGAGTCAACCTGACTCGATCCGGCAGCCTTCTTGAGTTGCGCTTTCATCGCCTCCAATTCCCGCTCGGCCAGCGCCAACTCGGCGTGCTGCGCCTCCAGCTTCCCTTTGAGCACCTCCACCCTCTCGCGGTGTTTCGTGGCAAATAGCTCAGCCACCTCCACCGTCTCTTGATCACCGATCCCCACCGCCATGCTACCTCGTCGCTCCGCATCCGCCAGACGACGGCGCTCAACAATCAGTTGCTTTTCGGTCTTGTCGACTCCCTCACGCATCGCCTCCAGGCCCGCCCGGGCCTCAATTACCGCATCCCGCATCCCGGATACCAATTCCCGCCCATCGGTGGGCTTGGTAGCGGCATCAAGTGCTGAGTTGATAGCGTCCCGGAGGCGTTCGAACATCAGCTCTTCTTGGAGGTCTTGGCGAAAAAAGGCCCAAGCAGTTGCGTAATCTTCCTCGATTTGCACTTGGGACAAGTGGGGCGCCTGCTTCCGTGCCGTGAGATCGACTCCACCACAACGAAGTGCTTGTTGCAGTTCGTGCATTTGTACTCATACGTCGGCATGTATGGGACCTCTCGTTCAATGCGTGTTGTTGCGAGCGGACACAAAAACGATACGCCGCCTCCAGGAGCCGGTCAAGCGAGCCAACTCATGGCATGAAGGCTGGATGAGGTCCGCGATCGACCGAGCCTGCTGATGTGCCTGCCCGAGGAGCAGGCTCGGCCCCCTGAGGGTGGTAGAGCAGGCTCCCGTAACGTAGGTTTACCAGTATGAATCGCGCCCTACTGTTCCTTCCGCTCACCCTGCTGAGCTGCGAAGCCGGTAACCCTGAAAACAACCCCGTGTGCGGTATCTCGGCAATGGCGGGTGCTGCTATGGTACTCGAGCAGTTCGGAATGCCGGGCAAGGTACTGCGCGACGTACCGTCGGGGGTCGATGGCGCGGTACCGGCCCGAGTTGTCGGGTACGGCACCGCTCGAGCGCTGGCCGGCGTCGGTCCTGACGGCTTGATCCTGGGATATGAGGGCGACGGGTTCCCACGAATCCCTGGATTCGGTCTGCTATTGTTCGAGGACTCGCTCGAGATCTTCCAAGGTGTGCTGATCTACGAAACTGAGGCTCCACTCGGCTTGCCACTACTCGGTTCCATATCCGGTACTTCGAACACTCTGCCACTCTACGGTCTACGTGTGCCTTGGAGTTCAGTGAGTAGCGAGAGGTGCCCGCTGTTCGGGCCGATCGACACACTGGCCAACTAGCCGAGTCCTGACCCGCTTCTTCCGACTACGTTGGCGTCTCCGGTCGCTGCTGCGGCTCAGATTTGGAGCGGCTCGCCCAGAAAGCAGCACACCCGGATACGCTTGTGGACACCTCCGGACGGACTTCCCCGCCGAGTAACCGCTGTCGAGGTCGCGGTGACACCGGTAGTTGAATGCCGCGCAGGTTCCAGATGCACCTTCTATATTGCGGTACCGTGAGATGCAGTTTGGGGTATGATATTGGAGGCGGACACCGGAAGGGACGAAGAGACAACAACTTATGATCTACGTTTGCATCGCCGCCAAGAATGATGCAGCCACAGTGGGACTCATCTTGTGGAAGCTCCGGCAGGTGTTCGAGGAGTTCCGGCGCGAATACCACTTGCTGGTAGCCGATGACGCGTCCTCCGATGAATCCAGCGAGGTTCTCGAAGCCTACCAGAGGACCTTGCCGGCAACTGTAACGCGGCATGAGCAACCCCGCGGATACGCTGCCTGCGTGGAGGGTTTACTGCGACAGGCTCTGGAGCGGACTGACAGACCGAGGCGTGACTGCGTGGTGACCCTTCCCGCGGACTTCTCGATATCTCCGGTCGTGTTGCCGGTTCTCGTCAAACGCATCGAGTCTGGTGCCGACGTCGTCGTCGGCGAACCGGCAGACGAGCCGGTATCCACCGGCATGCGCCTGGTGCGGCGTTCAGCGCCCTGGCTGCTCAAACCCGGATTGCAGCTGAGAGGATTCCGTGACGTATTGTCCGGTGTCTATGCGTTTCGCCTCATTACGCTGAAGAGTTGTCTGCGGAGCCGTTCCAGCCCACTGTTGCGAACTGAGGGGCGCTGCGCCAATGCTGAGTTGGTGGCGCGGACAGCAGTGTCGGCACGTCAGATCGCAGTGGTATCAATCACAGCCAATACACCCGATGGCACGCGGCCACGAAAGGAGCGGCCGATCCCATTGGCCGCAAGTCTACTGCGGGCGAGCCGCACGCTTCAGATCCCTGCTGCCCAAACTCCCGTTAATCGAGCTTGACGATGCGAATTGACGCGATACTACTGGCTGCGGCCTTGTTTGGTGCGCCGTTACACTCGCAGACAGATTCAGCGCAAACAACGAGCAATGTAGCCGGATTCAAGATCGGTGAGACGTTGGTGTACGAAGCCAAATTTGGGTTCCTGACCCTGGGCAGCGGTATGATGCACGTGGCGGGCATAGACACGGTGCGTGGCGTACCCTCTCTCCATGTCATCTTCGTGCTCAAAGGTGGCGGTTTCATGTATCCGATGCACGATCGCATGGACTCGTGGATCGGCATCGACGATTTCGTGTCAAGGCGCTTCGTTCAGGATTTCCACGAAGGGAGCAGTCATCGCTACACGGCGTGGGATATCTACCCGGACTCGGGGTATTACCGAGAGGAAGGCGCGGATTCGACCATCGCGACTTCACCAGATCCACTCGACGACTACGCGTTCTTCTATTTCGCGAGGACCCTGGATTACGAAGTAGGTCAAACCTACGAGTTCGACCGCTACTTCCGGCCCGATAGGAATCCCGTGGTACTGGACGTGCTGGAGAAGGATACCCTCGATCTCCCGGCGGGCCGGTTCCCTAGCGTTGTTGTTCACCCTGTTATTCAGGGCCGTGGTATTCTGGCGGAAGGCAAGGAAGCCCGGATGTGGATCAGCGACGACGAGAGCCGCCTCATGATCCAGCTAAAGGTCAAGTTCTCTTTTGCCACAATCACCTTGCGGCTTAAGAGCATCGTGGACTCGCCGCCCGAGGACATGTTGCTGCGCCCCACCGAAACAGAAGGCTCACACGAGAACGGGTCCCCCTAGGGGGACCCGGCCGCGGAAACCAACTCACGTCACAGGTCAGTCATTGGGGTCGCGTTTCCCCCTAATCGCTTCTTTCAAGCGATCTGCGGTATCGGGACTGAGAATCCTCAGCGCGTAGTAGAGGAGCAACCCGATGGCGGCAAGCCAAAGTAGCGACATCACGAGAGAAAAAGCAGCACCCAGCAGCCACAAAACCAGCTTCAAAGCCAATAGGCCGATTACAGCCAGGACCGAGTACCCAACCAACGTGCGGACCATTGTTCTCTCCAGCTATACTTTCTGACAGTATTTACGAGCGTATGTTTCAGCAGGTTTCATGAACAGGTAGGTACAGCATGCCCCATCCTGACGTGATTGTAGTTGGTGGTGGTGTGGTCGGCGCAGCCTGTGCCCGCGCCTTGGCTTGTGCTGGACGCTCCGTCACGGTTCTGGAGGCAGGTCCCAAGCGTGGTGCCGCGTCTCTGGCCGCTGCCGGCATGTTGGCTCCCCTTGCTGAGGCCGCTGCCGGAGACCCAATGCTAGGCCTATCTGTCAGGGCTCGCGATTTCTACCTGGAGATCGTGCCTGAACTCCAGGAGGAGACCGGCATCGACATAGGGCTGTGGACCAACGGCATCTTTCAGGTCGCCTTCACGGAGGAAGAGGTCGCCAGCATCCGCAGTGAGGTCGCCTGGCAACGCCAGAGTGGATTCACCTCTGAGTGGCTCTCAGCTGAGGAGGTGAGGGCACGGGTTCCCGGAGCAGCTCCGGACCTGCTGGGAGCAGCCTTCGCAGCGGAAGACGGGGCGCTGAGACCGCTTGAGCTGCTCGACGCCCTGAACAAGAGCGCCGCAATCAGGGGGGCCGTACTCGTTCCTGATGAGGAGGCTCTGGAGCTATTGGTAGAGGAGGATCGTGTCACAGGCGTCAGGACCTCGGTAGAGAAGAGGTCGACGGGTGCTGTCGTGGTAGCCGCCGGGGCGTGGTCCGGTCAGCTCCTGGGCCTTCCCCGCCCGCTAACGGTAGAACCCATCCGCGGTCAGCTTGCTGCGCTCGACCAGCCTCCCACGGAACCACGCACCGTGATCTACGGCGGAGGGGGATACCTGTTGCAACGCAGGGACGAGGTAATAGTGGGCTCAACTATGGAGCACGTCGGCTTTGATGACTCGGTAACCGAACACGGGATACGCAAGATCCAGCAGTGCGCCTCCCGCATCTGTCCCGCTTTCGAGGGGGCCTCTATCAAACGGCAGTGGGCTGGCTTGCGGCCTCAAACCCCCGACGGACGACCACTCATTGGACCAGATCCGTACGTTTCAGGGTTATGCTACGCTACCGGGCACGGCAGAAACGGAATACTCCTGGCGGGATATACCGGCGAGCTAGTGGCTCAGCTCCACTCGGACCAACCACCCGAGCACGATCTCAGCTGCGTTGAGCCGGGCAGGTTCTGGAGCTGGTAGGCCCAAGCTGGTTTGACACCCCAATTCAACCATCTGGTTGAAACAGATCCCGCCACCGCTGGTTTAGCCTTCCGGCCGTGACTATGTTTCCACCCCTATGGAACCGGTCCAGTTGACGTCGCACACAGCTCCGTCTGCGCCCCACTTCGAGCGCAAGCCGGCTTGGCTTAAGGTGAAAGCCCCCGGAGGGGCCGACTATGCTGAAGTCAAGCATCTCATGCGGGAATTGCGGCTCCACACCGTCTGTGAAGAGGCGCATTGTCCCAACGTTGGCGAATGCTGGAGCCATCGGGCGGCCACTTTCATGATTCTGGGCGACGTCTGCACTCGCAATTGCGCCTACTGCGCAGTTGCCCACGGTACGCCACCCGCCTACGACCCTGAGGAACCAGCAAGACTCGCCGATGCGGTAGCTCAGATGGGTCTCGAGCACGTCGTGATCACGAGCGTGGACCGCGACGACCTTCCCAACGGAGGTGCCGAGATCTTCGCTGGGTGTGTTGCCGAGATCCGCACACGGCTGCCCGCAGCATCAGTAGAGGTATTGATCCCGGATTTCCAGGGATCGGATGTTGCCTTGGGAATCGTGTTGGAGACCGTACCCGATATACTCAACCACAATCTCGAGACAGTCGAGCGACTCTACCCCATCGCGCGCCCAGGTGGTCGCTATCATCGGGCCCTTCGGCTGTTGCGGCGGGCCAAAGAGATTCGGCCCGAGCAAGTTACCAAGTCGGGTCTGATGTGCGGACTTGGCGAAGAGTGGGAAGAACTGCTGGGTGCCATGCGGGCACTGCGCAGTGCCGATGTGGACATACTCACGCTGGGTCAGTACCTCCGTCCATCCGGCAGTCATCTCGCCGTGGCGCGCTACTACACACCAGGCGAGTTCTCGCTATTGAGGAACGAGGGATTGGCGATGGGTTTCCGGCACGTCGAGTCGGGGCCCCTCGTGAGATCGTCCTATCACGCTTGGGACCAAGCGAAACGGGCAGCCGCGGCGATCTGAACCCCCCAGGAGAGATTTGATGGTGCAACCAGCTACGGCTTCCGGGCTCAATCCCGATCAGGCAGTATTCTACCGGCGCTTATTACGACAACTATGCCTGATCCGCCGGTTCGAGGAACGTGCCGGTGAATCGTACGCGCTCGGAAAGATCGGCGGCTTCTGCCATCTCTATATCGGGCAGGAAGCTGTGGCCGTCGGTACAATTGCGGCGTTGCGCGACGACGACTATGTGATGGGCAGCTACCGCGACCACGGACATGCACTCGCACGCGGCATGTCATCACGTGAAGTAATGGCCGAGTTGTACGGCAAGGTAACGGGCTGCTCGCGGGGGAAGGGTGGCTCCATGCACCTCTTCAGTGTCGAGCACAAGTACCTTGGCGGGCACGCAATCGTAGGGGGACACATCCCGCTGGTAGCAGGGGCCGCGTTTGCCATCAAGTACTTGGAGCAGGACAAGGTGGCGGTCGGCTTCTTCGGTGAGGCAGCGGTTAACAACGGTGCGTTTCATGAGGCACTGAACATGGCCGCGGTCTGGAAGCTTCCGGCGATATTCATTGCCGAGAACAACCGCTACGGGATGGGAACGGCGACGGAACGCGCGTCCGCCGTCTACGACGTCGCGACTCGCGCCTGTTCATATGACATGGATCAAGAGATGGTCGATGGCATGGACGTACTCGCGATGCATGAGGCAACCGAAAGGGCCGCGAGACGGGCTCGGGAACACAGTCTCCCTACCTTGCTCGAAGCCCGCACGTACCGGTTCATGGGACACTCTATGTCCGATCCGATCCATGGACACTACCGTGCCAAGGAAGAGATCGATGAACAAAAACAGAGGGACCCGTTACACATGTTTCAGGAGAGACTGGAGACGGAAGGGCTAGTCACGCATGAGGAGTACCAGGAGATAGAGCGCGAGATCAGAGAAGAACTCGATGACGCAGTAGCGTTTGCCGAGGAGAGCGCTGAGCCGGATCCATACGAACTCTACACCGACGTATACTGGGAGTGAGATGCCGACAATCACCTATCGTGATGCGCTGAATCACGCCCTGAAGGAAGAGATGCAGCGGGACCCCACCGTGTTTCTGATGGGCGAAGAAGTCGGGGTCTATCAAGGGGCATACAAGGTCAGCCGCGGTTTGCTCGACGAATTCAGCGAGAAGCGAGTCGTCGACACACCGATCACGGAACTGGGCTTTGCGGGTGTGGGGATTGGCGCTGCCATGGTTGGTCTGAGGCCGGTGATTGAGTTCATGACGTGGAACTTTGCCCTACTGGCGATAGACCAGATCGTCAATTCGGCCGCCAAGATGCTATACATGTCGGGTGGGCAGATTCCAATACCTATCGTATTCCGAGGACCTGGCGGAGCCGCCCTCCAGCTCGCAGCCCAACACTCTCAGGCCTTCGAGAGTTGGTATTCTCATGTACCCGGGTTGAAGGTGGTTGCCCCGGCCACTCCCTACGATGCCAAGGGGCTCCTAAAGACTGCAATTCGTGACAATAACCCCGTCGTCTTCCTGGAAGGCGAAATGATGTACAACTCCAAGGGGGAGGTGCCTGAAGAGGACTACACTATTCCCCTCGGCGTTGCCGATGTGAAGCGGGAAGGGTCAGACGTGACTATCGTCTGTCACGCCAAGACGGTGCAGGTGGCGCAAAAGGCGGCGCACCGCCTGGAAGAGGAGTGCGATATCTCTGCAGAGATCGTTGACCTGCGCACGATTCGACCGCTCGACATAGAAACGGTCATTCGAAGTGTAGAGAAAACAAACCGGTGTGTGGTGGTCGAGGAGGGCTGGCCGTTCTGCGGAGTCGGTGCACAGGTGGTTGATTACGTTCAGTTTCATGCATTTGACTTGCTCGACGCACCGATCTTGCGGGTCACTCAGGCCGACGTACCACTTCCTTACAACAAGCGCCTGGAGAGGTCGGCCAAACCCAATCCCGAACGTGTATTCGATGCGGTCAAGCAGGTAACCTACCGCGACTGAGCCGCGCAGTGGAATCGATATGGTAACCAAAGTCTACATGGAAGCACTCTCTCCGACGATGGAAGAGGGACGAATAGTCTCCTGGAACAAGAGCGAGGGTGACTCCGTCACACACGGCGATGTGCTCGCCGAGGTCGAGACCGACAAGGCCATTATGGAACTCCAAGCGCGGGGGGAAGGGGTGCTCCGCAAGGTCCTCGCTCCAGAGGGCTCTACCGTGGAGGTCGGCTCAATGATCGGGATCCTCGCAGATCCCGAGGACGACATCTCCGATACTCTAGCGACAGCGGGTCTGGGCACTGGCCGTACGGATGCGGCTGCGGTGGAACCAGCTGCACCGACCCCTGGGGTCGCGCCGCTGATCGTCGATGCCCGCGTGAAATCATCACCGTTGGCGCGGCGACTGGCGAGAGAACGTCGCATTGACCTGAGCACGATCGCTGGTTCTGGCCCCGGCGGCCGCATCATCGTACGCGATGTGGAGACTGCAGAACCCGCCCCGAGGCATGTCGCTGCACTGGCCGAGCCAGCGTTCAACGACACGGAACTCACGCAACTCCGCAAGACCATAGCGAAGCGCCTCACCAGCTCCCTCGGGCCAATACCGCATTTCTTCCTGACCTCAGAGATTGATATGGAGCGTGTCTGGGAAGCTCGGGCGGCCCTCAACTCACTTGACGCAGAGCAGCGAATATCCTTCAACGACATCATACTCAAGGTGGTCGCCGAAGCCCTGCGACTTCATCCCGAGTGCAATGCCTGGTGGCAAGAAGACCACATCCGCTATTTCAAAGAGGTGCACATCGGCATGGCGGTCGCCATTGACGAGGGCCTGATAACACCCGTGATCCGCAACGCAAACCTCAAATCCCTGCGCGAGATAGCGAGAGAAAGCGAGGAACTGGCTCAGCGAGCACGCGAGCGCAAGCTCACTCCGGATGAGTACACTGGGGGGACGTTTTCAATTTCGAACCTGGGTATGTTCGACATCGATCAGTTCACAGCCGTGATAAATCCCCCCGAAGCCGGGATTCTGGCGGTTGGGAGCATTGGGCAGCAGCCGGTTGCTCAGGATGGGGAGATCACTCTGGAGCCACTGGCGCTAGGTTCCTTCAGACGGTCAAACAAATGATCGAGAACCCGCTCACCATCGTCTGGTAGACCGGGTAATCGTGCAGTGAATAGGTAGGCAAGCCTCAAAGGATGGGAACGGATCCGTGGCAACGAATTTCGATGTGATCATCGTCGGTGGTGGTCCCGCCGGTTACGTCTGTGCGATCAGATGCACGCAGCTGGGTCTCAACACTGCGGTTGTGGAACGGGAGAAGTTGGGGGGCGTGTGTGTCAACGTCGGATGCATCCCGAGTAAAGCCCTGCTTCACAGCGCGTATGTCGCCAATCTCGTCAAGCACGGCGCCAAGGAGCTGGGCATCAACCTCGATGGGATCAACCTCGACTTCGCTGCTGCGATCAAGCGGTCACGCCAGGTGAGTGAGCAGAACTCGAAGGGTGTCGAGTACCTAATGAAGAAGAACAAGGTTACCGTCATCAAAGGCGATGCCAGGCTGTTACCCGGCAAATCAGTAGAGGTGGCGAACGACGTCTATACCGCTGGCAAGGCTGTTGTACTGGCAACCGGGGGCCGAGTGAAGGGACTGCCTCAAATCGGTCTGGAAATAGACAAGGACAAGGTGATATCCACCGACGAGGCGCTGTTCCTGAGTGAGGTCCCCGATTCAATCGCTATCGTCGGTGCAGGTGCCGTTGGCATGGAGTTCGCCGACATCTTCAATGCGTTCGGATCCACGGTTACACTCATCGAGGTGCTCCCCAGAATCCTTCCACTGGAGGATGCGGAATGCTCAGCGACGTTGGCGCGGAGCTACAAGAAGCGGAAGATCGACGTGCTCGCTGGAGCAACAATCAAGAATGTGAAGGTGACCGATACCTCCGTCAAGCTTGATATAGAGTTAGGTGGCAAGACCAAGCACGTCGAGGTCGACAAGGTGTTGATGGCAGCAGGTCGGGCGCTGAATGTCGAGGGTGTCGGCTTCAAAGAGGCTGGCGTGCAGTTGGCTGACAACGGTTTCGTCAAGGTGGACGAAAGGCTGCGGACCACCGCCGCGGATGTCTACTGTATCGGCGACATCGCTGGTCCACCCATGCTGGCTCACAAGGGAAGCCGTGAAGGAACGTTCGTCGCGGAGTCGATTGCCGGTAGGCAGCCCCACCGGATCAAGTACGACAATATCCCGAGCGTGACATATTGCCACCCCGAGGTGGCCAGTATTGGACTCAACGAGGAACAGTGTGAAACCAAGGGGCTAGACTATGTGGTCGGCAAGTTTCCGCTGACTGCCAATGGTAGGGCGCGGGCAGCCAGCGAGACTGAAGGCTTCGTCAAGATCATTCGCGACAAGAAGTACAGCGAGATATTAGGGGCGCACATCGTAGCCTCACACGCCAGCGAACTAATCCACGAACTCGTGGTTGCCCGCGAAAACGAGTACACAGTGGAAGAAATCGACCTCGCCATTCACGCTCACCCAACACTCTCGGAAGCTGTGGCTGAGGCCGCGCTGGACTCACTTGGCCGAGTAATTCACACCTGAGCTTGGTTACCACTCGCGACCCAGTCGGCCTCGCGCTCGCCAGTATAGCCGCGGGTGCCACGGGGGGCGCCAGTGTGATCACCGGTGGCATGATCTTGCTGCGGATCCTGCAAGGCGACCGAGGCAGCGCTGAAATCAGCACAGCCTTCGCGGTATTGACGGTCATCCTTCTGTTGGGCATCGCGCTTGCGTTTATGACAGGATGGACCCTCACGAAACCTCTCCAGGAGACCTGGCGCAGGGGCGTTGTCGGAGCCCTTTCCTTCTTCGGAACCGCTCTCTTGGCCGGCCTCTCCGCTCCTGTGGACATGCTCGGCGGCCGGTTGGGGCTGTCGGCATACCTGACCGTGTTGCTCGTTGCTTCGGTAGCGACGTTGCGAGCCGCCCGCCGGGCGGCAGCCCGATGAGTGCAGACCTGGCGGTATTGGGCCTCGGTCGGCTCTCTTACGAGAAAGCCCTAGACCTGCAACGCACGCTTTCCCAGTGCCGAATTTCCGGTGAGGTGGAACGCGACATACTCTTGCTGGTGGAGCATGCACCTGTCATCACCCTCGGTCGCGGCTTCCGACCGGAACACCTCCCGACTCCACGAGATGCCTTGGAGAAGCGGGGAATCGAGTTGTTCGAGATTGAGCGCGGTGGAGACATCACCTTTCACGGACCCGGGCAACTGGTCGGATACCCGATCTTCAATCTCCGCGAGCATAGGCAAGATCTTCATTGGTTCCTGCGGCAGCTCGAGCAGAGCCTGATTCGCGCTCTGGAGGACTTCGGGATCAGGGGGGAACGTCGCAAAGACTACACTGGAGTCTGGACACAGGGTCGCAAGATCGCCAGCATCGGGATTCACGTGAAGCAGTGGGTCACTTGGCACGGCTTCGCCCTCAACGTAACCACTGATCTCTCGTACTTTGACCACATCGTGCCGTGTGGAATCCCAGATGTCGTAATGACTAGTATCCAACGCGAACTCCGGGAGCGGACACCGCGAGACGTTTGGGGAATGGCTTTGAACAGTGTCGTGCTGGGATGCTCGGAAGCGTTTGGGATGCGGCCCCAGGCGGTAGAGCTAGCAGACATCTACACCGGGCCTGCGCGATCGGGCGACGAGTCCCCTGCCTAGCATGCGTGACATGAGCGGGATAGGCAGCACGTCTTCCCGGCAACCTTGCCGAATATGCCGCCCATCCCCTTCATCAGCTCGTGCTACCCCGCCATCATCTCAAAAAAGCGACCAAACACACGCACTCCTTTGAGGAACTGATCGACCGAGATCTTCTCGTTGGGGGCATGGAGCCCGTCGTCGGGAAGCCCGATGCCGCTCAGGATCACGGGGGCTCCAGCCTGTCCGAGCGGTGCAACGACAGGTATCGAGCCGCCCGACCGGATCGGGACCGCATCGCGTCCCTCCACCTCTCGGAAGGCACGATTCATCACCTGCATCACTGGCGCGGTGACGTCCACCAACACGGGATCAGCACCGTGGATAAAGTCGATGGAAACGTCCGCAAATGACGGTGCCACAGCCTTCACTGCCCCCTTGAGCTGCCGCCTCACGGTCTTCTCACGCTGATTGGGAACCAACCGCAAGCTGACCTTGGCTGAGGCCACAGCAGGAATCACGGTCTTGGCTCCCTCCCCCGTAAAGCCCCCCGAGATTCCGTGGATCTCAAAGGTCGGCAGGGCCCAAAGTCGCTCGAATACGGAATACTTGGAGAGACCAGTCAGTGCGCGCGCACCTGCCTCTTCACGCATGAACTTGCGTTCCTTGAAGGGTAGCTTGCTCCAAGCATTCCGCTCCGCTTTGGACGGGCGCTCAACCGCGTCATATAACCCCGGGATCTTGATACGCCCGTTGGGAGACTTCAGCTTGCTGAGAATCTGCACCAGGGTCTCGTGCGCGTTTGGGGCAACGCCACCAAACAGTCCTGAGTGCAGATCCCCTTTCAGCGTACGCACGGTTATCTCGGCGTAGCAGATACCGCGTAGCCCAGCTTCGATCGCGGGCCAACCCGGCGCGAAATACGGCGTGTCCGATACCAGCACGACATCCGCTTTGGCTAGGTCGGGTTGGCGCTCAAGGAGGTCAAACAGCACGCCGCTGCCCGTCTCCTCCTGGCCCTCGATGAGAAACTTGACGTTGACCGGCGGCCCCCCATCCCTGCAAACCGCCTCGAACGCCTTCACGATCGAGAACACCTGACCCTTGTCATCGGTCGCTCCTCGAGCGTAGAGGCTGCCGTCTCGAATCGTCGGCTCGAACGGAGGCGACTGCCATAAATCCAGCGGATCGGCCGGCTGCACATCGTAGTGACCATATACCAGAACTGTTGGTCTTCTGGGACGGATCGGTCCCTCGGCGTAGACGACAGGATGAGAGTCGCTCGCCAATAGATCCACCTTGTGGCACCCCAAGACCTTCAAATGCTCTGCCAGCCAGTCACCCGCCTTGCGGCAGTCCTGGGCATGTGCTGAATCGGTGGATATGCTAGGGATACGTAGCAGATCCTTCAGCTCTTCCAGCATGCGCTCTCGCTGGGTCTGCACAAAATCATCTAGGTATGTCATGGGAGCGTGTCTTGCTTGAGTGTGTCAGGGGGCTAGTGAGCGAACATGGCGGGAAGATACTCAACCGTCCATCCAGTCGGTACTTGTCGTCACCCCGCCATCACAGGTGCGGAGGCTATCGGGGTTGCAACATCGTGGATCCATCAGCTGCAAGCCGATTCAACACGGCAAACGGGTCCGCATCGGTTGTGTACGCGACCGCCACCGTAATCTCCCTCACGGTTCGCGCAAGGTCCCGCCCTAGACGGTCGTGGACCAGATCGAAGACCTGCAATCGCGTGCGGTAGAATCGGGCGGCTACCAGACTTGCATTGTTCAGGGTGCGCGTTGCCATCCGATCAGCTCTGTAGCTTCTCAGGCTGTCGCCGCCCGGGCTCCGAAACCAGGCTCGATAGGCAGCGAACACCTGCATTCGCTCGCGTATCATTGCGTCTTCAGGGAGGTCGCTCTCGTAGAGCGACTGCAATTCGGCTTCCAGCCTCTCGTAGAAGTGTGCCAGCAACAACTCATCAGCCCAAATGTCCTGCACTCGCTTCACATTGGTTGTGTCACCCCGGCGCGCAAAGAAGTCCTCGGCTCCACGGTAACCCACGAAGGACGCGAAGCTCTCATTGAAGGAAGTGGCTCCACGGACATAGAGAGTGTTGTGGGTGATTTCGTGAATGACAGTCGCTACGAGCTGGACCGAATCGCCGCTCAAGGCAGTCGACAACAGTGGGTCATTGAACCAACCCAAGGTCGAGAACGCCCCGGCCGGTCTCAGATAGGTGTCGTAGCCTTGGTTCTCGAGATCCTGTGCTGCCCGGACCGCAGCAGCGGGCCTGAAGTACCCCTTATACGCTACCGCACCCAGGATCGGGTAGTGCCACAGGTACGGCTCCAGGGCAGTGCGAGGGCTGGCCGACAACACCAGCACCAGGGTGTCGCGACCGACGTCGGAGAAGGACATGTACGTCTGAGCCGCATCGAGCTGCAGCGTTTCTGCAGCAAACTCGCGCGCCTCCAGCACCAGCCTGAAGAGGTCACGGCGTGACGAGGGCGTTGCAGGACTGGCCACCAGAGATTCCAGCGATTGTCGCTTGAGGAGAATACGACCCTCCTCGAAAGCAGCGCTGGCAAGAAACCGCACTTCCCGACTGAGCAAGATCACTACTGCCACGGCAACTGCGACTACCCCACAGCACAAGAAGAACCGGCACCGCCAGCCGGTGTGGCGCACGGTTTTCACAGGGTCAGGCGCAGTCCAACTAGATGTACAGTATCCTCCAATTGGTCCCCGTTGCGGAATGCATAGTCGAGAGATAACCGCGAGATGGCGATACTCAATCCGTAGGTGAAACGAGGTAGATCCGAACTTGACGCCTGTGACCCATAAGCCCCCCGACCGATCACTCCTACCCCCTTGACCACGACCCCTGCCTCGGCTCCCAACAGGATTCTGGTGTCTCGATCCTCCGGCCACTGAAGCTCCAGAACTGACATCAGCCGATAGGTCTCCTGCGGATCGACGTAGTTCATGGTGAAGCCAAACCGGGTCAGTTTGGGCATCGTCAAAGATGACTGGTCCCGCCAATTGCCACCGATATTCTGTATGGAGAAACCGATAGCCATGATGTCGAAGATCGCGATTGCGGCACCGCCGTCGAAGCTGAGAGCCCTATCCTTGTCGGCGTCTACCGTTCTGCTGGCATACTTAGCGGTCCCACCTACCGCGATGATCCCATAGCGGTATACCAGAGTACCAATGCCAGCCAGATCCCGTGTGTGTGATGTCGCTGGCACACCGGTCACAGGAAACCGAAGGGGATCGTTCCCAAGATCGAAATAGGCGACACCTAAGCCGACATCGAACTGCCTGATACGCCAGGCAAGCGCGGCCGAAGTCAGGTACGCTTCGCGAGCGACTTTACGGTAACTGCCTTCCACACTGATGTGCCGCACTGTAGCAATCCCGGCTGGGTTCGCGAACAGAGCACCAGCATGGCCCACCAACGCCGCACCGGCACCATTCAAACCCGCACTGCGTGCTGACAGTGGCACCGTGAGAACTAGCGGAGCAGTGGAGTCCACGATCTGCCCGGACAACGGCGTCGCGTGCAGCAGCAACGACGCCAGCGGCACGACCACAGCCATCAAACCTAGGGGGCGCCGTCTCATTCCGGTTCGAGGCACGTTAGCGAATGCGGACCACGGTCAAGCGGGGATCCGCCTCTCCTGTAAGTGGATTACCTGAGTCGTCTAGCAGCTCGACACTAAAACCGCGCTGGCCAGGGTTCTGGATGACTCTGTAGTAGGCCCCCGACCCAGATCGCATTAGGCCGCTCACGTCGATGTTGCCTCCGGTAAACACAATCGGCTCCAGTGGGTACGGGTTGGGGAAATTCGTGGGATCTTGGTCGTGCAAGGAACTATATAGCGTACGGAAATCCCAGGTCTGGTAGCTCAGACGATCGGGCACTGGACTGAGGCTCGGATGATCACTCACGTAGTTGGCCAGGAACCAGTCGGCCAACAGACGAGACATGGGCTCACCCGTCGCCGACATCACATTCTCAGTTCCAACGAGGTCTGTCTCCGTTAGTCGGCGGAAGACTCCAGCGCCGAACTGGTCAGCGATCCAACGCAGGAATAGCCAGCTGGCACCCCGTTCCTCCAGCGTTCCCGTTCCAGTCTGGTACAGTAGAAACTGTTGCTGAGGGTCCTCGAGGTACTGGTATGCGTTGAACAGATTCCCCAATGAGAACGCCGTAAAGCGGCTCTGGTTGCCCAGTGCCTCGAAATGCAGCCCTCCCAGCTCTTCCGAGATATGCGACATGGCCTCGTTGAGCCAAGTTTCCTCGGAGCTGCTACCGCGAATGATGACGTGCTGGGCGAAGTTGATCATGTGCTGGAGCTCATGGATGAACGTGATCGGAACCAGCCGCTTCACCCGGTCGACCGAGTGTTCGCACGTAACTGTACCCTCCGGATCAGCCACCATCGAGTAGAAGATCTCGGCCTGGTTCGAGCGCCGGTCGCCAGCATACCTCGGGTCGACATCGATTGGGAAGAAGAAACCAGTGATGAAAGACTCTGAGCATTCAGCTTGTTCCGTTAGTCCGTTCACGACTGGAGTCAACAGGATGAGCACCGCGCCGTTGCGGTCTATATCAGACTCCGCACCGAACGCTACGGTAGCCACTTCATACAGATCGGAGTCAAACAGCGCTCCCATCTCCGAGAAATCTTGAGCTGTGAAACCTCCTTCAGGAGTCTCTAGATCTTCGTAGATCACCGCATGTTTGCCAACGTACTTCACTTCCGCTCTTACTTCCGTGAAATCTTCGATCGCACTACAGGTGACCTTGTCACAGACGCGAAAATCACGCCGGTCACCGATTTCTACCCCCGCCTCAACCAGCTCCAGATCAAAAGGTTCGCTGTGCAAGGGTTCTCTCGGGACTTTGCCGAGTTCCTCCTCTTGCAGCCTGAGGAAGTCGTGAAACCTCTCCGCGAGCGTGCGTCGCGGAGAGGTGGGTTGCGGTAGTGGAATCGGTGTTGCAGCAGTATCCCCCTTGAGCCGGAAGCTGAGAGTGCGTCCCAGGACCGATGTGACTGAATGCGCCGCCATCAAGTACTCTCTCTCCTCCGGGCCACTGTCACCCACCGCGTCCTCGAACCGGGCGCAGCCGTCGAGTTCTACGGGCTCGACAGATATGTACTCTCCTGGTCCGAGTCTCAGGGGCTCATTGGACGCCAGGTAGGTACCGGTGACTGCAGCGGAGGTCGCGAGCCCGACTCGAACGGTGACGGCAACCGAACCCGGCATGAGGCAGCGGGGAACGACGGCCGTGAGATCTCCCCCCCCGGCTGACACCTGCTGCACCCGAGCCAGTTTGCCGGCGACTTCTACTATGACAGAGTCGCTGAGATGCGCGCCGACCAATACTATCTCGTCCCCAGTGCTGAACGTCACAGGGCTGATTGCCGTGAGTTCTGGTGCGGCCACGGCCAGGGCGGTAAAGAAGACCTCTGCAGCAGGCCTCTGTACCAATGACGCAGTGACGGTGTACGTGCCAGCGGTGGGTCCCAAGGTGAGATAGGCGTGCGCCACACCGGTCCCATCCGTCACCGTCAGTGAGTCCGAAAGGACTGCTCCGTCGCCTTGTGACATCACCCATCGCACCTCCGCACGAGGCACCTCCGTACCGTCCGATGCCTTGACGAGCACCGAAAATGGCAGCAACAGCCGGTTCCCGGCTGTGGCTTGCTGACCATCTCCGGAGCCTGTCTTGTCCAAGCTCGCGGGCTGGGGCAGGTCGTCACCACCTCCGCACGCTGCGACCGCCACGGTCACGCCCGTGATCACAACTCTACCGGTTCTAGCAAAGTTCAAGTTTCTTTCCCTCCAATTGCGTATTGGCACCTTACAGTACCGAATACAGCGACGTTCCAGCTCAGCGTCTACCGGATCTCTGCCGGCCGGCCCTTTCAGGCCTGTCGGACCCAGAACGCCAGAGGGTCAACGTCGTACGAGACTGTTGCCGAGCCGCTTTCCCAGCTCGTAACCTCCGAAAATATCATAAGATACGGAGTTTTCAACTATTTTGACATTGCTTGCTGACGGGGGTAGCTTACGGTCTGTGTGCTCCGGCCCGGCGGGTGCTGACCGGCGGCTGCGACGGGTAGTTGTCCGTCTAGAGATGCGACTGAACCCGGCCCAGCGACCCATCGTGGCCGCTGGGCTCTTGTCGAGATGAGCTTCGTCCACCTACATACCCATTCCGAATACTCGCTCCTCGATGGGGCGAATCGAATTCCAGATCTCGTACAGCGAGTGGGCGAGCTGGGCATGGATAGCCTGGCGATCACCGACCACGGGAATCTCCATGCTGCATGGAGATTCCATCAGCAGGCCAAGGCCAACGGGATTCGACCGATTCTCGGATTCGAAGCCTACCTGGCTTTTGGATCGCGTCGTGAGCGCGAGAAGCCACCAGAGGCTCCGGCGAACTACTCACACTTGGTGCTCCTTGCCCGTAATCGCAAAGGCTACAAGAATTTAGTAAAGCTGTCCTCGATCGGATTCCTGGAGGGGTTCTACCGACGCCCGCGCATCGACAAGGAGGTCCTGCAGCAATACAGCGACGGTATTATTGGCCTCGCTGCGTGTCTCTCGGGGGAGATTGCGCTCTGGCTCCGCCGCCAGAACTACGCTGAGGCCAGAAAGTCCGCAGCATGGTATGCTAAGACCTTCGGCCCCAACGGTTTTTGGCTGGAGGTGCAAGACCACGGCATTCCGGACGAGCGCATAGTGCGTGAAGGGATGCTGCGGCTCTCAGACGACCTAGGCTTACCCATCGTCGCTACCAACGACGCCCACTACCTGCAACGGGAAGATCACGAGGCCCACGACTGCGTTCTGGCAATCGGTACGGGGAAGGATCTAGACGACCCGAACCGGTTTCGCTTCTACGGACAAGAGAGCTATGTGAAGTCGCCCGCGGAAATGGCTGAGTTATTCCCCGACCTCCCCCAGCTGATCGACAACACGCAGGATGTCGCCAATCTGTGTGAGTTCGATTTCGAGAAGCGCTACTTCCTACCTGAATTCCCCCGGCCCGATGACTCGAAGTCGGAAAACGATCTGCTTATCGAGCTAGCGACCGCGGGCGCCGAGCAGCGTTACGGCACACCACTACCGGCCGTTGCCAGCGAACGCCTGGAGTACGAACTCAGGACCATCACCAAACTCGGGTATGCCGGGTATTTCCTCATCGTACACGACTTCATACGCGCTGCCCGCGAACAAGGTATTCCCGTCGGGCCGGGACGCGGTTCGGCGGCGGGCTCACTGGTGGCATACGGACTTTGCATCACCAATGTCGACCCCCTCCGCTTCGATCTGCTATTTGAGCGCTTCCTCAACCCGGAGCGCGTCTCCATGCCTGACATCGACGTGGATTTCTGCTTCGAGCGGCGTGGAGAGGTCATCGAATACGTGCGCGAGCGCTATGGACACAAGAGTGTTGGTCAGATAATCACTTTCGGGACCCTCAAGGCCCGAGCCGCAGTGCGGGACCTGGCAAGAGTCCTCGGTGTCAGTCCGGCAGACGCCGACAGGATCGCCAAATTGATACCGACCGGCCCAGCCTATTCGCTCTCCGTAGCCGAAGCGGCCCAGAAGGTTCCAGAACTCGTGCAGCTGGTCGAAGAAGACCATACGATCAGACGGCTGGTGGATTTGGCACAGCGCATCGAAGGACTTTCGCGCCACGCCTCCGTTCACGCGGCCGGTGTCGTGATAGCACCGGGTCCGCTCGATGAGTACGTACCCGTATGCACTCCCCCCCAAAGAGGATCCACAGCGGGAGGTGATGGAGAAGAGTCTCTAATAACGCAGTTCGACATGATCGGTCTGGAGCAGATCGGCATGTTGAAGATGGACTTCCTGGGCCTCAAGACACTCACCGTCATCCACGACGCCACTCAGATGATTCGCGAACGGCACGGCGTCGAGATCGACTTCGACACCATCGACCTGGACGATCCGGGGGTCTACGAACTCCTGCGCAGCGGTCGAACGGCCGGTGTGTTCCAGTTCGAATCGGCCCTTGGCACCGACATGCTCTACCAGCTCCATGCCGACCGGTTCGACGACCTAGTTGCAACCAACGCTCTGGTGCGCCCTGGCCCGCTCGATTCCGGCATGCACCATGTGTTCATCCGTCGCAAGCGGGGGCAAGAGGATGTCACTTACCCTCATCCCGACCTCCGCGAGGTATTGCAGCCGACTTACGGCGTGATCCTCTACCAGGAGCAGGTGATGCGGATAGCCAACGTGCTTGCTGGCTTCACACTCGCTGAAGCGGACGTGTTGCGCAAAGCCGTCGGCAAGAAGGACTCGGAGCTGATCGAACGGGAGCTGCGGCATTTCGTGGAGCGCTGCGTGGAGCACGGTCATGACCGCAGGGTAGTTGAAGACATCGCTGCCCAGATCCAGACGTTCGGCCGCTATGGGTTCAACAAATCCCACTCCGTAGCATACAGCATCATCTCTTTCCAGACAGCCTGGCTCAAGGTCAACTATGCGGCTGAATACATGGCCGCTTTGTTGTCCTCGGAAATCGGCGATACTGACAAAGTCGTTTCGTATATCAACGAAGCTCGAGAACTCGGTATCGAGGTGTTGCCTCCATCAGTTAATGAATCGGGGTGGAAGTTCACGGTCACGGGAGACAAGCAGATCCGGTTCGGACTCGGTGCCATACGACACGTCGGCCGTACAGCAATAGAATCGATCATCAAGTCGCGGGATTGCAGTGGTTCGTATTCCGCCCTGACCGATTTCTGCGATCGCATAGACCTCAGGCTCTGTAACAAACGCGTGATCGAGTCTCTAATCGCCGCAGGGGCTCTGGATCAGTTTGGTGGACACCGGGCACAGCTGTTGGCCGCTGTGGATTCTGCATACGCTGAGGCACAGGTTCGCCAAGCGGAACGCAACGCGGGGCAAGTCACGTTGTTTGGAGAAGACAGCGGTGAAGAGTCGACCGCAGCCGCGGCTACGCTGCCCCTGGTCGAGCCTTGGTCAGAGGCGGAGCGTCTCGCCAAAGAGAAGGAAGTCATTGGCTTCTTCATCTCAGGCCACCCACTCGAGCGGTTTCGGGAAGAGGCCAGGCTCTTCAGTTCCCGCACTACGGCCACACTGAGCACCTGGAGTGATCACCAGGTCGACGCCGCGGTAGTCGTGACAGCCGTCAAGCGGAGAATCAGCCGCAAGACCGGATCTGAGTACGCCCGGCTGACGGTGGAGGACTTTCACGGCACGGCAGAAGCATTAGTTTTTCCCGACACCTGGAGCAGGCTGTCGGAAGTCATAGTGCCGGACGCTGCCTTGCTCCTCACCGGCACCTACAGCGCCAGGGATCGTGGAGAAGAGCGCGCCCCATTCATTGTCGAGGCAGCACTACCCCTCTCGGATCTGCGTGCCTCCGGTGCAGTCGGAGTCACCCTGGTGTGGGATAGTGACGTCACCGCAGATCGTGAGGTTGCCCGTGGCGTCGCGGCACTCTGTTCGGCTCATCCTGGCCCAGCTCCGATGTATGTAGAATGGAGTGGCGGGAATGGGAATACGGCCTTACTGCGCTCCAAGAAAGTCCGAGTCCAGTTGGATGATGGGTTCCTGAGCGCCCTGCGCGACCTGGTAGGCACCAACCAGGTTCGGTTAGTGAAAGCGAGATAGGCACGGCAGTGGCCAAACTGACACACCCCAGCTTCGAAAAACCGATTGTCGAGCTTGAGCGGCAGATCGCTCACCTCAAACGCCTCGCGGCAGACCGCCAGCTCGATGTGCAGGAGGAAATTGAGCCGCTTGATGCCAAGCTGGCCGACCTGCGCCGCGACATCTACCGCCAGCTATCTCCGATACAGCGAGTGCAGGTGGCACGGCACCCCCAACGACCATATGCGCTTGACTATATCAAGGCCGCGTTCACCGGGTTTGTTGAGCTCAGGGGGGATCGGCTGTTCCGGGACGACCCTGCGATTGTCGCAGGATGGGCTAGAATCGAGGGCCGCCCCATAGTAGTGATCGGCCAGCAAAAAGGTCGGGACACGAAGGAGAACCTCAGACGCAACTTCGGGATGGCACACCCCGAAGGTTACCGCAAGGCGCTGCGTCTCATGCATGTGGCCGAACGATTCCACGCCCCAGTCGTTACGCTCATCGACACCATGGGTGCGTATCCCGGATTGGGAGCTGAGGAGCGAGGCCAAGCCGAAGCCATCGCGCGTAACCTCGAGGATATGGCGTCACTGCGGACGCCGATCGTTGCAGTGATAATCGGCGAGGGGGGCTCTGGCGGCGCCCTCGCTCTGGGCTTGGCCGACAGAGTCCTAATGCTCGAGAACTCGGTGTACTCGGTGATCTCACCAGAAGGCTGTGCGGCAATTCTGTGGAAGGACGCCGCACTGGCGGATCGAGCGGCGGAATCCCTCAAGATCACCAGTCACGATCTGCTGAAGCTCGAGTTGATCGATGAGATAGTACCTGAACCAGCGGGTGGTGCGCACGCCGACCCCACAGCGGCTGCCGCTTCCCTCAAGGAAGTCTTGGCAAGGAACGTGGCCGAAGTCGTCAAGTTGAAGCCGGAAAAGCTAGTCCGCCTCCGCATTGAGAAGTACCTCAAGATGGGCCGCTTTTCCGAGGGCTGATTTGCCGGATCTAGTCGAAGTTCGGTTCAAGGGCAACCGCAGAGATTTCTTCTGCTGGGAGAGCCAATCGCCCATTTCGCCCGGTAGCTCGGTCGTCGTCGAGGTCGAACGGGGTCACGATCTCGGTGTCGTGTCGGCCGTGGGGGAGATGGCTGAACGCAAATGCGGTGGCGGATGCGCGGGCTGCGCCCGGGCCGCCACTCAAGAACCCGTAGGGAAGGTCCTGCGCGAAGCCTCCTCCGAAGACTCACACCTGATAGACGAACTACGCAAGGCGGAAGAAGACGTACGTCGCAAGGTAGTCGAGCGCGTGGAATCTCACGGATTGGACATGAAGGTATCCGACTCCGAGTGGCAATGGGATCGTAAGAAGCTAACGGTCTATTTCACGGCGGAAAAGCGGGTCGACTTCCGGGCGCTCGTGCGTGACCTGGCGAGTCTGTTCCGCACCCGCATCGAACTGCGACAAATCGGCGCGCGGGACGAGGCCAAGCGTCTGGATGGTATCGGACGGTGCGGCAGGCAGTATTGCTGTTCGTCCTGGCTGCCAGAACTCAAGCCCGTGAGTCTCGCGTTGGCTAAGGACCAACGCCTGTCGCTCAACCCATCTCAGATTTCCGGTGGCTGCGGGCGATTATTGTGTTGCCTCCGTTACGAACACGAGTTCTACGTCACCAGCCGCAAGCGTTTTCCCAAGGAGGGGCGCACCATTCGCACCACCCTGGGAGCCGAGACCGTCACGGCAGTGGACATTTTTCACGAGCGTATACTGCTGCGCGCGGAAGACGGTACGACCCGCGCGATAGCACTCGCGGACCTCAAGCGAGAAGTGGAGTCTGCTGATGTTACGGTGGATAGGCAGCAGCCGACACCGCCATCCGCGCTGGTGACGTTCGAGGAAAGTGAGACACAGATCACCACCGAAAGGGCGGCAGAGGCAGTAACACCCCGGAGACGCCGCCGCCGCAAGAAACGGGGACGACACCGCGGCCGGGGTAGGAGCCCGACTGAGCAACCGAACGGCGACAGTGACGCCGAGGCCGATGGAGAGGAACGACGTGGTTGACAAGTTCTACATCACGACCGCCATAGACTATTCCAACGGCAGTCCCCATCTGGGCCACGCGTTCGAGAAGATCGGAGCTGATTGCATAGCTCGCTACCGACGGTTGCGCGGTCAGCAAGTTCACTTCGTCATCGGGATGGACGAGCACGGTTGGAAAGTGGCGCAAGCAGCCGAAGAGCAAGAGACCGATCCCCAAAGCTGGGTTGACGGTATTGCCGCGGAATTCATGGCGGCGTGGGAAGAGTTGGCCATCAGCAATACCGACTTCATCCGTACTACCGAAGCACGACACAAGCGCGCAGTCAACGAACTGTGGCGACGGATCCAAGCAGCAGGCTATGTCGAGAAGGGGGTATACAGCGGCTTCTACTGCGTGGGTTGTGAAGCGTTCAAGCTGGACAAGGACCTGGTCGACGGGAAGTGCCCGGAACACCCAACGAGGGCCATCAAATGGGTCGAGGAACCGAACTTCTTCTTCAAGCTAGGTGCCTTTCGAGACAAGTTACTCGAGTTTTTCGAGCCGCGAGAGAGTGGTGCTGATTTCGTCAGACCAAAGGCAAAATCGAATGAAGTTCGTAACGTCGTAGCTGAGTGGGATCGGGACTATGCGATGTCCGCAAGCAGGGCGAGTGTGCCTTGGGGCATTCCGTGGCCGGGCGACGACAGCCATACAGTGTACGTGTGGTTCGAGGCACTGATCAACTACCTGTCGGCCACCGGTTTCCCCGATGCAGGATATGATGAGATGTGGCCTGCCGACCTGCACGTAATCGGTCCCGATATTCTCCGGTTCCATGCCGCCTTCTGGCCGGCGATGTTGCTGGCAGCCGACCTGCCCGTGCCAGGTGGCGTCTGGTGCCACGGTTGGGTCAAGGTCTCGGATGCCCGCCTCTCCAAGAGCGCTGGGGTGACGCTGACGCTGCGTGAGGCCATCGATAGACATGGTCCCGATGCTCTGAGGTATTTCCTGCTGCGCGAAGTACCCTGGGATGCTGATGGGAACTTCAGTTTGGAGCGTTTCGATACCCGCTACACCTCCGAGCTTGCTGACGGGTACGGGAACCTCGCCAGTCGGATTCTAGCTATGATCAAGCGGTACGTTGGCGGAGTCGTTCCCAGGTCCGGAATAGAGGCGGAACTCGACCGGGCCGGCGACCAGTGCATCGCAGAGTACGAAATCGCAATGGATGCGCACCTGGTTCATGATGGTGGCACGGCAGCATGGCGACTGGTTGGGCGAGCCAATCAATTCGTGGAGGAACGCGCTCCTTGGACACTCGCCAAGGAGAACAAGGGCGACGAACTAGCCTTGGTGCTAGCCGCTCTAGCACGCGCGCTCTGCCGCGTCACTATCATGGCGGCTCCGTTCATGCCCAGCAAAGCTCAGTCGGTCTGGCAGGCTCTCGGCCTGCCGGGCATAGTGACGGAAGCGAAGTGGCAAGACCTGGTGGAGCCCCCTACATCGGGACGCGCGGTAACCAAACTGACACCGCTGTTTCCCAAACCAGCGACGATTACCTAAGTGTTCATTTGGCACAAAGTTACGGTTGCCGCCCCGGAACTTTCCAATCGGCTTGACATCGTTTGAACCGCGGATCTATCTTCTTCCGCAGCGTTGCACCCCAAACCCCCATTCGGCGGCGCAATAGCGGGTCCTTGTAGTCGATAATGTGGGAGTGAGGCAGGTCACTGTATCTGCCCTCCCGAGAGGCTAGGTTTCCCCAAGGGCCACAAGGCACGCAACAAGCCATATTTGCACGCGGGACGAGGAATCTACATGTCGCGTCGTCACTGGACAGTCATGGTCGTTCCACCCGGAACTGGACAATCCAGATCCGTTGGTGTGTCGCCACGAGTCATGAAGTCTTTGATCGGTACCTGTGCGGCGATCGTGATTGCTGCGTTTGCCGTCGGCTATTTCGCTGTATCCAAAGCTGTCGCCCTCAAGAACCTCGATCGGCTTGAGCGCCGTAACGAACTGCTTACCGAAGAGTTGAGCCGGTCGAATGATCTGATGGCCATAATCAGCGACTCGCTAGCGGTCATCGCAGAGAAGGACGAGCAGGTACGTCTCCTGGCGGGATTGGAACCAGTGGATCCTGACGTCCGCCTGGCAGGTATCGGTGGTCCGGTCGGGGCCTGGACTGAGCGAGAGCAGATTCTATCGGAAGGCCCGGCGGGTCAGGGGGTACTCCGGCTCGGTACCGACTTGGAGGCGCTGCTCCGGCGCACGAGCCTACTCGCCAACTCATTCGATGCCGCCGCAGAGAGCCTGGAGACGAAAGTCGACATGCTGCTCCACATGCCGTCGATACTCCCTACCCAGGGCTGGCGTACAAGTGGATGGTCGGAACTGAGAATGCACCCGATCTTCCATGAGGAATTGCCGCACCCGGGAATCGACGTGGCCGCGCCGATTGGGACTCCGATCCTGGCCGCCGCTGACGGAACCGTGACCAATGTCTTCACCAACGGCGGCTACGGATTGATGGTCGCCGTCAACCACGGCCACGGCCTGGTCACGCGGTACGCACACTGCTCGCGTGCCGTAGTCCATATCGGCCAGAGCGTCAAGCGGGGCGAGAAGATCGCGGAAGTCGGCAACAGCGGCATAGCTACTGCGCCGCATTTGCACTACGAAGTACTCGAAAACGGCAGACCGGTGAACCCTACCAAGTACATCTTGCCCAAGTCCATCATCGACTGAGAACCAGGCCATAGCTGTACGCTTGTCAACCAGGCTGCCTGTACCCCCGGGGCTTCCCCCCGGGGTTACTTTATGGCGCCGTGATACGCTGCTGCAACCCTAGGCTCGTTCTGCGCTCGGTGACTGCTGCCTGCTGGGCAATTGCGATGGGCGCCTGTTCCGGCGCGGGCACCAGCGTGGGCATCCACGCGTTTCTAGCTGAAGGTGAGCCCATCGTCGGCCTGGAGATACTATCTCTGCCGTTCGATCCGGATCGAATCACTGACTCCTTGACCCGTGCCGCGAGCCAGCCACGCCCTACATTCCCTGAACTGCAGGCTGAAATGGCCGCGTACCGCCGGCCCGGGGCGGAACAGCTCCACGAGATTGGGACTTCATGGAGGGCGACGCGAGACAGCGTGAAACGCTTGGCCGATTCCCTCAGCCTAGTGCCGCCGGCAACACCGGGATACGCCGCAGCGTACGAACGGCTACGCCAGCAGTACCGCCGCCTGGCCCAGCGCCAGGCAGAGCGAGACGTAGCATTTCGGGAGCAGATGGGCGACGATCGAGATCTGGCACTCCGCGCATCGGATGCGGCGGACTCACTGCGCATATGGGAGAGTGAAGCATACGCCGATTTCCCTGTTCTGGCCGACTCCGCACTGGCCCGTTCCGGCCGTGAACCCCTAGAAGGAGTCACCGATGCGGAGGGTCGGTTGGCATTGGTGCTGGAACCCGGACCCTGGTGGCTCGTCGCCCGCATGCGGGACGAAGACAACCCATTCAGCGAGCGGTACTGGAACGTGGGAGTGGTCATTAGCAGATTGGGTCCGCGAAGGATTCCCCTAACCGAGAGCAACAGTCTCAGCCGCTGGAGACATTGACGTTGATTAGCTGCGGACTCGGACCATCAATCGCCGCCCTGCTGACCTTCGCCGCAGCGACCACCGGCGTCGCTGCGGCACTCGCTGACAGCAGCCAAGCACCGATCCGCAGGCAGGCGGCAGCCAGCGAAGCGCCGGTTGGCGCGGTTCAGCAGGACTCCGACCCACTCCTGGAGCAGCGTACCAAGGGTGATCCCGCCGCCCCGATAAAGATCTACGAGGCGAGTGATTTTCAGTGCTCCTACTGCAGGACCTTCGTAGAGGAGATACTGCCGACGCTCGATGTCGAGTACATCCAGACAGGGAAGGCTCAGCTAGTCTTCGTCAACCTTCCGCTAGTCGACCTGCACCCCAACGCCGCAGCAGCACACGAGTTTGCGATGTGCGCAGCTCAGCAGGACCGCTTCTGGCCAACTCACGACCTGCTCTTCCGCCACCAGGAGCGCTGGGGAGGATCATCAAACCCGGGACAGTTTTTCCTGAGCCTGGTGGACTCGCTGGGGCTTGACCGTGATGTTCTCATGGGATGTGTCGAGACCGGAGCGCTGCGGTGGCTAGTACGAGCGGAAGCGGTTGCCTTATTCCAGAAGGGCGTCAGAAGCACTCCATCTTTCGTGATCGATGACGGCTTGATGGTCGGTGCTCAGTCGATAGAGTTGTGGAGACAGTTGCTCGATTCGCTGCATGTGGAGAAGACCGGTGGATAGGAGAGACGGTGAGGGATGGTTGGGTGCCCGACTTCAGCCGGTTCCCAGCAGCGTCACACCGACGTCGTACAGCGCGTGGGTCCACGCCACGATCCCAAAACCTCGAGCGACATACAGCCCACTCAGCAACAAGCCGGCAACAGCTCGGTAAGTGAACGAAGGGAGCGTGAGCTGGTCACCTAGTGGACCGATGTAGTGAAATCCGCTGAAGATCAAGGCACTTCCCACCACACCGAATCCAACGGCTAACGGCCGGCCCCAGCCCAGTCTTCCCGCGAGAGCAACCAGAGCCCACACCAACAAGACTCGAAACAGCAGTTCCTCGTAGAGACCCGCTCCCAGTGAAACCACGAGTTGGGTACCCAGCGGTATCTGCCGAGCCGGGGCTTGAAAGGTGTAAAGGGGACCTTGCAGCAGCCAGGCGGTGAGCAGTGACACGACGGTACCCAACAGCAGCGCATAGACTACGCTCTCCGCAAACATGCCGCCGAAGATCCGCGAGTTGAGCCTACCGCCATGGCTCCGCAGATCGCGCACCACCACGAACGCCCCCACACCCAGCAACAGCAGGCCGAAGACGAACACACCGGCGCGGCCTCCCAGAGATACAAAGAGGGTCTTGAGCAACACGTCGGCGCCATTGCGCACCCCGGCGAACGCTGACCCCGACATCGCCGCAGCCAGCGCCTCATAGAGCACTAGCAGCGGGAGCGCGAACAGCACGCTATAGCGCGGCTGGCGGCTGGTTACCCAGTACTCTCGTGGCGACATGTGTCAAAACCTAGCACATTCGTGAGTATGTCTCACCTCCTCTATCGCCTCACATCCCGATTGGCCCTGAGGCTGCCGCTGACGCGCGGCAAGCTCGCCGACAGCCTGCGCGGCAGGTCCCGCGCCACGGAGCGCTGGCTCCAATGGGCCTCAACACAGCGTACGAACGGGCCGCTCCTTTGGGTTCACGGCGCGTCGGTAGGTGAGGGTCTCACTGCACAACCTGTGGTAGCCAGAGTGAAATCTGCCGTTCCCGGACTCCAGACGGTACACACCTTCTCATCACCCTCGGCGGAGTCGTGGCCGCAAGGGTTCGGAACCGACCGATCCGACTACGTGCCGCCAGACGAACCCACTCACGTCGCGCGGGTCCTGAGAGCACTCAACCCTTCCCTGCTCGTGTTCTCACGGGGTGATCTCTGGCCCGAATTGGTGATCCAGGCGCAGGCCGCCGACATACCCGTGGCGGTCATCGGTGGCACCGTGAAGCCGTCCTCCCGGCGCCTCAGCTGGCCTGCACGGTCGCTGCTGGGGACCATGCACCGGGGACTCTGCTGGGTCGGCGCAGCTTCCGAGGCCGATTCCGACCGGTGGATACGACTGGGAGTGCCCCACGAAGCGGTCATTGTCACAGGAGATCCCAGACACGATCAGATCGTGGAGCGCGTTCCGCGACTCGGCGCGATCCAAGCGCTGGTAGCTTGGGCCCGGAACAGGGAGGTGTTGGTTGCCGGGAGTGTCGACCGGGTTGACGGGCGCGTCTTACTCGAGGCCTTTTCCAGAGTATCCCGCTCACACCGCTCGGCGGGCTTGATCCTGGTTCCCCACGATCCGAGCCGGCGGAGCATAGCAGCTCTGGTGAAACTCGCTGCACGATACAAGATCCGGCTAGCGGTATGGCTTGGCGGTGAGATCAGCGCCGGAACTTCCGGCGTCGTCGCCGCCGCGCTGGGCCTGCTAGCTGACGTATACCTGATGGCACAGCTGGCCTACGTGGGTGGAGGGTTCCACGCCGGGCAACTGCACGCCGTGGCCGAGCCTGCCGCGCTCGGCATTCCAGTCATCGTTGGTCCCAAACATCGTTCATCCACAGACGCTCAGCGATTGTTGCAGGGCGGGGGAGCGGTCTCACTGCCTGCGAAGATGTCCAGCGAGGCCTGCGCCACGATCTGGGAAGACTGGCTGAGGCGGCCCGAGATCCGGATCCAGTCCGGCCTCAATGCCCGACGAGCCCTACAACAGGGGGCTGCTCTGGCCACGGCCAGCGCGCTGGTGAGGATCGCCTGGCCCCAGACCACCTGGGTAGAAAGAAAGCGGGGCACCACAAGGGTGTCCCGCTCGACTGCATCGTGACCGCAGTCCGACTTACATCCCCGGCACTCCCAGACTCGGGACCGAGATGTTGTAGTGTACGCCCGCACCCACGTAGATGGGCTTGACCACCCCTAGGCCATCGTCGATGGTCATCCAGTCGACCGCGGCGTGGAAGCCGAGACCGGTCGGCAGCGTAATGCTGATACCGCCCGAGGCGCCGAACCCGACCTCAGTGGTGGACTCGCCGTTACTGAACCGCTGGATCTCGATCCGGGGCTTGACCCACGGTACGACGTCAACCGCCGGGCTGGGAACATTGATGCCGAGCACCGCTCCTAGCGGTACTATCAGAGCCTTATCCCCGTCCTCGTCCAGGAAACTGGCCCCACCCTCGAGACCCACCATGACGGGCGACATCGGGGGCATAGGAACTTGGACGCTCACACCACCTCCGAAGACGACCTCCCCGTCGAAGTCCTCAGGCTTCACCGATCCTGCCCCAGCCCAGAACCCGAAAGCTGGGAGATTCACCCCAATGGAGCCGCCGAAGAAGTTGGACTTGTCAGCATCGACGTTGGTCCCTCGACCGTAGAACCCCTTCAGCACGACTCCCGGTCCGTTCGTATTGGCGTAGTTCGGGTTACCGAAGAGATTCTGTGCCGTCGCTGAGCTGGCTGCGAAACTGAGTGCCAGTGCAACAACGGCAATGCCACCCAATAACTGGTTCATTGTCTTGCTCCTGTAGTGGTGAGAAGATACCGCGAGAGCGTCCCTCCCAGACGCCCACGGGGCTTTCTTGAAGCCTGAACCCACTCACGAATGGAAACGGCTAGTCTCTCGGTCAATGGCGAAGCCGGCGCACCAAACGGGGTACCCGGGCTGGCGCTGCGAAGTTCCTAGCGCACCCACACGGCGCTCACAGACACTCCTTCGAGGTCTCCCAGCCCAACCCCCAACCGGAGGTCGAGCACCCGACTCACCCGGAAGTCCGCACCCAAGCCAAGCGTGAAGTGGACATCGGTATCAGCGTCATTGGCGACCAGAATGAGAGTCGGCTGACCGTAGGGCACGATGCTGACTTCCGAATTCTCGATGTCGATCCGCCGGCCGAAGCTAACCCCGGCGGGAAACTGGAAGGAGTCGAACCCAATCGTGCCAAACCCAACCACGAGCGATCCGTCGAGCGGGAATTCTTCGTTGTGTTGCAGGAACATCCCGCGACCCTGCACACCGGCAACGAATTCTGCATCAGCGAGGTCGCCCGCATCGCGGATGCCACCCCGCAGCCCGATGTCGATGCGGCCCGTACCGAAACCGTACAGGCCCTCGAATCCGGTTCCCCCGTCGGGAAGAAAACTCACTGTGCCGCCGAACTCATGCTGCCAAAACGCACGGTAGGGTGCGTTGTAGTATGGCGTCAAGGTCGTCTGCGCGAGGCCAGAGCCCGCTGCCACGAAACTGAGGATGGCTACTACGACTGCGCTACGCTGCATCAGCTTCTCCTTCCGCATACTCAGCCACGACGTTTACCACGTTATCTACCACCTGGAGAAACCCCCCGCGCACCCGAAAGAAGCTATTGGCATCTCCCTGACGCACGGTAAGTCTTCCCTCCCCCAACAGGGTCATGAACGGGGCGTGACGAGGTAGGATACCCACCTCCCCGTCGTAGGCCGGCGCCACGACCGCTGTGCAATCGCCGTCAAATATGGCCTTTTCCGGTGAAATGATAGTGACGCGCATCACTCTCGCTCTAGTTTCTTGGCGCTCTCGATTACTTCCTCAATTCCACCCACCATGTAGAACGCCTGCTCGGGTAGTTCATCGAACTCTCCGGCCACTACGCGTTCGAAGGCCTCGATTGTTTCATCCAACTTGACGTACTTGCCCGGTGTTCCGGTGAACTCTTCCGCCACCGCGAATGGCTGCGAGAGGAGTTTCTGTACGCGCCGGGCCCGGGCGACTATCAGCTTGTCTTCCTCTGACAGCTCGTCCATCCCCAGGATCGCAATTATGTCCTGAAGATCTTTGTACCGCTGCAGGATCCCCTGTGTTTCCACCGCTGCCTTGTAGTGCCTGTCTCCCAGGTACTGGGCATCGAGAATCCGGCTGGCGGAATCCAAGGGATCGACCGCCGGATAGATGCCGATTTCCGTCAATGCACGCGACAGCACCACGGTCGCGTCGAGGTGGCTGAATGCGGCAGCCGGGGCAGGATCGGTCAAGTCATCGGCCGGCACGTAGATCGCCTGCACCGAAGTTATCGACCCTTTCTTGGTAGAGGTGATCCGCTCCTGCAGGTCGCCCATCTCAGTGGCCAGCGTGGGCTGGTAACCCACCGCGCTGGGCATCCGTCCCAACAGGGCCGACACCTCTGAGCCCGCCTGGGTGAACCGGAATATGTTGTCGATAAAGACCAGCACGTCCTGGCCCTCGCGGTCCCGGAAGTACTCGGCCACTGTCAACCCGCTCAGCCCGACCCGCAGCCTGGCACCGGGGGGCTCGTTCATCTGGCCATAGATGAGCGCGGCGGAGTCGATGACCCCGCTCTGCTTCATCTCGAGGTACAGGTCGTTGCCCTCACGGGTGCGCTCACCTACGCCACAGAATACCGAGCGCCCGCCGTGGCCTTTGCCCACGTTGTTGATGAGTTCCATGATGATGACCGTCTTGCCGACCCCCGCACCCCCGAACAGTCCGATCTTGCCGCCCTTGACGAACGGCGCGATGAGATCGATCACCTTGATCCCTGTCTCGAAGACCTCGGTCTTGGACTCGAGATCGACGAAGTCGGGGGGGCTGCGATGTATGGGCCACCGCTCCACATCCGGCGCTATCGGCGGACCGTTGTCCACCGGCTCACCGATCACGTTGATGATGCGCCCGAGAACGGGATCACCCACGGGTACGGTAATCGAGGACCCGGTGTCGAGCACCGGCATCCCCCTTACCAGTCCGTCCGTGCTACTCATGGCCACCGCACGTACCTGGTTGCGACCGGTGTGCTGCTGCACTTCGACTATGACGCGGATCGGAGGGCCACCGCCGCCGTCGCTCTTGATCTCCAGTGCTGTCAACAGCTCCGGTAGGTTTTCCGGTTCGAACTCGACGTCAACGACCGGCCCGATTATCTGTACTATTCTGCCTACGTTCTCTGCCATTTGAGCTAACCCTTGAGAGCCTCTGCGCCACCTACGATCTCCGCGATCTCCTGCGTGATCTGGCCTTGGCGCGCGCGGTTGTAAGTACGGCGGAGCTTGTCGAGCATCTCGCCGGCATTGTCGGTTGCGTTCTTCATTGCGGTGCGTCGTGCGCCGTGCTCGGATGCCGCCGTCTCGACCAGCGCACGGTACATGGCGTTGCGCACATACAGCGGCAGGATGGCGCCGACGATTTCCTCCGCCGAGGGACGGAGGATGAAGTTGGGAGCAGGGTGGCGGCCTGAGCCTGTTCCGGCCTTGGCACTGGCCGGCCCGACCGCCTGAGGTTCGACGGGGAAGATGGACAACACCTCCGGTGGTGTGGAGACCGCGCTGTTGAATCTGGCAAACACCACTTCCACGCGGTCCAACTCCGCGGTTTCGAACCGCTCCATCAGCGGTCCGATGAGTTCGGCTGCATGGTGCGCCGCCGGGCGATCGCCGATGTCTTCCCGTCCCGAGGCGAGCTGGCGGCCCACGTACTTGAAGTACTGAATGCCCTTGCGCCCCACTGCGTGGAGTTCGACCTCCACCCCGAGCGTTTCGAAGTACTCTATCCGCTCTCTGGCCTTGCGGATGAGATTGCCGTTAAATGCGCCGCACAGGCCTCTGTTACTCGTCACCAGGACAACCGCGGCGCGGGACGGCTCTCCACTTGGCTGTCTGAGCAGCGGAAACTTCTCCGTCAATTCGGGGGCATAGAGCTTGGTAAGCACTTCCGTCAGCGCGGCAGCATACGGCCGGGCGGCGACCACCCGATCGTGAGCCCGCTTCAAGCGTGACGTGGCCACCATCTCCATCGTCTTGGTTATCTGGCGGGTGTTTTCAACCGACCGAATGCGGCGGCGCAGTTCCCGTGGTTTCGCCATCGGATCTACCGGATTGCCTTGAATTCTTGAATCGACCGGCGTAGCCGCCCAGTGAGATCGTCGTCGAGCTGCTTCTTCACACGGATCTCCTTGAGCAAATCAGCGTACTTGGTGTCGAGGAACCCGTGGAAGTCAGTCTCCCACTGACGAATTGCTGCCACGTCAACATCGTCGAAGTCGCCGGCGGTCACTGCGAAGATGCTGGCGATCTGCTTTTCCACCGGCATAGGGCTGTACTGCGGTTGCTTTAGCACTTCTACTATTCGCGAGCCACGCGCCAGCTGGCGCTGGGTCGCTTCATCGAGGTCCGACCCGAACTGCGCAAACGCTTCCATCTCGCGGTACTGCGCGTAATCCAGCCGGAGACGACCAGCCACCTGTTTCATCGCCTTGATCTGCGCATTGCCTCCCACGCGAGATACTGAGATTCCCGGATTGATCGCAGGACGTACGTTGGAGTAGAATAGGTCGGTCTCGAGGAAGATCTGACCGTCGGTGATGGAGATGACGTTGGTCGGAATGTATGCCGATACGTCGCCCGCCTGGGTCTCGATCACCGGTAGCGCCGTGAGAGATCCCCCACCCTCGGCGTCGGACATCTTCGCCGCCCGTTCGAGCAACCGGGAATGGAGATAGAACACGTCTCCGGGATAAGCCTCTCGACCTGGCGGGCGGCGCAGCGTCAGCGACATCTGGCGATAGGCTTGCGCGTGCTTGGAAAGGTCGTCATAGACACAGAGGGTCGCCTCATGCTGATCGTACATGAAGTACTCCGCCATCGAGCAGCCAGAGTACGGGGCGATGAATTGCATTGGAGCCGGATCCGCAGCGGTCGCGACAACAACGGTGGTGTATTCCATCGCACCGTGCTCCTTGAGCCGCTCGAACACCGACACCGCCGTCGATTGCTTCTGACCGATGGCGATGTAGATGCAGAAGACTCCCTGACCCTTCTGGTTGATGATGGTATCGATGGCGATTGCGGTCTTGCCGGTACCGCGGTCACCAATGATCAACTCCCGCTGGCCCCGCCCGATCGGGATCATCGAGTCGACCGCCTTGAGACCCGTCTGTAGTGGCTCCTTCACCGGCTGCCGCTCGACGATTCCCGGGGCCTTGAACTCGATCTTCCGAAACGTCTCGGTCTTGATGGGACCCAACCCGTCAACCGGGTTGCCCAACGGATCCACCACGCGCCCAACCACGCCCGGTCCCACCGGGACCTCGAGCACCCGCCCTGTCCTCCGAACTTCATCGCCCTCCCTCAGTAGCAGGAAGTCACCCAGGATCACCGCGCCGATGTTATCCTCCTCTAGGTTGAGGGCCTGGCCCGTGATCGTCTCGCCAGTCTCGGAAACGCTGAACTCGAGCATCTCACCGGCCATCGCCGACTCCAGGCCGTAAACGCGCGCAATGCCGTCCCTGACCTCGAGCACCGTGCCCACCTCCCGCGTGTCGACAGTCTTCAGGTCGGCCGCCTCGATCTCCTTCAACAGAACGTCTTTCAGTTCTCCCGGTCGCAATATCGAATCAGTAGCCATAGTCGTATCAGGTTCCCCGAAACTCCACTGGAAATGTCAGCGAACAAAGAATGTGAAAAATATCACGAATGGCACTCTAGCTGCACCCCCGATGCGGGCGGTACCGCATCCGGCCACGCAAACGCGGTCGGCCGGTTGGGAGCGCACCCCCGGAAACCTACAGTCGCGACCTCATCCGCCCACGCACAAACCGCTGCAGGACGCCGCGGGTGCCGAGCCCACCAAGCTCCGCCGGGGAGACACCTGCCACCCGCCGTGCACTTCCAGCCAGATGGCTGGCAGAGGAGTACTGCAAGATCTCAGCAACGGTGTGCACGTCATAGCCGGGATTCCGCAACAGATCCGCCGCCCACGCCACTCTCACCAGGTCGATCACCCGCTTGAGATTGGGCGCACCACCAGCGGCGAACTCGCGCGAGAGGTGTTCCCGCGTGACGCGCAGCTGCTGCGCTATTTCTGAAGTCCGCGTGGGCCTGCCGACCCTGGTGAGGACCTCCTCCCACGCGCTGGCCTGGAGTGGCTCCGTCAACCGCAGCCGCCGGGGGGCACCGGCCAGCTGTAGCCGGCGCAACCTACTGGCTGATCTCGCAGCGATTAACTCGCCAGCGACCGCATCATCCACACCCTCGACCAACAACCCCGTGAAACCAGCCCGCTTGCACTCAGCGATGAGAGCGCCGTCGTCGGGCCGAAACGCAGCCATGGCGAACAGCGGGACGGCAGGGTGGGATCGGGTCAGGCTAGCAGCTAGATCTGTTCCATAGGTCCGGACATCCACCACGACGGCGTCTACCAGTTCATGCCGCAGCAGGTGCAGCAGCCGTTCGCTGGACCGGCATAGCAGCACCCTGGTCGACCGGCGCAGGGTGCTCCGCCTGATGGCGCTGGGAACCGCCGAGGTGCGATGTAGGATCGGTATAACCGCAGCCCGAGCCTTCATCTGTCCCGCCTCACATCAATGCCGTGTGCCGGGAGTGACCATGGCCCGACACTTCATGTGTCCTGCTTCGCGTCAGCCTTGATCTGCTCCAAGGCCTCCCCGGCCTGTCGCAGGATCTGCCGGGCGTTCTCGTAGGAAATGGTCTGCACTGCATCCGAGTACGAGTACCAGCAACACTGTGAAATCCCCTCTTCGGCCTGAGGGACCGGTGTGCCGGTGGCTGCTTCGCACAGGAAGAAGTGGCAGAACTTGTGGATCAATCGGCCCTGAAACCGGAAGTACCAATCGATCATGCCGAGCGGGCGATGCATGACCAAGTCCTGCAAGCCCGTTTCCTCCCCCACTTCCCGCCGGGCCGCGGCCTCGGGGACCTCACCGCGATCGAGATGACCTTTGGGGAGGCCCCACTTATGGTATGCGTCCTTGATAAGGAGGAACTTCGGCCCTTCCGGTGTGAGCCGGAAAACCACCCCACCCGCACTTGTCTCACGCTTGGGTTTCTCGCGCCGCCTCACTCTAGAAGACCGAGAACTTGAAGTACTTCCTAGGATTGGCCTTGACGTCGGCGATCAGAGCGCGCAGCTCGGCCATCACCTCCGCCGTCTCCGTATACAAGGTCGAATCACCCACCAGCAGTCCCAAGGTCCCGGTCATGTTCTGCATCCGGGTCATCACCGAGTCGGCCCCCACCAGCATTCGCACCAGGCTCTCCTGGTTCTGCTGCGCCGCCTCCATCAGACTGAGGAAGTGTCCCACCGAACTGCGCATCTGAGTCGTCGCCGCCTGGAGATTGGTGACGATCGAATCGAGTTCCCCGTCCGCTGTTGCCGAATCGAGCCGGCTGAGCGCCCGCTCGAGGCTGATTGCCGCATCGGTCACCACGTTCGATCCACTGCGAATGTTGTCTGAAACCTCGCCCAAGACCACCGTCTGATGCTCGGTGAACCGTGTGAGGGTATCAGCCATCTCGCTGAAGTCGCGTATTGAGCGCTGCATGTCCCGCACGGTACTCTCGTCGAAGGCGGTCTGAATGCGGTCGGAGACTGTCTCTATGTTGCTGGCGATCCGTGCGCCTTGCGCTGTCAACTGACCGATATCGGGCAGCGTGGCGCCGGGCCATACATCACCCCCTTCGGCCCCAGCCTCCGCCAGTTCCCGCCGTACGAGGGGGTCTTCGTGCGGTTGCTCGAGGCTGATGATCTCAGCTTGCCACTCACCGAACAGCGACGCGGATGCCGCCACCACGGCCGGGTCCGGTGGGACCGTGACACCCACATAAATCTGCAGGTCCGCCTCGACCCAGTCGCTTTCGGCAATGCGGATCTCTCGGATGCGGCCGACCCTCACTCCTCGGAACACCACCGGATTGCCGACGCCCAACCCGCCCACCGTCCGGAACCGGGCCGTGTGCGCGGAGCCCGCCGCCAACCGGGTTTGCGACAGCCACACGGCCCCTATCACGACCACCACAATGGTAAACAGGATCGTAGCTCCGACGATCAGCTCGTCACGTCGCTTCATGAGACCACCTGCGTAGTTGCGCCTTCGGCATCTGAGGCTGCCTCCGGCCTTCCCTCGATGAATTGCCTCACTATCGGATCGTGCGTACGCTGGATCTGATCCACCGTGCCCACCTGTCTGATCGCGCCGTGGTACAACATCGCTATTCGGTCACCCACGGTATACGCACTGGCCATGTCGTGTGTCACAACCAAGCCGGTCACGCCCAGTTTCTCACGGGCCCGCACCATCAGCTGGTTGATCACAGCCGACGTTACAGGATCCAGACCGGAGGTTGGCTCGTCGTATAGGATATAGCGCGGCCGCAGCGCAATTGCACGTGCAATGCCGACCCGCTTACGCATGCCTCCCGAGAGTTCTATGGGGTAGCGGTTCTCCGTGCCCTCCATATCCACCAACTCCAGCGACTCACGGATGCGTTGTTCGATCTCCAGCGGCGCCACATTCTGCCGCTTGAGTCCCAAGGTGAGGTTCTCGCGTACCGTCATCGAATCGAACAGCGCCGCGAACTGGAATACGAATCCAATCGCCGACCGGAGCGAGACGAGTTCGCGTCGATCCAATTCGTGGACCGCCACCCCATCGACTTCCACCACGCCGGAGTCGGGCTCCAGGAGACCCACGACGTGCTTGAGTGCGACGCTCTTCCCGGTTCCCGAGTAGCCGATCACGACGGTCGTTTGCCCGTCCGGTATCTCGAGCGAGAACCCCTGCAGCACCTTCTTGGGACCAAATGCCTTGTGGACGTTCTGAAACGAGATCATCGGCTGGCACCGGATTGAGTGCTGCTACCCCTGGTGCCGCCGGTCACAGCAGCACCACGGCCCAGAAAGCGTCCAGTACCAGGATCAGCTGCGAGCCGAGTACAACTGCCTTCATCGTAGTACGACCAACACCTTCAGCACCTCCCTCGGCATTGAGGCCTTTGATGCAGCCGATCATGGCTATGGCGAACCCGAAAGAAGCACTCTTAACCAGCGAGAACCAGATATCCTTGAACTCATAAAACAACCGCAGCCCCTTCACGAACTCCGGAGTCGAGAGGTCGAGCAGAGCCAGCGAGGTGAGCCAGCCCGATATCACCCCGGCGAGCATTGCCAACGCCACTACCACCGGAAACATGAGCGTGGCGGCGAGAACCCGCGGTACCACGAGATAGGAATGCGGATCGTAGGCCAAGGTCTCCAGCGCGTCCACTTGTTCCGTCACCCGCATCGTACCGAGTTCCGCTGCGATGTTGGCGCCCACTCTGCCAGACAGCGCCAGACCCGTCAGTACCGGCGCTAGCTCGATCATCACCGCCTTCCCGACCAAGGTCCCGACGAAGTACAGCGGCACCGCGCCAGTCAGCGTATAGGACGACAGCAAAGCAAGAACGATGCCGGTGAACACAGAGATGAACAGCGCGATGGGTATCGACTGGACGCCGATGCGCCTCATCTGAACCGCAGTCAGGCCACCCCACGTGCCCACATCTTTCAGGCTGCGGGCGACATCGGAAACGAAACGCGCCAGGTGGCCGATACCAGTCAGCCACTCGGCGACCTTGGTGGAAGCAACTTGATACACGCGGCGAATTTACTTGCGTGCAAGCGACGAGGCCAGGGCGCTAACCGCCCTGGCCTCGCAAATGACAGATCGTGACGCCCGGCTAGGCGGCGAAACTGGCCAAGGCCCGACCAACCTCGCCTTCACGCAGCCGCTTGAGCGCCCGATCGCGCAATTGCCGCACCCGCTCACGAGTGACGCCGAGCATGCCGCCAATCTCCTCCAACGTGTGCTCGCGGCCACCGTCCAGACCGAAATAGAGCTTGAGGACCTTGGCATCGCGGGCCGGCAGTGCCTTGAGCGCTTCCTCGACCTCGTCGCTCAGGAACCGCTCCATGGTCTTCTCTTCGGTGTCCGGTAAATCCTCGGCAATGAACCGTTCGATCAACGCCCGATCGCCATCCGGATCGAGCGGAGCGTCGAGTCTGACCTCCCCGGTATTCAACGCGGCCAGCGATTGCACCACCTCGAGGGAAAGGCCTGTTGCCCGGGATATTTCCTCGGGCGTCGGCTCGCGCCGCAGCTCCTGCCGTAGCGCTTCCGCCGTCTTCACGATCTTAGACAGATCGGCCGTGCGGTTGAGCGGCACCCGGACCGTCCTGCCCTGCCGGGCCAGGGAGGCCAGGATGGCCTGCCTGATCCACCAGACGGCGTAAGAGATGAACTTCACCCCTTGGTCAGGATCGAACTTACGGGCGGCGGTGAGCAGTCCCACGTTCCCTTCGCCGATCAGGTCGGTGAGCGGTAGTCCCCGATTCTGATATTTCTTCGCCACAGAGATGACGAAGCGGAGGTTCCGTTTCGCCAACTCCTGCATTGCAGCCTGGTCACCGGCACGGACCTTCTTGGCCAGATCTATCTCTTCCTTGGGTGTGAGCAGCGGAGTCTTGCTCACTTCAAAGAGATACTGGTCGAGTAGGTCCCGATCGTCTTCATTGACGGCGATAGCCGGTGCAGCCCGGCGGCGGCGTTTTCTCTTCTGTCCAGTTTGTGCCATGGCGTCCCTGATATGTGCCTCAGGAGCCGCTACCGCAAGGGGCGGCTCCCGCCAGTCTCACTTTCACTACCGCTCCTCGTGTCCCGCTGGAGGGGCGTCCTACCCTACCCCGCACACCTCGCTAAGTTCATCCGTAGTCAATACTTCGCTTGACACCCCAATAACGCTCGGCTAGCTTGCCATGTTCCGGTAGATAGCCGATCGGGGCACCTAATATAACGGGGGCGTAGCTCAGTTGGGAGAGCGCTTGAATGGCATTCAAGAGGTCAGGGGTTCGATTCCCCTCGCCTCCATCGGTGGGTGGTAGCAGAAGCGGATAGCCGGCATTTGTGGTAAATTTCGCATCCCACCAGCGGGAATAGCTCAGCTGGTAGAGCACAACCTTGCCAAGGTTGGGGTCGCGGGTTCGAGTCCCGTTTCCCGCTCTGAGGGCCCTTCCCGCACTGGGCGGTGAGGGACGGTGGGGTCACGGAGCAAAGCGATAAATCGGCGCGGGGTGGAGCAGTCTGGTAGCTCGCCGGGCTCATAACCCGGAGGTCGTGGGTTCAAATCCCACCCCCGCTACTACGAGCGGAACGGCGGCACGACGGAGCGGCGGTAAGCGTACAGTGAGACGTTCCGCCCGTCCGGCGGTCCGCCGTTCCGGCGTTAGAGGGCGGTTAGCTCAGTTGGTTAGAGCGCTACGTTGACATCGTAGAGGCCACAAGTTCGAGTCTTGTACCGCCCACTGAGGTTGGTGGGGGCAGTAGGGCGTTAGGTGACTGATCCGCCCGACCGCCCTACACGCGCCCATAGCTCAATTGGATAGAGCGTTTGGCTACGGACCAAAAGGCTGGGGGTTCGAGTCCTCCTGGGCGCATTGGCGGGAGCTGAGAGCTGGGAGCCGGGAGCGGTCGGCAAGAGAGCCGTCTTTCCTGGAACGGCTCCCTACTCCCCGCTCTCAGCTCCCTTCCTTCGGGGCGTAGCGCAGCCCGGTTAGCGCGCCTGCTTCGGGAGCAGGAGGTCGCCGGTTCAAATCCGGCCGCCCCGATTGACCTAAGTGATTTAACTACAAGCGGCTCCGAAAGGGGCCGCTTTTCACTTATCAACGGGTTGACGGACTTTTCGACGAACTTTTCCACAGACTTCTCCACGAATCAAACCTTCTCCCTTCGGTTTACGGCAAGATCCGAAATCTCACGGTCGGCGTATCTGTTAAGACGTGCCAATAGGTCATCCCTGAGCTCCTCGGCCTCCTGCAAACCCGTAACCCAGCTTACGCCCCCACGCCCTTCCTGAGAAGCATCGAGCAACTTCATCCTCCAGTGGTAGCGCATCAGGTCACGCATCAACGAATCGGGCATGACCTCCGCTAGCTCGCGGAAAAGGGTATCGTAGGTCTGGCTCGAGAAACCGCCAATCTGCGGCACGTCTACAGTCTTGATCCTGACTGCGCTCAACTCTTCCCAGTATGCGATTGCAAGGCCGCGGGCGATCGAGGCCTTCCTGAACCGATCCCACACACCTTGCCCCAACAACGCGAGGACTGCCCCGACAAAGCCAGCCAGTAGCTCGCTCATCATTTCGCGTCCCTGATCCTTCTCGATCGAGTCACCACCTCGAGCATGGTCGCTTCGTCCGCCTGCTGGTAGGCTGTTTTCAGAGATTCGAGGTCCTTCCAACCACCAGCGGCGGCGACGTCGGCGTCCGGCAGGTGCTTTCGCTCCGTGGCCCACTTCCGTCGGTAGGCGTGCCAAAGTGAGCCCTCATGCTTGGGCAATTCCGCGATCTCTTCGGCTTTCCTGAGCCAGGTTGACGCCAGGTCCTTGGATACCGGGTTTGCCGGATTCTTGGGCGAGGCAAAGAGATACGGAGTCACCAAGCCCACTCGGGCGCGTTCGCTGATCACCCGGTCGATCGCCTTCCGGGCTGCCCGTGAAATCGGCACAACCCATTCGCGCCCTTCCTTGTCTGTCTGAGCCGGCCAACGGATCGCCCCGTGCGGTTCCTGCTCGAGCCTCAGATCCTCGTACCTAAGCTGCAGAATAGCGCTGACCCGGCGACCAGTTGCGTTTGCCAGGTCGAGAACCTCCGAAAGATAGGACCGTATGGCCTGACGTTTCTTGCCCCATTTGACCTGCATCGTGATGCGATCGCTCACCTTGCGGACCGCGCGGTAGCGGCTCTCCGTCGCCACCGGCCGGCGCGGATTCTTCTCTTGGGGAGTCACCAAGCCTCGAGCAGGGTTCTCACGCATCAGATACCGGCCCTGTTCATCCATCCACGCGTGGGCCCAGCTGAGCACGGCCTTGAGCCAGTCGGCGTCCACTGCAATAGTGCGATCGCGGACGGGCACTCGCTTCACTTCGGGCACACGCATGCCGGCGGAGTCGATCGCGCCCTTCTTCCGATCCCGTATGAAGGCCTCCCACTCGCGGCGGGAGAGTTTGCGCAGGTCCTTTCTCGCCCCGAGCACTCGCGTCCACATCTTCGCACAGCGGTGATCGTGCTTCTGGCGCTTCTTGCCTTTGTTCGGAGTAGCGTACCTCAGATAGGCGGCGAAGACGCGGGCCACGGTGGGTACGGGATCGGTCACCTCGTCCTCACCGAGCAGAAGCCTCGCACTCACTCGCTTCGCCCAGGCCACCGCTTTGTCCTTATCGCGATGGCGTAGGCTCTTTCGATGCTGTCCACTCACCTCGACGTAGATGATGCCGTTTGCGGCCTCAAACACGCGCACGCGCGCCCTGTAGGGGCCCACACTGTAGCTCCAGCGCTCGCTCTTCCGTTCGGTCATCGTGTTCTGCCCCGTCGATCGACGATTACCACTAATCTACGTTCCAATGCCACGATGCACCTCAAACCGCCGACGCGCCCCCTTTCGGGGTAGGTCACGACGGCGGACCCGGGGCTTGTTCTTGCTGCCCGCATTCTCCAACCGGCCCTCGGCTAGCATATGTTGGAGTGTCGAGTAACTGAAGCCAGACTCGCGCGCAGCGTCACGCAGTGTGAGGAGCTCGAGCTGCCACTGCATCTTCAGTTCTTCGAGCTCCTGGATGTGACGGTCGGTGAGCTCTGCCTGTGCGCTGCAGGCGCACCGCCTCAGGATCTCGGCCTCCTCGTTCCAACGTTCAGTGAGCTCCGTAAACGGATCTGTCATGCCGCCGGCTCCACCGATACCTCGATTCGAGGATCCCTCGGATCCTCCCGACGATGCGCATAGATGGCCGCGATCTGGGAGTCGTTGTCGTACATCGCACCTTGGAGGGCGTCCAGGACGACCTTCAGTCGATTGTCGAGATCTCCCCTGCGGGCCTCTCTATACCAGGCAAGCCGAACGATGATCGATCGAGGCTTCTTGATCGGTCTGAACCCGGCAGCCCGGGCCGCGTCCTTCACCGCAGCCTGGTAGTCTCGCGCCTCCTTGGTCTTATACCGCTGGACGACATGCCTGCCGTTTCTGCGACTCAACGTCACGCGATCGCGCCAGTAGAGGTTCGAGCTGGGAGGTACTGGCAAGCGGATCACTTTGGATACTCCCGAACCTGCAGGTCCACCGGGAAGCCCTCAAAGTCTTTGTACTTCTGGCCTCGTGTTTCTGAGAGCTGCTTCACGAACACCGGGACTCGAGCGCGTCTGCATTGCTCGACGACGTCACGAGCCCATTTGAGTTCCATATGCCGCGCCTTCGGTCCGCTCTCGCCTCCAACGATCACCCACTCAACGCGAGTGTGCGGTGCTGGTACCCATGCCGAGGGAAAGGCGTGATGGGTGCGACTCAGGAACGGCGAAAGATCAAGAGGAGCTAGAAGCGGCTCGGCCGAGACGAAGTGCACGACGGCCTCGAGACATAGGAGATGGAGAATCCGGTCGACGTAGCGCTGGCTCTCTACACTCACACCCAGCCAGACATTCGCCCACGGCGTCTCGTGCGGTAGCCACGGCAGATGCTCCATCATCCGCTCCGGACGCTTGGTCAGAATCTGGTACGTGTGCTGCGGTGTCTCTCGGATCACCGCCCAGGCGTCGGTACGCCATTCGTCCGCAGCCGGATGGAAGAAGTCAGAGAGCGAGCAGGTGAATACGAGCCGGGGCTCCTTCCATCTGACTGGAGCGCGGAATGTTCCGTCGTTCGCACGCTGGACGTTGCCATAGAACTTGCGGCCGACTCGAGGAGCCCAGCGCTCGCCGGCATAGCAATGCTTACAGCCGGCAGACACCTTGTCACACCCGATGAAGGGGTTCCACGTGGCGGAGGTCCATTCAATCGCGGACTGGGATGCCACTAGCTCTTCTCCACCGGTTGCCCGCAGCATGTCCAGCGCCAGACGCCGGCAAGTTTAAGCTGGCCATGGTGAGGCGATTGACAGGTAGGACAGTGGCCCTCTACCTGCCGCATGATTGCCTGATCCGTCAGCCTATTTACCAGCTGCGGCGCCGTCCATTCGTGCTCGCTCACATTGCCGATATGGGGTCCCCAGCGCTTTTTCATCGTTCGTCCACTTCGTATTCCACGTCGACGGGTTCATCCCCTGATGACAGGAGATTTCGCCATGCAGCGCCCACGAACTGCTCGATAAGTCGGCGCTGGCGCGCCTCGATGCCGAACGACATCCCTGAACACGTTCTGCATCCCCGACCGCACGGCCCCATAGCGCGCCATCGCGATCTCCACGACCTCGTCGATATGATCTCGACAGAAGCCTTGGTTGTCGATCGAGCCGACCTTCGGCCCCTTGCAGCCTTCTATCGCACAACATTTCGCTGTCATCCCAACACCTCCAACTGACTACTCAGTCTCCCCAAGAGCTGAGGCTAGATGTGTGCATAATCGTTCGTTTAGATCCCGCGCCGTCGCCGCTAGATTTTCCGACTCGGCGTGACGATCAAGACTCACCAGCTTGTCGGCTTCCTTCTTTAGTCGCTCCGCCCGGTCCCTCACCGCTGTCTTGATCTCGCGGATATCGTTGTCCGTTAGTTCAACTTTCATGACACCAAAACCATCCTCTCTCGAAGTAGTCCGTTATCGAGTTGAAGTGTGGTGTGCTTCTTTTGAGCTGCGCTGTTACGCCGATGTTTTGCGCACATCACCTTCATCGCCCCCTCTTCGACAAACCCGTCAATCTCCATCACGCCTTGCCGAATGGCATTCATCTCTGAATTCTTGACACCTGGTTTGAGACAGCGGCTCAGCATCAGGACTGCGTCTGCTTCTTCTTCAATAGCACCACAATCTTTGAGGGCGCTGAGCGGCTGCGGGTGGTACTCGCTCAGAATGTCTCGAGCGCCACGGTTCAACTGCGCTGCCATTACAAGTCCGATCTGGTGGAGGACCGCTAACTCTTTTGCTACCCGGACCGTCTCTGTCATCTGTTTCCGCAGGTCGTCGTGACCGAACGACATGCGGTGCAGGTGATCAACCACGACTAGATCACATTTGCGTTGCACTGCGAACTCCACCCAACGCCGCAAGCCGATGACGTCGATCCGTCTCGCCGGCGCGAAGTGCGTTAGCGACTTGAGCGGCTCAGTGGCCTGGCTTTGGAGATCGTTCTCGATTAGTTCCTGTGCGCCATCAGGTAATGCGGTCCAGTGGTTGGTCAGCACAGCCTCTTCGTTGAACCCGCACCGAAAAGCGGCCCATTTGCGGCGCAGCTGCTTCGGGTCCATCTCCATCCCGATAAAGAGCCAAGGGACTCCCTGCATGACTGCCAGGTGCTCCATCCAGTTGAGTAGGAAGGTTGTCTTGCCCTGGCTCGGGCGTGCCCCCACGATCCACAGTTCCCCAGGTAGGACAGGACCAACGATCCGATGAAGCGAACCCCAAGTCCACTTGGGCGAGTTGCTGAAGTCCTGGCGGCCATACTCAATGGCCTCTTTTGTTTGCTGTTCGGCCTCGTCCTCTGCAGGCATCTCAATTGCGTTCTCGCGTGATGCGATGCTCTGCACGATTCTCGTCACTTCGTCTTCTGACAACGGAGGCTGGCAGTTCGCTCGATTCAATGCCGAGACGAGCGCGTGTGTTTCCTCAAGCGAGTGCCCTTTTCGGAGGAGCCTTCCAGTGTATGAGACCAAGGTCTGGTTTCGCTTGCCTTCTGGAATCGGTCCAGACGTGGGAATGTCACGTGCACCTGAACTGGCCCGCGCTTTGGCAATCCTCTCAGCGAGTGCCGCTGGAAGCGGCGCTGGTTCTAGGTCTCGAGGACCAAGGCTGTTCTCGCGATCCCACCGATAGCGCCGACCAGAGGCGTGTAGGCTGGGTGGAGCTACCACATACCCTCCATCCCCCCGAACATCCAGCTTCTCGGCAAGCGCGACTGCGTTCTTCACGGGATGTTCTGGGGCCGCGAAGAAAGCGTGCCGCCCCTTCCCGGTCAGGCTCGTCGGTGTTGGTGGATTGCCACCGATCTTCGTTAACGCAGCCTCGCCTTCAGGACCATCCACATCGATCACGACCACACCGCTTGCTCGGCCGGTGGCTATCCCGATGTTGGCTTGAGGCCATTTCGTCCACCATGACCTTATGAGGTCGGGTGTCTTGGTCGCATCCTTCACTCCATTCGGTGTCCTCGGGTGCTTGCCCACATTGCCACACGGCTTTCCGCACGAGCATCCTGTCTTCGTCGGAGTGTGAAGGGGAAAGACAGCCCAACCGAGTTCCTTGGCGTATGCGAGAGCAACGTCGAGCATCTTCATGGGAAGAAGTCCCCTTCGATTGGTGCCTGCTGCTGTTCGTACTTCTCCAAGAACCCATTGATGTGGTCGGCGTCACGTAGCACGTAACCGAGCTCGTGCTTGCGCCTCTCTTGGTGCCAGGGGTCGTCGGCATTGCCGGTGATCGCATGCTTTAGGTCCTCGACGGTGAAGCCGAGCTTCAGCGCCTTCCCCACGAGCTTGCGCTGCTTCTCGTCACCGACCTTGCGACGTGGATGCGTTTGCTGGTAGTGATCAAGGACGTCCGCGATTTCGGAATTGGAGCCAGTGCCGGTAGCCGAATTACCACTCTGGCGGACTTCGTCCGGAGTAGATCCGGAGCTAGTGCGGAGCTGTGTGTTTCTTTTAGGTGTCTTGGTGTCTAGGAGTCTAGGAGTCTTGGAGTCTAGGTGGTGGGGAGTGCCGGAACTTTCCGAACTGGTGCCGGGGATTTCCGCACTATCCTCTATAAGTGGTTCTCCTTCAGTCGGATAGCGGAATTGTGAAGCCTTGTGAACGTTCTGGTGTTTCGCCCAGCTCTTGATCCGGCAATAGGTATCGTCTCCCACCCGGAAACGAGTTATCCGGCCTGCTCCATCCAATTTCCGGAGGGCTCCGGTAATTTCCGGCACTCCTACCTCACTCCATGCGTAAAAGAGTTCACCGTTGAGTCGATCCGGATCGCAGGGTGCTGTCCCATAATCGTCCGAGATCACCCAGAGGGCTTCGTAAACAAGCGCGACAATCGGTCCCATTGCAGCTATCTTGCGGTCACGAAAAAACTCCGGTTTGACCCATCGCGCTCTCATGTGTCGTTGGGATCTTCGGTCTGCCGGATCATCGTCCAACAGACATCACAGATCGGCATCTAAGCAGCAGGCTTGCGGATCGGTTGACCGATCCGTTCATGCCAGCGCTCGTGACACTCGACGCACAGCCAACCCGTCGGCCAATTGTCTGCATCGTCGCCAAAAAACTCCTTCGGTGCGTAGTGGTGTTCCTCACAGAACTCGAGTTGTTTGCAGTGCTCGCAGATCCGTTGCTGTGCATACTCGACGACGGGCAGCACGTCGACGTCGAAGAGTTCGTTCGGTAACCACACTCCAGCTTGGTCGGCGTATTTCAGGATCCACTGTCCACAGTCCCAGCAATAGAAGCCGCACCGCCACCCGCCGTTGGCAGCTCGCAGCTTGGCGGCTTCAGCCCGGTCGTGCGTACATTCGTCGCCGAACACCTCGTCGACGTCCATCTCCTCGTCGCTCGCCCCCTGGTTGGTTTCCCTAGCTCCCGCGCCCCGGGCGCGTGCGAACCTTTCCCCGTCTGGGTGCCGCACCCTTCTGTGGGTGATCGGCTGGGGCACGGGAGCCGTCTGTCACTTGCCCTCCATGAAGTCGATCTGCTGCAACTCGGCTTTGTCGGCTGGAGCCTCAGTCTCAACTTCCGTGTCTGCTAATTCGCGGGTCTCTTGGCCGACATCGTAGGGATCGTCCAGTTCGCGCACTGGAGGCCCGGTCTCGCCACCTGCTTTGATCTTCAGACCAGAGCCCAAGTCGACCCACTCAGGGCGGTCTTCTTCGGCCGCCGCCTTCGCCTCCTGCCGTTCGCGTTCGATCTGTTCCTCTACCCGATCTAGGTTAGTGAGCGGAATCCCGTTCTCGCGATCTGCTCGTCTGGTGCGGAAGTGCAACGGGTAAGCCTTCTTTGCTGCCTTGCGGAACGCGCGGGTCTCAGCAGTCTTGGTGGGGTTCTCGTCACCGATCGGGTCCTCGTGGAAGCCTGGCTTGCCAGTCCGGGCAGTCTTTTGAACGGGATAAGTGCCGGCCCAGTTGACACCGACGGCCGGCAGCTTGCCGGTCCGGTAGATGGTGACGATCGCGGCAGCCGGCACCTCTTCTGGCACACCATGCTCTGCACGTAGTTGCTGGCGACGTTTGCGTTGACTCTGGGGCAACCGGCCATCGTCGTGGATGAATTCCCGCCGGTGCCCCTCGTAGTCGGGCTGCGCAGCAACCAAATCCATCCAGAGCTCTGCGCGATCATAGAGCCTGCCGCCCAGGATCTCCCAATGACGGACCGGATCAGTGCCCTGGGAGAGCGCATAGGCTGCGATCTGAGCACGTGTCGCTGGACTGATCTTCTGACCCCACGAGAGAGAGGCGATTTCAGCCGCCGCCGCACGCACCATCTGCGACTGCTTGTAGCTGTCGAGTAGACGGAATGCTTCAGCACGTAAGCTCAGGTCGGAACCGGCGAGGTCTATGAGCGTTCGTGACAGCTTCTGCTCCTTCTCCGGAGCGGTCTGTGCGGGGAGGTTCTTCTGTTCCTCGTTCATTTCACCAACCTCAATCCGTTCTCCATTTTCTCGATCGCTGCTAGCAACCGATTACGAATGTTCCCCATATCGGTGAGGGCACATCGCGCTGCGGCCTCGTCCGACATGTTGATGAAGTCCGAGATGAAAGCCCGAGCGATTTGAGCCGCCTGTCTTACGTCTTCGATGCCTGTGTCTTCGCAGACAGGGAAGCCATCTCGCCTGGGCTGGAGACTCACAGCGGCAAACGTAGGCTGCTGTTGGTTCACTTGATCGCTCCCCAGCACTACTGCCCCTTTGTTGCCGTGCTGTCACAGTCCGGGCAGATGATCGTGATGGTGATGGAGCCGGTCGAGTCCTGCACCATGCTGGAGGTGTTGTCCTTCTCTTCAGGCTCACGGGGTCCCACCAGGTCTGTGCAGGCGCACAAAACGAGACACGTTGCTACTGCTAAGAGCTTTCTCATCCTACTTCTCCTCAGAGTCCGTGGCTGAGCCGGTAGATCTCCTCGAGCAGCACCCGATCGGGATCGGGGAAATCCTCGAGAGAGATGAAGTTCGATCGATGTCGAGATTTGATCTTGGGATCCGACAGGAGCGAGTTCCTGAGTTCGGGCCAGCTGTCACTCCGCTTTTGGGGTGGAGGTTGCATCAAGGAGTGCCAGACGGCTCCCAATACGAAGCCGACGTCCAACGCGATGAGAGCGACGACGACGTAGAGCCAGAGCATTAGGTCTCGAACTCCAGCTCGATCGCGTTCGCAAGCCGCGACCCCGCCACGTTTGAGCCCGTCACTGCAGCAGCCCGTACTCCGCGGTGATGGCTGCGCGAAGCCGAAGCTCGAGGGCACGACTCTTGTCAATCGCACGGATCAGCGTCTGAGTCGTCTCAGGTGTGCGATTCAACAGGTAAGCGACGATGGCCGTGTTCAGAACCGACGTCGCCGTTTGAGTCTCAAGCCAGAGGGCTTCAGTCAGATCCTCGTCGAAACAGTCCTGCATGCTCGCCTCAATGGGAGCCATGAATCGGGATAGACCAGCGAGGTCGCCGGTGTGTTGGTATGCCCGTACCGCCGCGGCGCAGACGTCGTTCACCCGCGGGTGCGCGTAGAGGCGCTTGTGTGCCACGGGTTCGCTGCAACCGAGCTCGCGGGCCAACGCTTTCCTCAGCGTAACGCCCGGCCGGCG
>JBDHKN010000114.1:0-11921 GCA_039586365.1 Gemmatimonadota bacterium | reverse complement strand
TCCGACGAGTAGACGGTGTCCTGCGGCAGCCCAAAGAAAGGATTGTCCAACAGCGCCACTACCTCGTTTGTGGCGCGGCGCACCGGAGGTAGGATCGAGGGATCGACTGCCTCGTAGGAATAGATTACAGGGCCACCAGCTAGTTCTTCAGGGTCGTCGATGCGGAACACCTCGATCTCGGTTCCCCGGAACACGCTTACTGCCATCTCCCCGGACTCGATAGCAACGGACAGTGCCGGACTGAGCGGGGTAATACCTGCCACTCCGGTGAACAGGTTGGTTATCTGGAACAGTTCCCCGCTCGCGAGGTCCTTCCGGTATACATTCGAGATTCCGTTTTGGTCACTGATGAAGTAAAGGCTGTTACCGTCGGGCGACCATTGGGGGTTAACGTGCTTGCCGATATCGAACGCGTGGACTTCGGTGATAGCTCCGGTGGAGGGATCAATCTGGGCCAGAGTGTACGCGCCGTGCATCAGGCTGGTCAGTCCTGTAGTGTAGCGCTCCGTGACGAACACGATCGAATTACCGTCTGGTGACCACGCGGGCTGCAGGTCACCATACGGATCGTTCGTGAGGCGGCGGAGGCTACCAGCTTGCAGGTCGTAGATATAGAGATCTGACAGCCCGCCCACTATGGCTGAGAAGACAATGTAACGACCGTCAGGTGACCAGGAAGGGTTGAAAATCTCGCCAAGATCCTTGAATACCTCTTCACGCACTCTCTTGCCACGCTCCATGTCCAGAATGGACAGAGCGGGTTGGCCCTTGCGGATTGCAGCAAAGGCAAGCCGAGTCCCGGTGCGATCCCAGGCTCCGGCCGAATGAATGAACTGGAGCCCTTCAAAGTGCGGGTCGGTAGCCATCTTGACGATCTTATCGGTGATCTGTCCAGTTCTGGCGTTGGCCAAGAACATCTCGATGGAGAGCTGGTCTTTCTCAGAGAGAAAAACCAACTGATCTCCATTGGGGCTCAATGCGGGCGATACATTGTATCTCCCGCTGCCGGATTGGTTGGAGAGGATCGGGTCGCCGTACGGCCAACCTTCGCCAAACATCGCTGCCGGTCCCGCTGCAACGCTCCCGTCGGCGGGGAAAGGATTCTCGGTCTGACTAACTAAAGGCTCGGAGTTAGCCCGAGTGTCCTCTAGCCAATTGGCAATCAGCGCATCCGGGCGCACTCGCAGCACGCGCTGAAAAGCGGCACCGGCGCTCGGGGTGGTGCGCGCTGCCTTCAGGAGCCGGCCCACGACATCGTCTCCCCAGCGGCCCGCTATGTACGCCCACAACGCCTGGCCATGCTGGTACGGATGCATCGAGTTCTCGTTCAGCAGCTTGTCGACTGGGACGTCTTGTGCTACGAGCGCCCGCATCCACATCGACGTCTCGGGATCAACGTGACCGACAGAGAGGTACTCGGCCATGCCTTCCACAAACCAGAGCGGCATGCGTGCTGCCCCCGGTACACCGCTGATCAAGGTGCCGCCTCCCTCGCCTGTGATATCGAATTGGAAGGCATGCACCAGCTCGTGGCCGATTACATGGTCGGTTTCCGCTAAGGGACCCAGATAGGGCAAGATGATGCGGCGTTTGAGCAGCTCAGTGACACCTTGTGTTCCCTCATCTAGCTGCCCGCCCAGTGCGTTGGTCTGCTGGAAATGGGGGTGTGCTGCATAGACAATGAGCTTCTGGCGTCCGTTAAGCTCGTGGTCGAGCAGGCGGGAAAGCCGATCGTACCAGCGCTCTGCCATGAGAGCCGCGTACTCAACCTCGACCTCGGGATAGTAGTGGATGTCGAAGTGCTCGGTCTGCATCACGAGGAAGTCGAAGTCCTCGTATTGGACCTTATTGCGTCCGAAGTACTGAGCTTGAGCGTCTGATGCGGTGACCAGGAAACCGACGGCTCCTGCCAACAGTGCAGTGAGTGTTGTGCGGTTTGCGAACCCCATTGTGGATCTCCCAGATTTCGAGCAACCAGCGCGGCGGGACTCGCAGCGCAGCGGGACGGCGGGCCGTATAGTAAGACAACGTTCGACGTCTATTTGTTCCTCCCCAGCACTTCGACGTCTCACCAACCAGATTCGAGGGGGCATGTTGGGGCCGCAGAAACTGTGCAAGACATTGCGCTACAGTCTCTTAAGAAACCTGCTACGACGGCTGACCGAAGTCGTTCTTCCGTCCCCTCAGCCTCTCGTATATTAGACCGCTACTACCCCAAACTGTTAACCCGTAACCTGCTCAACGGATTGCCCATTAAGGTCCTGACTCCCAAGCAGCTCGCCGCCAAGACGCGTGCCAGGCTGAAAACGCTGGGCGATCCTCTGGTCGTTAGCCGGGGACTCACGTTCTTCAAGGAAGGTGACGATGTGAGCCTCTATGGAATCAAGTGTAGCGCTATGCGTCGCATTGAGAAAGAGGTGTCCCAGCAAGTGCGGAAGGCGTGGACAGTGGAACAGGCGATTGCCTTCTGTGATCTGATGGTTAGGGATCCGCACGTGGAAGCGAAATCTGTTGGGTTCTTGCTGTTGGGGAGATATCGGCACGACTTCGAGCGGGGGCTCCTCAAGACCGTGCACTCATGGATTGCTGCCGGATGCTGCCCGAATTGGGCCACAACTGACGGTCTCGCTCCAACGCTGATCACGCCGCTACTGATACGTTATCCCGACCTGGCCGGCCAGGTCATGCGGTGGACTTCGTCGCCGGACATCTGGTTGCGTCGCGCGGCGCTCGTCACGTTCGTCCCGTTGGCCCGCAAGGGGGACCTGCTGGAGCAGTCATATTCTGCAGCGCAGGCTGTGCTCTCTGACCGGGAGGACCTCATCCACAAGGCTTGTGGTTGGCTGCTGCGTGAGTGTGGACGAACCGACATGCCCAGGCTGGAACGGTTCCTCTTGCGGCATGGCCCTGGCATTCCCCGGACAGCCCTGAGGAATGCCATCGAGAGGTTTCCCCAGACCAGACGAAAGAGGTTACTCGAGCAGACCCGTTGAGGTGTTCCGGACCAGCGAGCAGCTTTTGACCGCTGTGGTTCCCCGACAGGCAATTCGGTTCTGGGGTCTCGCAATCGGCCATACCAACTGCCCTGACGGTGAGTGGCGCACCAATTAGATTTCAGCCGCTTTTTTCGTTTAAGGGAGTTGTGAGACTTCTTTATTGTCGTGAAGCGGACCAGGAGGATTGGGCAGCCATTTCGAGGCCACTCCATGATCCAAGGTCATACACCACGAGGTGATGGACGCGTGAACGAGATCAGACAAACGAATCGTGCTCCCCGCTGGATTAGACTGAGCCTGTGGGTCTTGGCTGTGGTGCTCATGCTATCCTCAGCCGTCTACCAGCGACTGACGGGCCCGACCTACAGAATGCGCGGGGAATTCGAAGCCGCCGGGCAGGTTCACAAGTACCGGCTGATCAGGAGCGCGTACTCCACCCACGATACACTTGTTGCGGTCCCCGACCCCGGCTCGGATGTCACCGGGAGTCTCCATTACAAACGGTATAACACGACAGACGACTTCACATCTGTCCAGTTGGTAGCGGAGAACAGCGAACTCGGAGCCCGGCTGCCAGCCCAACCGGCAGCTGGCAAGTTGGAGTATTATCTCGTCTTGAACCTGCCGACTGGAGAACTGAGAATCCCGGAGACCGCTGCAGAGAACGTCATCATCCGGTTCAAGGACCCCACACCAATATCAGTTCTGCTGCCCCACGTGCTGTTGATGTTCTTTGCCATGCTGATAGGTGTACGGGCAGCCTTCGCCGCACTATTTGATCCCGGCGGGATGCGTCCACTGGTCTGGATTACTCTGGCATTTATGACGGTGGGCGGGATGATCCTCGGTCCGATCGTTCAGAAATTCTCTTTTGGCGAGTATTGGACCGGGTTCCCATTTGGGTATGACCTCACGGACAACAAGACGCTGATTCTATGGCTTGTATGGGTCATCGCGTGCTGTGTCATCGGATTCAAGGCGCGGAAGAGTGAGGCTGCTGGGAGAGTTACCGTCGTGGTGGCTGCGCTGGTAATGATGGTGGTATACCTGATACCACACAGCCTGCGCGGCAGCGAGCTGGACTACAGCCAGCTCGACGCCGGAGTGCCGGCTTCCGAAGCAATCGAAGTAGGTCGTTGAGTATCCTCCCCCGCGGCGGTTTGCACAGCCAAGTCCCCGGCGCCAAGTCATCGAACGGCAGGACTGCGATTCGGGGTTGCAGGTGCTCTGGGCCCCAGATTGCAGAGCACTGGACACACGCAGGGGTGAGGCGGAGCTTATGTCGTAGTCAGAGAATGCTTGTTGTGGATCCCCCCTAACAATAGGAGCCCTCTCCATGTCCACCAGTCGACGTGACTTCTTCAAAGTGGCTGCTGGTACAGCCGGCGCCGTTGCGCTCGGTACTACACCGGCGTGTACGTCCGAATCATCATCCGATGTACCGGAGGCGATTCGTCGGCTCGAGCCGTTCCCAGGCGAGTTCACACCTATTTCTGACGACGAAAGGCTGGGCCGCATCGAGAAGGCACGCCGCCTCATGGTCGACAATGGCATCGACGCCATATATCTCGATTCCGGAACCAGCATGTTCTACTTCACTGGAGTTCGCTGGGGGCAGAGCGAACGGATGCTCGCCGCGGTGATCCCGGCACGTGGCGACATCGCTTGGATCTGTCCAGCCTTCGAGGAGGAGAGAGCGCGTGAACTGATACGGTTTGGCGACGACATCCGAACCTGGCATGAGCACGAGAGTCCGTACCAGAGGGTAGTGCAGGTCCTTGGGGACCGGGGAATTCGTACCGGCAACATCGGCATGGAGGAAAGGGCACGGTTCTTCTTGTACGACGGCATCCGCAAAGAGACACCGCGCAGTCGCTTCGTGATAGCTGATCCGGTAACCGTAGGATGCCGCGTGATCAAGTCGCCCACCGAGCTGGCCTTGATGCAGCGTGCCAACGACATCACCGTCGAGGCCTACAAAGCGACGTTCGCCACTCTCTACGAGGGAATGCCGCGAGAGGAGTTCGGCAGTAATTGTTCGGCGGCGTTCACCAAACTAGGCGTCTCTGGTGGTGCTGGAGCGCAGTTCGGATCAGCTTCTGCCTTCCCCCACGGCAGCAGCAAGCCACAAGGTCTCAAGCAGGGGGACATCGTGCTCGTGGATGGGGGCTGTGGGATAGACGGCTATCGGTCTGACATCAGTCGCACGATTGTATTCGGCGAGCCGACGCAGCGACAGCGCGATGTATGGGATATCGAGCGCAGGGCGCAGGACGCTGCCTTGGCGGCTGCGCAACCGGGCGTTCCGTGTGAAGCTGTCGATGCTGCTGCCAGACAGGTGATTGTGGATGCTGGATTCGGACCCGACTACGACTATTTCTTCCATCGAGTGGGCCACGGCATCGGGCTCGACGGCCACGAGTGGACCTACTTGGTGCGAGGCAACAAGACTCCGCTCGAACCGGGGATGTGTTTCTCCAATGAGCCGGGCATCTACATATACGGTGAGTTCGGTGTCCGGTTGGAGGACTGCATGTACATCACGGAGGACGGTGCTCGGCTGTTCACCCAGCAGAGCCCGTCCATAGATCAGCCGTTTGCGTAGCTGCTAAGGGAATCGGAAGCCTGCAGTGACCGGGGCGTTGACATGCGCCCCTGCCAGATCGTTAATGCTAGCCGGCGGGTGCCGATCTAAGGTGCCTGCCGGCTTCTGGCCCAGCGGGTCATCCTGTTTGAGATGGGTTTCGAACCAATCGAGCATTCTCTGCAACAAGTCGATTTGGTGTTTTTCCTCACGAATCCTATGCCCTTCGCGGGGGTAAATGACGAGTTCGGTCTCCACGTCATGGCGTTTGAGCCCCCGGTAGAACTGCTGGCATTGACCGATCGGGTCAGTGACATCGTTCTCGCCGCACAGGATGATCGTGGGAGTTGTGACCCTCCCGACGTAGGTGACCGGAGATCTCTCGATGAAGAGTTGCAGGTTTTCGTAGGGTGTGCCCAGGAACCACGTATCGTACGGATTGATGGCAGCTTCTTCGGTGCCGTACTCGCTGGCCAGGTCGGTCATCGGCGCACCAGATACAGCGGCCTTGAATCGGTCAGTCTGAGTAACGGCCCAGGCTGCCATGTATCCACCATACGACCAGCCACCGATGCCCAGAAGGTCGGGGTCGGCGATCCCTTCCTCGATCACGTAATCCACGCCCGCCATGAGGTCTTTGAAATCGCCACCGCCCCAATCGGCCTTGTTGAGAGCCAGGAATTCGTGCCCGTAGCCTGTGGAGCCTCTGATGTTGGGGTAGAGAACGGCGTAACCCCTCGCAGCAAGGAGCTGCCCCCATGAGTCGAAGGCGTCGGCCCAGCGCTCTGCAGGTCCACCATGCACGAGTGCCACCATTGGAATCCGCTTCTCCTTCTCGTAGTCGGCGGGCAGGAGCAAGCCGGCTTCAATTTGTTTGCCATCAAAAGAGGTGTAACGGATGGTCTCGAGTGGAACTGCGCTGATGCTATCCCAAGCTGCGTTGAACTTCGTGACCTGCCTGGCTTGACTGTTTGCGGTTGAGACCCAGAGTTCCGGCGCTCGGCTCGTAGTCTCTCCCACGAACGCGAGCATTCCTGACCCGGCAGCAAAAGCCCCTGATGGATTTACTTCAGTGGCCGCGTGCGCTTTTGCCTGCCCGTCCTTGGTCAACGTGTGGAAGCGACTCGTGAAGCCCGCCGCGACCAACACCGTCAGATTACCGTCGTCTCTCCACTGAAAGTCGTCGATAGACCGGTCGATTGAGGGGGATGTGAGGTTGCGGGGGCTGCCACTGGAAAGCGGCAGAACATAGAGATCATGTGGAGTCGGGCCATCAGAACGTGTGCCGGAGTACGCGACGGAACCGCCGTCCGGTGATATCTTTAGATTGCCGTATGGTCGGGTGGGTTCCGCAAACAGCTGCAATACGGCGGTCTTCAAGTCCAGCATGTAGAGTCGGTCTGTTAGCAACTCTGGTTGCGGCTGATCGCTAGCCGAAACGAGGAGCCTGTCTCCGGGCGGTACCCAGGCGAATTCGGAAATCCGCCAAGGACTAGCGGTGAGCTGTCGCACCTGCTTCGACTCGATGTCGATGAGCCACAACTGGGGATGGCGATCATCGTGGTCAACTACGCGAGCATCGTCCTTGTCTTCTTGTCGCTGCCTAACTTCATCTGCCTGCGGCTCTGCGGCCAAGTAGGCAAGCTGCTTCCCGTTGGGTGACCAAGCGTACGACTGGATATCACTCTTGCTTTCGGTCAGGGCCTGACCTTCACCACCTTCCAGCCAAAGCAAGTAGATCTGAGTTGTCTCGGAACGATTCGACAGAAACGCCAGTGCATTCCCGTTGGGCGACCAGCGGGGAGCAAATTCTTCCTCGTCAGACGCCGTGAACTGCCGAACCTGCCGCGTCACGACATCGTGCACCCACACATGTCGTGAGCGCTTGGTGCCTTGTACGGGCGCTGTGACAACAAGGGCAATTCTCCTTGCATCGGGGGATATCTGGAGATCACCGAGCTGCCACCGCTGTAGGGTTTGGTCCGGCGTCAGGACGCCGCCCAAAGAGTCAGACCCAGCGGCCGTGCCGTATGCTGCCTGTTGAGCTTGGGCATGGGTGACAATCCATACGGCACCGCAGGCAGCAAGAAGCAGTTGGCGGATTCTGATCTCCATCGTCCCTCCTGTATGCATTGACAGTCTGGTCTCGAGCAGGTCTGCTGCCAGCGACTAGAACTCGGACTCCTTCTTCCTGTCGCCTCTCCGCCCGTCCACCCTACTTCAGATAGTGATCTAGCCAGTCTAAGAACACCCGCTGCCACAGAATGCCATTCTGCGCGCTCAAGACCCAGTGGTTTTCTTCCGGGAAATAGAGAAAGCGGCTCGGAATCCCCCTGAGCTGGAGGGCCGTGAACGCCTGCATTGCCTCCGCTGCGGGAATACGAAAATCCTGCCCGCCATGTATGACGAGCATGGGAGTGTCCCAACTGCCCACGAACAGGTGAGGTGAAAAGCGCCTGTAACTGTCCGCATTCTCCCAATATGGTCCGCCCAGATCGAAGTTCACGAAGAACATCTCCTCCGTCGAACCGTACATGCTCTCTAGATTGAAGACGCCGTCGTGAGCGATGAATGCTTTGAAGCGACCGCCATGGTTGCCAGCAAGCCAGTACACACTATACCCTCCAAAGCTCGCGCCCACGGCTCCCAACCGCCCCTTATCGACGTAAGGCTCTCTGGCTAGATCGTCAATGGCGCTTAGGAGATCTTGCATTGCTTGTCCGCCCCAGTCACCGGATATCTGTTCTTCCCATTCCTGTCCGAGACTGGACGAGCCGCGTCGACTGGGGGCGATCACGATGTAATCGTTGGCGGCCATTAGTTGGAAGTTCCAGCGATACGAGAATGATTGGCTCATGGCGCCCTGAGGACCGCCCTTGCAAAAGAGCAACGCGGGATACCGCCTGTTTGGATCGAAGTCCGGAGGATAGATCACCCAGGCTGGCATCTCCTTGTTGTCCGTGGTCGGTACTATGCGTTCTTCGACGCGGCCCATCGCGATACCATCCAGCATGAGCTTGTTGGCGAAGGTCAACTGGATTGCGGTTCCGCTTGTAGGCTCGACCCGGTAGATGTCAGCCGGCGCCGACATTGATGACCGGGATGCGATCAGGACTTCGCTGGGTCCGCTCGTTGCGATCTCGAAAGCACCGTAGTTGTGGGTGCCGTCAGTGATCTTCCCGATCTCTCCGCTGCTTAGTTCAGCTGCATACAGCTGGACCGTACCCCGTACGTCGCTGGTGAAATAGACCGTCCTGCTGTCACCGCTCCAAGCGGGTCCTTGTACGTCCTGATCGAAAGCGCCGGTCAATTCCCTGGTCTCATCGCTACTGAGATCGGTTATGAACAGACGGTTGCGATCAGCCTCATAGCCATCGCGTTCCATGCTCAACCAAGCGATGAAGCGTCCGTTGGGAGAGAACCTGGGTTCGGTGTCGTAGCCCATCATACCATCGGTCAGATTGCTGGTCTGGCCAGTCTCTAGATCGTAGACGTACACGTCAGAGTTGGTGCTGACGGCGTACGCAGTTCCCCCCATCTTCTTGCTGGTATAGGCGATCTTGCTGCCGTCCGGGCTCCAACCCACCTGCTCGACGCCGCCAAAAGGTTTGAGCGGCGTGTCAAACCGCTCACCCTGCATTATGTCGACGGCCGTCCCGACTTGGCCGTCATCATACTCCGCTACGAACAGATGGCTGTAGGTGTAGTCGTGCCACTGGTCCCAATGACGATACATGAGCTCGTCGATAATTCGGGCGTTTGCCAGTGGCAAGTCGGCATGAACTTCGTTGGGAGTCTGGTCGAGCTTCACGTCTCGTGTAAACGCCACGTGCCTCCCAGTCGGGGCGTACGAGAAGTTGCCTATGCCGCCTGCTATATTGGTGACTTGGCGAGCGTTCACGCCCTCAGCGTCCGTTTCCCACAGCTGTACCGAGCCGCTCTGTGCGGAGAGAAAGCCGATCCTCCGGCCATCCGGCCGCCACACAGCGTTGAACTCGCTCCCCGGAGTGTTGGTGAGCTGAATAGGCTCGCCGCCGTCTACCGCGAGCAGAAACAGGTCGGTATTGCCCCTGTTCTCCCTGATGTCGTAGTAGCGCACACCGTACACGAACCGAGTACCGTTCGGGGACACCGCTGGAGCGGCGACTCTCTTCAGCTGCCACAACAGCTCTGGCGTCAGGCGCTCCTGTGCGATACTCGCGGTGGAATAGCAGAGTGTGGTCAGAGTGAGGGAATAGATGATCTTTCTCATTGTCCGTGCCCTTACTTTTGGCCTTGTTAGGCGTCCTCAGCGCTATTATCGCGGGCTCCCAGCTCCCAGCCTCTATCCTCCGAAATAGTCTGGCTCGTTCCCGGCCTTCCATTTGATGTTGCATCCGATGCTAGGTTTCTGGTCATCGGTTATCTGGAGACCCTCCAATACTGCAGCCGCAGCTGCCCGCAGATCCGAGCCGGTCACGGGTATATCGTTACCCGGCCGGCTGTCGTCGAACTGACCGCGATATACCAGGCGGAAGTCGTGATCGAACAAGAAGAAGTCGGGCGTGCAAGCGGCACGATAGGCCTTGGCCACTGTTTGGCTCTCGTCGAACAGATAGGGGAACGTGTAACCCACGGCCGCGATTTCTTCTCTCATCTTTGCCGGGCTATCGTCCGGATGATTCACCACATCGTTCGAGTTTATCGCGACGATGCCGAGACCTTTCGGCTGGTACTCCAGTCCAAACTGGGCTAATTGACTTCTGATGTGCTTTACAAAGGGGCAATGGTTGCTGATGAACATGACGAGAAGACCTCGTACGCCATCGAAGTCTACAAGCGAAACCGTTCTACCTTCGGTGTCGGGGAGCGAGAACGGAGGTGCCTTGGTGCCGAGCGGCAGCATTGTGGAGGGCGTCGCCACCATTATGTAGCTCCTTCCAGTCTGAGTCTGACAGTCGAGACGATCGGGGCACGCCGCAAGCTGTACCGTAATCGGGGAGAGATCATGCAGCCCACGGCGACTCATCTTATGATCACCACGGATTCAGGGTCTTGCAAGCGACTAGACTGGGGTACCCGATTCATCCCCCCCAAGGAGTGGGAAGCGCTGAGTTGCGGAGGCACCAAATACGAGCAGCCGGGGTAGAGCAGACGGTGGGACCCAGGTTATGCTTTGTAAGCTTAGCGGCCTTGCCGAGCGTCAATCTGCACAACCCCTGGCAGTCTGTGCGTACCCCAAAAGGAAAGAGCAAATGTCACGTAGCAGCGTGTTGATCACCGTTGTCACAGTGTTAGTCACTGCCGATCCAGGCCTGGCGCAGTCAGCCCAGCAGCAAGCCAAGGGAATGGATCCGCAAGTTGGCAGTGCCATTTTCCTACATCCCGATGGGAGTTCGGTGGCTGCGTGGACGGCCATGCGGCTACTAGCGGTTGGACCCGACGGGCAGTTGAACTGGGACCGTCTGGAGCACCTCGGGGTGTATCGGGGTCATCTGACGAACTCGCTCGGCAGCAGTTCGCATGGCGGAGCCACAGTTCATGCTTTCGGTGTCAAGGTACCGTTCGACTCCTACGGCATGTACGGGACCGAGCCACTCACATCGCTGTCTGGCAAACCGTATAGCATCATGAAGGAGGCCCGGGAAGCCGGTCTGGTAACGGCCATCATCAACAGCGGCCACCTGGCCGAACCTGGTACCGGGGTCTTCGTAGCCAGTACCGAGTCACGAACTGCTATCGAAACGATCACTCGGCAGATCGTTGAAAGCGGTACGGACATCATCCTGGGTGGAGGGGAGGCTCTGCTCCTCCCGACTGACGTAGTGGGGCGCCACGGCGTGTGGGGAATCCGGCGCGACGGCCAGAACCTGGTTGAACGGGCTGAGAAATTGGGTTACGCAGTTGTGTACACCAGGCAAGAGCTGCAGGATCTCCCAAGCTCGACCGAGAAAGTACTGGGGCTGTTCGCACCGTCCCACACGTTCAACGACCGCTCTGAGGAGGAGCTCCGCGTGCTGGGCGAGGCGCCGCTGTACCGACGTGACGCACCGTCGATAGCGGAAATGCTCGCAGTAACACTCCGGTTGTTGGAGGCCAAGGGTGAGCGCTTTCTGTTGGTGGTTGAAGAGGAGGGCTCCGACAACTTCGCCAATCACAACAATGCGGTGGGGACTTTGACGGCGCTCGCTAGGGCAGACACAGCTATTGGAGTAGCACTGGACTACATCAGTGACCATCCCAGTACACTCCTGGTTCTTGCTGCTGACAGTGATGCCGGAGGCCTTGAAGTCGTGCCGGTGAGGGACTCGTCCGCCTTCGTCCTTCCCCTCCAGCTCATCACGCGCAACGGGTCTCCGTTG
>JBDHKN010000113.1:0-11960 GCA_039586365.1 Gemmatimonadota bacterium | reverse complement strand
ATCGACGACCCTGAAGAACTCGCTGGTGGCCCCGTACTCTATTCCTACGAAGCGGTCGATCCCGCGATCCTACCTCCGGTGCGCCGCGCCACAAACGAAGTAGTAGCGCTGTTGGACAATCCTTTCTTTGGGCTGCCGCAGGACACCGTCTACTCGTCGGACGGCTACCACCCGGGCTTGGGGTTGGACTACGTGTCACAACCTTCCCTGGTGATCGGTGCCGACAACTACGGTACCTATATCGGGGGCGGTGCTTCGTTGTTCTGGAGCGACATCCTCGGAGGTCACAACCTCGCCACGATGTTACAGATCAATGGTGGACTGAAAGACATCTCCGCGCTCGTGTCATACGCCAACATGACCCGACGTCTCAATTGGGGAGTGAATGTCCAGCAATACACGTACAGCACGGGATTCTACAGCTCGAGGATCGATACGACCCGGATGCTCCTTGTCGATGATCTGTTCCGCCAGAGGCAAACTTCCCGGAGGCTCGGCGGGATTGTCTCCTACCCGTTCAGTAGGGTGAGTAGGATGGAGCTGTCGGCCGGCTTCACCAACATCACCTATGACTGGGAGATCCGGAGTGACTATTACGACGCTCTCTACCGTCACGTGGACCGCGTAACAGTGCCCCTGGAGTCTCCAGATGGGTTGAACCTGGGCCAGGCAAGCGCGGCCCTGGTCTATGACAATTCCTACTGGGGCATCGCCAGCCCGTTTACGGGCCAGCGGTATCGCGTCGAAGTCTCACCAATGATAGGGTCGCTGGACCTGTGGAACGGTTTACTCGACTTCCGCAAGTACGCCATGCCGGTCAGACCGTTCACTCTTGCGGGCCGCGTGATGCACTACGGCCGCTATGGCGCGGATTCAGAGGACCTCCGGCTGCAATTCCTCAACCTAGGCTATCCGGGTTTGGTGCGAGGCTACGATTTGGGCTCCTTTGACGCGCGGGCGGAGTGCGAATCGCAGCAGTTCTGCACCGCATACAATCAGCTCCTGGGGTCCAAGATGATCGTGGCCAATGCGGAACTGCGGTTCCCACCGTTCGGAGTGCTGGGTCTGGGCGGAGGCATGTTCGGTTTCCTCCCACTCGAGATGGCCATATTCGCCGACGCCGGAGTCGCCTGGGGGAGTGACAACTTCTTGGGTTATGATACGCCAGAGGATGAGAGAGCGTTTTTCCTGGGTGGCGATCGGGAACCCGTCTACAGTGCAGGAGTGTCCTTCCGCTTCAACATGTTCAACTATCTGATTCTCGGCCTTGATTGGGTGAAGCCGTTCCAGCGCCCGGGCAAGGGAATGTACTTGCAGTTCAGTCTGGTGCCGGGATTCTAATCGCCTGGCGCAGCCTCCGGCGAGACATACAACGGGTGCCCAGAACTCCTTGGGCACCCGTCCTGTTTGTTCACTACGACTCTCTTGGTGGGCGCTGCGCCCCTCGTTTTCTGGCCAGAATCCGTTCCGCCATCCGCTGGGCGGCGTAAAGCGGCGACTCATCGTTGCGGCTGGCCTCCGCAAAGATCTCCAGCAGCCTTGGCTCGATCCCCTGAATACGCTCCTCGACCTGTTCATTTGTCACCATGCCGCTGTCGAGTGAGGGAAGCGCGATGGCTCCGCCAGCGTTGATCACGTAGTCCGGAGCATAGAGGATACCTCTTGCCCGGAGCCGGTCGGCGTCTCGGGGTTCGGCAAGCTGGTTGTTAGCCGCCCCTGCCACAATGCGGCACTGTAGCTGTGGTATTGTGTCGCCGTTCAGCGTGGCCCCGACTGCGCAGGGAGCGAAGACATCGCACATCCGGGCGTAGACCAGGTGAGGTACCACAGCCTCCACATCCAGTTCACTCGATACGCGCCTTGCCAAGCCCTCGTCGAGATCGCACACTATCACCTCTGCCCCGGCAGCCAGCAGCCGCCGGGCCAGGGGCTCACCAACGTCTCCAACACCCTGTATCACCACCGTCCGACCCGTCAGATCTTCTGACCCAAAAACATGGCTCACCGCTGCGCGGATGCCCACGAAGACTCCCAGTGCGGTGTACGGACCCGGATCGACGGCCCGAGCACCGGGATGTATACCGTGGACCCATTGGGTCTCCTCGGCGACGATGGCCATATCCTCCGGCGTGGTGCCGAGATCCTCTCCGGTCGAGTAGGCTCCGCAGAGGGAGTCGATGAGTCGACCGAGACGGCGGAGCACATCGGCTCGGTTGGGATAATCCAAGTGTCCGGTCACCCCGAGGACCGACTTCCCACCACCGAATTCCATCCCTGCCGCGGCCCACTTGTAAGTCATCCCCTCCGCCAGCCGCATGGCATCTAGCAGACCGTCCTCCGGACTCTCGTATTCCCGCATTCGACACCCGCCGACCGCCCTCCCCAAAACCGTGCTGTGTATGGCGATGAAAATCCAGGTACCGGTGGGCTGGTGGAAAGAAATGACTACCGACTCACCGTGCCACTGCTTGATGAGCTCTTTCATAGTGAGAAAGATACTGTGGCTCAGTGAGTGGGCAAAACGTACTGTTCGTCCTGTTGCGTCACCGCCGGTCCCCTCCCTCCCCCATCCTGTCTGGACACGTATCCCTTGTTCCTCCTAGACTTGTCCCATGCCCCTTTCATCAACGGCGCGCCGGCGCACCCGCATCCTCGTGGCGCTGTGTATCCTCAGTCCGATCACAGGTCCATCGCGGCTGGCACCGACGCCGGCGGCACATATGCCGGGTCACCCACTCCCACCAGCGCAACAAGATTCACAATATCTACTCAGACAGCTACGATCAGCGCAGGCCCGTCTCGAGCGGATCCGGCGGGATCGTCTACCCCGCACCTTCGGCCGAGGCAGTAGCTACTGTGACGAGCAAGTGGGCCGCTTCTGTTACTGGTACGACAGCGAAGATTCTTGGACGCCGCAGCCGGATCACGAGCAGATCGTGGCAGAAAGAGCGCGTTTACTCGCCAGACTCGACTCCTCAGCGGTCCTATTGCCCACCAACGGTTGGATTGTGGGCCAACGAGTCCGCTATCTCCTCGAGACTGACAGCGCGGAAGTAGCTCTCTCAGTCGCTGCAGAGTGCGCAGCAGACAGATGGTGGTGTATGGCTCTGAAAGGCTATGTGCATCACAGCCGCGGCGACTTCGCCGCTGCAGAATCGTCTTTCGCAGTTGCATTGGAGACGATGCCGCCTTTGCGCGCGTGTGAATGGCGCGACATGTCTCTGCTGCTGAGTGGCGACTTGCTGGATGAGTACCGCAAGCTCGACTGCCCAGAACGGAGGGGACTCGAGCGTCGTGTGTGGTGGCTAGCCGACCCCCTTTACATGGTTCCTGGCAACGAAAGGGAGACCGAACACTACTCGAGAATGGTGGCGAACGAGCTGCTGACAGTGTCGGCTTCCCCCCGCAGAATGGCATGGAGGGACGACAATCGTGAACTCCTGTTACGCTTCGGTCCCATCATAGGGTGGGAACGCGCACGGCCAAGGAGCCCCTCTCTCGCGACAAGTGAGCTGATTGGGCACCATCGGAAAGGAAGTCAGCATTTTGTCCCACCCCCTGTCTATGTCTCGGATCCGTCAACCATTTTGCCGGGCCAATGGGATATCGATCCCGAGCGACCCCGCAGCAGGTACGGACCCAGTTACGCCACGGAGTTCGTTTGGCTGGAGCACGAGATTACCCTATTCCGCCGCGGCGATTCGGCCATTGCAGTCGCTGCCTACCGTTTGCCGCAACCGCCTGCCAACGACACCATGGCTCCCCTCAACAAGTCGGAACCACAGTGCGCACTCGTCCTGTTGGTGAATGAAACCGCCCCGGCGCTGATCGAGCGATCTCGCAACTGCACACCCGTGGCCGGGACCGTCCCGCTTTCGCAGATGTTGGTGAGCGTTGAGGCGCTGTTGCCCTCCGACTCGATGGCCGCCAGGGGCCGCTACTGGCTGGACCTGCGCCAAAGGCTCAGTGCAAGCTCGGGTGAGCCAACGCTGTCGGAGGTACTTCTCACAGAACCTATCGAGCGCCCACCGCAGGAACTCGAATCAGCCATTCCGCACACGCTGGTGTCGTCGACCATCACTCCCAGTGCCCGGATCGGGCTGTACTGGGAACTCTACGGCGCCGATGGTTCGCCCCATTCAGCAGTTGTTTCGCTGACAGTGGAGAAGGTGGGCAAGGGATTCATGCGGAAGGCTGCGGAGTGGATCGGGCTGGTAGGAGATCGCAAAGACCGTATTCAGATGCAGTGGGAAGAGTCGATCATTCCTCGTGAATACTCCCCGCGCTCCATCACCGTTCAACTAACACCACAGATGAAAGGAACCTATCTGATCACTGTTCAGGTTCGGTTGGATACAGGAGCACAGGCGGTGCGTACCCGACGTATCGATGTCGGACAGTAACCACAGCAAGTGATCTGCCGGATGCGGCACGGAACCACAGCTGTAATCCTCCCAGCCAGCGCTCCTGGGCGCCTGAAGAATCACAGCAACACAGATCAAAGACGTTGCTTGCAGGCCCAGCGTTGTAGCACCCGACTACTGACGATAGAATACTACGCGATCAAACACGGTCCACTCAGCTTCGCCGATTGAACACATCCACTGGCTACCGATCGGTGCGGGGGAATAATGCGAGTAACCACACTGCTTGTCCTAGTAATGATACTGGTCTCCTGTTCGCAGGCTGAACAGTATGATCTGCCTGACCTACCGGATGGCGCTCAGGCGATCTCGTTGCTTGGCGATACGCTGTATCCGCCACAGGCCGCCGCCGAGGTACAGCAACAGAGGGAGCAGGAGCTTGCCGACGCTCTGGCCAACCACGAGGCCGACCCCCACGACGCAGATGCACTCATCTGGCTGGGGCGGCGTGAGGCATACCTCGGCAACTACCGCGAGGCGATACGAACCTACACTCAAGGTATCGAGACTCATCCGACCGACGCCCGGATGTATCGACACAGGGGTCATCGCTACATCACGCTCCGCATGTTCGACCGGGCGATAGCGGATCTTCGGCGCGCCGCCGAGCTGGTTGCTGGCCAGGAAGACGAGATCGAACCGGACGGACAACCCAACGCGCTCAACATTCCCACCAGCACACTGCAGTTCAATATCTGGTACCACCTGGGACTGGCGCAGTATTTGACCGGTGATTTCGCAAGCGCCCTCACGTCCTACCGCGAGTGCCTGAGAGTATCCAACAATCCCGATGCTCTCGTCGCCACGAGCCACTGGTTGTACATGACGTTACGCAGGATCGAGCGCGATGCCGAGGCCGCCGCCGTCCTTGAACCGATCACTGGGGATATGGAGATCATCGAGAACGACGCCTACCATCAGCTGTTGCTGATGTACCGAGGACAAGCCACGCCGGAGTCACTGTTGACTCCCGAAGAAGACGCGGTCCAGAGTGCCACCATCGCCTACGGTGTCGGCAACTGGTACTACTACAATGGACAGCAAGCTGAGGCGGAACGGATCTTCAGGAACATCCTCGAGGGTGGCGGGTGGGCTGCGTTCGGGTTTATCGCGGCGGAAGCGGAGTTGGCGGGGAGCAGGTAGCAGGTAGCAGGTAGCGGTGAGGGAAACGCGGTCGAGGATGGCTGAGGATGGTAACATCGTGGACGGATTGCCACCCTCGACCGCAACAACTGCGGCGCGGCTCAGCGCCTGCTGATTGTGACCCCTCCGTTGGTGGTAATCGCCTTCACCAGGGCGCCGCCTTGACCCAGCTCGGTGTGAATGCGCCGGTCGATCCTCCCACTCACCGTAATGGGAAAATCAATCGTCATGCGCCCGTTCGTGGTGCCTGACTCGAGCACAGCGTTGTAGCCGTCGGGGATCACGAGCCTCACTCCCCCATTTGTGGTCCGAGCATCCAAGCCTCGTCCAACCCACTCGGCACCTGCAAGCTCGACCCTGAGGCCGCCGTTTGTGGTTTGCCCCCGCACGTCACCACCCACCCCCCTCAACGTCACACCACCGTTCGTGGCGCGGAACTCCAAGTCTCCGACAACCTCTTCTATGGAGATTCCACCGTTCGTGGTGCTGAGTGACAGGTCGCACTCGCGGGGTACCGAGAGCCGATAGCTGACAGACCAGGATTCGCGCCGCTCTGTCCTGGGTCCCAGGGCTCTTAGCGTGGGCCCTGAGGTTTCGATCTCCACCTCAGACACGAGATCTCGGGCGACCTCATCGGTCCGGGCATAGCCTTCGACCTTCACCGCCACCGAGATCTCATTGCGGTCCCAACCCGTCACCCGTATTCCGCCGTTTGGACCCGCGTCGACCCGGTCGATTGCTCCGGCGGACAGATCGAACTCGCGTACTTCACAGTACCATCCCCGACCTCGGTCCGAGTGATCCCGGCACCAGTCGTCTTGGACCCGCAAATCCGGCGCATTCCCCTTGGGCATTCCGAACCACCCTACTCCGACAGCCGTCAGCGCAAGCGGTAGCGCGTAGAATCGAACACTCATGTCAAATCGCTCCGATTAGATCCTTACACCCCTGTTAGACGCACGGAACGACAAAAACGTTGCTGGACCGACGATTCTGAGAACAGGAAGGCGGGTAGCCAGGCGGTGTAGCCGAGCTGGTGAGTTGCGGTCAGAACCCGAGTTCCACCCCTAAAGTGGCAAGAGTGACCTGAATGGGGACCTCGACCGAGTTCACCTCCCGGTCGATCCGCTGGAATTGGGACTCGGCCTTCACTCGGAACCGCCCATTCGCAGTCCCCACGGCCACGCCCAGGCCCAATTCCACGGCGAGACCGGCCTCGCCACCGCCGTTGAATCTGGGGTTCACGAGGTATGCACCACGCGCCCTGACACTGGCGATGCGAGCCATGGGATACTCCGACACGAATCCGATGCGAATCGCCCCCACGTCGGGTGCTGCGAACTCCGGGTCAATAGTGCGGGCTCCTCCGCCGATCTCAATTGCTACTACTGGCGCGACCCAGAAGCTGAACCTCACATCCCACTGGAGCACATCGAACTCCCTAAGGTCGGCACTGTCCGGCTTCATCCTGGCCCGAAGTCCGACGGCTTCCAGACCCAACCGGCGCCACCGCAACATAAGCGAGGCCGCCCCACCTACACCCTCGGCGGTCCGGCTCTCGTTCACTTCGTTGTGCGTCATGGCAACGCTGTGTACCCCTACGCGCACTGTTTGACTCCAGAGGGCGGTGGTACTCGACGCAAAGAGCGTCAGCAACGCCAGCGCGATTCGTGAGGTTATCACCCGTCACCCCCCGCATGCGGGAATATGGTGAGCATGACCTGACGGCGCCGTGTGGCGTTCTCCGCTGCGATTTGGTCATTCTGCCGCGCCAGATTCTCCCGGAGCAGCTGGTTGTACCGGATGTTGGCGGGGACAGGCTGGGGGTCGGGACGCTTCACGCTCATGATGAAGCCGGTGAGCAGCCCCAGGGCTCCGACACTGAGTACTTCTCGCTTCGATTCCCCCAGGTCGCTGTGCTCGAGCGCCACCGCAGCACCGGCACTGAGCCCAGCATACAGGACAGCCACTCCGAGTGGCCTCCAGTTGCGTGGTGGCCGTTCAGTCTCAGGTAGCTCGCTGTACCCAGCTAAGCTGGTGAGATGGTCCAGTGTGTCGACCGGCGCATGAAGAACGCTCACATCGATAGGCGCTGCGAACTCGTTTCCTGCCTCCACCGCAGTCACGATCACCTGGTAAGCCCCTGGTGACGCTGGATTGCCATCAGGTGAAACAGCGCCCCACGTGAACCTGCCGCTGCCTGCCACCAGTTGTGAATCGATGACCACATCGTAATCCGGCCCCACGACTCGGGCGATCGCCCGAGCGGGGCGGGACAGCTGAAACCGAATGTCCACGCCACCCTGATTGGCCACGAACGATGCACTGTCCACCCGCAGTTGCCGCACCACCAAGACTTGACCCAGCGCGGATGCGTAAAGGGCCGTGATTCGCGGCGACACCATGTTGACGTCCGGTTCCCGATCCGGGTCGAGGAAAATGAGTTCGCGAAAGTGGTCCACCGCCTGCCGGGCCGAATCCAGTGCCCCGTAGGCGAATCCGAGCAACTCGTGGGCGACAATGCGATCGTTACGGCTCAGCTCCCCTTGCCGGAGAGCCTGCTGTGCAGCGGTGATGGCATCCTCGAAATCGAGGGCGTCGTAGGCCTGTCGCGCCTGTCGCAGTGCCGCATTGTCCTGGCCCTCCAGGAGCTGGACGGGCCCCAGCGTCAGCACCGCGACGATCAGTACAGTATGCCGCTTCATTACGGTTTCCGAACGAGTGGATAGCGTTTGCGAAGCGTGTTTCCCGCGGTGACCAAGATAGTGTCCACCACAGTCTGGTAGCCCTCCCTTCGCAACTCAACGATGTGTTGGCCCGGCGGCAGCTCGTGGCGCGGCAGGGGCGTGTCCTGGATCTCCACACCATCGATCCACACGGTGGCGAACGGCTGAGCGTCCACGCGAACATATCCCACGGTGGGTACCGCTGGTTGCTGCCGTGTCGGGACGGTGCGTGGCTGGGCGCGGACGCTCTGCTGCGTTTCCACGGACGGCGGGGTGGCTCTGGTCACCGTGGTCTCGGGTTGCTCATCCGGTGGCCGTTGCCGGCTTTGAGCGAGGACTTCTGTGCTGTCAACTGACGACGACTCGGCCACGATAGGAGCAGCCACCACCGAGTCCGGCTGTGACACCGTGGGCACGGCAGCGGCAGTCAGCACCGAACCACCATCTGGCCGTATCCCGCCTCCCAGCAGATACCAAGCAGCCAACGATCCCACTGAGAGAACAACCAGGGTTGCCGACAGCGCCGCGAAGCGGCGGCCGCGCCCAGCCTGCTTGGCGGCCTTGGTGCTGACCTTCGTTTCGATCTGCGTGGTCTTCGCTTCACTGTCCGCGCGGCTGGGTCGCCCGAGCGACTCACGTCGCTGGCTCGGCTCCTCTACGGGACGCTCGGGCCAGACGGCGGTAGCGAACGCCTCCATCGAGGAATAGCGGTCTTGCGGTTCCCGAGCCAGCGCTTTGTGCAGGGCTTCAGCCAGATGGTCCGGGAGGTCTTCACGCAGGTCTTTGATCCAAGGTGGATGCTCGAACAGCTTCTTGTACAGGACGGCGTGGATCGAATCTTCCTCAAAGGGCAGCTTGCCGGTGAGCATGCGGAAACCAACAACCGCGAGCGAATACTGATCACTCGCACCACCCACATCCACTCCTTTACTCTGCTCGGGGCTCATGTAGTGGGGTGTGCCAACCACCTGACCTGTGGCGGTCAGCTCATGCGTGGCAGACTGGACGGCTTTCGAGATCCCGAAGTCGGTGAGTACGGTGCTCCCGCGGTCATCTACCATGATGTTGGCGGGTTTGATGTCGCGATGGACGATGCCGCGCCGGTGAGCGTGCCCCAGAGCGCACGCCGCTTCCCAGAGGATGCGCTGCGTCAGATCGATCGGCAGCCGGCCTGCCCCGAGTATGTCCTCGAGACTCTTGCCGGTGACGAACTTCATGACAAAGTAGTGAAAATCACCGTGGCTCTCGACCGAGTATATGGGAATGATGTTGGGATGATCCAGTTTCGCGGCGGTCCGTGCTTCACGCTCGAAGCGCTCCACTACCTTCGCGTCGTGCGACAGCTCGGGTGGGAGAACCTTGAGCGCGACCGGGCGCTCCAGCTTGCGATCTGTGGCCAGGAAGACCGCACCCATTCCCCCGCGCCCAAGCAACTCCGCCAGGTCGTAGCGCTCGACTACAGCAGCCCGCAACTGTTCGAACAACTGATCCGAGACAACCTTGAAATCCGGCCGCGGCCCGGTTCCGGGATCCGATGTGTCTACCCCACACTCCAGGCAGTAGCGGCTGTTCTCGGGTATGGGCGTATTACAGTTGGGGCAGATCATTGGCTAGCGCCGCAGGGCCCGAGGTTGGAGTAGCAGGTTGTGGACCTGGGCTGCCTTTCGCTTCCCAGCGAGTGAAGCCCTGGCGGCCTCGAAGTCGAGCGCGGGGACTGCAGCCAAGATCTCACTACTTAGGGTGTACTCAGTCGGGACGCCCAGAAAGTCTACCACGATGAGGAAATAATCCCCTGCTTCCAGCGCTACTCCGCCGGTTTCGTTCGTGACATCAGCCCCTACTCCAAAATCCACCACCACCAGCGAATCCGGCCTCAAGTCGCGCACCACATAGGTGTCCAGGTCAGCGAAATCCTCGGCCGCCTCCAGCCTGAACTGCACGCGCTGCCCGTCCTGCCCAACGGTGAACCTGTACCAGTCTGCGTCGTGTGGGCTGTCGATGGTGAGTCCACTGAGCGTTCCGGGCACCGCGATGTCGCGGGCCACACTGCAATAGTCATTCTCCTCGAACTGATCGGGATCCAGGATCGAATGATAGCCGCGCCTGATCTCCAGTCCGCTCCGCAGCGGTATTGCGAGGTTGAGACTGTCGACGAATACTGCGAGTCCCGACAGCTTCGTGGTCGTATCGAAGAACGGACCTCCCTCTCCGAACGTTACGAAGACGTTGTAGGTCCCGGCCGGCAGTGCACCAAGGGGTATCACGGCCGAATCCGGTGGCACCTCAAAGGTGAAGGCATGTCCGCCCTCGTTGGGGAAGTACAGGCCCAACCCGTCGCAGGGCCGGAAGCTGGTTCCTACTCCCCAACCGTCCGGGGCTAGGGCATACACTCCAACCCCCTCGTCTGCAAACAAGGTGGGAGACCAGAAGAGCGAGTTCGTGACGTAGACTCTAAATCGGGCACCGCCAGCCGGCGACCAGGCAGAAATTGTCCAGTCGTCGGTTCCGGTAGTCGTGAAAGTATACCAGTCCACCGGGAGCTGTCCCTCACCGCGCCGCACCCGCTCGAAGGCCAGCGCCGGATTCCGTAGGCGGGTCGCAACTGCGCCGAGAGATCTGGGAGTTGAGTCGTTGGGTTCGTAGAGGTCCCGCTGGATTACCGTTATCGGGTCACTCTGAAGGATGCCCTCGAATCCGAGCAGCACGGCTCGGGAACTATTGGGCGCCGGTGGAGTGGCCCACAATGACAGTACGCCGAACCGGTTGGGTTGGGAGGGATTCTCCGCAACGTACGATTCAGCAATGGCATCAGCCCCTCCCAAAGTGACAGCGATCGTCTGCGTGAGGCCAACTCCATAGAGTTGCACGGTCTCTCCGAACCGCACGCTGGGCGGACCGATACTGTCGAGTTCGTACACATCCCTGACCTTCACATCCCGCACCCCGGTGTCCGCCCGCGCGAAAGCAGCTGCAGTTGCTCTCACGGTGGTTTCACCAGCCCCCACCGCGAGCAGCCGTCCTTCCGGACTGACATTTAATACCGACTCACCGTCAGCAGAGAAGCGGATCTCCGCATCAGGCACGCTGTCGTCCCCCACCATCACCCGAGCGCTGAGCCACACCGTATCGTCGACGATCAGCTGGGGGATCGCATCCAGCTGCACAGTCACCTCATCGGAGCGATCCGTCGGAAACTCGCATGCTGCTACGAGAACAACGATGGAAACCGCTAGTACTTTCCCCGCAGAGCGCATATGGTGGGCTCTCCGACTAGGCCCGGTCGCTGAGAGCTGGGAGCCGAGAGCGGGGAGCAGGGAGCGGCGAGCGAGGCCAATCTGGACCTCACCGATGACGCAATGTAGGAGGCGCATAGTACCTCGGAATGCTATCCGTAATTTGCCGTGCACGATGGGAACACTGGGCAAACCTGTCAAGTCTTTGCCAATCAGTCAGATAGGTAATCCTGAGTGAGTGGTGAGCAGCGAACATCGAGCGAATCAGAATAGGGATCACAGCACACCATTTCCGTGTCTCTGATCACTCCCCAGCACGCAGCCAGAGCGTCCGGCACGGCTGGAGCCGCTATGAACTCCCCTCGGTTATCTTCAGATCGTGCGCACCAGCAAAGGGCGTTTGGCAACATGTCCCAACGGCTCCCTGCTCCCTG
>JBDHKN010000039.1:0-42380 GCA_039586365.1 Gemmatimonadota bacterium | reverse complement strand
CTGGTCCACCAGTCTCAGGGTTAGAAACGCCCCCAGGCCGTTCCTGCCAGATTCCGAAACGCCAGCATGCGCCGCTCGCTCGAGAAAAGCCTCGTGGAGCCTCGGGGTGCTACCCGCTGGGATGGCCTGAGCGTTGTCTGAAATATCCAACCGCTATCTCTCAGTCCGCTACTCGTTCGGAGCGCCCTATTATGTGGTTCACAGGCGCACTGGACAACCATATGACAGCAGCAGATGTCGTGCCGCCGGGGGACCTCATTTTGCCTACCGATTAGGCGGTCTCGGGGTGCAGCTGGCGGGCAGTTTGCCAGGCGGTGCTGCCTTGTGCAACGAGGCGAGGGGTGGCCCACAACGCCCTGGCGGCCCGCCGCCTGGCGCAGTCGTTCGGTGCCGCGTCAATGCCGACAGCTGGGAGGAAGTCCCGCCCGAACAACCACCAGTGCAGCCTGTGGCCACGTGGAGTGACTCGGCCGCCGAGTTGCTACTTCCGGTTCCGGGTCAAGCGCCCTCCCCCCACCTCAACGCTACCTGTCTTATTGTTCGTCCACCGCACCCGTTCCCTTAACATATCGATCGTACCAGGCCAGGTACTCCTCGTAGCGGTGTTTGTTGTACGAGGGTATCCTGAGCCCGTGAGGTTGTCCCGGGTACACCACGAGTCTCGTCTCCACCCCCCTACGCTTAAGGGCCTGATACATCATCTCAGAGTTCAGGACCGGAACGTTCCAGTCCGACTCACCTCCCATGAACATGGTGGGGGTGGTTACCTCGTCGATGTCATTCCAGGCAGAGAGATCTTCCCACATCTGCCGGTTCTCCCAGGGCAACCCCCACTCCCGCTCGTTGCCGAGCTGGTAGTGATCGACCCCAAAGTTGGCCACTAGGAGTCCCATGCTGGCCCCAGAGATGGCAGCCTTGAACCGGTTGCTCTTGGTGATGACGTAGTTGGTGAGGATTCCGCCGTAGGACCACCCTCCCACCCCCAGGCGATCCGGGTCGGCCCATCCCTGGGCGATGACGTAGTCGACTCCAGCTGTGACGTCCTGGAAGTCAGGGATCCCCCACTTCTGCCAGAGGGCAAACCCGAACTCCCGGCCGTAACCGGATGAGCCCCGCGGGTTGGTGGTGAGTACCAGATATCCGTTGGCCGCCAGGAGTTGCGCCTCGAAGTTGAAGCTCACCCCGTACATCCCGTTGGGCCCGCCGTGGATCCGCAGGATGGTAGGATATCTGGTCCCCTCCCGGTAACCCGGTGGGAAGAAGACCCATCCCTCTATCTGGGTCCCGTCGGCGGAGTTGAAGTGGATGTTCCTGACCGGGGCCAGGTCCAGACCCGTCATGAGGGAGTCGTTCACGTGGGTGAGCTGGGATCGTTGATCGCCCCGCTGCAGGAAGACCTCCCCGGGGGTGTGGTGGTCGGAGATCACCGTAGTAAGAAGTCCGTCGGGTCCTGCCGAGAACCCTGAGGCCTGGATCTCCCCGGCAATGAGCCGGGTCACTGCCCCGGTTTCGACGTCGATGCGAGCCACATGGCCGTCCCCTTCATCGGCCACCGAGACGAGGAGGCCGCTACCGTCGGGCGTAAACTCCGGCGACCCCACGTTGCGGTCCAGGGCCTCGGTGAGAATCCTCCGCTCCCCACTCCCATCGCTGGCGATGACGGCCAAGTGCCGGGTTTCGAAGGCGCCGTAACGGGGGTCGTTGATGCCGGTGGTGTAGGCGATCCAGTTCCCATCGGGCGACCAGGTTGGACTGCCGTCCCCGCCCTCATAGTCAGTAATGCGGGTCAGGGTGCCGCCCTTGTCGGTGTTGTTCGCCGCCACCACCCAGATGTCGGAGTTGGAGTTTGCATCGGGATCGTCAGTCCGGTTGCTCGCGAAAGCGATCCTGCTACCGTCAGGGCTCCAGGCAGGGCTGCCTTCGTCCCAGCGGCCCGAGGTGATCTGGGTCAGCTCTTTGGTCTTCACGTCGAAGACGTAGAGATGGGTCTTGCGGGTATCGGTGAGATAGCCCCGGCCGTCCCGCTTGATCTGGAGCCGGTCGATGACCCAGGGTTCCCGGACCCGGTTGCGATTGCCACCCCCGGAGTCGGCGGAAGCCGCTGTTGTATCGGGGTCTCGGATGGTGAGGAGCAGCTTAGACCCGTCCGGGGACCATTCGTAGCCGCCCACACCCTGCTTCACCTCGGTGAGCTGCTGGGCTTCACCTCCCCGCCGGTCCAGCACCCAAACCTGAGACTGAGCGTCCTCTCCACGGCTGGCCGTGAAGGACAAATACTTGCCGTCGGGACTCCACTCGGGGTTGGAGGCGGACTCGTGGGTCATGGTGAGGGCGATGGGATCACCTCCCTGGGTGGATACCATCCAGATGCCGGTGGAGGAACGCTCTTTTTCCAGGTCCGTGGTGCTGACTGTGTAAGCCACCCAGGCCCCTTCCGGGCTGATGGCGGGACTGCCCACCCGCTTGAGTGCGAACAGATCGTCCACGGTCAGTGTGCGCGTGGTTTGGGCTGTGAGGGACGCCGCCAGCGCAAGGAACATGAATGCGCATGCTCCAAGCAATCCAGTGCTGTGCAGCCGGTGCGATGCTGCGGCCCGGGGCGTGGGAAGCGAAATTGGCTGGCTCATGGTTACCTCCCTTCCGCGGCGACGGGTTCGTTGGCTCGCTTGACGTATTTGTCGTACCAGGCGAGGTACCGTTCATAACGATCCACCTGGTACGGCAGGGACAGGCCGTGTGCCTGGCCCGGGTAGACCACAAGCTGGGTTTCCCGGCCCAGCCGCCGGAGCGCCTGGTACAGTTGTTCGCCGTTGTTGATGGGGACGTTCCAGTCCTTCTCCCCGCCCATGATCAGGGTCGGAGTCGTGATGTTCTCTACCTTATTGAACGGACTGATGCGTTCCCAGGCCTCACGATTCTCCCAGGGAAGCCCCAGCTCCTGCTCCCACTGGAGCTGGTAGTGGTCGTGGCCGTAGTTGGTCACGTAGAGCACCTCGCTGGCTCCTGTGATAGCCGCCTTGAAGCGGTCCGTCTTGGTGATGACGTGGTCGGTGAGAATTCCTCCGTACGACCAGCCGCCAACACCCAGCCTGTCCGGGTCGGCCCAACCCCGCTGAATGGCGTAGTCCACTCCCGCAACGACGTCTTCGTAGTCCTTGTTACCCCAGTCGGCCCAGAGGGCGTGGCTGAACTCCTGCCCGTAGCCCGATGAGCCGCGGGGGTTGGTGGTCACCACCACGTAGCCGTTGGCGGCGAAGAGATGGGCCTCGAAGTTGAAGGAGTGGGAGTACTGCGAGACCGGCCCGCCGTGGATCCGCAGCAGGGTCGGATAGCGCAACCCCTCCTGGTATCCCGGTGGAAGATAAAAGAGCCCCTCGACTTCCGTGCCGTCAGCGCTCGGGAAGGTAGCGTTGATGACCTGTCCCAGACGAAGCTTCTCGAGGAAGGCCTCATTCACCTTGGTGAGTTGAGTCAGCTCGCCGCGGTCGCCCGCGGCGAAGATCTCGCCGGGCAGGTCCGTGCGGGCGATCGAAACGAACACTGCGTCGTGGGGCCCCAAGTCGTAGCCACCTACGCTCAGCTGCCCTGAAACGCGCCGGTCCACCCGGCCGTTCCGCAGGTTCACCCGACCCAGGTGATTCTCCGCCGAGTCCTCGATCCGCACGAAGATGGAGCGGCCATCGGCGCTGAACCGAGGAGAACTCACGTTTCTGTCCAGTGCCCCGGTTAGGATCCGAACGTCGCCACTGCCGTCGGCCGTGGACAGCGCCAGCTTATTCACCGCGTACCAGATGAGATCCGGTTCGGTGATGGTGAGGTAGGCGATCGATTGCCCGTCGGGGCTCCACACGGGGCTGTTGTCGGATCCGGGGTTGGTTGTGATTTGGATCAGGTTGGCACCCATATCAGTGTTGTCGGCTGCCACCACCCAGATATCGGAGTTCGAGTTGCCGTCAGGGTTCTCGGTGCGGTTCGCCACAAAGGCCACGCGGCTCCCGTCGGGACTCCATTGGGGGGACGAGGCATCGTAGTCCCCGGATGTGATCTGGGTGACTGCCTTGGTGGCCAGGTCGAACACGTGAAGGTGAGTGCGGCGGTCGCCGGTCAGGTAGCCGACCCGGTCACGCTTGAACTGCAGCCGGTCGATTTCCCAAGGGGGGGTGTTCTTAGGCTTCTTGTCTGCCGGAAGGGTGTCCAGGGGGTCCGGATCCCGGATGGAGAGAAGCAGCTTGGTCGCGTCAGGGGACCACTCGTACCCGCTAACCCCCCACTTGGTCTCAGTGAGTTGTTGCCCTTCTCCCATACGCCGGTCCAACACCCACACCTGGGTCTTGGCGCTATCTCCCCTGCTGGCCAGGAAAGAGAGATACTTGCCGTCGGGGCTCCACTTGGGGCTCGATGCCGAATATCCCTTGCCTGTCATGGCGAGGGGATCGCCTCCGTCGGTGGGAACCATCCAGATCCGGGTCTCCGATTCCCCTGGATCCAGAGAACTGGTGCTGACGGTGTACGCCACCCACTCGCCGTCAGGACTCACGACCGGTGCGCCCACGCGCTTTATCTGAAACAGATCCTGTATTTCCAGCGGACGGGTTTGGGTGGCAGGGGAGCCCTCTTGGGTTAGGGCGGCGCCCGGGAGGAGCGGGAGCAGGAGAGCCAGGGTCAGGGCGGGTCTCGCGGCCCTATGGCTCACCCAGCCCCATGCTCCAGGCCTTGGATCTGACATGGATCTTCTCCGCAAGGTGGTGGATCGGTAAGTATACGCCGGGTGCCCGTGGAGTCCAACGGACCTGGCCCCGTCTCGATCGCTCTACTATCGATTCAAATGTCCCCCTTTGCAGTTGCACCGCTGGCAGCTCGAGCGCGAGGGCGCCCACCGCTCACTTGATTTCCATCCAGGCTTGGCGTCGCCGACTCGGCGTGGCTGTCAAAACCGTGCCTGTGACTTGACGCACAGATAGGGTGGCGTGGGCACCGTAACGTGCTTGCTGACCTGCTATTCCAGGAGGGATCAGGATGTCGATCTCACGTATCGCCACCATCGGCCTCGCATGCCTCGTTGCGAGCGCCTGCACGGTAGTCGTTCGGGAAGCAGAACAGCCGGAGGTCGCTCCTCAGGCCTCCCGACCCGAGCCACCGCCTCAGAACCGGCCTCCGGTTCAGGTCACCGCCGCGAACCTACGGATCCCCCCTGGCCATCTGCCGCCCCCCGGCTCGTGCCGGGTGTGGATCGAAGGTACCCCGCCGGGCCGTCAGGCTCGAGCGCGGTCGTGCCACGGCATTCTCGCAGCTGCGCCCGTGGGATCCTGGATTCTGTACCGGCCGGCCCAATACCAACGTCAGCTCCGCGTGCGCTACCTGCATCCGAGCGAGCGCGTGATTGTCGCCGTCCGGGCATACGACGCAGAGACCGGAGTGTACCTGCGAGACCTCTCGCTCGGCGAGGACGATGACAACATGGGACCGCTGTACTCCGCCGACCGGCCTCCTATCGTCCGTCCCAACGACGACACACGAGGCACCCGGCGGGGCAACGCCGGCAACCGGGGCGACGAGAACCGGTCGGGGAACGCGGGAGACAAGTCTCGCAACGAGAACCGGGGTAACGCTACGGGCCAGGCCGACACCACAGGCAATAGGCGCACGGTTGGAGGGGACACCGGCAACCGCGGCGACGAGAACCGGTCGGGAAACGCCGGCGACAAATCTCGCAATGAGAACCGGGGCGACACCACCGTCCAGACCGACACCACCGGCAATAGGCGCACGGTTGGTGGCAACGCCGGCAGCCGGGGCGACGAGAACCGCTCGGGGAACGCTGGCGACCAAGCTCGCGGTCAGAACCGGGTCGACACCACGGTCCAGCCCGACACTGCGGACAATAGGCGCGCCGTGGGGGGCAACACCGGCAACCGAGACGAAGAGAACCGGTCCAGAGTCACCGCCGACAAGTCTCGCGATCCGAACCGGGCTAGTTCGGCCGTCCGGGCCGATACCGCAAGCGACGTCGGTTCGGCCAGCGGCACGAGCGGGATCGTGACCGAAGAGTCACGCGGCAGAAATCCTCTGGATCGATCAGGTCGCAGGGACGAGGCGGACGACACTCCGCTGGACAGCGACGGGCAGCCCCCCCTCAGCATCGATGCCCGGCACTTCCCGCCTCCAGGCCAATGCCGCGTATGGGTACCCGGGTTGCCAGTTGGGCGGCAAGCCAAAGCGGCCAGCTGTAACGGGACTGCCGCAACGGCGCCAGCAGGAGCTTGGATTCTCCGCCGCGCTGCCAATCAGCCCAACGTGGTTCTGGTGGACTACGTAGACGACGCCCGGGCCGGTGTCGTCGTGCGGACGAGTTCGTACGACGCCGCTACGGGCACCTTGTTACAGGCGCAACAGCCCCAGCTGCGGTAGCCTCAGCTGGCTACCGAGACTCTGGGAGGGGATCCCGGTCCGTGGCAGTCGCGGGCCGGGATTTGTCTGTATGGTCAGCTACGTCTTCCTCTGCAGCTAACCCCGGCCGGTTTAGAGGTATCAACTCACCCCCGTCGCTGCGACCATCCAACACCCTATGCAGCGTTACTCCCCGGTATCCGTCCGTGCGACAATGTCGAGGACATCGCGGTCCTTGGGCCGCGAGGACCCGCCGCTTCGTGCAGGCAGAAGAGCGTACGGTCGTAGCGCTCTGTGTACCAACGAAATGGCGGGTGGCCCCCGACCGCAGCCACGCGGCCCGGACATCTGCCGCCGCTGTTAGTTTCGCTCGAGGATGGCCGCCCCTACCAGCTCCCTGAACTTATTCCGGGGGTTTTGCCCGCGCGGCGTTTGGGTGAAGACCAGTCCGATGACTCGGTGCGCCGGATCCACCCACGCGTAGGTCCCGTCGGAACCGCCATGGTAGTAGATCCCGCCCTCAGCCAGGAACCATCCATACCCGTAGCTGCGCTCGGATGCTTCCGCGGCGCCGACCGGCGAGAAGGCCGGGGCCGTCATGGTCTGCACCGTCTCCGGTTGCAGCAGCCGTACGTCCCCGTAGGTTCCGCCGTTCAGGAACATCTGACAGAAGATGGCGTAGTCCCAGGCCGTCGAGATCATGCCGCCGGAAGCCCTGACGAAGGGCACCTGCGGTGGATCGCCAGGCTCCCAGCCCGGAATCCACTCGTCCCCCTGCTTCCGGTAGTAGACCGCCCCCATTCGATCCAGCTTTCCATCCAACTTCTCGGCGATCTCGTGATTGTAAGAGTCCACCATTCCCAGGGGCTCGTAGATCCGCTCATCCAGGAAGCTCTCCAAGCTCTGTGCTGCCGCGATCTCGATCAGGGCACCCAGCGTGTTGTAGCCGGGGTTGCTGTACTCGAACGAAGCGCCGGGGACTACCTCGGCACCAACCTCTCCGAAGCGGGCTACCTCGAGCTGGAGGTTCGGGGCGTCAGGGTGCGTCGGGGAGGGTTCCGTCAGAGGTTCGAGAAACAGAGAGTTGATGCGGAAACCGCTGGTATGACTCAGCAGGTGCTTGATCTGCATGAAACCCGCACGGTAGTTGTCGAAACTAGGGATGTACTTTCGCACTGGGTCCTCATAACCGAGCTTCTCGGCTTCCACCAGCATGCTCACCGCCGTGGCGATGACCGGCTTGGTGTTGGATGCCATGCGGAACATGGTGTTCTTCTCCATGGGGAGACCGCGGCCCTTGTTGCGCCAACCCACAGCCTCGAGCAGCACCACCTTGGCGTCTTTGGCTACCAGCAGCACGGCTCCCACCAGGTCTCCTCTATCGACGGCGTCCTGAAACAGCTGAACGCCGCTTTGGAGCACTGCCGCGGACAGACCTACTTCTTCGGCGGTACCCGTGGTCAGGGTTGTATCCTGAGTCTGAGCCCAAAGAAGATTCGACTGGAGAGCCTGGACGAGCAGTGACAGGACGAGGGACACTATGATGCCAAACGCCACACGTCGGCGGGTGCAGCTGGGGTGCCTGTCCTGTGGTGGATTTTCCCTCACAGATATTACGACCGGGTGGCCCATACTCGTCTCCTTTCCCCCGTTGCGTGCGATAAGAGCAGTCCCTGCCGGTGAACAGAGTAACACTCTGCCTGTAATTCGTCGCATCACGGCGGTTGCCGCGCTCCGTCCGAGACTTTGAAGTCACAGCCATACAGCTCGAGCTCCGGACCGTCCTCACACAGCCTGACCATCTGCTCGAATCTCATGCCTAGCCTCTCCAGGACTCTAATGGAACGGTGATTGTTGGGACTGGTCACAGCAACAATACGGCTCAGCCCAAGAGCAGTCTTGCCATATGCCATGACAGCAGACGCAGACTCATAGGCGTATCCCCGCGCCCAAAACTGCGGCATGAAGGCGAAGCCAAGGTCTACGTCCTGTAAGGACTTTCGCTGCAACAGACCGCAGATTCCAAGCGGGGTCAGATCTTCCTTGAGCTCGGTCAAGTACATCCCGAAGCCACGACGTTCATAGCTGTCGATCGATCCTTTCACGATGTACTCGCGCGCGTCCGCGATAGTCCTAACACCTCTGTCTCCGATGAACCGCACGAAAGACGGCTCGTTCAACAGCCCGAGCACAAACTCTGCATCTTCGACTTTGAGTCTACGCAGTACCAGTCGTTCCGTCTCAAGCACCTTCACAGGAGCAGCACCTTCTTCTCTGTCGTGCAACCGTTTTGCCCCCCAGCGGGAGGGACGCCCGCTGCTGCTATACCTCCTCCTTCACTCGGCGGAACACGATGGGATCAAGGGCCGGCTCGAGCAGCGCCGCCAGACGGTCGATCTTCCCGTCCGTATCCATCAGGAACTGCACCCGACCCTCGAGTGGCACACCGGGTTCGGTATCCTTGATCTCGAATACGTCGTAGTGATAGTGCGTAAGGTCGACCTCGAACGGGTCGTAGCGGACCTGCAGCGCGTCTTCCAGCACAGTCACTACCATACGTCCGTAGGCGGGATGCTCGTAGGCTCCTGCATACGCAGCCAGGTCGTGGCTGGGTAACGTGCCGGCGACCCGTTCCGCTTTGCGCTGCTTGCGTTCCTCCTCCAGCCGCTGCCGCTCCTCCTCGTAGTCCTTGCGGACTCGAGTATTCCAGTCGATGGGCTCGAGCGCGAGGAGCTCATCGAACACGCGGCGCTGGATGAGGGTGGGGACCGGATTGGTCTCACCCGACATGTTGCTCAGCACCATCACGCCGATACCGTCGTTGGGCAACCAACCCATCGCCGAGATAAATCCATCGATCCCACCGCCATGGCTCACCTGTTTGTGACCCCGGTACGTAGTGACCCCAAGCCCGAGACCGTACGTTGCCGGACCGATCTCGGCATACTGGTCGCGGCTCCCAACGGCCGACTGAGCAGTCTGCATAAGCACGGCGTTGCGCTCGGAGAGGACGGTGTCCCGGCCCACAACACCGCTGTCTAGGTGCAACTGCATGTAGGCCAGCATCTCTTCTACACTGGAGTTGACAGAGCCGGCAGGACCAACGTTATCGATGTTGCGGAACGGCACCCGAGTCAGTTCGCCATCTCGCAACACGTAGGGATAGGCGAAATCGTCGGACTGTGGCATGAGCGAGACAGATGTATTCGACCGGGTCATACCCAGGGGTGTGAAGATCCGTTCGTCGATGCGCGTATCCCACGACTGCCCCGTGATCTGTTCAATGAGGTATCCCGCAGTCATGAACATGAGGTTCTGGTACTGCCAGCGCCCGCGGAACGACGTCGTAGGCTCGAGGTACTGCAGGCGATCGAACAACGCTTGCCTGTCGAGGCTGCGTCCGTACCACAGGAGGTCGTGCCGTGGCAGCCCGGAGACGTGGGTCACTAGGTCACGTACCCGCATGTTACTGGTGGCGTACTCGTCGTGGAGCCGGAAGCTTGGGAGGAAGTCACGCACCGGCTTGTCCCAGTCGAGCTGCCCACTGTCCACGAGTTGCCCCATGAGCACCACCGTGAACGATTTGCTGTTCGAGCCAATCGCCATCAGGGTGCGCGGGGTAACCGGCAGCTCGTTTTCGAGATCGCGATAGCCATACCCCTCGAGCACCACCACCTCACCACCCTTGATCGCCCCAACGGCGACACCTGGCACGTTCCACTCCTCCATGATGCTCTGAACCCACTCGTCGAACCCAGCGAAGCTGGTCGCGGGGATCGGCTGGTCCAGGGTGGTAGGTGTGACCAGGGCAGGAGGGGATGCCCCGGCAGCACTCTCTGTTTGCGCAAAGGCATCAGTGGCGCAGCAGCCCACTATCAACAGCAAGATCAGGTCTCGTCGCATCGCTAGACTCCCGACAGGATTTACGTGGCTTGGCTGGTCTATGATCGGGCCGAGGAGTGGAAATGGGAAGAGGTCCAGCCGCCGCGACGGGCTGTTGTCGCTGAATTGCCAGGACTTTAGGTTTCGGCTCCTCAGGAGAGTGTTTGATGTTGAGAATAGTCTTGTTTCTAGCGACAAACGTGGCCGTCTTACTGATGGCGGCCATCGCCATGGCGGTGCTGACCGCCCTTGGCGTGATCCCCCCGAACGCCCCGTACATTCAGTTGCTGATCTGGTGTGCGCTATTCGGTTTCGGTGGCTCGTTCTTTTCGCTGGCGATTTCGAAATGGATAGCGAAACGCTCAACCGGTGCCCGGGTCATCACAAAACCCTCCAATGACGTTGAGAGTTGGCTCGTTGCCACTGTCCAGCGGCAAGCGCAACAAGCCGGCATCGGTATGCCCGAAGTTGCGGTCTTCGACTCACCGGACCCGAACGCGTTTGCTACCGGGATGTTCCGCAACAGCGCCCTCGTGGCGGTGAGCACGGGGCTGCTGAGACTGATGGGCAAGCAGGAGGTCGAGGCGGTGCTGGGCCACGAGGTCTCCCATGTGGCCAACGGAGATATGGTCACCCTCACGCTCATTCAGGGCGTACTCAACACGTTCGTGCTGTTCATCGCGCGGATCATCGCGAGCCAATTCGATCGCGGCCGCTTTCTGATCTACATCGCGTTACAACTCGCGTTCGGTGTGCTGGCGAGCATCGTCGTTGCCTGGTTCTCGCGCCGGCGTGAGTTTCGCGCTGACGCAGGTGGAGCACAGCTCGAGAGCGCGACTGCAATGGCCTCTGCGCTGGCTAGGCTCCGGGCCCTCAAAGACGCACCCTCCCAACTACCCGACAACCTGACCGCCTTCGGAATTCGGGGCGAAGGCATGCTGAAGCTGATGAGCACGCATCCTCCGCTGGAGCAGCGGATCGCACGGCTGCAGAGTCGCTGAACTCCGGTGGCGGCACCCAATCCTTCGCAGGAATCAACAGCGCTGAGAGGGACTGCGCCTGTTCAGCTCGTTGTGCGCAGGCGATGACGCGGGCCGAAGTAATGACCAGCTAGGCCGACCCCGCACGCGGCACCCACACACACCGCTAGCCTGGCTGAAGTCGGCGACCTGGCGTCCAGGGCGCTCCAGCCGCTGCGAGATCCACCTCCAATCGCGGTATGGCGTCCGCGATTACGGCCGACAGGTCCCGACTCAGATCGGCGAACCCGTCACGAGCGATCTCGAGACTGCGCCGCTGGGTTGCGGTAGGCGTCTGCCGGGTACTCCAGTGTCCCGCCAGTATCCGCCCGACTCGATCGCGGATCGAAGGCACGGTGGCCTCGTCGAGCTGCCCCCGAATCCGATCTCCCGAGAGCCTGGTCTGTAGGCCTTCGAGTGTGGTCTCGAGTTCAGCCACGCGAGCAAACAGCGCCAGGTCAGCTCGGGGCGTCTCGACCAGCGCCGCCCTCATGTGACGGAGCCGCTCCGCCGCCCGGCCGATTTCTTCGCCGGCACCCGCCACGAGCCGCATCAGCTCACTCGCCTCCAGCTGGAACGCGGCCACCGCGCCGAAATCCGTGCCGGTTGCCGCTGGTACGGGCCGCACCGCGAACTGTTGCTGGATCCCCAACGATTGCACGCCAGCACTCGAGAGCAGGACCAGCTCGACGCTGTATTGCCCAGGCCCGACCAGCGGGCCCTGGGGAGGTTCTGCCCAGGGTGGCGTGAACCCGGGCGTAACAAGTTCCACCGGGTCTGGTGGCGGGCGGCGCAGGTCCCAGCTCACCCGGTGCAGACCCACCTGTGCCGGCCCTTCGACCCAGCGCACGGGCTGGCCCTGGTCGTCACGTACCATGAGTAGCACACGGGGCACATCCTCAGTGGCTTCCCGTCTCAGTCTGTCCCAGCCGGGGAACGGCACGTCGTCGCCCCGCCCCCTGAGCTCCCGCTCGGTGCGGAGACGGTCCGCCCGCTCGGTCGCGGGGACCTCGTCGAGATAGTATGTGAACGTGACCCCGAACGGTGGGTTGGGGGCCGTGTAGTCCGTGCTGCCGAGGGTTGGTTTGCCCCGTGCCTGCATAGGAACGTAGGGGATGTACCACCAAGCGTCGCGCACCGGGAAGAGGACACTGCCGCGCTCCAGCGCTCCAGCAGCGATCTCACGCAGCGGCGTGTAATCGTCCAGCACGTAGAACCCCCGACCGAACGTGGCGCCGACCAGATCCTCATCCCTCCGATGGATCTTGATATCGCGAAATGCGATGGTCGGGACACCGCCGCCCAGTTCGAGCCAGTTCGTTCCCCCGTTCGGGGTGAAATAGATCCCGAACTCCGTTCCTAGGAACAGAAGATTCGGGTTCTCGTAGTCCTGCTGCAGCGCCCACACGATGGTGCCGGCGGGAATGTCGCCGGCGATCGAGCGCCAAGTGCCGCCGCGGTCAGTGCTGGCGAACACGTAGGGGGTGAAGTCGCCAATCTTGTGCGCGTCCGCGACGGCGAAGACCGTGTTGGGGTCGTGCTGCGATGCTTCGACATCGTTGATATAGGAGAACTCCGGCACCCCGGGGAGAACGGCAGCCATCCTCCAGTTCCTGCCACCATCCTCGCTAGTCTGGATCAGCCCGTCATCGGTTCCGACGTAGAGCACGCCTTCTGCGATGGGGGACTCCGTGATCGCTGTGATGGTGGCATACTTGGACATCGCCCCATTGTCGTACAGCGCGTCCACGCTCCACACGCGCCCCATCAGCTCCAACTCGTAACGGTTGCGGTCGCGCGTGAGGTCGTCGCTCAGCGCCGTCCAGGAATCGCCCCTATCGTCGCTGCGCCACAGCCGCTGCGAACCAAAGTAGAGACGGTTCGAGGCATGGGGGCTGACGAGGATCGGCGCGTCCCAATTCCAGCGCTCCGGTGGGTCGCCGGGGGCGGGCTGAGGTTGGATGTCCAGCGCTTCTTCACTGCGGCGGTCGTAGCGGTACAGGTTCCCTTGCTGGGTCTCCAGGTACATGGTGTGCGGGTTCTCCGGATCGAACGCCACGCCATAGCCATCGGAACCCATAGGGACATACCAGTCGCGGTTCCGCACGCCCTCCGCGTTCATCGTGCGTGCAGGCCCGAATAGCGTTCCCAAGTCTTGGGCTCCGCCCAGGATATTGTAAAACGGCTCCGAGTTGTCCAAGGCGAGCTTGTAGAACTGGGACACCGGGAGGTTCGGAAAATGGCGCCACGTCGTGCCCTCGTCGAACGTCTCGTACAGACCGGCGTCGGTTCCCGCCAGGAGGTGATTCCCATCGTCGGGGTCAATCCAAAATGCGTGGTTGTCGCTGTGTTTCTCAGCTCCCGTTCCCAGGTTGCTAAAGCTCGCGCCTCCGTCGCGCGTGACCTGCAAGAAGACGTCCATCTGGTACACTAGATCGGGATCCCGCGGCGAGGCTTCGATCTCCTGATAGTAGTGCGGACCGGTGCCGCCCGATATGTAGCTGTTGCGCCGCTGCCAACTCTCGCCCTTATCCCGCGACCGATAGAAACCCCGCTCTGAGTCGTTCGCCTCGATGGTGGCGTAGACCGCGTCCGGATCGGCGGGGGTCACAGCAAGCCCGATCTTCCCCATATCTCCTTCGGGGAGACCTGTCGTGATCCGGCGCCAGTTCGCACCACCATCGGTTGACTTGTAGATGCCCGACTCGGGGCCACCGGCGAGTAGCGACCAGATGTGACGCCGCCGCTGGTACGCAGCCGCGTACAACACGTCAGGATCGGAAGGATCAAACTCCACGTCGGTAACGCCCGTGTTTTCGTCGATCTCGAGCACTGCGGTCCACGTCTCACCACCATCGGTGGTCTTGTATAGACCGCGCTGGCCGCCGGACGACCATAGAGGACCCTCGGCTGCAACGAACACGATATTCCCATCGCGCGGGTCGACGAGGATCTTCCCGATGTGTTGCGATCGCTCGAGCCCCACACGTTGCCAGGATCGCCCGCCGTCACGACTGCGATACACACCGTCTCCCCAACCCACGTGCCGGCCACTCACGTTCTCGCCGGTCCCCACCCAGACGACGTCGGGACTACTCGGATCGAGGACCACGGTACCGATCGAGTAGGAGGGCTGCTCGTCGAAGACCGGCTGCCAGGTGATGCCCGCGTTGGTCGTCTTCCACAGCCCGCCGGATCCCACAGCCACATACCAGGTGCTGCGCCTCGCGGGGCTAACGGCGATGTCCGAGATGCGCCCCCCCATGACGGCCGGGCCGATGCCGCGCAGCTTGAGACCCGACACGGCTCGGGCAAGCACCTCACGGTCTGGTGTCTGGGCTGCCACGTCGGCGCTGGTAGACAGGGCGCCTGCAAAAAGGAGGGCGAGTCCTGCTCTAGTTGAGCGGATACTCATGAGAGCCGCCTTCGATTGACGATTGACGATTGACGATTGACGATTGACGATTGACGATTGACGATTGACGATCCAAGGTACAGTCGGGCGGCCGAGTGGCAAGGGAGTGCGGTCCGAAGGGTGAGTCGTGGGAAGCTGTGTGATTCGCGGCTGAGAATTTCGGGCCGACGCTGTACACCTCCATGATTGCTCAAGCGGTTGGGGGAACGCGATGCTCCGACGGTCGAGCAGATGTTCAGTACCGTAGCATCGGTAGAATTCAACTCCAGTCGTGTGGGAGTGGGTGACGCTTCAACGGTTGTGAGGGTATTACTCGCGGAGGCAAACAAACGCATGATGCGCCATTGGGCTAGCTGGACTCTCCTGCCGCTTCTGGGTTGCACTTCGGTCACGGGTCCCAGTCTGGGTGACCAGTTCACGTTGCGAGTGAGTGAGAGTGTCACGGTAAACTCGCTGCCGGATCATCCTTTGGGTGAGTGGATCCGCTTCGTAGGGGTCGCGCAGGATTCGCGCTGCCCCACACAGGTCCGCTGTGTCTGGCAGGGGGACGCCGCGGTCGTTGTCGAGAGTGCTCTGGTAAGCGACCGTGCCAGGGGTGAAGTGCGGTTGGACACTCTGCACACTACCACGTCCGGTGGTCCCGGGGCAGGACCGGACATCGTTCAGCTGGGCATATTTGAACTGCGACTAGTGAGCCTCGCACCATACCCGGAGACACCCGGGTCAATCAGGCCCGCTGAGTACGCAGCGACGTTCCTGATCCTGTTCTCAGAAGATTTCGCCCAGGAGTGCATGGCATCAACCACGCCTTGTTACTAGGACCGGCAGCTCGACACCACTCGCATCACTAGATCGCGTACCGGCCGACGGCGCGGACGGACTCTCACAAGCTCGTGCAGTCCTAAGACAAGCGGCTGGCGTCAGCCAGGCGTTGCCACGCCGGCAAATCCACCTAGCGGCATCATCCTACCAGCAAGTTTGTGATGTGGAGTCGCCAACCTGTTGAGTTCGCAGGACCTTAGGTGACTGTTGACCGACACTGCGACATGCATAACATGTGCGGCAGCGTTGGGAACCATGACAGAGGCGCCTAACAAGCGACTTTCGTCCCGGCGCTCTCGCTGGCAAGGTACGGCGAGTCGATACATGGTTCTGTACAAGAGCCCGGAAAAGGCCTCCGGGCTCTTTGCGTTCGCGCACTCGTGTGCATAACCCAAGTATCTTCGCCCGGTGGCATTCCCGCACCGGTTGCTGTGCTGGCTAAAGGGGAATCAGTGAAATCCCGGCGAAAATGGCGACGTTGTTGAAAGTGCAGATGTATTAGGTATACCTTATACGTAGCAGCTCGTGAATGGGCCCGGTTAGCGGTCGACGAACGCCGGAGTGGACTGGATCGAGCCAGGGACAGCTGCAAAGCCGAAGTGGCTGGGATTCCCCAAGGTGGAGATTGACCATGCGCTCTACTACGTCTGCTGTGTTCCTGCTCGCCCTCCTCTGGTGTATCTGCGCTTGCCCTTGTACCGCGTATGGTCAACAACCGAACAGGCTGGGCAACAGTACCTACAAGAACGAACTGATAGACAACATTGCTGGGTTGCTCGAAAGCAAGTACGTCTTGCCGGACAGAGCAAAGGCGTATGCCGAAGAATTCAGGTCGCGAAGCGCAGCTGGACTGTATGACTCATATCAAGACGCCGCTGAATTTGCGACTATGGTCACGGCGGACCTCGTGGCAATAACGAATGACTCACACATCAGCTTGAGGGTGATCGAATCGAGTGACGTGGGTGAAAACACCGCAAGCTCCCTGCGTCATCCCATACGCCTTGCTCGGCTAGGGAATCTCGAGCATCTCGGGTTCTACAGGCTCGATTGGATCGACGGCAACATCGGCTATTTGGACTTGAGACGATTCTACCCCCTATCTGAGTCAAAGGAGATGGTCGATGCAGCAATGAGGTTTCTTGCAGCTGCCAACGCAATCATCATCGACCTGCGTGAGAATCAGGGCGGTGCGGGAGAGAGTTTGCCGTACTTTTGCAGCTACTTCTTTGAGTATCCAACCCAACTGACCGGCCATTACTCTCGAGAGGACGATTTCCTGACGGAATTCTGGACCGCCAAGGACATCACCGGTGAACGGCGCACGGATGTCCCTCTTTTCCTCTTGACAAGCGACCGGACGTTCTCTGCTGCAGAAGCATTCGCATATGACATGAAGGTGAGGAACAGAGCCACTCTCATTGGAGACTCAACCAAAGGGGGAGCACATTCGGTGGATCTCTATCAAATCGACGATCAATTTGAGATATACATATCCACCGCCCGTGCCATCAATCCTGTCACTTCCGGCAATTGGGAGGGAACCGGCGTAATCCCTAACGTAGTCGTTACCTCAGAGTCGGCTCTGGACACGGCAATAGTGTTGGCGAGAACAGCAGCTAGAGAACACAACGGGCCGAAGGAAACGAGGCTCAGACTAACTGTTGATAAGATGCAGACGCTGTTGGATCAGGCGGAGCTGCTCTATAGTGAGAACAAGACCAGCGAAGCCAACACCGCCCTGGATTCCGTGTTCCGGATAGGTGACGAGGTCAGTCTAATCAACGAGTTCTTCCTTGATGTACTGGCCTACAACTATCTGTCTGAGACGGATGAACAGATTCTCTACGCGATCTTGCAGAAGAGGATCGAGTTCTTCCCCGAATCCTCTAATGCTTACGAAGCACTAGCATATGCGTACTACATGAATGGCAGGAACGAACTCGCCATCGAGTGTTACGAAAAGGTATTGCAGCTGGATCCGGAGAATCCAAATGCGGCGAGAATGATCAGAAGGCTGCAACAGCAATGAGCAGTGCACAGATCACCGATCGTGGTGGACGGTGACGAAGTACTAGAGTGGCAAACGTTCTGCTACGCGCACCATGATATCTATTGGGTGAGCGCGGCAGTCATTACACACAACAGGCCGAGTTGAAACGCGGCGACTCCAGCAGCAGTGACATAGCGGGGACCTCTGGACAGCCCGCAAGCATCCCGGAGGCAAATCCCCGCTTCGTCTGTTCCCTGCTCCCTGCTCCCCGCTCCCCGCTCCCCGATGTGACGACCGAAGTGCTGCGAAGGTATACAGAGTGACAAGCAACGGGGTTGGACCGACATGAGGAACATCAGGTTGTTCGCGGTGTTAGGGACGTTGAACTGCGCGGTCGCTTGCGGCGACATCGCCGGTCCGGAAATAGCAGAACGGTACGTGCTGCGGTCGATTGATGGGGACCCATTGCCCGCCGTATTCCGAGATGGAGACTTCGCCACATTGAGCATCATTGCCGACACGCTTTTCCTTGCGGTTGACGGCACCGGCTACGAGGTGCAGCTACTGGAATCGATCTCCAAGGCCGATGGACAATCACACGCCTACTCGAGCGTGAGCGACCTGGAGTATACGGTGACGGATGGCAATATCTCGGTTGCCTACGAATGCCCAGACATGGCATCGTGCATCGCACCGCCCCATATGGTGGGAGCAATCACCATAACGGGCATCGTGTTCGACGTCGCCCTGGGCCGCGTCCCGCTGCAGTTTGAGCGCCTCGACAACGACTAGGAGTAGCAGCGATCGAAAACCGATTGCTGGACCTGACATACTTCGAGGCATCTTACTGCAGAAACCACACTGAAGACGGTACAAAGCAGCTCCGGCACCGTGCACGCATGTTCCGCATTCGCGCCACATCTACCTTCTGGCCGGAGAACACCGCAAGCCCGGTGGCCTTCCCGACGAGACGTCTGTGGACATGCTGACCCTGCTGGCGGGCAGCTGGGGCTGAGACCCCTGATGATGGTCCCACCTGAATCGTGCACACTACTGTTCCTTGCAGCCAAGGAAGCGTTCCCAGCCACGGGGGAAGCGTTCCCAGCCACGGGGGAAGCGTTCCCAGCCACGGAGGAAGCATTCCCAGCCACGGAGGAAGCGTTGCCAGCCACGGAGGAAGCGTTGCCAGCCACGGAGGAAGTGTTCCCAGTCACGGAGGAAGCGTTCCCAGCCACGGAGAAAGCGTCCCAGCCGCGGAGAAAGCGTTCCCAGCCGCGGAGAGAGCGAACGCAGTAGCCGCAGTTTGTTGTCGCGCCAATTTCACTATTGTAACTATCTACACGTGAAATTATACTTCATTACACGAAGTATCGCGTGATGAAAGTTCCTGGTGAGAACCGTATGCGGAGGCGCCTGTGTTCAACCCGGAATTGAAGAAAGGCAGCCTGGAGCTGCTGATCCTCTCGGTGCTGAACGGAGCAACGCGGCACGGCTACGAGATCGGGAAACTCCTGGCGCAGCGGTCCGGCGGCAAGCTGGAATTCCCTGTCTCCACTCTCTACACCATCCTCTACCGCATGGAGAAACGGCGCTGGATCAAGGGCCGCTGGGTGGAGCGGACCGGCCAGCGCCGGCGCTGCTACTACGCGTTGACACCCAAGGGTGAGAAAGTGCTGGCACAGCAGCAACGGGAATGGCAAGCGTTCACCGCCGTGGTGAACCAGGTGATCGGAGTCAGTCATGCGTGACTGGACCGAGTTTCTGCGACAGCGGCTGAATCTGCCCGAGATGAAGCGACAGCGGGACGAGCGGATGATCCGCGAGCTGGCGGATCACCTGGAGGACGTCTACCAGGAGGCAATGGCCAGTGGGGCAAGCGCAGAGGAAGCCGAAGCCACGGTGTTGCAGTGGCTGGGCGACCCCGATCGGGCTGCCGCCGAATTGCAGAGCGCTGAGCCCGCCCGGGTCCGGGCTCTGCTACGTCGCTGGACCGAGGGCCGGGAGGAGACTCTGCGACGGAAAGGCGGTGTTTGGACCTCCTTGGCCGACCGGTCCAGGGACTTCCGCCTGGCTTTCCGTGCGCTGGCACAGCGGCCGCTCTTTACCGGCGTGGTGGTTCTCGTGCTCGCCCTGGGGATCGGGGCTACGACCGCCATCTTCACCCTGCTGGATGCCATCATCCTCTCGCCGCTTCCGTTCGACGACGCAGCCCGTTTGGTATCGATCAGCCACACGGGTGAAGGTGTTGGCATCCAGAACGCCGGTCAGTGCGCAGCCTGGCACTTCACCTACGAGGGCGAAGCACAGGTATTCGAGCATATCGGGATGTTCGGTACCGGATCCTCCACCGTCACGATGGGAGACGAACCGGAAGCAATCCCCGACTTGGGACTGACGAGTGGGGTGCTTCGGGCGTTGCGCATCCGACCCGTCGTGGGCCGGATCTTCACCCCGGAGGATGAGGAGTTGGAGGCGCCCAACGTCATTCTACTCAGCCACAGCTATTGGCAGAGCCGGTTCGGCGGGGATCCGAACACCGTAGGGCGATTGATCCAGGTAGACGGCGCGAGCCAGGAGATCGTCGGTGTCTTACCGCCGAGCATCCGGAGCCTCGGCGTGAGCCCATCCATCGTCTACCCCTATCGCTTCGACCGGTCCACCTTGTTTGTAGGCAACATCGGATTCGGCTCCGTGGCCCGACTCAAGGACGGGGTCACCTTGGAGCAAGCGCACGCCGATGCCGCGCGGGTCCTCCCGCTGGCATCTGAGAAGTTCCCCGGTGGCCCCGCGGCAGAGTTCAACGCCCGGGCGCGCTTCGCCCCTGACATCCGGCTGTTCAAGGAGCGACTGTTGGGCTCGACGGCGAATCTGCTCTGGGTTCTCATGGGAGGGGTCGCTGTCGTACTGCTAATCGCCTGCGCCAACGTGGCAAACTTGTACTTGGTCCGGGCGGATGGGAAGCAGACCGAGATGGCAGTCCGCGCCGCCATGGGGGCTAGCCGTGCTCGTATCGCATGGGAGTATTTGAAGGAAAGCCTGGTGCTGGCGGTGCTCGGTGGTGCCGGCGGCCTCGCCATCGGCTACGCGGGCCTGCGCGCGTTGGTCGCGCTGGCGCCGTCCAGCCTGCCGCGGATGGCTGAGGTGTCGCTGGACGGCGGAGTCCTGCTCTTCACGCTGCTGGTGTCGCTCGCCGCGGGCGCTTTCTTTGGCGTCTTCCCCGCTCTCAAGCAGGCTCGGGATGACCTGGTGGACGCCCTGAAGCAGGGAGGTCGTGCCGGAACGAAAGGCAAGGAACGGCACCGGGCACAGAACGCGCTGGCAGTGAGTCAGGTCGCCCTCGCCATGGTGCTCCTGGTGGCATCCGGTCTCATGCTCCGCAGCTTCCTGACGCTCCGCAACGTCGACCCTGGCTTCCACGACCCTGCAGACGTCACCGTAATGCGGCTCTATATCTCACCGAACGAGGTCCGCGACGCAGCAGAAGTCGCCGCTACCCACGAACGTATTGCGCGACGTCTGCAGGAGGTGCAGGGTGTGACCTCCGTGGGAATCGCAACGTCCATCCCGATGCACGGATCGAACAACGTCAATCCCTTTTTCGTGGAAGGCCTCGACTACAGTGGCGACCAAGCACCGACAACCCGGCGCCACAAGTGGATCGGCGAGGGAATGCTCGAGACCCTACAGATTCCCCTCCTGGCAGGACGCACGTTCACCTGGCAGGACATCCATGACCGAATTCCAGCCGTGCTTGTATCGGAGAACGTGGCTCGCGAGTACTGGGGTTCTCCGGCCGCGGCCCTGGGCCAGCGCGTGGCAGCGCGGCCCGACCCACCGCGATGGCATGAGATCATCGGTGTCGTGGCAGACGTGCGGGACGACGGACTTGCTGCCGATCCCCCACCCATGCTCTACTGGCCCCAGGTCACCCTGGCCTTCTGGGAAGGGAATGCACCCGACGACATCGCGACCTGGCGCGGCACCAGCTACGCAGTCCGGAGCCCGCGAGTGGGCACCGCCGGATTCCTCGAGGAGATTCGGGCGGCCGTGTGGGAGGTGAACCCGAATCTACCCTTGCTGCGCGTGTCAACACTGGACGACCTCACAGCCCAATCCATTGCGCGCACGTCCTTCACATTGATACTGCTAGGAGTTGCCTCCGGCGTGGCGTTGCTGCTCGGGCTTGTCGGAGTGTACGGAGTCATCTCCTACTCGGTGAGTCAGCGCACATCGGAACTGGGAATGCGGATGGCACTGGGCGCCCGGAGCGAGGACGTGACGGGCATGGTGCTGCGGCAGGGGCTGATGCTTTCCCTCGTGGGACTGGTGATCGGTGTCGCTCTAGCAATCGGCGTCACGCGGGTCATGACCGGGCTCCTGTTCGACATCAGCCCGCGGGACCCTGTCACCTTCACCCTGGTGCCGTTGGTACTGGTGGTGGTGGCCCTGTTGGCTAGCTACGTCCCGGCCCGGAGGGCGGCGCGGGTAGACCCGATGGAGGCGTTGCGGGCGGAGTGACCAACCACGATTGACGAGTGACGATTGACGATTGACGAGTGACGATTGACGAGCGCGATGGGGCTCCTCGCAGGCGTGCAGCTCACTCGACACAACTGTTTCAGCCCCAACTTCAGAACTCGTAGCGGAATTCGATGGACGGGAGGAACGGCAACAACTCGTCACCGTCGTAGCAGTTGACCACTAGCCGACCGTCGTCGTAGAGCGCTGCACCCGAAGATGTAGAACCGCAGGTCGCTGCACCCATAAGGTTCAACAGGTCGACGTAAACCTGGAGCACACCGTGTCCTACTGGGAATGTGCGAGTAAGCCGGAAGTCGAGTTGATGGTAACTGGGCAGTGTGATGTTGTTGAGTTGACCGAATTGGCGTGAGAACGTGACCGTACCGTTCACGAATCCCGTGCGTCTGGTGGCCGGAGTGCGCACACGGGACGTACGGGAGGTTGGTAGATGCTCCTGGCCCCATCCGTTCGTTGGGTGAGGGGCACTGGGAGCAGAACCACCGAACGGGGCGTTCTGCACTGCCCCACGATCCCAACCGCGGGGAAGAACCCGCACCCACCGACTCCCATTGGACGGATATGAGCCCGACCTCCTCGGTGGGATCGGGTAATCAGCACCGGACGACGGACGGTGGCGAGAGTGGTTTCAGGAACGGAGGTACACCTGGCAACTGGTCACTCGGCCCATGCTGCCCGATGGAAAAGTCGGCCGTAAGGGAGCGGGTGATCCCCCTCTTGTCCCTAGACCTAGGAGGAGGAATGACGCGTAGGGATACCGTTCGTGCTCGTACAGCCGTCTTCGCTCTCTCGTTTGCGTTGGCATGTGGTTCCACCACCAGATCTGAGGATGGTTACCCGATCCCACTTCAGACAGGTGACGGGTGGCAGACAGCATCCCTTGAAGCTGTAGGCATGCACGCTGGTCCGTTGCAGAGCCTGCTGGATCTGATTGCCAACACTGACGACCACATGATCCACAGCATTCTGATCGTCAGGGATCAAAAGCTGGTGTTCGAAGAGTACTGGACCGGGACTGACCTGGAACCAGTTTCGCTAACTCCGGTCGAGCGGCAGTTCGATCGCGAAACACTGCACTACGCGGCCTCGGTTTCCAAAAGCATCACCTCCGCCTTGGTGGGGATGGCGCTCGCCCAGGGGCTGATCGTCAGTGTGGAGGAGACTCTATTCTCGTTCTTCCCCGAGTATGAGGACCTGAGGAACGCTGACAACAGTCATATCACCCTGGAGCATCTGCTCGCGTTCTCGTCGGGCTATGACTGGAATGAGCATGTGTACGGGTTCGATGATCCCCGGGATTCCCACAATCAGATGTTCAGTACTCCCGACCCCATGGGGTTCCTCCTGGGCCGCCCCGTTGTCTCGACCCCAGGCAGCGAGTTCCTCTAGAACAGCGGTGACACGAACCTCCTGGGAGGCATCGTCCGGAGAACGTCATCCTCAGAGAATCTTGTTGCGTTCGCCGACAGGTATCTCTTCCAGCCCTTAGGCATTGATTCGTTCAACTGGATCAGACTTCCATTGGCAGATCATGTGACCTTTGCCTCCGGTGGCTCGTCCCTCAGACCCCGCGACATGGCCAAACTCGGCGCTCTGTATCTGAGCGGAGGGTTCTGGAACGGAGCACAGATCGTCTCTACTTCCTGGATCGACGCATCCACCGAGATGTCGACACCGCCGTCGGTGACTACAGAACGCTTTACGGGTAGGCTACAATTGGTGGCTGGGACGTTCCCAGTACGGAGAGCGCACAGTCGACTACTTCCGCGCCAGTGGTTGGGGCGGGCAGAACATCTACGTGTTTCCCGAACTCGACATGATCATTGTGTTCACGGCAGGCGGCCATTACGAGACCAGACCGCTCGACGTCAACGACTTGATCGAAGACTACATCTTCCAGGCGATAGTGGAATGATCTGCCGAGCCAATCGCCAAGACAGGGGAAACGGCTGCTCTCAGTCTACCTGAGTACCCCCACGACAATGTGGGAGGGATATTGCGCAGATCGATAGATCGTCTGCGTGGCCGGCTGGAAATCTGAGGGGCGCGCACGATAGATATCCGTGAAAGTCTGGGGATTTCGATCATACGCGGGGAACCACGAACTCTGAACGTGCACCATGATCCGGTGACCGGCCTGGAACGTATGATAGCGATCTCTCAGATCGATGTGGATTGGAGTTACCTCATTCGGCACCATCGGCTCGGGATGCTCGAAGCTGTTGCGGAACTTACCACGCATTATCTCCCCTGCTACATGCATCTGAAAGCCACCCATCGGGACATCACAGAACTCGCTGTTGGGAACGTCACCCGGGTACACATCGATCAGCTTGACCACCCAGTCGGCGTCCGTTCCCGTCGTGGCAACGAATATGTTGGCGAGTATCGGACCCGCCATAGTGAGGTCTTCCTCCAAGACATCCGACTCGTAGACCAGTACGTCCGGCCGGGACGAGGCAAACCGCTGGTCCTCCACCTTCCACAGGTGTCCCAGGGTGGTCCGGATCTCGGCTGAGAATGGCACGGGCTTCGTGGGATCGCTGATGTAGCTGTCGCGCGTGTCGCCACCCTGTCCCGTGGGTGGATCAAAGGAGAGCCGGCCGTTCGACTGCAGGTAGAGCCGAGTGGGCTCGACATTGTCGGGAGGCCAGCGATCGTAGGTGCGCCACCGATTGGTACCGGTCTCGAACACGACTGCCTCCGGAGCATCCCAATCACCCTTGTCTTTCAGGTGACGGCTAAAGAACGGGAACTGGACTTCCCGCTGGAAGTGGAGCGAGGTCTTCGAGTCGAACTCGATGCACCCCAAGTGATCCCCCTCCATCCGGCGCCAGCCACCGTGCAGCCAAGGTCCCACAGCCAGCGTGCTCCGGTTCTCCGGGTTCTCCGCCTCGATGGTCTTGTAGATGGACATCGGTCCGTAGAAGTCTTCCGTGTCGAACCACCCGGCGACGTTCAGAACAGCGTGCCGGACGCCATCGAGATACTGCAGGGCGTTCTGTCGTTGCCAGAAGTCGTCGTAGTTGGGGTGCTCGATGAAGTCACGCCAGGCAGGCACGTCCTCGCCGAAGAAGAGTTCGTCGATCATGGCTGCCGTCCCCGCCTCCAAGAAGAACTCGTATCCATCCGGCGTGCCGTAGTCAAAGCGCTGCGACCGACTCTCGCTCGGTTGATCTCTCCTGCGGGCATTTCCCGCCAGCCAGCTGAAGGCATACATGACGCGGAATGCGCCGTTGTGATGCCAGTCATCTCCGATGAACATGTCTGCGGGAGAAGCCTGCGGTGAAGAAGCTCTGAGTGCGGGGTGAGGATCGATCATTCCCATGAGCGCCTGCCACCCGGAATATGAGATCCCCCACTGCCCGACCCGACCGTTGTGGTTGGGGACGTTGCCCAGCAACCACTCTATCGTGTCGTAGTTGTCGGTGCTTTCGTCTACCCGTGCAGTGCCTGCCTCCCGGTACAGCGGACGGATCACTGCAAACTCGCCTTGGGACCTGAATTTCCCCCGCACATCCTGAAACGCGAAGATGTATCCATCCTCGTCGAACTCTGGTGACGGACCCAACATCTCCGGGTACTCGTCCGGCCCATACGGTGCAATGGAGTAGGGAGTCCGGTACAGCAATATGGGATAGGTCCGGGACGTGTTTTTAGGCGAATAGACAAAGGTGAAGAGCTCAACTCCGTCCCGCATCGGAACCATGTATTCGGACTTGGCGTAATGCTCGCGAAGGTAGGCAGCTCGTTCAGCCTCACCGGGGATGTCGGAGGACGCGCATCCGGAGGTGACAGCCACTGCGGCAAAGGCCACGGTCAACATGAGGAGTGTCGGCTGGTGCATTGTGAGATCCCCAGCTTTCGAGAGGGTACAGCTTCACCTTTTAGCGTTAGGCGGCGGCCGCCAAGCAACAAGAGACTCGGCTGCCGCCCATCCGGTTGCGTCATGAACCGGCGCTCAAGCCGGTCCTAATACCGCCAGCTCCTCGTGTCCGCCCCTGGCGGAGCAGTTGCCAGGATCCGTGCCCGCATCGCTGGGAGGACACGGTGGTACGAGGTCTGGCCCGGGTATTCTGGAGTACCGCTGTAACAGTGTGGTTGGCGCTCGCCCCAGTGGAAGGAACCAGCGTAGTAGGGGTTCGTGGTGCCTTCCAGGAACTCCTCCAGCAGCCGTGTGGCCTCCTCCAGGTAGTAGGTATCGGTGTCACCCATGTATAGGTGGAGCTTGCCGACGAGCTTCGGCCCCAGCGTCGCCCAGTCACGCTCTAAGATGTACCGTAGGTCGTAATTCTCCCGCCAGTACTCCACCACACCTTTGTCTATCTCACCGGTCCACTTGTCATACAGCAGTCGTGGGTAGCCGTCGTCTCCCACTGGACCGTACACTCCCATGAATATGTCCATCTGGTCACCCGAGCGACCCCGAGAACCCAGTACCGCCTCCAAGTGACTGGCGTCCAGCTGGCTCATGGAAACCCGATCATCCACGCCTCGCTGCCACGGCCGCGTCGGCGTTGTCTTCCATGCCCCGTTCTGGTAAAAGGCGTTGTCGTCCTCGTAGATGTTCACCAACTGGAAGTAGCGAAAGTCCACCGGGTCGGGGCAGAAAGTCCACGTACCGTTGAACATGTCTGGGTAGAAGACCTGCCAGGCCAGGGACTCCCAGCCTCCTGTGGACCCGCCAGAGAGAGTACGGGCCCAGGGTTCGCCGATAGCGCGGAACTGGCCCTCCACCCGCGGAATCAGTTCCTGAGTGAGTGCGTCTCCGTACGGCCCATTGTTGGCCGAGTTGACGGCGTACGAGTCGTCGTAGAAGGGAGTAGGGTGCTGCAACAGCACGATGAGAAACCGCCCCAACCTGCCGGAGGCCCAGTCCTGGTAGAGCCGGTAAGCTCCCTCGGCTCGCTCTCTGGCCCGCCCGGTGAGCCCTGGTGGCGGCGGTGTCTCGCTGATCCCGGAGAACGTCCTGGGGAAGTGACCTTGCCAATAGACGACCGGATAGCGCGCATTGGGACGCTCATCGAAGCCCTCCGGCAACAAGACCACTGCTCCCAGGTACATGTCGTGACCCCACCACTCGCTCAGGATGTCGCTCTTGAACTTGATGTGCTTCACGTACTTGGTGTCCTCGGGGGGATCGAGCGGCGGCATGGTTTGAGAGAGGGTGATACGCACCGCCCCACCCGAGGCCGGATTGATCCTCACCTGTTGAGCCTCACTGTAGAGATTGCCCGGCGAGATGTTCCAGTGTTGCCCTTCCCACTGGTCCATGTGTGCCTTGATCGTATGCCCGTCCGCGCGTTGAAACGTGGTGTAGACGTTGAGCACCGCCTGAGTGTAGTACTCACCCGCAGGGATCTGCGTGATGTGTTCGAGCGGCCACCCGCGCGTGGCCACATCGATCACGGCCGGCTCACCGGTACGGAGACCTTCCACGTCGATGCCGAAGATCGCGGGTGCAAAGGGGCTCCGGAGGCGCTGGAACCGGGGCTCTGCCGAGCTGTCCTGCGAGACGAGCAGAATCACCCGCCCGTCCACGGGCTCCGAACTCAGTCCATCGCCCATGACGATCTCGAAGTGAAAGCTGTCGGCTCCGCACGCGGCGACCGAAACAAGGACGATGCCCGCGACAACGACTGCGGCGAACTGACGTAGCGTAGTGCTGCTATGCATGAGTGACCTCGAAATGCGTAGATAGATTTTGCAGTCCGGCTGCGGCCCGGAGTCTATCTGCGGTAGCGTGCACGCCCTCCCACCACTGCGTCGAGACTACTCGATCACGTAACGGTGGGCCAATTAGGCCGTTCGCGCACCTCAGCAGATCAGCTATGAGTGTGCCTCTCGGAAATCCTACGGGTCTAAGCTACGGGCTCACCTCCGGTGTGGTAAGAGGCAACGATCTGTACGTACCGCCGGATCATTCCATCCGCAAAGATCACATGGGATCCACCGCGGACTCGGGCGAACCGGGACACAGCTCACGAGCAGGCCGACAATGAGCAACACGACAGACGCACATCAGCGGGCCTGTCCAGTCAGTTTCTCCCAGGATCCCTTTCGCAGGTACATCATGTGTCCGGATTCCCGCTAATTGGGCGGACCGCGGATGAGGAAATCCCGCGGTGGTTCTTCACCCAGCAGGTGTTGCACCCAGTAATCCCAGCTGCGACGGATCACGTAGGGATCCTGCGTGACGCCATGATCCATGTCCGGCAAGATCAGCATGTCGAAGGTCTTGTTGGCCTTGACGAGAGCGTTGGCGACCTGGATGGTCATAGCGGGGTGGACGTTGTCATCCATGTCCCCATGCATCAGGAACAACCTACCCTTCAAATTCGCCGCCATTGTCTGGTTGGCCGACCCAGCGAAATTGTCAGTGTTCTTGACTGTATCCCGCACCAACAGACCCTGATACTTCTCGGCCCAGTAGATGTTGTAGCTGCGGTTGTCGTGGTTGCCTGAGGTGGAGACAGCGACCTTGAAGAAATCTGGGTAGCGCAGGATGGCATCGGTTGACGCGAACCCTCCACCCGAATGCCCGTAGATCCCGACCCGCTCGATGTCGATGAAGGAGTGGCGGGCAGCAAGCTGTTTGATCGCGGTGATGTGGTCCGGTATCCCGTTGTCACCGAAGTTCCCGTAGTAGTTGTCGTGAAATGCCTTCGACCGCATCGGACCCCCGAGGTGGTCGATGTTCACCACGATGAAACCCAGCTCTGCTAGCGCCTGTACCTGACCGAACGTCGCGTAAGTCAGACCGGGCGCATTGGTGGGAAAGAAGTCCTTGGGAACAGTGATGATCTGCGGGCCAGGATAGATGTGATCGATGATGGGATATTTCTGATCCGGATCGAATTTGGTCGGTTTGTACATCATGCCGTATAGCTCAGTCACCCCATCGCGGGCTTTCACCGTAAAGGGCTCCGGCTGCCTCCACCCGATCTCGTGCAAGCGAGAGATATCCGTTTCCTCGAGTTGCCGAATCACCGTGCCGTCCGGCGCACGCAATACCGTTATCGGGGGTTGGTCGAAGCGGGAGTACGTGTCAGTGAAGTACCGGCCCCCAGGAGCGAAATGAATGCTGTGGTTGGCATCCTCAGATGTCAGGAGACGGAGGTCAGTACCGTCAAAGCTGACCACGTAGAGGTGAGCATAGTAGATGTCCCTGCCTGGTTCCTTGCCGCGCCCAGTGAAGTAGATGCGTCGCGCTGCGTGATCCACATACTTGATTGCACCCACCGTCCACGGGCCCGAAGTGATCTGGTTCTTGACGTTGCCGTTGCGGTCGAGCAGATACAGATGGGCCCAGCCGTCGCGCTGTGAGAACCAGATCACGTCTCCGGTTGCCTCCACTACCTCCCAATTGACAGCACCATAACTCTCGACGCTCAATTCCACCCATGTCTTGCTACTGTCCGACACCAACACATCTACGTCACCCGTGGCCGCATCCACCTGGGCAAGATGCACGCTCTTCGATGCTCTGGTCAGATAGGACACGTAGAGCTTGCCAGAGTCCTCACCCCACAGAGAATCTGTGGACGATCCGCTCAGGGACAGTTGATGCGGTTGTGGGGTCACCGCTACATCGACGTTCTGCACAGCTCGGACCATCCCACCTGCTCGATCCAGATGAATCACGTGAAATCCGGGAATTGGGATTATCGAGTCGCCTGGCAACGCATACGGTTGCGAGTAGTGCTGCGGGCGTTGCGACGTGGACGATATGTAGTGCATGTGTTCCACGTTGCGCTCGTCGTTCCTCTGTGCGGCGAGCTTCCGCGAGTCGGGCGACCAGACTATTGTCGGTCGTCGCGGCAACTTGCGTTTCACTTGGTTGGGACGCGGATATCCTAGCCCATAGGACCAGAACTCCACGCCGTCCGTCGTCAACTGAGTCGAGTCTCCGCCACCGTGAGGGCGCACATAGACGTTGTGTTCGTGTACGAACGCTTCCAGCGTCGAGTCAGGCGATACGACGTACGGCACGTCACTCGGCAACGTGTCACTCACCGTGCACCGATAAGCCCCCAGCTCGCAGTGGAACAGCTTGGCACTTGCCTTCACTTCGATAGAACCTTCACCGTCCAGGAACTTGAAGGTAGTGAACGGGAGTTTCACTGGATCGTACGTCGTGTCGTTGGCCAGCGACATCGCCGCCGCCAACCGGGCGTTGTTGAACACGAGACGGCGAGTGTTGCGTTCCGGATTCACCAACACGAAATCCGCTCCGGCTGCAGTGGTCACCCGATACCAAAAACGCTGACCATCCGATAGCCAAGTAGGTATCACCACATCACCGGTGATCAGCTTTGTCGTATTCCAGGTGAGAAACTGTTCGGCTCGCTGATAATCCGCCTGACCTGATGTCACTGCCGCCATCAGAAGTGAAAAAACCGCTACCACTACGCCACTCCTGTGCCACAGTCCAATTGTCTGCTGCATCATGGTTTCGCTCCGCAAAGGCAGTCTCGAGTTCCAGTAGTGAGAATCACTGACTCACGCTGTTGGCAAACATCATGATCTCGACCAGGTTGTCGGGGCCCATCAGCCCTGTTCCTATCACGGTGCGTGACGGCCCACTGCCGATCATGTGGTCAAGGATGGGTCCCACCGCAGCTGCGTGCTCTATGTGCGGTAGGAAGACATGCATGGCAGTCACGTTGCTAAAGTCCATCCCGGCCGCTGTCAGCGTGGCTCCCAGATTGGCCAACGTCTGCCTGGTCTGGGCATCGATATCACCCTTCGCGATGCCCTCCGGGCCACGCCCGACCATGCCAGCCAGATACATACGTTGCCCGACTCTGACGGCCGGCGAGAACGGACTCGTCGGCCGTGACGCTCCACTAGCGACAACTACTGACCTATTAGCTCCCCGTTCAGCAACACACTGGATCTCCACCTTGAAGACCGGATTCATGAGCCCTGCCCTCACGGTCGCCCGCGCGGGAGGATCGTCGGTGACAAACTCACGGTACGCAGCATTCATCTCGCTGAACCCACGCGAATCGTCCATGAACACGGTGCAGGAAGACAGATCGCCATAGTCCATCTCGGCAGCGTGAAGCACCGCCCCGATGTTTCCGAATACTCGGCGCGTCTGGGTGCCGACGTCCCCGGTCACCGGCTCATAGGTTCCGGGATCGCGGCTCGTGGCCCCAGCAATGAAGAGTGTGTTCCCAGCGAGTATCCCCCAGCTATATGGTAGCTCAGGTGATTTGAGTCGCGCTGGCTTGATTACACGTCGAGTCACATGTGGCCGCGCGGCCACCAAGGCTATCTGCACCAACGCCCCAGACAGAGGAAGATCGACTGCTACGGTTGCTCGCGTCGGTGGTTCAACCGGAAAGTAGGAACGATATACCTCGTTCATTTCACTGAAGTGGCGGGTGTCCGAAAGGAAGACGTTAACAGACAGCACTCGCGAAAAGCCTGTCCCCTCCGCCCGCAGAATGACGGCAATGTTCTCCATCGCTTGACGAACCTGACCGGCGACACCCGCTGCTAGCTCACCCGTGGTCGGATCGATCCCCATGGTGCCCGCGACGTACACGTAGTCGCGATCTGCGACCACCGGCCGTGAACCCACAGGGCGCCCTGCAAAGAAAGCCAGCATCACGACTGGAATGAGAGAGGGTATTAGGCGTGAGGAACGGAAAGATACCAGCATGGCATGCCTCGAAGTACGTGATATTGTGGAGCTGCAAAGATGCGATTCAATTGCGGGCAGCGCGAGGGTGGGTCAAGCATCAACAATCAGGCAAGATCATTTGACGCAGAGTCCGGCCAGCTTTACGGCACCTCGATCGTATCCGTCAGGGAAGAGACGCTCGAGATCATCCAACTCGATCCCGAGAGCTTCACAACATTCGAACACTGTCGGCACGACTCCACTCTTGGTGAAGCTTCTCCTCAAGTACTGGATGATCTCTTGATGCTTGTCCGATAGCGCACCAGGTAGCTTCATCTCACGGGCTTTATGAGCCGCATACTCTTCATCCCATTCGGCGGGATCTACCAGAAATCCGAATGCGTCGACTCGATAAATCTTGTCCTTGTTCTTGGCGATGGCTTCTCTGACATCAGTCTTTGCACTTGGTCGCGCTGCATCCTCACCATAGTAATCGACCAGGCGGTCCCGGTAGGTGATACCTGCGAGCTTACAGGCACCCCGCATATAGCCTGTCGGAAACAGTTCCTTGAACTGCTTCGTGGAAAGACCATTGGCCTTGCAGGTGCTGAACACCAGCGGGCATTCACCGGTCTCTTCGAATTCTCTCCTTATGAAGCGGATGACACGCCAATGAGCATCAGTGAGTCCGTCGGCGATTCGCACCCGCGGCGCCATTCCCTCGGCGAAGCCTTCATCCCATTGACCGTACGCCGTCAGAAAACCCCGGTCGTCCGTTGAGTAGGCCTTGCCGTTGTGTGAGAAAGCTTCCACGGCGGGCTCCTTTCTTCATGCAACTGGTAGCGCGTAAAAGTCAGGGTACCACGATCTACTGTACCTAAGGGTATCTCAATCGCACGAGACTCGCGACTGGCTCTGGCTGAGACTGGGAACGACGTGTATGAATTGGGAAGGACCGTGGCTACCCATCACTCCTTGCGATCAGTTTGACCCGTGTCCATCGGTGGGGGAACGGCCGGACAAGTTGGATCGGAAACCGAGCCCCCAGTGCGAAGGTCGAGGTATGTTGCCGTGGCATACGAAGTGAATCCAGGAACTCCGTGCACTGTGCGACTGTCCACCACGTGAGGGAACTCGACGAAGGCAGAGTACGGCTGACCCGTGTCCAGCGTGCCAGCCGGTACCAACACATCGATGGTCCGGAACGTCATGTACTCCCCTTCAAACGGCAGGCCTGTATGAAATAGCCGGTTCCCGTGACAATCGGCCACCACCACGAAGATCATGTCATCGACAATGCCTCTGGGGTCCGCCGCTCCGTTCGAATAATCGCTCCAGCCGATGATGAAAACCTCGGTAGGGTCGACAGCTTGAGGAGAGATCGGCACACCGGCTTGGCTGAGCGAGACCGTAATTGGTGCAGGGATGTCTGTCCGATTGCCCGGGCCAGCGAGGCTAAGCCGCACTTGGCTCAGTCGGACCGTCGGCGCAGCGATGTCAAACACGAACTTCCCGTTCGGATGGGCGGCATCGAGTTCCTCGAGCGAGTCGAAGTGCCCCCCCTCCACATAGTAGTTGCCGCCTCGGTCGACGTATGGAATCGGTTTGCTCTCAGCGCCATCAGGTGAGAGGCTAGCGCTATCGATCCGACCTCCGGGCAGGACAAAGATCTCGGAAAAGAAGTGATAATTGAGGAGGGTGAGTTGCCTTAGACTGTCCTGCGAGTAGTTGGACGACTTCACCAGCACAAAGAAGGAGATGTCAGCCTGCTCGCTGCAAGCAGCCTGAAACAACGCCAGGATGACCGGCGCCAACGATAGCAGGTATTTCCGTTCTCGCAGCTGATGCATGCTGGGATGAGTGATGCTCGCGAAATCAACTATTGTGGCTGCTATCAAGAGCGGCGCCAGCGTCCTGGGTGAGCACGCGGATACGTCAGATGCCGGCTACGCCTGAGCTGACGAGTCGCGGCAGTCGCGGAGTCAGGTCCTAGACAGGCCTTCCTCCACGTCTTGCCTGTCCTGTTATTGCGGTCGGTTAGCGGTCACCCGGAGGACCACTGTTCACCCGCAACTCCTTGACCTTGATCTGGATCTTCATGCCGCCTTCGTCGCCCATCTGCTCGAGGTTCTCAATCTGCGCCTTCATCATCTGCTCCACCATCTTGCGCTGCGCCTCGGGCATCTGCTCCAGCTCCCGCTTCATCTCCTCCAACTGCTCCCGCATTTCGGGATCCAGCGCCTCACCGAAGCCTTCGACGGTCACGTCCATAAGGAACGGATGGAGCATGCCGTCTATCTCCCTGAAGTCACTGAAGTCGGCAACGCTCTTAACGTCGTGGGTCTCGCCCTGAGTGGTCATGCTGCCCTCGAACTCCATGCGCCGCACGACCCACTGGTCTGCATCGACGTAGAACCTGCCCAGCTCAGGTTGGAAGTCAGCATCTTCGGGAGCTGGACCTTGACCAAATCCGATCTCGTCCAGATCGTTCACCACCACAACCTGCACGGCCCGTCCTTCAACCTGATCTCTGCCTAGGTACTCAGCATGGGAAATCATCTGAGGCGCCAGGGAGTAGAACTCATCCCAGCCGTCGTTTTCCGAATCATGTTCCGTCATCACCATGCCAGCGGCCCGTGTGCTGCGCAGGCGGAAGACTGGATGGCCGTCGACCGTCTCCTTTTCGAAGTAGGTGACGGTCTCTATCCCCATCGTCTCCTGAACGATGGTGTAATTCTCCACGCCTTGCGAACGGCGCTCGTACTCGGAGAGCATTCGGTTCAGAATGTCGGCGGCGGATTGAGCCCGCCCGGCCGCAGGTAGCGCCAACGTTGTCACAAGTGCAGCCGTGAGGACACGTGCAGGCGTGAACATGGAACCTCCTGTGCGGATGGTGCGAAAGCAAAGCCATGAAATATTACATGGGTTACCCTGATAGGCTCAACTGGGTCCTCACTCCCGACATCAGGGAGGGGCGGCGCCATCCGCGGCACTCCACCAAACTCGTGCCTGCAGCCCAAACACGCGCGAGGGCCGTCGTTTGACGCGAGCGGCCCCCGCTAGGCCACACCCCATTGGGCGAGATTGTGACTCCCCACCCACCAGCTAGGTTCCCGAGTTCTCCTCCACCACTCCGGCAGCACACACGATCTCGACCTCGTGAGGTGCGTAGATGCCGAGGGTTAAGAACGATACCAGGCCGTTCAGAAAACTCTGCTGGGTCTCCACTCTGGCCCAGGGACCACCGCACACTCCCCCGGCATCCACCCTAGCAGGCACGAGACCGCCGAGCCACGCCGTTTCCCACCCCTCGTGATAGGCGGTCGGCCCCGGCTCCAAGCCGGTGTCAACGATGCTATGGTAGCACCCAGCCGAGACCAACAGGAGCGCCGTCAGAAGCAAACCCACCATCACCTTGTTCGTGTCGCGACGCATTTTCATTACCTCCGTAGGTTCGATTTCTGACGTATCAGAACTGGGGTGGCAGATCGGGTGCTTGAGGTTGCTCAGCGCCCTGGGAGTCTTCAGCATCCGGCGACACACTCTCAGCGCAGACAACTTTCACATCCATTGGCGTGATGATGCCGAACGTGGCGGCACCGACTACCCAGTTGAGAAAGCTCTGCTTCGTCTCGACACGCGCCCAGCGCTTGCAGTAATCGGTGGCGTCAATTTGCGCAGGGTAGATCGCCTCCGCGTAGGCTATGTTCCACTCTTCGTGGTGAACCCTTCGAGCAGGTTCGAGACCGGAATCGATGATTACACGATGACACGCGGTCGATGCGACCAGAAGCGATGCTGAGGCTAGGACCGTTCGCCAAGGCATCGATGTGCGGTTGTTCATGGGCCCCTCCAGCAGCGTACTTTGTTGGTGCCAATAAATATGTCGTATATCTAGATTGGCATAACCCATGCCCCACCCTGCCATGTTGTCCAAGTCGCTGGATAGCAATGTGTTACCGACGTAGGGACACGTTGTGAACGTGAGGAGGTGTCCTCTCAACTGGACAGGAGCACTGCACCGCCAGAACAGCGGCGGTGTTGCTGGTTCAGGCGATCACCGTATCTCGGACGGCCTGGAGTCGAGCCAGAGGCAGACGGCTACCGGTTACATTACTCTTCTGACGACCGCGTGGGGCTGAACAATTACTCTCGGGCTCTGTGGTGCAATTCGAGGACATCGACTGGACTAGCTGGATACCCGACCAAGAGGCAACGCTCCTATACGTCGTCCGGAACGGGTCGATCCTACTGATCCACAAGCGGCGCGGTTTGGGGGCGGGCAAGATCAATGCTCCCGGAGGGAGAATCGACGCTGGCGAATCACCTCTCGCCGCCGCGGTCCGGGAGTTCGCCGAGGAGTTGGCTGTGCACCCGACCGGGGTGCGCAAGTGCGGTGAAATACTGTTCCACGTTCTGGACGGTATCTCGATTCGCATCCATGTATTCAAGGGCGGCGGGTGCACTGGACAACCACAAGAGACCTCAGAGGCAATCCCGTTTTGGGTCCCGGTGGACAACGTGCCGTACGATCAAATGTGGGCCGACGACCGCCACTGGCTACCGCTCTTGCTGCAAGGCAGAAGCTTCAAAGCCCGCACGCTGTTCGCTGGGGACCAGCTGCTCGGCCACGACATCGCAGTGATGCCCGCCGGTTTTAGCTGGTACTGACCCATGACTCGAGGAATGAGCTGACAGCCGATAGCTGTCAGCTGCTAGCTATCAGCGTCTGCCTGCTGCTGGCAGAATGTTGATAATCAGGTGGGCGCCCGGTGTGCCGGGATGCATCAACCACGCACGCTTGCGGCGTTGGCGTGGTGGACACACCTATCGTTTCCTCGGTGGCGTAGGGAACATAGACAACGCGTAATCCCCCGGTACCAGGAACCGTCCCGGCCTTGTAATCAGAATCTCCCTCAGCATGACCACTGGCTGAATGGAGTGACCTGGCATGCTTGGGCCGCACCAGTTTTCCTGCCTCTGTCTCCGCAAATGGAATGGCTCGCAATTCGCTGCCGTATTTGCCCTGTGCCCTCAACTCTCTGCCGCGGGCCGTGAGCGGCTTGACCTACAGCTATCAGCTCACTCCGTCCTCAAGGCGCTCAGGGGATCAACCTTGGTGGCTCTATGGGCGGGCATGTAACTGGCGCCAACACCGGAGAGCAACAGAATGAGTGCGACTGCGCCAAAGGTGAGTGGGTCGAACGGATTCACTCCGAACAGGAAGAGCGACAGGCTTCTGGAGACCGCAGCCGCGATGAAGAGTCCGATAACAACACCGATAAACGCCAGGATCGTCCCCTGCCGGAGGATCATCCCGAGCACTGTTGCGCGCTGGGCACCCAGCGCCATGCGAATGCCTACTTCCTGCGTGCGTTGTGAAACTGAGTAGGACATGACGCCGTACACACCGACCACTGCGAGGGTGAGTGCCACGAGGGCAACCACGCTCATGACCTTCGCCATGATGGTATTGCCACCCTGTTGCTCGGCGATGTGATCTTCCAGCGTCCGCACCTGGTAAATGGGCAGATCTGGATCCAGCCTCAGGACCTCCGACCTCACGGCGTCGGTGATCGCAGCGGGCTGTCCGGTGGTGCGCACGACGAAGCTCATGCTGCTAACCGGGTACTGGAACGCAGACATGAACGTCATCGGCCTGGGGTTCGGGTCCACGTCGAGCGTGTTTTGAACGACGCCGACGATTTCGCGATTCAGCCCCCAGAGGTCAATCTGTTTACCGATCGGGTCCTCTCCCGGGAAGTGACGTTCCACCAGGGCTTCGTTAACCACAATCACCGGCCGCGTATCCGGGCGGTCCTCATCGCCCAGAGGGCGACCGCGTAGCAGTGCAGTACCCATCGCCGGGAAGTAGCCGGGGAACACCCTCCGAACCTCCGTGAGCGGACGGTCTTGGAGACTCGCCACCTCGCGGCCGGGGATCGCGAAGAATGAGTTGCTGTGGCCCCGCATCGGCAGAATGGTGGTGCCACCAATCGCCTCGATTCCTGGCAGCGACGCAATCCTCGGCAGCATCTCCCGGTAGAACCCGTTCAAGGCTGCTTCATCAGGGTATTGGGATGCGGGAAGAGCGACTTGAAACGTGAGCACGTCTTCCTCTTCCCACCCGAAATCGGCCGTCTGAAGCCTCAGGAAACCCTGCACCAATAGAGCAGATGCCACTAGCAACGCCAACGACAGAGATACCTCGGCAACGACCAACGTCTTCCTCAGACGGTCACCTTTGGCGCCCACGTTGCCACGTCCCCCTTCTTTCAGGGAGTCGGTGATGTTGGGGCGCGAGCTATGGAGTGCCGGCGCCATACCGAACAGAATCCCGGTGAGCACTGTGATTACCAGCGCGAATAGCAGGACGCGACCATCCAGTCCGATCTCGTCAACCCGAGGAAACCACGCTGGCATGAGTGACACGAAACCACGGATTCCTGCCAGTGAGAATACAAGGCCAAGGGCACCACCCATGAGCGACACGATCATCGATTCGGTGAGCAGCTGGCGTAGGATGCGGCTGCGGCTTGCTCCCAGCGCTCCCCGCACCGCAATCTCCCGGCTCCGGCCCGAGACCCGGGTGAGCATCAAGTTCGCCACGTTGGCGCATGCGATGAGCAGCACGAACGCGACTGCCACCGAGCAGATGAGGCTGCCCATTCTGAACTCCTCAGAGAAGATCCGCCGGTGCAAGTCGCGGGCACCCGCACCCCACCCATCGTTGGTCTCCGGATACTCCTCAGCCAACCGAGCCGCGATGGCGGCCATCTCGGCGTTGGCTTGCTCGACGGTTGCTCCGGACCGGAGCCGGCCAACCGGCGCCAGGAAATGGTTGCCACGACTCTCTTCACCGGTGAGAGGAATCGGAGTCCAAATGTCAGTCCGGCTCTCATAAAACCGAAACTTGGGCGGGAGAACACCCACGACCGTGTAGGGTTCGCCGTCGAGTTCCATCGTGGTTCCGAGGATCCCAGGATCCCCCCCGAAGCGCCGTTGCCACAGACCGTCGCTGATGATGGCCACGTAGTGCTGTCCGTTTTGCTCCTCCTCCCGCGTGAACGTGCGGCCAATCACCGGTTGTAGCATTAGAACCTGGAAGTAGTTCCAGGACACACGCTCGCCATCGATCCGTTCGGGTCGCTCACCAATGCCGGACACGTTGAAGTCCCGCCCATAGCTCGTGGCCAGGTCTACAGTGCGGCTCTGCTCCCGCAAATCGAGGTAGTCTGGGATCGAGACGGAGTTGTAGTTCCAGCCGCGCTCCGGAACAGTGCTGTACACGTGCACTAGACGTTGTGCATCTGGGTACGGCAGGGGTCGTAACATGAACACATCCACCGCGCTGAAGATCGTGGTGTTGGCGCCGATACCCAGCGCCAGAGAGAGCACGGCCACGGCAATGATACCAGGGCTCTTGCGGACCGCGCGTAGCGCATACCGGATATCACTCAACAATGTGTCCATTAGATCACCTGGGTGTGGTATTTCCCTAATCCCATAGAACGTCGGTTGGGTCCAAAAAGATTCGCGGCCGCAAGCCCGCAACCGTGATCTCCACCAGCTGAGGCTCTGCTGGCCCATAGCCGCACAGCGATCCCTGGCCCTACATAGCGCGCGTCATTACGTTAGCCTTCCCCCCACCAGGCGCACATCGGGAGGTGAGACATGAGAACGCCTCTGTCCGCAAGCCAAACCACGCGACTCGTGCTAGCCAGTACCGGCCTGGTACAGGGTTGCGTCTACTTCCTGGCACACGAGGCGTGGCCCGAAGACCCGACGGCAAAAGCACTAATCGTAGCACCAGTGTTCTTCGTATCGGTAGCTGCAGCTATCGTCCACTTGGCTTGGACCGGGACCGCTATCAAGAGGCTGGCAACACTGGCAGCGGTGATCCCAGCGGTGTTTGCCATCCTGGGCTTCTGGGTCTGGAGTCATGTCCCGGCTGCCGCTGCTCCCTACCGGCTCGACGAGTCGAGGATCCCGCTCTCGATCGCAGGTACAGTGCTGGCAGTGTATGTGCTGCTGCCGTTCGTACAGATCTATCAGAAGACCGGGCGGCGGACGTACCCGTACAGCGAGCTGTTTCAACACAGTTGGACCAACATATACATCTTGGCGATAGGCGGAGCGGTAGCCTGGGCGTTTTGGATCATCATTGTGCTGTGGTTCCAGCTCTTCAAGTTGATCGATATAACCTTGTTCGAGGACGTCTTCACCCATACAGCGTTCGTCAGCATGGCGCTTGCCGCCGTCTTCGGTTACGGAGTGGCTCTCGGGCGCGAGAGCGAGCGGGTGACTAGTACACTGCGGAGCTTGACGCTAGTCATTTTGCGCACCCTCATGCCGTTGCTTGCGCTCATCGCACTCCTGTTCCTAGTAAGCCTGCCGTTCACCGGACTCCAGCCCCTATGGGACACGGGTCACGCCTCGGCCGTCCTGCTTTCGCTCATCGGGCTCACGATCCTGCTGTCCAATGGCGTATATCAAGATGGGACCGGCGACCTTCCGTACGAACGCTGGGTGCGTCACGGCGTTGAGGCGGCACTCTTGGGACTGCCGATCTACGCGGGCATCACATTCTACGCCCTGGCACTGAGGATAGCGCAATACGGCCTCAGCCCTAGTCGTTTCTACGGGGTGCTACTCACCACTTGGGCGGCGCTGTACGCGATTGGCTACGCGGCTGCGGTACTCAAACGTCGCGGCAAATGGATGGAGCCTGTACAGCGAGTGAACATGACAATGGCTTGGGTGCTAGTCACTAGTGCCCTCGCTGCGCACACGCCCATACTCGACCCAGTGGCCTGGAGCGCCCGCAACCAGTTCGCACGTCTTGCAGAGGGACGAGTGGCCGCACAGGAGTTCGACTACGCGTTCCTACGTTTTAGACTCGGCCGCGCCGGCTGGGAGAGGTTGGCAGAGCTGGAACAGCTGACCGAACATCCCGAGTTTGCAGCTATCCGCGATGGTGTGGCAGTCGCTCGTGAGGCTGAGTCCTATCGGGAACTGGCCACACGGGCGACAGTTCTGCTCACCGAAGACGATCTGGAGTTAATCGCCCTGGCTGAGGGATTCCCTCAGGGTCTCGTGAGTTTCGTCGCGACCGACATCACGCGCGATCAGACCAACGGCTGCATCGAAGGAAGAAACTGCGTCGTGTTCCCTGCTGCCCTGGACGGCGACGGCGACAACGAGTACGTAGTCGTCCTATCGGGAGGCACCGACTACGCGATTCTCGCTTATGACCGTACTGAAGACGGTGCTTGGCAGCGAATCGGAAGGCTCACGCGCCTTGGACCCGACGGCGAGCTTCCAGAACGGGAGGTCTTTCTGGACAGTCTGCGGCTTCTGGGATTCACACCGGTGGAAGTACCCTACCGGGACCTGGAGGTTGGAGAGATCAGGTTGCGGCTGCGTCAATAGGCGCCGCAAAGGCAGCAGCCTCGATCCCGTTGCTGTGAGGTGGCGCTCAGGTCAGAAGGAACTGCGCCACCCCGGATCAACGTAGCACGTCGCCACTAAAGCGTAGCTACAGCTTGTTCTCGAGCATCTGTCGCAACACAAGGGCAATATCGAACACCAGCAGAGTCGCGGCCCATTGCAGCAGTTGAGCCGGATACACAGTCGTAAAAGGAATGCTGATGCCAATCAAGTTCAGGAACTTCTCAACTATTGCGATCCCAAACACGAAGAATGCCATGCCCAAGAATACCGGCGCGGTGAACAGACCTTCTCTTTTCTCGCTCATCTCCACCTCGAGTTGAATGTCAAGCCGTTCTTTACCCTGCAACATCTGGTGAGTGATCGGCCGCTAGCCGCAACGGTACCAGAACAAACCGTCTCGGGCATACACGATCCGATGCAAACCAGGTCCCGACCAAAGGGGCATCCAAGAATGGACGCTCAGACATCACGGGTCTAGCACAAGGTATGATACGGATGCCTTTGTCTGGCAGAGCCACCGGAATCGCAAACCGCTACGTCATTCTGGGCGGCGAACCCTGCAGCAGACATGCGACGCCAGATCTACTTTGGGTATTCGGACCAGCGTTTCCAAAATGGACTACCTTATGGATTTCAGTCTCCCGCTACCTGTCACCCGAAACCACTTGCCGCGCTTCCACAGCAAACCCTGCAAGGAGCCAAGGCTCTGAACCGGAACATCGATTCCGACAACGCGTCCGTTGTATAGAGTACCCACCTGACCAATCTCAGTGTGCCCGACCACCACGGCTTCGGCGTCGTAGAAGTCCAGGGTCATTCCCAGTTGCTCAGACGTTGCTTGTGGGTACACATCCGTGTCTCTGTGATAGCCCCGATACCACAGTGGCCCGGTGCTCCCAAAGAGGAACCTAGCGGTGTCACTGGTCACCAGCTCATAGGACCGAAGGTCCAGACTATTACGAGCAGTCTCGTTCACGTCTTTCAGACTCAGTCCGTGCATCACCAAATCGGGGGCGACGCCACCATGCACGAACAGTATGTCGTTCAACTTGATAACCAGGTGCTTACTACGGAGCCATCTTCCCAACTCCATATCGGGACCATAAAGATCCTCGTGTGCTAGGCGGATTCAATCGGCCGTCGCAACATCAACGGTTTGAGTTGACCTTAGAAGCTGATCCAGCGCCTCGGCCGGCGTCCTCCAACCGAGGGTCTTGCGAGGCCGAGTGTTGAGGG
>JBDHKN010000038.1:0-42797 GCA_039586365.1 Gemmatimonadota bacterium | reverse complement strand
GAGCAGCTCACCAGTGGCAGCACCGATCCCGCTCGAGGCACCGGTTACGATCGCCACCCTATGGGACAGCGAACCATCCGAAGTCATCTTCTGCAGGTTCGAGGCATTGTTTGGTGGCTGGTCCGCAACCTAAACGGATGGCACCTGATAGTTGCAGCTACGGGATTGCAGGCGGAAGCGTCTACTGCTGGTCGACCCAATCGAGGACAGCGGATTCGCACTGTTCTCTGTGCTCATCGGTAACCGGAGTACCGGGTGCAAGGAGATCTTCGAGTATCGGGAGCAACTGCTGCGTCAGCTCGGAGCGGGCTGGTAGTTCCTCGTGGGGCCAGTGACGGTTGACCAGTCCGGCAATACGATGCACCGGATCACCCCCGGCTTGCGCGAACTCGTCGGGGAGCTGCCGGGCGATCTCTCTCTCGCAGTCCCTTCTGCGATCGCGGCCAGTCCGTCTGTCTAGCTCGCTGCGACGCTCACTGCCCCCTCGACGCTCAATCACCAAATCCCCTCTCATAGTCCTGAAACTACAGAACTGACTGCTTCTAAGGAAGATGCTGTCTCTTCAGTCACCGCTCGAAGCCGTGGCGGCTATGATCGCGAACGTCACGAACGCCACACCGATGGCGCCAGCGAAAAGCCAGGAGAAGGTGCGGCCACCACTAGGCGGGGCTGGGGGACCGGGCCAGAACGGGTCTCCCTCCAAATCGGAATCGACCCACACTGCATGAACCGCACCAGGAGCCATCAGGAGACTCGCAATGTTATCGATTTCGCTACTCGTGCTCTTCAAGTGGCTAGGCTCTGTCTGCTCGACCAGCTCCATTCCGATCCCGTGCGGCATTAGCTCACGAACCGGGCCCACTGAATCTCCTGGGTCGCCACCCACACCGACCAGTGCCACGAGAATACAGCCACATATCGTTCCCATGCATCCCAACGTACATCGACAGTCGGTCGATTGACAGGCCTCACTTGTCGACCCATCGAGCGCCAGCGAACTCTGGTGTCCCTGGTCTGGGATTCTTATGATTGGTGTTACCATCCAACAACCACTTCGGGAGCAGACCATGCCACCAGGCGTGCCCTACGGCTTGATCTTCATGAGTGAGGTTCTGCCCACACTAATACTGACAGCAGGGGGGGTCTTGGCGCTGTGGATTGGAACCAACACCTGGCTTCGCTTGAGGAGAGGTCCGCATCCAGCCGACCTGGAGAGGATGTCTGAGTCTCTGGAACTCCTGCATCAGACGATGGACGACATGCGGGACGAAATGCGGGAACAGTTGGGCGATGTGCGAGAACTTTCGGGCAGGATCGAATTTGCGGAGAGGATGCTCACCAAGGCTCGGGACGAGGGTCGTGTGTGAGCGACAGACCAAAACCTCGTTTGTGCTCAACCACCACCTGTCGTACCTTGGCATAAGGGCAGCCTCAACCGGCACGCGGAGCGTCCACCCATGCAGCACACGCCTCCATCGAAAGGTCTCGAACGACGCTCAGGTCAGGAACGCCGCAAGAAGCAGCGCCGAGTGGTGGACATCCCGCCTGCGGTCTACGGCAAGGAAGAGCGCCGCAGCGGCAAGGATCGCCGCGGCGGCACAGAACGGCGCGGCTCCGCGGCACCGAACAACACCGCCAATGTCACGGAGGAAGCCCCATAACTACGGGGCCGACCGACCCCCGCGACCGTAAGCTAGCAGATTATATACGTCCGACACTGTGCCACCCAGCGAGGCGTGACCACGCTTCGAACCAGCGAACCACCACCCGGTTCACATCAAGCCACCAAACCTCAACACCCGTCGCTCGACACCGATACGAGTCTCGGCCTATTGCACGACCTCCAGCAACTCGATGTCGAACACCAAAGTGGAATTGCCGGGAATTGTCGGGGGCACGCCTGCCGCCCCGTACGCCAGGTTTGGTGGAATGACCAATTTGCGGAGGCCTCCTACACGCATGCCGGCGACTCCTTCATCCCAACCCGGGATCACGGTTTCGGCGCCGAGCGCAAAAGTGAACGGCTGCCCCCGGTCACGACTGCTGTCGAACTTCGTTCCGTTGGCTAGCCATCCTTCGTAGTGCACCGTTACGGTGGCTCCCACTGCTGCCTCGTCGCCCTGTCCCACTTCGAGGTCCTGGTAGTACAGTCCCGATGCTGTCTGCACCATTGCGTTCAGGTCGACATTGAGCGCTGGTGCAAAGTCATCGTTGGTGAGTGGCCCACTGGTGGTAATCGTGTTACCGGTGTCACACGCTGCCAACACCAGTGTCAGTGGCATGACAAGGAATCTCCTCATGCATCATCTCCCGAGTCGTGAGTGGTGTAACGTGCGCCTCATTCAGTTCGTCCTGGTACCCAGGGGCGAGTCGCACCCGTGGCGCCGGTGCGAGTGGCAACTCCGCTTTATTTTTCAGCCTTGACCGCTCGCCACTGTACTCTCAACCGATCCCCGCCGTGGTGCGGTGTGGAATCGTTCCATTTGGATTAGATCTCTAGTCGGCTGACTCAACGCGGCGCGGAGGTGCCTGTGAGATGGTATCGCGGATGGCTCTATCACGCAATTGCACTGCTGCTGGGCACACCTGGCATATGCCAAGCCCAGTCCCTCGCACAGCAACACGACGTCCTGTCCATTGATTCAACCCTCCTAGTAAAACTGGTCCCGCTGGTGGACTCTTTTCGCGGACACGTCGGCGTGTACGTGCATCCCCTGTCGAGCAATCGAACAGTACAGATCAACGCTGACGAGATCTTCTCCACCGCCAGTATGATCAAGGTACCCATCTTGATCGGCGCATTCGCCGCCATGGAGCGTGGCGATCTCGAATTTGAAGAGGAACTGGTGTACACCGACTCTTTGCTCTATCCGGGCGAAGACATACTTGGCTCATACGCCGAGGGCGCGAAGATTCCGCTTGCACAGGTGCCAACGCTCATGATCACAACAAGCGACAACACGGCAGCGCTCTGGCCACAACACCTGGCGGGTACAGGAATTCGGATCAACCTGTGGTTGGAGCAACACGGCTTCGAGCATACACGAGTCAACTCCCGAACTCCGGGGCGACACGGTGATTGGGAGGATCACGGATGGGGACAAACCACGCCTCGCGAGATGGCAGAGCTCTTGGTGATGATCCGGGAGGGGAAAGTGGTAAGCCGAGCCTCTAGCGAAGCAATGTACCGGTACCTCACCCGGATCTACTGGAACGGCGAAGCGCTGTCACAGATCCCGCCTTGGGTACAGGCCGCCTCCAAACAAGGTGCCGTCAGTCGATCGCGTTCGGAGGTCGTGCTGGTAAACGCCCCTTCGGGTGACTACATGTTCTGCGTTATCACCAAGAACCAGGCTGACGAGCGTTGGGCGGCCGACAACGAAGGCTACGTAGTACTGAGGAATGTATCAGCTGCACTGTGGAAACATTTCGAGCCTGACCACCCGTGGGCGCCTGCACCGGGCGCGGCTCGATACGTACCTTGACTTCGACAGATCTCCGGGTGCCGCTTGCTCGAGTTTCCAAACAAATCCTCAGGAACCCGCCAGATGATTCGGATGGGTCCCGATTACCGCGGTCGCAGGGCCCCTGCCACCTCTTCGAGAAGTTCTCGCGGCCGTGGATCCTCCGGTGCGTAGCGCAGCCAGCGGCGGGCGGCTATGACCGCCCCGCGAACGTCGTCGGCTGCCACATACGCGCGCACTAGATACAGGTGTGCTTGAGCTAGTGTAGGCTGGAGTTCCAACGTGCGTTCGTAGTGCTCGATGGCCTGGGTCAACTCCCCCTGCCTCACCAGCAGGTTCGCGAGATTGAAGTGCGCCAGGGCCTCGTCATCCTTGATTGTCATCGCTGTACGGTAAGCATCTTCCGCACCCGCAGTGTCGCCTAAGTTCTCCAGTGAGAATCCGAGGTTGACCCAGGCAAGTGGTTGTCGAGGCTCAGCCGCGATTGAACCGCGCAGCGAACTTGCTGCGTCCTCATGGTCGCCAGCATAGGCCTGCGCCAGCCCCAGGTTCATCAGGATTGCTGCGTTGTCCGGACGAATCTCCAGCGCCTTCCGATACGACTCGATCGCCGGATCCCACTCACCCAAGCCGAAGTAGGTGTCGCCGAAGGTACCCAGAGCCGTGGCCCATCTGGCCCGCAGCGCGCCTTCCATTGCGGCCGATTCCTTGAGAGCCTGCACCAGAAACTCCTTGGTGCGCTCATCTTCGCCCCACGCCAAATGCAGCGCGGCAAGAGCTGTGGCCCTCACATCCCAATCGTCACTCCGAGACAGGTGCCGCAATGCCTGGTCGATCTCTGGATTGTGCCGGGACATATCGGGCTCGAGGAAACGAGTAACGAAGGCGCCGACTGCACCCACCTGCGCTGCGGGGAAACTGGCTGCTGAGTCGAGCAACACTCGCGTGGAGCGTGCTTCATCAAGTTGCTCGGGGTCGAGCAACGCATTCACGATCGGTTTGCGCGGTTTTAGCTCCCCGTACCACTCCTTCGTAATCGTTTGGAGTGAGGCCAGTGAACTGTCGGGATGGCAGCCAGACAACGCGCAGGCATTCACCACTCCCATGCGATCGTCGGATCCTGGACGCGGAATCGGGATGGTGTGATCTGACCGGGAAAAGCGCAGTTCGTATCCCAGTTCGGGGTGCTGCAAGTACGGCATGTGGCAATCCACACACCTGCTCCCGTCGGTCCCCGGCTCATGATACGTGTGTTCCTCTGGCCGATCCGCCTTGCTAGGATGACAGTCGGTACACTGTTCGTCGCTGAACCTGCCCTCTAGCACGCGGCCCCAGATGTCGCGGTACTGTTGTGTGTGTGGATCGTGACAGTCGACGCAGGTCATCGATCCGTTCAGGTAGCAGTCACTGTAGCGGTGGTTCCCTTGGTAGGCAAACGTTCGGATCCTGCCATCAGGATGGAGCGGCCCTCCACCGAGCACGGGGAAGCCTATGGAGTAGTGTTCCAACAACGGCTTCCCAGGGAAGTAGCCCGGCTTCAACACGTCCTTCAGAGCATGGCAGCGGAAACAGACCCGCAGCGATTCATCCTTGGACAACGTGGCCAAAGCATCGACCGCGATGTCGTCTTCAGCCGCTATCCTGTCCGGCTGTGACCGTTCCACATGGTCCGCCATCGGACCGTGACACGATTCGCAATCGATTGCCAAGGTCGTGACGCGGGTGGAATACATGTTCGCCCTGCTGTCATACATGACATCGATCTGCGCAACGTGGCATTCCTGACAGTTGGCGTAGGTTGTCTCCGTGCCCAGAATCCTAACAGGCGGCCAATCCGCGCATTCGTCGAGTGAGACGCTCCGAGCTATCGGGATCCAACCTTTGTCAGTACGAGAGTTTGTGTTGCAGAACCAAACCCCCTCCTCCTTGATGAAGTCGAACGGGAGGAACCGAACCGTACCGTCAGGAAATGCCGACACGAATCCCTGAGTACCCCCGCCTTCCATCCATCCGCCTCCTATCACGCCCGCCACCGTGAACGCCTGCGTCTCCTTCTCGGGCTGTTGGACCACGAACTGAAACTCGCCTGCGTCATTCACGGTGGGGGTCACGAGCGCGTCGGCGAATCTGATCGGGGTACCGTCAAACGGTGCGATGACCGTTTCTCCGTCCGGCTCGCCACCGGCGTTGCCGTGAGTGGATTCAACCCAGTCGTCGTACTGCTGCTGATGGCATTCCTTGCAGCTCTCGGCACCGGCAAAATCCTCGAAAGCGGGTCCCGCCAGCGCTGCCGCAACACCTCGCGGCCGGGGGAAGCCCACGTCACGTTCGCGGAGTAGCCACCATCCAAGAGCCGCACTCAACACAACCGCTGCCGCGGCTGGCAGGACAGAGCGCACCAGCGCCTGCCGCCACCGGTTCCTGCTCGGTTGGTCCGGCGCCGGTGGGGAAACCTTGCTGGCCCTGCCCTGAGCGGCTGACACCTGAGGTGGGGCCTTGAGTCCCGCGCCATCCGCAGAGGGGCGGCTGCGGGCCCGACTCCGTCGCTTCTTCGGTTTCTGCTTACGTCCCATCCGTCATGTGCCCCGGTTCTCTGCAGCGGGCTGGTATCTCTGGGCTGCTCAACTAGTGGAGGTGCAGGACTGTGTCTTGGCCAAGGCACTCGGTCTGCAAACACAAAAATACTCCCTTATGCGCACCCGCGCTTCCATAACCGGGTTACAGATTTGTCGTTCAGTTCGCAGGGATACGCTAGTACCCGGGTTCCCACGTCGCCATTCTGAGTTTACAGTTGGTAATGGACCACCGGCTCCTTCCGACATACGTCCTCGTGGCTTCGTGCCTCACACTCTCTGCCTGCGGCAGCTCAGGCGAGTTCTCGGGCGATCTCGTCGGTACCCAGAGAACAGTGGAAGTAACCGCACGGAAGTTCGAGTACAAACCCAGTGTCATAACAGTCAAGGAAGGAGAGACCGTTGTAATCAAACTAGCCAGTGAGGATGTCACTCACGGGTTCTACTTGGACGGCTACGGTGAACAGACCACCATTCCCCCTGGCGACATCAAGCTAGTCGGGTTCACAGCAAACAAGACCGGTCGATTCGCTTTTCGCTGTTCCGAGACTTGCGGCCACTTCCATCCCTATATGATCGGGCATCTCAGGGTCCTGCCGAACCGAAAGTACTACGCGGGCGTGTCTCTCGTGGTGCTGCTCGGGATTGGGTCATTGGCATACGGTCGTAGGAGAAGAGAGAAGCACCGGACTCACCTGTTCGGTGTGATTCCTCTTGACTGGAGGTTCGAGCTAACCAAGTACAGGCCCATCAGAGCGCTATTCAAGAGCCGCTGGTTCCCACTCGTGTTCATTCTCCTGAACTTCTTTGTCTTCGTCGTAATTCTGGTTGCGGGTTTCGCCGGAGGTTTTTCCGCCGGGAACGTCAACTTCGGTGTCATGGTCGTATGGATTCTCTGGTGGGTGTTGTTGATGACGATCTTCGTTCCCGTCGTTGGCCGTTTCTGGTGCATGGCCTGCCCGTTCCCTCTGGTTGGAGATTGGTTGCAGCGGGGTACGCTCGGCAGTGGCGGCAGACAGAAATCCTGGGGCCTCAACAAGAAATGGCCCAAGCGGTTTCGCAACCTCTGGCCCGTGACGGCTTGCTTCCTTCTTTCGACCCTGTTTGTCGGATTCTTCACGGTCCAGCCTTTTGCGACCTTCGTCCTGTTGGCTTTGATAGTGATCGGGGCGATTGTCATCTCCCTCATCTACGAGAAGCGCACTTTTTGTCTCTACCTCTGCCCTGTGAGCGGCTTTCAGGGCCTGTATTCGAACTTCGCGGCATGTGAGGTGAGAGTCAAAGACCCGGATATCTGCAAGACTCACACACCAAAGACATGCTACCTGGGGAATGAGCATGGCTATGGTTGTCCCTGGATGGAACTGCCCTTCGACATGAACCGCAACACGTACTGCGGCCTGTGTATGGAGTGCTTCAAGACCTGCCCACACGACAACATGGCCTTCAATGTCAGACCGTTCGGGACCGATCTGCTCGCCGAACGCAGGCGCACCGATGAGCTGCAGAACCGCCGAGGGTTGGACGAGGCCTTCAAGAGCCTGACCATGATCGGCATCCTGTTCGCCTTCTTCCTCACGATGCAGGGACCGTACGGGTGGCTCAAGGACATGGTGATGGCAGCGAGCTTGGGCGGCTACGGGTTGTTTCTCGGGGGCTACCTGTTACTCAATCTCGGGCTGATCCCGGTCTTGTTTCTGGTTGTCTCTTACCTCTCAAAGAAGGCGAGTGGCAACAGGGAGGTCCCGCTCAAGAAGATCTTCGTGGATTTCTCCTACTGTCTCGTCCCCTTGGGCGTAGCTAGGTGGGCAGCCTTCAGCCTGGGTATTCTCCTTCCCAATGGCAGCTATCTACCTCGCGTCTTCTCTGATCCGTTCTCCAGGGGGTGGGACCTGTTTGGAACGGCGGGCTATCAGTGGACTCCGTTTCTAACGGGGGCGCTACCTTACCTGCAGCTGTCGCTTCTGTTCGTCGGATTGGCTTTCTCGCTGGAGTACGGATACAGGTTTGCGAACCGGATCTTCACGACCGAGCGGGAGGCGACCCGAGGTTGGATTCCTATGTTGCTGTTCATAATCGCGCTGGGCGTATTCTTTGTATGGCTGTTCGAGGGCTAGCTCTGGTGCGTAGGCAGACAGCCCTCAATCCGTCCTTGGTCGTGCTCATTGCCATGGCTGCCGTGCTGGCAACCATCGGCTGTTCAGCATCTGCGAGCCAACCGGCCACCGTGGAGCTGCTTGCACGGGCACCCGAAAAGGGTAACTGGTCTCCTCAGACTATTGAGGTCGAGCAGGGTCAGAAAGTCACATTGGTCATACGAAACGTGGACGCAGTCACCCACGGTTTCTATCTGCCCGGGTTGGACCTCACCGCTGGAGAGATCAAGGCTGGTGACGTGAAGGAAATAACGTTCACTCCGCAGGTCGCAGGAGAGTACGGCTTCTATTGCTCAGTATGGTGCAGTGACTTCCACATGCACATGAGGGGCAAGCTGATTGTACGGTAGCTCAGCGAAGCCTCTTGTTGTCCCGCGACCAGGCCGGACCCTCGCAGCGACACAGCTGCCTCAAATAGGCAACGAGCTGCCAGATTTCGTTGCGCTCCAAGGTGAACCCCCAGGGGGGCATTCTCTGACTCTTGTTGAGGATGTAGCCGCCGGCATAGATACCGTCAAACAAAACATCATCCGGTCGGCCGGACATGTAGGTAGAGTCGGAGTGTTTGATGGGAGCCACCGGTAGATACTCGGCGTTGTAGCCATCGCCGTCGCCACTGATGCCATGACACGCGGCACAATGCTTCACATATAGCCTCTCGCCTCCCTCCAGGTCCTCATGCAAGAGCGGGCGATTCTCAACCAGGGAGAGATACAGTGAGCTGTCTCGCGGGATCTTCTGTTGGATGAGATAGTTCTCGATCAGATCCGCTGTCTTGGGCGGGAGAACGACCTGTGGCATGACGTTTTCCGCGACGACGCCCTGTGGATTCCGGATGATCTGCCGTGCGAAGTCAGACTGCAACCTGGTTGTGAGCGACGACAGATCAGGACCAAGCCTTCCTCCGTCGTCACCCAAGCGATGACATCCCAGACAGGGTAGTTTCTCGCGCAACAGTCCTTCTGCCTTTGTCATCGAGAAGCGCACCAGCTCGGTAGGCTCGAGGAACTGTACCAGGGTCTCTTCCCCGACAATCGTGCCCGGCACCAACGCCTTCGGGTCATAGTACTGTGCCTGATACTCGAAGCCACCCCGCTGCCTCATCAAGAAGCTGGCGAGAGTATCAACTTCGTTCTCGGTGAGCAGGAAGTCAGGATGGCGGCTGCCAGCTCCGGGGTAGTAACCGAAAGGTCGCAGCGCTTGTGGTTTTTTGAGATACGCCGTCAACCACTCCGCTGTCACCCTGGCACCCTCAAACCCCAGGTTGGGGGCGATCTTCTCTTCCCATGGATCAAGAGAAGCGTGTTTGTGACAGCCGAGGCAGTTCAGGGATGAGAACAGCTCTCTGCCCATGCTAGCCGTGACGTCTGGGTTGCTCGACCTGACCGCTTCAAAGCTCTCCTGAGGCGGAAAATCGGGCCTTTCGCTTCCTGTAGATATCTGTTCCCCTAGGAAGAGAGTCAGGGCCAAACTTTCCCTCTGGTCCAAGTAGAAATTCGGCATGCGAGAGAAGCCGATGTGCTGGCGGATTCTCACGGGATACTGCAGGAAACTGAAGAGATAATCTGGGCTATACCTGAGTCCGGCATCGGTGAGATCCGGAGTCTTTTCCAGAACGCCGCTCTCGACTGCAATGCCGCTGTGGCAGTTGCCACAGGCGAGATCGTTCAGTAGCTGCTCGGCGGAAGGAAAGTCTTGTGCCAAGCAGACTGCACTGAGGCAGAGCAGTGAGCCCAGACCAAACAGTATTTGCAGAACCGAGCTTCTCATCCGATCAGGTAAGGAGTGACCAATCACGTGTTGGGATCTAACTTCAATTGGAGACGCCTCAGTTGCAAGCAACAAGAGTGCTGGAACGCCCGTAATCCACACTGTCGCGTAGCCCTGAGTTGCGCCGGAACTAGCTTGATGCTGGCAGATTGGACGGACACCGCGTCAGCTCAATAGGGTTTTCAGCTGGCCAGCGTAACGCTCGCTTTCGGGGCCGGCGGTGACGATCTCGATCCGGTCGGAGCTGTCTACTCCGATCCCCAGCTCGCCGGCCCGCGCGATCTGCTCCAACTCGAATACGCGGCCTGCCGTGACTTCTGGGGTGGTGCCCTGCCCCCTGAGGATGGCAACGCCCACGGCATCGATCGCGACCCTATCGGTGGATGCGAGAACAACGTTGGGTCGTGCAACGGTACCGGCCTCGGGCCCGCGATCGGTGAAGCACTCGACCGCGTCCATCACCACGATGGCGGGCTGATATGACAGATTGATCTCGGCGATCATGCGGCGCTGATGCTCCGAGCCATGCAGTTCACGCATGAAGTCGTGCTCGATGCCCGGTACCCGCTTAGCCACCATACCGACGCTGTTCTTGAGCGAGAAGGTGAAGTGCCCGCCAAACCGATGCGTCTTCAGACAGCAGGTCTGAACGATGGCATCGGCCTCGCGATAAATCCGGGCCAAGTGGAATCCCTGGCTCCAGTGGAGTTCCGGGTGCTCCACGTGGACCCAATCCCTGGCTGGGAGATCGTCGAGCGGCAGAGCCTCGAAGTCCCACTTGGCTGACCTCTCGAGCACGCCTAGGTCTTCCATGACTTTGCGTGTGTTCCCCATGCCACTCCGGTCAGGAACAGTCACTCGGTCGGCACCGAGCTCCTTGGTGAGACGCACCAACGATGTGAGGGTATCCGGGTGAGTAGACCCCGGAAACGGATGAGCGCTGTTGAAGTTGGGTTTCAAAGCCACCCACTTGCCGGCCAACTCGGGCGCCCCCACGAGCTCAACTGCCTGCCGGATTGCGGCGTCGCGCCCTCCCTGGCCAACTGTAACCAGACTGACCCGTGCGCTCGGAGGCGCAGGCCAGCCGAGTCTACCCGTTGCCAGCACTGCGAGGCTCATGGCGGACGTCTCAACGAACTGCCGTCGGTTCCAGGTGCGCATGGTGGTCCCTCAGCTGCGGAGTATGGAGTAGAGCAATATACCGCGGTCGCGGCGTGATTCATCAGATGTGCTACCGTTCCGCGCAACAGCCGTCGGCTAGTGCACAGCTTCAAATGGCGTTGCCAGCAACAGCTTCCGCAACAGGCCAGCCAGCTGATCTCGCTCGTGTGTGTTCAGGCGCGACACCAGCTGCTCCGCACTGTCCAAGCGGGCTACGACAGCTTCATCGATCAGCTCGAGGCCTTGAGCCGTGAGGTACACTTGGATCCCCCTACGGTCGCTCGGATCCGCGCCGCGCTCGACCAAACCACGCACCTCCAGTCGATCGATCCGGTTGGTCATCGCGCCGGAGGTCAGAATCGTTGCCCGTCGCAGCTCCGTGGGCGTCATGGCAAACGGCTCTCCCTGGCGTCGCAGCGCGCTGAGCACATCGAAGCTCCAGGAGTCCAGTCCAAACGGAGCAAGCGTCTCCTTCAGGCTGTTTGTGATGTGCTTGGCGAGACGGGCGACCCGTGTCAGGATGGCGAGCGGCGACGGGTCGAGATCCGGCCGTTCTTCCTCCCACTGAAACAAGATCATGTCGACTTGGTCTAGCATGGAACGAGAAAGTTATCGCTACACAACAAGTTAGTCAACGTCAAGATACTTGACAGAAAGCTTGATATAAAGTATCCTGACATCAAGTTAGATGTTCGACAGATCCGTGTTGCCTTATGGTCTGGCTATCTCGGCTCTGTGCCGCGGACCGAAAATCGCGGGACTTCAGCAGTGGTTCACCCGGACCGGCTTCAAGGATTGGGAATGAGATCGATCCATAGAGTACTCTACAACTGCGTCGTCATCCTCGAGGATCTGACAATCCTGGCACTGCTGGGCTTAGCCTTGGGTTGGCTTTCTATGCTCTGGTGGAAGAGCGGTCATGCACTCTATTGGTTCTTGATGAACTTCGCACAACCGAGATGACCTATTCTGCGGAGCGCCGAGTGGCCCAGGCATGGAAGCTATGGACAGACGCACATTCCACGCACTCCCACCCCGCCTCACTCGCGCAGATTCACTCCTTCACTCGGCTCGGAGCGCAATCAGCGGATCGACCTGCGTCGCCCGAAACGCCGGAATGCAGCAGGCTAGCAGCGACGCCAGGGCCAACGCGGCAGCTGCAGCGACGAAGGTCGCCGGGTCCTGTGGTTGCAGGTTGTACAAGTAGCTCCTGAGGACTCCCGCCGCCCCGTAGGCACCTAGTGCTCCGAGCGAAATGCCGGCCAGGGTGAGCGCCATGCCGCGTGCTGCTACAGTCCACACCACGTGGCTGTGCTCAGCTCCGAGCGCCATTCGGATGCCAAGTTCACGGGTGCGCTGCTCCACAGAATATGCCATCACGCCATAAACTCCGACCACGGAGAGCAGCAACGAGAGAACGGCGAAACTGACGAGTAAGAGAGTACGGAAGCGCGGAGCTGCAACCGCGCTCCACAGGATATCCTCCAGAGGCTGGATGCCATAAAGTGTGACCTGCAGATCCAGCGACGCGAGCAGCTGTCTGATGGTCGGTACCAGGTCCTCGGGGCGGCCCTCAACGCGCAGCACCGCATCCATGCTACCGAGCCTAGTGCCCGCGGCGTAGGGCAGGTAGATCTTGGGTGCTTCGCGTTCCGCCCCGCGGTACCGCACATCGTGCACGACCCCTACCACGGTGCTCCACTCCTCGTCCAACTTGATCCGCTCCCCGATCGCCCCACCCTGACCCCAGTAGCGCCGTGCCATCGACTCGTTCACTATCACGACGCTGGGCGCAGATTGATCGTCGCGGTTGTCGAACGCCCGACCCTCCAAGAGGGAAATGCCCATGGTAGCGAAGTAGTCTACACTGATCTGCTTGATCTCGGCGGTGAGTTCCTCGCCGGGGCCCGCGGTATATCCCTCGACCTCGTAATCCGTGGAGTGAAACCACCCACTAGCCGGCAGGTACACGACGAGGGCTGCTGCCTGCACTCCCGGCAAGGCGCGCGATTTGTCTAGCAACTCAGCATAGAACAGACGCCGTGACTCGAAACTGGGGTAACGGGACGCAGGTAACGACGTTTCAAAGGTTAACACGTTCCGAGCGACGAAACCGGTCTCCTCAGCCAGCACACCGGTGAAGCTCTTGACCAGCAGACCCGCAGACACCAAGAGAACCAACGCCAAGCCCAGCTGAACCACCACCAGCCCGTCGCGAATCCTACCCTGCCGTCCTCCACCGGAAGAGCCGCGCGGCCCCTCGTTGAGCCGGCTCACCAGATCGATCTTGACCGCTCTGAGAGCTGGGACCAGGCAGATGCCGACGCCTACCAACAGCGCGACACCCAAGGTGAAGCTGAACACGACCCAGTCCATTCCGATCTCTTCCCGCCTGGGAATGGAGCCGGGCGCCAGAGCTACCAGAACGTCGGTCAAGGCAAACGCCAGCAGGTACCCCAACCCCGCTCCCAGCAGGCTCACTACCGTGCTCTCGGTAAGCAACTGCTGCGCGAGGCGTCGCGGCCCAGCACCCAACGCGGTGCGTATGGTGTGCTCGTGCTCCTGGCTGGTGGCGCGTGTGAGCATGAGATTCACTACGTTAACACAAGCAATGAGCAAGACCGCAGTGACGGCTGCCATGAAGATGAGTAGCAGCGGCCGGACGTCGCCGACCAGACGTTCTTGCAGCGTGGACAGAGTAGCGCCGAACTCCCGCTCACTCCCGTCCCGCGCCAATTCCAGGATCGTGCGAGCCTCGAGCTGCACCGTGGCCTGATCCGGCGTAGCCTTGCGTAGGACTCGGCCGACCACCTCGTAATTCCACGCGCCAGGCCCGCGCTCGCCAGCGGCCATGGGAATCCAGAACTGCACAGCCGGTGACGGAAACCCGAAGCCCCGGGGCATGATCCCCACCACTGTGTAGGGTTCCTCGCGGATCTGCACGGTCCGACCCACGGCATCGGTTCTACCACCCAAGCGGCGTTGCCACAGACCGTAGCTCAGGACAACGGCGCGGGCGCTGCCCGGTACGTCCTCCTCGTCACTGAACCAGCGACCCACCGCGGGAGGTACGCCGAGGGCCCGGAAGACGCCGGCGGAGACAATCGTTCCCGGCAGCCGCTCCGTTCCGCCACCGAAGTTGATGTCGTAAGTCCAGGCATCATCGTAGATCCCCAGTTCCGCGAAGATGTCGCCGGCGGCATCGCGCCAGCGCTCAAAGTTCGGGTAGGTGACGCTGCGCCTCGCGTGGCGCGCCATGTACTCTTCGAACGATGCCCAAGCAGACTGCGCCTCCGCGTTGGCTGGTACGAAGTCCATCACGACCAAACGGTCCGGGTCAGGGTAATCAAGCGGGCGGACCAGCACCGCGTTCACCACGCTGAAGATCGCGGTTACCGCTCCGATGCCGAGTGCGAGCGTTCCGACCGCCGCCGCCGTGAACGCCGGCCTCCGCAACAGTGACCGGCCGGCGTAGCGCACATCCTGCCAGACGTTCTCCAACAACGTTCCTCGTCTCGTTCTCTTACCGACCCCGAGCGCTCTTCTCCCCAGCGACCATAGGGCTGTTGCAGCGCGACCCGCGGCATCTAGCCCCGGCAAACTCCTACGCTTATCAGCGCGCTCTAGATCGGCCAGAAACACCGCCGCCGTTGGTGTACGCGCATTCGGATCCAGGGCCATGGCTCGCTGTACGGCCGCTGCGAGTGTGGCCGGGATGTGTGGGGCACGAAATCTCAGATCGGGAACGGTTTCGCGGAACCGCTTCGCCACCACTTCCATCGTCTTCGTACCAGCGAACGGTTTTTCCCCGGAGAGCATCTCGAACGTAAGGCAGGCCAAGCTGTAGACATCCGACCGGGCATCCAGATTCTGCTCGCCCGTGGCTTGTTCGGGACTCACGTAAGCTGGTGTTCCCGCCGAAGAGTCTATCTCCCGCCGCCTGCCCCACTCGAACACCTCGGCGTGTATGGCTCGCGAGATGCCGAAGTCGGCCACGTAGGGATGGTCCTCCGAAAGCAGGACGTTCTCCGGTTTCACGTCGCAGTGCAGTACTTGCCGGTCGTGCGCGTATTTGAGCGCCGCAGCAATGCCACTCACTATCGTCAGGACTTCTTCCACGGTGAGCCGGCCGTCACGGTGCAGGCGGTCGCGTAAGGAACCACCGCGCACGTACGGCATCACGTAGTAGGGGTGGCCTGCGGCCCGGCCCGAGTCGTACAGGGGAAGGACGTGATGGTGCTCGAGTCTCGCAGTGTAACGGATCTCCTTCAGGAACTGCTCCGCGCCGATTCCGCTCACAGCTTCTGGTGACACGACCTTGACCGCCACCAGTCGCCCGTGTTTCACGTCACGGGCCAAGTACACGGTCCCCATCCCGCCGTGACCGAGTTCCTTCTCCAAGAGATAGCGATCGGCAATCGCGGCCTGGAAATCGGCATCCACCCCCGGCTGCGACTCATGTGCGAACAACTCCTCGAACGAGACCCCTAGCGCTTCCAACAGGAGGTCTCGCGTCTTCTGGGATGGATACGGGTGCTTCCCATTCACGATCTGCGACCAATGCCCCTTGGACAGACCCAGCCGGATAGCCCAGTGGTTCTGGCTCAACTTGCTCTCGGCGAGGAGCTCGACTAGCCGCTTATGGTTGAGGCGAATGCGCATGTGATCGGCCCGAGAAGTCTTGCCCCAAGATACGTCACTGATGAAGAAGAAGTTGCGGAATCCGCTGAGGAAGTGTTCTAAGAAGTTCTAGCTGGTGGCCAATCTGCCTGCGCCGATCACGGGTCCCACCTCGATTCATCATGACGATTCAACAAGGCTGCAAATACGTCGTCGTGGGCGGATCGCCCACCACTACTGGATGCCAGTGCCGCTCCGAGTTTGTACCCGGCTCGCCGGCCTGTTCCTGATACGCAATCGGTCAGTTCACTCGGGAATCTGTCATGTCGTGCGCATATGATCATCGCACACGCATCTCAGGGACCCCGGGGTACTCTGATCAAAGCCAAAGTGCGATGCCCACGAGAGTACTTGACTGATAGGAGCGGTGTTGGTTAATTGGTAACCTTATGGTTACCAATCGGACTCTCGACCTGACATTCGGCGCGCTGGCTGACCCCATCCGCCGTGGCATCCTGGCCCGACTCGCAGAAGGCCAGGCAACTGTTGGAGAGTTGGCGAGGCCATTCGCTGTGTCCAGACCGGCCATCTCGAAGCATCTCAGAGTGCTGGAACGTGCTGGGCTCGTGCGCACCGCCCGGGACGGCCGCGTAAGTCGCTGTGGCCTCGCCGCGGCCCCGCTGCGTGACGCTGCCGAATGGGTCGAGCGATACCGGAAGTTCTGGGAGGACCACCTTGACTCCCTGTCACGCTACCTGGAACGGAACAGTGAGAAGGAGGGACCACACCGATGAGCACCAAGACCAGCACGTCACTAACAGTATCCCGCGTAGTCAAAGCCGATACCGAGACCGTGTTTCGGGCGTGGACGGAACCGGGGCAGCTCCAGCTGTGGTCTGCGCCCGAAGGTGCAACTGTCACCGCGGCCGAAGTGGACCTGTCGGTGGGTGGCCGGTACAAGATTCACATGAGGAACGAGCAGGGCGAGCCGCACACCGCATTCGGCGTATACCGGACGATCGAACCAAACACACGGCTGGTCTACACGTGGACCTGGGAGGAAGAGGATCACGATGTTGGCGAAACACTGGTGACAGTCGAGTTCAACGACCTCGGTGGCTCCACCGAGATCGTGCTCACGCACGAGCGATTTCCCAATGCTGAGCTGACGGCCAACCACGAGCAGGGTTGGACCAGTTGCCTGAATCGCCTAGGGGGGATGTTCTCGCACTGAGCCCGGCCGGGTCCACTGCAACACAGGATCGTTGCCGCAGGCCGACAGGCCCGGCCCCGTAGGTCGGGCCTGTCACTCAGCTGAGCATCAGCCTGCCAGGGCGACCCCGCCGATGTGCACCTCTGAGCACCTCATTTCATTCGTGGCGCAGAGCGGTGACCGGATCGAGGCGCGCCGCCCTGACCGCCGGTACGTATCCGGCGATGAGTGCAACGACGGCGAGGACACCGACCGCAACCGCAAAGGCGACCATATCAATGCCGCCAACATTGAAGAGCAGGCTCCGCAACGTGCGCGAGAGCGCGACGGCAGTCACGAGCCCAAGAACAACTCCGACAGTGACGAGCTTGATGACCTGGCTCATGACAATGGCTACGATCTCGCGGCCTGCCGCACCAAGGGCCAAACGCACTCCCAGTTCTCTGGTGCGGTCCGCAACCCAATACGAGATGACGCCATAGATCCCCATTGAGGCCAGGCCCAGAGCCACTGCTCCGAGCACCGTCAACACAGCCGTCGCGATCCGCTGTGGAGCGACAGCCGACGCCAGCCGACCCTCCAGCGTGTGCACCGCGTATACTGGAAGGTCCGGATCCAATCCCTGCACCGTGGCGCGAACCGTGGGCAACATTGCCAGCGCGCCTCCCCGGGTCCGCGTGAGCAAGTGGAGTTGATTCATCACTCCGTCGTTCTGTCTTACCGGAACGAACAGCTCCGGCATCACATCGGATTCCACGCCGCGATTTCGTGCATCCGAGACCACTCCAACGACAGTCCTCCACCCTCCCGCGCTACCAGCAATGCGCTTGCCCACCGGATCTTCGTTTGGGAAATAGCGCCGGGCAAAAGTCTGATTGATGATCACCGTGAGCGGTGCTGCAGCGTTGTCATCCTTCGTGAGTGTGCGCCCCTGCACCAGACGTAGGCCAAGCACATCGAAATATCTCGGACTCACTATCGTTATCAGTGTGACCGGCAGAGTCTCTTCAGCACCTTGATCCTGCCCCTCCACGCGGAATTGCCCATCGAACGGCTGGGAAGGAGGGAACTGCGACGTGACGGCAGCGCTGCTCACTCCGGGGAGGGCAACCACTTGGTCCACCAAGCGCTCAAAGAACACCGCGACATCTTCTCCCTGGTACCGTTCGCGCGGCAGCGTGATCCGCAAGGTCAACACGTTGGCAGGATCGAACCCCGGATCGATGCCCCTCAGGTTGCCAAAGCTCTTGAGTAGCAGACCAGCTCCCGTGAGCAGCACGATTGCTATAGCTGCCTGCGCAATGATGAACGCCTGCCGGACTCGCAACGCAGTCCCTGCAGCGGTAGTGCGACCGCCTTCGCTACTGAGTATCTGTTGCAGGTCTGTCTTGGAGCCCTGCAGTGCCGGCAGCAGTCCAAATACAAAGCCGGAAGCAACCGATAGGACTACCGTGAAAAGGAGCACTCTGTAGTTCAGCTCGAACTCGGCGCTTCCCGGGATTAGGTCAGCCGGCACCAGGGCAACCGCAGCTCCCCTGCCGGCGACGGCGAGCACCAATCCCAAGGCACCACCCAGCAGAGCCAGCACCATACTCTCCGTCAGCAGCTGCTGGGCAAGCCGGAGTCTGCCTGCTCCCAGGGCTGCCCGCACCGCGATCTCACGGTGCCTGACCGCCCAGCGTGCCAACAGCAGATTGGCAATGTTGGCACAGGCAAGTAGTAGCACGAAGCCAACCGCACCCAGCAAAACGAAGCCAGCTGGCCCCAGCAACCCTGACCAGACCGCAGTGAACTCTTCCGCCGATATCCGCCAACCCTCGTACTCGGGGTACTCACCCAAGTATGTCTGCTCCAAGCGGCCGGCAACTGCCGCAAGCTCACTGTTCACGTCCTGGAGTGAGTATCCTTCGCTGACTCGCGCCAGCACGTTGAACTGTCTGCGATTGCGAGGCAGCACCTCGGGCGATACCCACATCGGTAGCCACAGATCTGAATCCAACAACAGCAGCCGCGGCGGCATCACGCCGACCAGAGTCATGGGTTTCCCATTCACAGTTATGCTCTGGCCCACGATGCCGGAATCGCCACCGAACTGCGACTGCCATGTCCGGTGACTGATGACGGCGACCGGCTGCCCCTGTTCGATCTCGCTGGGCAGGAATCCACGGCCCAAAGCCGGCCGCATGCCCAGCGTCTGAAAGGCGTCACCCCAGAAGAACGCGGTGAACAGCCGCTGCGGTTCGGCGACCCCGCCGAGATCCCTGTTTCCCAGATCGAAGGCGACAATCCGCTCTAAGGTCACACTGTGCGTCCTGATATCACCGTATTCTGGAGCCGAGATGGCCTCGATGAATTCCCGTTCGCCTCCCAGCCGTGGGAAGGTGACACCGATAGCCACCAGGTGTTTGCCATCGGGATAGGGGAACGGATGGAGGATCAAGGCATCGACGACACTGAACACCAGGGTGTTCGCACCGATGCCGAGCATGAGCGAGCCCAAGACGATGAGGGTGAAACCGGGCTTCTTGAGCAGATTGCGGATTGTGAATCGCAGATCGTACAACACGATTTGAGATCTCCATTCTCGACCGGCCAGCCACAGGGCGTGGGTGACTGCACCGAAGCTCTTCCAGATGAGATCGAGCTGGGCTCCCAGCGACATCCTCCCACCCGACTGGAGACAGTGCCACCGGTGCCACAACTCGCCGCGCCATTCTTCGACCCACTCCGGCCGCTCCGCGACCGGGATGACAACTGCGGCCGCGTCGAGCAGTGTTTCACAGACGCGAAGGGTGAACGTCGCTTTCTGCCGCAGACCTCAGCTCCTCTTGTGGTCAGCCTCGTGCTGTCCGCGGAGGCTGGGGACCCGGGTTAGAGCGAGAAGGCGTCTGCGGGCCGCTGCCAGTTCTTGCTCAGCGCGCGATGTGACCTCATAGTACTTCCTTCTCGGACGTTTCTCGTGCAGTGCGACTCTTGCGGCCTCCCATTTGGACCGCAGCAACCCGCGTGCTTCTAAGCGACTGAGAGCCCGGTACACCGTTCCACTCTGCAGCCCAGTGGCGTCGATGATATCGAATCCGTGGCGACACCCCTGAGCCACTGCGTGGAGGACAGTGAGGGTCGCCAAACCGAGGCTACGTGAGCTCATGGTTCACACCTATATAGGTTAGGTAGCTAGCTTCCATTTACACATATATGACGGTTGACGCACCGCATTGGTTTCAATCCCGTCCGCGCTGTGCCGCGAGCGGGGAGATGACCGAGCGTCAGTCCCTTCCCCCGCGTCACAGTGCATCCATTCAACACCGCACTGGCGCCGAGCAAAGCACTAGATACATTCAGCTCACAGCATGCCACGCGGAGTTGGTTGCCGGTAATCACGGGCAATGAAACGGTGAAACGAAGCAAAGAGTATCACGATGCCGACGATTTCCATTCGGATTGACAGTCAGCCGAAGCGGGTGGTTGTCACCATGCGTGGCGAGGTCTCTCCTCAGGACATTTCAGTCACGATGGAGATGCTCTTCGACGAGTCTCACTTGAGTGCCGGCGTGCACGTGTTGTGGGATCTACGGAACGCGCGGATCTCGGTGCTGCCCAAACAAATCCCGAGCATCATCTCCACGGTCTCGGAGCGCCTGGGCGCGGGATGGAGGGGCAGGAGCGCGGTAGTAACGAATCGCGACGTGGACTACGGCACCGTGAGGGTTGCGCAAGTATACCTGGAGGATTTGGGGATAGAACTCATGGTGTTCAGAGCCATGGCGGAAGCTGAACAGTGGCTCGCCGGAGAAGGTGACTACCAGTCGCAGTGGCCCGCCACCAGGCCAGCTCGCGACAACGACACCAGGGCAGGCTGACTGGCGGGATCGGCAGAGACATCCAGGGTCGCAACCAGTTGCGGCCCTCTTCGCATCTATCTGCCTCGGCGCAACCTGCGCGTGGGGACGGCTGTGCTACGGCCGCGTCGGAAATGGGGTGTCGTCGGGAAGAGCCGGCAGGGTCGCGGCATGCGGCTCGACCGAGCTGATCTACCCGGCGGCGCGAATTCCGGTTACGAGGACCACGAGGCTTTCGAACGCGCCGGCAATCTCTCGGGTGACTAGACGAATGGGCGGTGGATAGCGAAAGAGTCGGTTACGGTAGGCCGCAAGTAGCAGTAGCTGGTCCCGGGCTGTGGCATCCAGGGTCACACCTATGGCTCCCTGTGCGGTGGCTCTGGACCGCCGGCACGAGAACCGCCGATCCTCCCACCCCCGGTGCATCCCGGGGCTCACGCAGTCGAGCGCTGGAGCACTTAGTAGATCGACGACGTCGGTGAACTGCAGTGACTTGGGAACCGAGATGGCGTCGCGATACGCATCCACCTCAGGCGCTGGAGTCTCGAGCTGGATCGCAATCGTGGCCGGGAACTGATCCTTGATGAGCTGCAAACGCTGAATGACAAGAATCTCCGCGGCGTGGAGACCCAGGTCCAATGACTCACACAACGAGACCAGACTCGTAGGCGCCGATCTCTGCGCCTCCAGCGCGCCAGTCCAGAGCCGCTGGAATTCCTCCTCTGGCCCCAGCTCGATCACTTCAGGTAAGTGACTCATTGCAGTTCCCAGCTCTAATCTGGCTCGGTTTGAGTCGAATCGCTGCCGGTCAGACCGGCCCCCAGTTCACTCTTGAATTCGCTCCGAATAGTCACTGCTAGGTGACACTGCCTGCAGCGGACGCGATCGGGGTGCGCCGTCCGGATCTCCTCTCGGGCTGCCGGCCCCGAGTGACAAGCCAGGCAGTTCTCACGCATGAAGATCTGGTGTGGAATCGTGGGTGGTGAGATCGGATTGAGACGGCCGCCGACGCGCAGATTCTGCTTAAGGCCCACGAATTCACTGGCTACGAACAGATCGGCGGTGGTGCGGAACACGTGACACTGACGGCAGCGCACAGTGCCACTCGACGAGCTCGTGGCGTCGTGAGGCGATGCCGGTGCATAACCGACACCTTCCAGCGAGATCCCCCTTGAATCGTGACAGGCACTGCAATCCGCTCCAAAGTCGGTATGCGGTATCACCGGCGGTGCGCCGTCGTACAAGCGGCGCTCTGCGCGCACCGCCGCAGCCGACTTCAGGGTCCCCTCGGTTCCCGGAACCTCGACCCACCGACCACCGCACGCGATCCCGAACGAAGTGATTGCGAGCGTTGCCAGCCCGATCAGGCTCGTTCTATCCGGACTGCACATTTCTTGAAATCGGGTTCTTTACTGATGTTGTCCATCGCATCAAGCGTGAGCACATTGGCTAGTTTCGCCTCATCGAAGAAGGGCATGAACAGCGATCCCCTGGCAGGCTTCCCGCGACCATCCACCATCGCTCGCAACTCGAGGGAGCCACGGCGACTCACTACGCGAACCCAATCACCCGACTTGATACTCAGTTCCACAGCATCCGCTCTATTGATCTCGACATACGATTCAGGAACCGCCTGGTGCAGTTGTTTCACTCGCCGCGTCATCGAGCCTGTATGCCAGTGTTCCAGTACACGGCCCGTGCACAGCCAGAACGGGTACTCACCGTCCGGCGACTCCGCCGCCGGATGCCAGGGGCGGAGCCAGAATGCGGCTTTTTCACCGTACCCTTTGGCTTTGTAGAAGTGGACTCCGCGGGCTTTCTCCACGTAGGGATCGTGCTCCGCGCTGTAGCGGTAGCGCGTCTCCTTGCCATCGACCACGGGCCACAGCATCCCTCTCGTTTCCTTGAGCTGCTGGTACGAGGCGAGGTCTTTCCCAATACCAAGTCCGAATCGGCGGTATTCCTCGAACATCGGCTCGTGCCAGTCATCGTCGGGCCAGGGGAACAGGTGCTCCATACCCATCCGTTTGGCCACTTGAATGACTTGCCATGCATCTTCCATGGCCTCGCCTGGCGGATCGACCGCTTTGTCCCAATGCTGCGTGCGGCGCTCGGAATTCCCGAACACACCCTCGCGCTCTACCCAAGCCGCCGATGGTAACACGAGATCAGCCGCCTCGGTGGTGGGTGTTGGATAGATGTCGCTCACGATGAGGAACGTGCCATCGTCAGGACTGCGCTCAATGCGACCCAGATTGGGGATGCTCATCCAAGGATTCGTGGTCTGTACCCACATCACCTTGACGTCACCCCGCATGAACGCCCGAAACATGTCCATCGTATGGTAGCCGGGCCGCTCTGGGATGGTGCCCGTCGGTAGACCCCAGATCTCTTCGGCCTTGGCGCGATGTTCCGGGTTGGTCACGACCATGTCGGCCGGCAGACGGTTCGCCAACGTGCCTACCTCCCGTGCGGTGCCACACGCTGACGGCTGCCCGGTGAGGCTGAAGGGGTTGGCACCAGGGCGGCTGATCTTGCCGGTGATGAGGTGCAGGTCGGTGATCAGGTTGTTCATCCATGTACCGCGAACATGCTGGTTCACGCCCATGCACCACAGGCTCACCGTGCCCCGCCCTGAGTCACCGTAGATGTCTGCCAACGCACGGATCTGCGGCTCGGGCACGCCAGTAATCTCGCTGACGCGCGCCGGTGCGTAGTCTTGCAGAAACGTCGCGAGTTCGGAGAACGAGGACTCTCGCGCCTCGTCGCGGAAGCCGTACCGCTCTGCCGGACCGGCCGAATGCTTGGTAGCCGTTCCGTCTGCCCCGAAACACCCGTAGCCGATTCGATCTAGATCCTCGATACCGCGTCGGAACACCACGTTCTCGCGAATGAACGCGTTGTCCACCTTCCCTTGCGCGATCAGCAAATGCAGGATCCCGTTGGCCAACGCCAAGTCGCTGTTGGGCTTGAACTCGACGTACATGTCGGCGTAGTCGGTCGTTGGCGTACGTCGCGTACCAATGTCGACTATCCGCACTCCAGGATTCGCGCGCTTGTTGGCCAAGATCCGCGAGAACAGAACCGGGTGCATCTCGGCCATGTTGTTGCCCCAGAGAACGAAGTCGTCACCGGACTCGAAATCCTCATAACAGCCCATCGGCTCGTCGCTCTGAAATTGGGTCATGAAGCCCATTACGGCCGAGGCCATGCAGAGCCGCGCATTGGGCTCTACGTTGTTGCTCCGCAAGCCGCCGCGGAACCACTTCGACACCGCGTAACCGTCATGCACACCCCACTGTCCCGAACCGTAGAACGCCACCGCTTCGGGACCGCTCTCGTCGAGGGCCTCGCGATACTTAGATGCGATGAGATCCAGGGCCTCGTCCCAGGAGATGCGGGTCCAACCACGCCCGTTGACATCGCGTCTCATCGGATACCGGAGACGGTCCTCGCCGTAGAGCATGGCCGGCAGATGGTATCCCTTCACGCACAGCAAGCCGCGGTTCACTGGATTCGCCACATCCCCTCGGACCGCCATCACCCGCCCATCCTTCACGCCCACCTCGACGCCGCAACCAGTGCCACAGTAGCGGCAAGGCGCCTTCGACCAGGACAGATCGGCGTCCGCCAGAGTGCCCTGCTCCGCTCCGATCCGGCGCGCTGCCTCCCGGTCGGCACAGGAAAACGCCGCAACGCCAGCCGATCCAGTTCCCAGAACCTGCAAGAAGTCTCTACGTCTCATGACGACTCGCTCTTCACCATTCTTTGCATGTCTTTGCCCCGAACTTCACCACCATCTCGCCCAAGAGCATTCTCAGCGAGACGGCGGTCCGTACCTGCGTTCCATCTCTCGCCGGATCGCTTCCGCCTGGGCTTCAGCCCCCTCCTCGAACCAGATGTGCTCAGGCCGTGAGAGGACTTCATCGATCGCTCGGTTCACGGCACGGGCCGCTGATACTCTACCCGCCTGCGCGGCGCGGTCGGCGAGTTCCCTTGCCTGCGGAATCAGCTCCATGTAGAAACGCTCGGCGACCTCATACATGCCGTGCCAGTGGGTGTAATCCGGCGCCATCATCGAAGCCCCATGCCGGGCCCGGCGCCCCTCGTGATGCCAGAGATAGAACCAGGACCACTCGATCTCCTCATCAAACTGCGTCGGGGTCCGGAGACCCGCATCTTGGACCGCGGCCATGATTTCGAGCCCGGGCTTGGCGAACTTCTCGTTGTACAGGACAACGAGCGCATCGTACTGCTCATAGAACGAATTGACGTAGTCCACGGTGTGGCAGTGAGAGCAGACGTCCTTCATTCGATCCCGCTTTTGCTCAGCCGTGTCGTGAATCAGCATGCGGCGTTGTTCCGGGTCAGACTCAGTCACTATGCCATGGTTGATGTCGGTGTCCATTACCAGGCTCACCGCCGGTCGATTGGTCCACGAGATACGCACACCGGGGTCGTGCGTGATGCGTCCACCGTTCCTCAAGTTGCCCGACATGTGACACGTTGCGCAGGTGGGCGCAGCGGCATAGTCCTCGCCGAGAATCCAGTCTGCGGCATCCAGGTTCATGTCATCCTTGAGATCACGATAGGCGATGCCATGCTTTGATTCCTCGTAGATCTCTTTCTGCGGGTGATCGGGACCTAGATGACACTTGCCGCAGTTTTCCGGTTGCCGCGCACGTCGCGGAGAGAAGTCATGGCGGCTGTGGCATGCGGTGCACGATCCGCGCGAGCCATCCAGATTGAGACGACCAATGCCGGTGTTCGGCCAGGTACGAGCGTTGATGAGTGGCCGGCCATTTTCGTCGCGAGCGATCCTGCCGACCGCATCCAGGTTCGTGGGGCGGCCGGTCTCGTCCGGTTCCAGATCGTCGACCGTTATCACGCCACCGCCCGTGGCTGCGAGCGCCACCTTGGCACCGTGGCACTGCTGGCAGCCGGAGTTGGCACTGGCAAATCCATTGACCAACTGTACAGTTTTGCCTGGCGTCGGCGAATGGGGGTCGAACTCCATCCGCGCCCCCTCGACTGTCTCGGCCAAGAAGTTGTCCAGCGACGCAAGAATGTTGCCGCCCGCGGCATGGTGGCTCTGAGCAAACTCCTCCGCTTCCGCCGGATGACAGCGCGCGCAGTCTCGCGGCGTCACGATAGTCGCGATCACAACACCGTGGTGCAGGTACGAGTCGGCTTCTTCCCGTTCCGCCTCGTGGCAGTCGTAACAACCGACACCTCTCTCCGCATGGGTACTACCGGTCCAGTGGGCGATGATCCCTGGGTTCTCTTCCGCGTGGCAGTCGAAGCACTCGCGTGACGCGGCAGGAACCGAGATGTGCGGTTCCCGCAGTCCGGCCTCCTCCGCCTTGCGCGCAGTCTCCATCCACTGCACGAAGACGAGTGAGATAAGGAACAGGCCGCCGAGGGCGGCTATCACGATGCGTTTTGTCTCGAGAGTCATGTGTATCCCCTAGTGCCTTGCCACTGCCTCCCACACGGTCAGGCTGATGACCGCGAGGGCACCAAACACCCCCACCCATACACTGGCTTCCTGGAACTTCGTGTGCCTACGAATCCAACCATCTATCAGGGGCCAGGCAAACATCGTGAAGATGATGAAGCCCATGCTCAGCACAGCCACCGTGCCGCCGAACAGCTTGAGCCAGCGAAATGCCACGTAGAAGAACCATTCCGGCTTGATAACCTCTGGCGTCTGGAGCGGGTCGGCCTGCGGACCCATCGTGGCCGGGAAGATCGTCGCCAATGCGCTCAGCAGAATCATCAAGAGCAGGCCGATGATCAGCTCGGTATACAAATGGTCCGGGAAGAAGTTGAATGTCTTGGGCGCTCCACCCTCTTCGGACTTGAACTGGAACTCGGTCACACCCTGTAGCCGGATGATCGTTATGTGTGCCGCTATCAAAAGGACGATCGTGACTGGCAGCACCGCCGCATGCAGTATGAAGAACCTGGAGAGTGTGGCCTGATTGTAGCTGGGGCCGGCCAGCATCATGTTCTTCAGGAAGCCACCGACCAGCGGCGTCGTGTCCGCGATGTTCGCACCAACTGTTGCACCCCAGAAGCTCAGTTGCTCGAACACGAGGCTGTAGCCCGTGAACCCGGTGAGCAGCGTGGTGAGCAGGAGGCACATGCCCACAAACCAGTTGATCTCGCGGGGCCTGCGGTACGCGCCGGTGAAGAAGACCCGAATCTGGTGCAGGATTACTGCCGCGATCATGAGGGTCGCCGCCCACTTATGGACGCTGCGAATGAACCAGCCGAAGGCAACTTCTCGTGTAATGAACTCCACCGACTGATAGGCCGTTGCCGGTGAAGGCTCGTAGTAGAACGCCAGTAGGATACCGGTGAAGATCTGGACTATGAACAGGTAGGCGGGCGTGCCACCGAGCGCGAACCACCAGCGTTTGAGATGATACGGGACCGGTTCGTTGGTGAGTTCCTTGAACTGCCTTCCCGAGACCGGCAGGCGTTCACCCACCCAGTTCCGCACGAGATCCAACTCAGACTTCCCGCACCCCGGCGTCTCCGCGATGTCGCCGTGGTCCGCACTGGAGACAGGGATCGTGGCCCGGGCCACTGATCTCGTCCTCAGCAGTAACGCTGTCACCCTGATCATCCGCCACCGCGAAACGAGGTGGCGGCACAGCTATATGGAGCAGCCCACCTTCCACCTTGAGCGGGTAGCGAGACAACGACTGTCCTGCTTCTCCCGGAGGTCCCCCCGTCGCCACACCGGAGGGATCGAACACCCCATTGTGACAGGGGCAGAAGAAGCGATTGTTCTGTGTCTCCCAACGCACCTGGCAGCCCAAGTGGGGGCAGGTGCTGGATAGTGCAATGAAATCGTCCGAATCACCGTTGCGGTTCTGCCGGGTGATGTTGATTGTCTCGCCCGACGGCCCGCGGTAGCTGATTGCTTCTCCGACCTTGACCTGAGCGACCGCAGTCACGAACTGCCACACGCGGTCGTCGGTACTCGACGGGTAGAGATACCGCAGGGCAATCGCCGTGAATCCCCCGTAACCGCCTGCCAAGCCAGCTACCATCGCAAAGCGAGAGGCGTTGCCAAGGAACTTGCGACGGTCACTACCCTGCTGATCGTCAGGTCTGAGCGTGCCGGTCATAATGCGGATATCCTACTCACTGTTCCGTTTGATGCAAGGACGCCAAAGCGTCCGGCGCGGTCGTTACCCATGTCACCTGGGCATCTGGAACCAAGCCACCTCACCATCACACCGCCCGCCAGCGTTACGATCTTCCTCGCTCGCGCCCTCCTCGTCTCACTTGCGACCGACATAACATCATATTACCATGCGTTTATCATCAATATATTGACAGCCTCACTTTGTGCAAGGGGCAGCCTGGGGAGATTGATCCGATGCTATCCGGCACTGCAGAGTACGCGCTCCGAGCAGTCGTGTACCTCGCTGGTTGCGGGGCCGAAACGCCAGTCCGTGCCGTCGAGTTGGCACGGGCGGTGGACGTTCCAGCCAACTACATGGGAAAGATCCTGCACGAGTTGGCGCGGGCCGGGATTCTCAAGTCAGCCAGAGGCAAACGGGGTGGGTTCCAACTCGCAGCGGCGGCAGACCAACTGCCGCTCCTCTCAGTTGTTGCGCAGTTCGACAAACTCGGCGAGGAACGCAAGTGCCTCATGGGGCGCGCCAAGTGCAGCGACCACGATCCCTGTGCCACTCACGAACGGTGGGGGCAGGTAGCGGAACGAATCGACGAGTTCTTCCGCAACACTACTGTGGCCGACGTGAAGGCACGTTGAACTCAACAACTCGAGACAAACGCCATGAGTGAACTCATAGGAAACGCGGAGCGCCGCAAGGAGCTCCTCAAGCACATGATAATGCAGCTGCACCGGGGTGAGGCACCCGAACAGGTGCGCACACAGCTAGTGGGCTTGCTCGGCCAAGTACCGTACAACGAAGTAGTGGAGGTAGAGCAGCGACTGATCGACGAGGGATTGCCGGCGGAGGAGGTGATGAAGCTGTGCGACCTGCACACCGCTGCTCTGCGCGGTGCCATCGACCAGGCCGGCGCGAAGACACCACCACCAGGCCATCCAGCCCACACTTTCCACAAGGAGAACAACGCTCTCGCGTGGGAAACTGAGGCGCTCGACAAACTGTTTGCCGAAGTTCGCGCCCGCCCCGATGAGGCGGACGTGACGACGCAGCTGAGCGACATGCAGGTCCGCTTCAACAACTTGATGGACGTTGAGAAACACTACCTGCGCAAGGAGCACCTCCTGTTCCCCTACCTCGAGCGACACGACATCACCGGTCCACCAAAGGTCATGTGGGGCAAACATGACGAGACCCGGTCGCTGCTGCTAGCGGCACAAGAGACTCTCCACAGCACTCCAACTGTCACCGCACGCGAAGCCAGAGGCCTTATTCAGCTGGTTCTACGGCCGGCCACGACGGCAGTTGCCGAGATGATCGAAAAGGAAGAGCAGATTCTCTTGCCCATGTGCCTCGACACACTGAGCGATGCCGAGTGGTTCGAGATAGGACGGCAGAGCGGGGAGTACGGCTACTGCCTGTACGACCCTACCGATACCTGGCAGCCGGAGGTGCTGCCAACCGAACTAGCGGACTCGCAGGGCGGCGCAGAGAGAATCCACTTACCATCGGGGAGCTTCACACCGGTGGAACTGCAGACCGTACTCAATACGATCCCGTTCGACCTCACATTCGTCGATGACGACGACACCGTTCGCTACTTCACCCAGGGACGCGAGCGGATCTTTTCCCGCAGTCGCGCGATACTCGGTCGTAAGGTCCAGTATTGCCATCCACCCAAGAGCGTCGACGTAGTGCAGCGGATCCTCGACGACTTTCGTGCCGCCCGCCAGAACCACGCACAGTTCTGGATCACGTTACGGGGACGATTCATCAGCATCGAGTACTTCGCTCTACGGGACACAGACGGTCGGTACCTGGGATGTCTCGAGGTGAGTCAAGACCTAACTGAGAAACGGGCGCTCGAGGGTGAGCATCGTCTGCTCTCGTATGTCACGGGGAGTCAGAACGATGTGCACTGAAAAGGACACCACACAGATCACGCCCGACACAAAGGTCGGAGTGCTGGTCGCGAACTATCCGGATCTGGAGACCGTGCTGGCGGAGCTCTCTCCGTCCTTTGGAGCGCTGCAGACACCGCAGCTGAGGCAGGCGGCAGCTCGGAACATGACGCTCGCCCAGCTCGCTCGGGCCGACAAACTGTCGCTCGGGACGGTGATCGCCAGGCTGAGGGATGCGGCCGGTTTCGATGCGACGGACGTCGCTGACGCAACGGGCGGCCGACCTGACTGGGCTGATGCCGGAGCCGCGGATCGCACCTTGGACGCACGCCAGATCATTGAGAGTGGCGGTCACCCGCTCGACCGAGTGCTGCAAGGTGTCGCTGAGCTGGCTCCTGGCGAAGTCTACGAACTCATCACGCCTTTCGTCCCGACACCCCTCATCGATCTCATTCAGAAGCAGGGTTGCGAAGCTCATTGCGTGACCGTTGGACCAGGCGAGTTCCGCACTTACTTCCGCCACCGTTCACATCCATAGGCGCGGGGACATGATGGGGCAGCAACTCCTGGAGCAGGTCGCATCTGAGCGGAGCACTCATAGAGCTAAGCCACCAATCCGTGTGCGGAAACAGGAACCGTCCGGCGTAGCTCCGCGGGTCGCGGCGTTCGCTCTGAGCTTCGCTTTGCTCGCGCTGGTACAGACTTTGGTCGCTCGTCCAATGCTGATGGCCGAGCGGTATGTGCCAGGTGCCGGCTGGATCGAGTTGATTCTGCTCGCCGCCTACGCAGCTTGGCTGGTCGGCATGCTGTACGATCCCCGCAACACGGCCCTGTGGCGCCGCCGCCTGTGGACGCTGTTCTCCTTGGTGTTCTTCGCGCAGCTCGCGCTCGGCTTGACGGGCGTCGAGCGGTTCCTGATGAGCGGCAAGTTGCATTTGCCCATTCCCGCCATGATCGTGGCAGGGCCACTGTACCGGGGTGAGGGATTGTTCATGCCCATCCTGTTCACTGTCACCGTGCTCCTGGTCGGACCCGCGTGGTGCAGCTACCTCTGCTACATAGGTTCGTGGGATTTGAACGCTGCTGTCGACCGCAAACGCCCTACACAGTTACCAGGCTGGCGCAATTGGTTCCGGCTCGGCATCCTGGGCGCGATCGTGGCCGCAGCCTTGGGACTGCGGTTACTGGGCGTGGCGAGCACAGCGGCGACTGCCGCCGGTCTCACTGTCGGCCTGATTGGCGTGGGCATCATGGTTCTCGTCTCGCGCCGCATGGGGACGATGGTCCATTGCGCCATGTATTGCCCTATCGGGTTGGTGGCAAACCTACTGGGCAAGCTCGCACCATTTCGCTTGCGGATCAGTCAGGATACGTGCACGGATTGCGGGGCCTGCACGATCAAGTGCCGGTACGGAGCTCTGCGACCCGAACACATCGAGGCACGCCGACCCGGTTTGAGCTGCACCTTATGTGGCGACTGCATATCTGCGTGCCGCGGCAAATCCATCGAGTACAGGTTGCTCGGGCTGTCGCCGCGCGTGGCCCGGACGGTATTCTTGGTAATGGTGGTCTCGCTCCACGCCGTGTTCCTCGGCGTCGCGCGGATCTAGGCATGAAACAGGAGTGTGTCATGAGGACCGTTCGCCGTCTTTCACTCGCGTTGGCTGGCCTGCTGCTGATTCACTCGCCGGCTGCCGGTCAGGAGTTGACCTTCGGTGGGCAGGTGCGACCCCGCTTCGAATACCGCAACCCGATATTGGTGAGTGGCGGTGAGCACCAATCCTGGATCTCGATGCGGACGAGGGGACATCTCACCGCCGGACTCGAGCGCAATGTGAGCGTGTTCATTCAATTTCAGGACGTACGAATATGGGGTGAGGAAGCGAACACTCTGGGCGACTTCAGTGCCGACAACCTCGACCTGCACCAGGCCTATGTCGACGTTCGGAGCGATGGTCCCACGGAGCTGGCAGCTCGCGCCGGACGCCAGGAGGTGAGCTTCGGCGGCCAGCGTCTGGTTGGAGCCGTGAACTGGAGCCAACAGGGGCGTTCGTTCGACGCGCTGAAGTTGATTGCGGAGGGAAGCACGTTCAGGCTCGATGTGCTCGGAGCGGTGTTGGCCGACGACATTGCTGCAACCCACGACAACGACCAGTACGTCCTCGCTGCATACGGTCAACTACACCAGGCCGGTCCTGGCACTCTCGACTTCTACGGGCTCTACAATCGGGTTTCCGACATAGCGAATACCGACCAGGTCACCGTCGGTGCCCGCTGGTGGGGAACCAAGAACTCGATCCAGTTCCGTCTGGAGGCCTCCTACCAAACGGGAGAGAGGGAAGCGGTCGACGTGAGTGCGTTCATGTTTGGTGCCCGTGTCGGCACCGCACTTGCCCGAGGGACGGCGGATGTGACACTCTGGTACGACTACCTATCGGGCGACGACGATGCCACGGATGACAAGATCAAAGTCTTCGACACGCTCTTTGCCACCAACCACAAGTTCTACGGCCTGGCCGACCACTTCACGAACATCCCACTGCACACGGCCGGTCGTGGACTGCAAGACATCGCCGTAAAGGGCTCCTTCGTGGCGGCCTCGGATGTCACGTTCCGTGCCGAGGTCCACTCCTTTCATGCGGCACGGAACGCAGGCCTGAGCACGGGACACTTCGGTGAGGAGATAGACCTGACTGCATCCTATGGCTACAGCCCCAACCTGGGACTCTCGGGCGGATTCGCGTACGTCCTCGCAGCCGACGGGTGGGGCAACATAGGGCGGCTTACCGAGAATGCCGCGTGGAGCTTCGTGATGGTGGACGCACGCTTCTAGACCGCAGACGGCCGAGGGACGACGGTGTCCGCCGACATTGTCAGCCGCTGGAGTCAGCCAAACCAGTTGGGGGCTCCTTGAGCTGCACCGGCCCGGCAAGTTCCGATAACGGTCCAGTCCATTGCCCAACTCGTACTTCTCGCTGCCCAATGCGTTCATCGGCGTCGTCGACATTCATCGCTGGCGGGACGGATGGCGCAAGAGCGTGGGCAGCGATTCGAAGCTTTGGGAACAGGAGACGAGACCGGACAGTGTGCGGTAGAGGCTTGTCACCCGTCGAGCTGCTGCGCGATCGACCAACTCAACCCGGGCTGCGCGGGGTCATGCGGCTACGTCTCTATCTCCACGCGTAGGGTCTCCCCGGCTGTAACCACGAGGTCCTCCGGCAGACGGATGGAGATTGCCTCGCCCTCCTGCACGGACTCGCGCTGCACAGAGTACCCGTTCAGGGTGACCCGCCGAGCATGCCGCCCCGGCGGCAGTGCGAGGTTGATTTCTCGGACCCTGAGCCGGCCCCAGGCGACGGAGATCGTATTGGTCTGCCGGTTTTCCTCCTGCAGCTGGGAAATCGAACCCCAACCCTCCGCGCCGGTGAATGCACATGAGAAATTACCGGGCGTGATGCGCGGAGCGAAACCGATGCGGCCTACCGGTCCATGGTACTGGAATCCCGCCAGCCCTATCAACACCCCCCAACTGGCCAGGGCACGGGCGTAGTGGTCGCCGCATTCGACCTCGTTGAAGGGATTGCGCTTCGCGGGATGATACCGGTCGTGGATCGCTCGGCAGATGGCAAGCGCCTCGGTTAGCATTCCTTCGCTTGCCATGTGGTTGGCCACCTGGTACTCGATACCGGTCCAGATCTCGTTGCGGTAACGCGTCGACGTCGGGCCCATGTGCTGGCTCTTGGGCCAAGTACAGGTGAACAGGCCCGCCTCACCCGGGTAGGCAAACCACCGTTCCGGCTCGTGATGCTGGTTCTGGAGTGCGACGTCCGGGGCCCAGCAGTACTTCCAGATCGAATCCAACGTCTGGTGCACGACATCAGGCGGATAGAGGTATCCCAACCCAACCTGGTGTGCCCAACCCTGACCGAACATCTGGTCCGCTAGGCAGCCGCTCCCGTACTGCCATTCTGGGTGCTGCTCGAGATCAACGTCCTGAATGAAGTACTCGCCGTTGAAGAGACGCTCCACCGAGTTGCGACTGCCCAACTCGAAGATCCTGCGACACATGTGGGCAAACTCGGAATCACCCATCTCCTGGGCCATTTCCTCGCCTGCGCGCAGGGCGCCGAGATAGAGCGAACCGACCATGGTGTTGGCACCGTAGTAGTCCTCGTCGTAGGTCTGGTGCTGCTTGCCTTCGATGAGGCCATCGGCATCGCCATCCCGTTGGATGAGGAATTCCAACGCCTGCTTGATGTGGGGCCAGTTGCGACGCAGGAACCCATCATTTGCAGAGCAGAGGTGTTCGCGCCAGGCCTTGAGGACGTAGCCGCCTTGCGCGTCACCTGCCCAGATACTCCAACCCTCTCCGCGGAACCTGATCTCCCCTGTTGCGGGGATGAAACCCACTCCGGGTGCGAAGTCCTGCATCTCGCGCACGGAGCGTTCCAGTTCCGGGAACAGCCGCGCCAAGGCGTGCGCGTAGTCCCACACGTGCCCGCAGGTACCGTGGCAACAACCGCATCCCTCGTATGCCCAGAACCGTCCGTTCTGCCACCACTGACAGGTGTTAGTGGCGAGATTCGAGACTGTGGAGTGAATCCGGAACAGGAGCCACCGGGGAAGCGTTGAGTCGTACCAGGTATCGCGCCAGAGCCGCGTATCCTGCGTGAGGCGATCCCGATTGTTCGCGATGTATCGGAGCACACTCGCCGCGTCGCGGAACCGACCCCCGTAGTGGTTTCCCACGCGGGAATCACGGAAGTACAGGTTGGGCATGTGCCAACTGACCGCAAACGTGGTTTCCACCGTTTGCCCGGGGGCGAGATGGAAGGTACGGCCCACCGCGCCGCGGAGCGGTTCCCCCGCCGCCGCACCACGCGCTTCTACCGCCTGCAACCCTTCCGGTGCGAAGAGAGCCCCGGGAAGCTCGCCCGCGGGAAGTGCAGTTCTCGCGTGCCACCTAGCGTCACCCAGGATAGCCAGGGCCATCGTGCCGAGGTCGGGCCTGAGTGCGAGATCGCCGAGATCGCGCCGCATCGGATCGTCACGGAACTCGATCTGATCGACGTTGACATGGCCCCAGCCACCGCTCACGGCATCGACGATCTCGATGTGTGCTCTGCGACCGCTAAGTTCCGCGACATTCCAGTTGTGTGGCTCGAGCCGCTCGCTGTTGTTACCTGTCGCGGTACGGACTACAGATCCGTCGACTACGAGGTTGATGCAGGTACCATCAGCGTGAGCACCCCCTCCGATCAGAAAACCGATCCAGGGTCGCTCAATGGTGAATTCGGCGGAAGTGAGTCTACCGGTGGTTGCGTCACCCTCGAGGAATGTGTTGACCAAACCTCTCCCCTGAAACCCGCTCACGATCTGCTGATCGGGCAGCGTCCCTGCGGCCGGCGCCGCACCGAATGTATCGCCTTCCACCTGCCAGTCTCCGTACCCGGCCCCTTCGAAATCGGCGAATACGACTGGACCGCGATAATCCGGGCGCAGTTGCTCCTCGAGTCGTGCGCTCGCCTGCACCGCGGTCATGCCGTGGTCCCGAATCTCCCGGTTGTGTCGCAGCGCGTTGACTCCTGCCTCCCGGGCCGTGTGGTAGCCCACCGCGTTCTCCAGCCAGCCGGCCAGGGTGACCCTCATCCAACCGGCTGAATTGTTCCTGAGCGAATAAGTGAGCAACGTCGCGGGAAGTGCGGAGTCGGCCGCGTTCAGGGGAATGAAGGGTGAGAAAGCCTCAAGCCTCACTTCCACCGGCAAGTCCGGGTCAATGAATTCCACCAAGCCGATCGGGTATTCCCCGCAGAAGCGTGCCCCCGGAAACCCCTCAGCATCGAGTCTCCGCACCATGGTTCCACCACTCGTTTCGACCTTGAGTGCGAACCCCTGATCGATAGCCGGCGCAGGGACCGTCTCCCCCGTGTTGATCACCATCTCGACCGCCGTACGTCCCTCCCGGTAGTTCACGCTCCCATAGCCGGAGTTGGCGTACTGATTGAAGATGTCGCTGAAGCAGAGCCGGCCGTCGCCGGTCAGATAGACCTGTCCCGTGCAAATGCCGCCCACCGGCATGCCGACGGCCGCCAGTTCGGCACCCTGGAACCAGATCGGCTCGCCTTGCTCGAACAGACTGCTCACCCACTCCGCACTCAGCTTCTTGTCCACGGGGATGAAATGATCGAATGTGTCGCGCCGGCCGAACGGACCAGCACAGGTGGTCAGGGAACTGATGCCTGAAACCGCCACTGCGCCCGCTCCGGCGAGCCGCACAAATGTTCGGCGGTCCATGGTCTGGTCGCAGCAGCCCGGTGCGCAGGGTGCGGACCGTTCGGGTTGCGAGACCGCGTCCGAGTCAAGATTATCGTACATCGAGATACCTCAATTAAGGCCGAAGCAGATGCCGCGCCTCCTTACCTTCACCGAGGGCCCACGGCTGTTCCATCTCATGGCGGGTTTCAAGGGCCTCCAAGACCACCCCGAGGTTCAAATCAGTCGATCGACACGAAAACCGACATCGAAACACAGCAAGACCAAGCCCACGTTGACAGCCACGTTCAGCGGCCAGGGCCACCGATCCTGCCGCAGCAACGGACTGAGGTACCTGCTGGCCACCGTCAGCAACCCAAAACAAAGGAACGTGATTGGCAACGTCCAGCTCCAGCGCCAGACAATCGGCAGCGCAACCACGTTGTGCACGAAACCGCTCAGCAGGAACGCCGCAACTGTGGCTGTCGTGCGGGAGCGGTTTCCTCCCAGCCGACGGTACCAGCCGTACACGAAGTAGCTGATACCCGGATTCCACATCTGCCAGAAGCGATGAAACCCCGCCGCTGCCCAGCATTCCAGGAAGCTGCGGCGCACATAAGGCCAATCGTTGATGCGAGTCACGAACCCGCGGAACTTGGCGTATGCCCGATAATCCGATACCCAGTCGGCATAGCGCCGCCTTATTGCCGCCCTCAAACGAAGTACCTCAGCCGCTCAGCACCCCTGCCGGCCAACGCAGCCACAGCAAGCTCGAGAGAACGGTGACATTCACCACAATCGCACCGACCTTGTTCGGGACAAGAAACGGCAACCCGTTCCAATACAGGAACAGCGTGAGCAGGGAAACCAGTGCTCCCGTGACCGCGAACCGTTCCCACCACTGGTACGGCAGCAACCAGCCTGCAAGCCCCATGGCCGCCGCCACGAACCATACCAGTCCGGCGGACCAGAGCACTATGCCAGCCCCACTCGCCAGGGTATCTCCCATGACACCGGTCAACAACCAAGATTCCGCTGAGTGTGTCCCGCTGAGCCTCCGGCCGAATGCGGGTAGGATACCGAGCACGTGTCCAACACCGTGTGCTAGGAGCACTACTACAATCAGGATTCGAAGTGTCGCTGCTGACATGTTGCCCTGTCGTTCCGGAGTCATGTGCCCTGTGATAGTCGATCGCGCGACCTCCAGCGATCCTCTCCGCTGGAGAAGGCAGTGCGCTTTATCGTCCCGCAACGGTTTGCCTGCGCCAATCCTCCGCAAGCAGAGCCCACCGCTCGTGGTCCCGCCACCGACCGGCGATCCTCAGTTACTTGGGAGAGAGACCTTCCCGCCGGAAACCACAGCGCTCGAGCAATCCGATGGAACGTGCATTGCCTGGCGTACATTGGCCTCGATGGATGGAGCCCGAGTTTCCTGAATCCGTACCGCACCACGAGCTGCTGGCTTCCTGCCGGCTCGCCGCGCGACGCAGATTGATCCGATGGTTGCGCTCAGGAGGGAATGAGCCGAGGCGCACCGGGCCGGCGGCTCACCGGCCGTAGATCCATTTGCCCCACACACCCTGGACCGAGACCTCGTCGGGAAGGCGCATTCCTGCCTGCTTCAAAGCCACCAGAATCTGACCGCGGTGATGTGATTCGTGAGCTGCCAGATAGCCCATCCAGCGGACTACCTGTTTCCCGAACAACCTCGGTCGCACCTCCCCGCGCAATCCCTGCTGCAGGAACTTGTCCACACCAGCACCCGACTCGCGCAGCAGTTTCTTGAGCTGAGCCTTGGTGGGTCGCTTGCCCTTTTCAAGACGAGGCAGCTTCGGTTTGCGGCCCGTCAAGTGATAGTGCACCCATCCGATCCTGGCTCTGGCGAGATGGGAAAACTGCCGCGCGACATCCCTGCCCCGCGATCCGGTCGGCACTGCGCTGAGACCTTGCGACGGTATGGCGTCGAGTAGATACAGCAGGATCTCGTTGTGGCGCCGCCAGGTAGCCAGCACCTGGTCGGCAAGTTCTCCTGGCATATGGCTCAATCTGATCCTCTGACAATGTCGAAACGTACAACATATTGTTCATCGAATTCGCCGCGAGATCTGCGATGCCAGAGCGGCCTGCCCGTATCAAGGTCGGGCTACCGCACGGCCTAGTCAAATTGAAACCCCGATCACCTTTGTGACGTCTAAACCTGATAGACCCGAACTCCCGAAAACTAGGGCAGCCACACGACGACCGTAAACCCGGCAGAGCCCGTAAGCCACCGTTACTCCTAGGACAACACGGATGATCAGCCTGAAACTCGCAGTCCGAACGCTCGCCAAGTCGCCGTTCGTCGCGGCGGTAGCGGTTCTCTCGTTGGCCCTCGGCATTGGCGCCAATGCTGCGATCTACTCGCTGTTTGACCAGATGCTGATCCGAGCCCTGCCGGTCCAGGAACCAGAGCGGCTGGTCAACCTGAGCGCTCCGGGACCGAAACCGGGCTCGCAGTCATGTAATCAGGCCGGTGACTGTGATGAGGTGTTCAGCTACCCGATGTTCCGCGACCTGGAGCAGGCAGAGACCGGCTTCTCGGGTATCGCGGCTCACCGGTTGTTTGGCACCAACCTGGCCCACGCCACCCAGACCGTGAACGGTCAGGGCATGCTCGTGTCCGGTTCTTACTTCCCGCTGCTCGGTGTCCGTCCGGCACTGGGGCGACTACTTGGCCCCGCCGACGACCAGATAATCGGTGAGCACTTCGTGGCGGTGCTCAACTACCACTACTGGGCAAACCGACTCGGCGCCGATCCAGCAGTGTTGAATCAGACGCTCATCGTAAACGGTCACACCATGACCATCGTCGGTGTCGCCGCTCGCGGCTTCGAGGGCACGACATTGGGGGGCCGGCCCGACGTGTACGTACCCATCTCGATGCGGGGTCAGATGCACCGTGGTTTCGACGGCTTCGAGAACCGGCGCAACTATTGGGTGTACCTGTTCGGCCGCTTGCAGCCGGGCATGTCCATCGAGCAGGCCGGGGCAGCGATCAACACGGTCTATCGGGGCATCGTCAATGACGTCGAGGCTCCGCTCCAGAGTGGAATGAGCGAACCGACGATGGAGCGGTTCCGCGCCAAGGAGATAACCCTGGAAGCTGGGAGGCGCGGCCAGAGTTCGCTGCACAGCGAAGTCAGCACACCTCTCATACTGCTGTTCGCAATCACCGCAGTCGTTCTCCTCATAGCGTGCGCCAACATTGCCAACCTGCTGTTAGCACAAGGTGCCAACCGCAGTCAGGAGATGGCGATTCGGGGATCGCTCGGCGCCAGCAGGCACCGGCTCGTGTCACAGCTCCTCATAGATTCACTCGTGCTTGCCGTGCTCGGGGGTGTCACGAGTCTCCTGGTCGCCCGCTGGACGCTCCAGATCATCGCGTCGATCCTCCCCGCTGAAGCCTCAGAGATGCTGGCGCTCGACCTGCGTCCATCGGTGGTGCTGTTTGCTGGGGCGGTAGCCATCGCGACCGGCTTCCTGTTCGGCATGTATCCGGCGCTGCACAGCACCCGTCCCGATCTCATGACCCTGGTCCGGGCCGGCTCGGGTCAGCCCTCGGGGGCACGCGCGGCCGCTCGGTTTCGCAGCTCACTCGTCACCGCCCAAATCGCTCTCTCGATGGCTCTGCTCGTCGCCGCGGGTTTCTTCATCAAGAGCCTCAGCAACGTGAGCCGCATCGACCTCGGCATCAATACAGAGAACGTCGTCACATTCGGCGTGTCTCCGGTGTTGAACGGCTACGAGACCGAGGACACGAGGAATCTCTTCGGGCGGATGGAAGAGGAACTCGCAGCGATCCCCGGCGTGACCGGCGTTTCCGCAGCGATGATCCCGATCCTGAGCGGGAGCAACTGGGGTACGGACGTGTCGGTGGAGGGATTCGAGTCGGGCCCCGACATCGATTCCAACGCGCGCTTCAACGTGCTCGGTGCAGGCTATTTCAACACGCTCGGCATCCCGCTGCTAGCCGGCCGCGAATTCTCGCCATCCGACGCCCTAGGCGCACCGAAGGTCGCCGTCGTGAACGAAGCCTTCACGCGCAAGTTCGGCCTCAACGTCCGCGACGCCGTTGGCAAGTGGATGTCCACTACCAGTCGGACCACCGACCTCGACATGCAGATCGTGGGCCTGATCGGGGAAACCAAGTACAGCGACGTGAAACAGGAGACACAACCGCTGTTCTTCACACCCTACCGCCAACGCGAGAACATCGGCAACATCACGTTCTACCTGCGGACATCAGTCCAGCCCAGCTCGGTAATCCGGGCAATCCCCGAAGTGGTCAAACGGCTCGACGGGAATCTACCGGTGGAGGAGCTGAAGACGCTCGAACAGCAGGTGAGTGAGAACATCGTGCTCGACCGACTCATCAGCACGTTATCTGCGGCATTCGCGGTGCTGGCAACGGTACTGGCAGCGATCGGACTCTATGGCGTGCTCGCCTACACCGTGGCGCAGCGGACCCGGGAGATCGGACTCCGCATGGCGCTCGGCGCCGACAGCCAACGCGTGCGCAGAATGGTGCTGTGGCAAGTGGGCAAGATGACCATCATCGGCGGTGCACTCGGTATCGTAGCGGGATTGCTGCTCGGCCGCGCGGCCAAGTCGATTCTGTTCGGGCTCGAGGGCAACGACCCACTGGTCGTCGCTACCGTCGGTGTCCTGCTCACCGGTGTGTCCCTGGCTGCCGGCTACTTGCCCGCCCTCAGAGCATCGAGGGTCGATCCGATGCGGGCGTTGCGGTACGAGTAGGGCAGTTGGCCGGGATGCACTACGAGATGAGGCCGCGCAGTTTGCCTGGTTTGCGCTGCCCCAGGCTGCCGCGTGGGACCACAGGCTACCGCCTGGGGTTGGGGGCTCACGGGCCGCGCCCCAACTAGGGCGCGCTCGGCCGAACGTCCTTGAATAACGCGCAACTCACTCTACGCCATTAGCTCCTCTGCACAAAGGACTAGGCCTAACGCTCGTGCAGCGTCTCAGCACGCATGCGCTGGTTCACGATCGCGGCGTGGGCCTTGAGGCGGATCGCGTTGACCCTGATAAATCCGAATGAGTCCTGCTGGTCGAAGCCGCCTTCGATGTCCATGCTGGACAACTCCTGGTTGTACAGCGAGGTGGGGCTGGTGCGGGACAGGATCGTCACGTTGCCCTTATACAGAGACAACGTCACCGCTCCGTCGATGAACTCCTGACTCTTCGCCACAGCCGCCATCAAGAAATCCATTTCGGGACTGAACCAGAAGCCGTTGTACATCAGCTCCGCCACCTTTGGACTCAGCATGTCCCGGAGCCGCATCACCTCGCGGTCCATCGCGATAGCCTCCAGGTCCATATGGGCTGCCCGCAGGATGGTTCCACCCGGGGTCTCGTAGACACCCCGCGACTTGATCCCCACGAACCTGTTCTCCACCATGTCGACGCGACCGATTGCGTTGGCGGTACCCAACTCGCACAGGTATGTGAACAGCTCGAGGGGATCGCTCTTTTCCACCACGTTGGCGGGGTCGGTGATGTTACGCGCTCTGGAGGGGATGCCGTCTCGGAAATGGATCTCCAAGATCGTCTCTTGGTCGGGGGCATCCTTGGGTGACACAGTGTAGCTGTAGACGTCTTCGGGGCAGGAGAAGCTCGGATCTTCCAGGATGCCCGCCTCGTGCGAAATGTGCATCAGGTTGGCGTCTTCCGAGAAGGGCCGCTCTGAGCTCGCCTTGACGGGAATCCCCTGCTCGTGAGCATAGGCCAGTAGGTCGCCGCGCCCCTTGAACTTGGTCAGGAACGCCGGGTCTTTCCACGGTGAGATGACCTGAATCTCCGGGTCGAGGGCGTAGTAGGAGAGCTCGAAGCGAACCTGATCATTGCCCTTCCCTGTCGCCCCGTGGGCGACCCAGCGGGCTCCCTCCTTGAGGGCGATTTCGATTTGGGCCTGGGCGAGCAGCGGCCGCGCCAAAGAGGTCCCCAGTAGGTAGCGGCCCTCGTAGATCGCGTTGGCCTGGATGGCAGGGAACACATAGTCCGTGACGAACCTACGCTTGAGGTCCTCCACGTAGACCCGGCTCGCCCCCACCTCGAGCGCAATCGACCTGACTGCTGCGAAATCGTCCCGCTGCCCCACGTCGCCCACGAAACAGATCACCTGGTACCCCTGCTCGATGAGCCATCTGAGAATCACCGACGTATCCAGGCCGCCACTGTACGCCAGCACGACTCGCTTCGATCCAACTGGCTCACTCATGGATTCCTCCCATTGCAGCGCTTATGGCCAGATGCTTCGAGACCCGCACATAGTGTGGTCACCGGCGGAGAGTGACAAGAGGAGCGGGCGGACCCCCGGTTCCTGCGGTGACGTTAGCTGGATCGCCGCGATCCATGGTGCGGCGGAGCCGGATCGCTGATCGGGATCGCGAGAATGTGCTCCATGAGCAGGAGAAGCGATCCCATGCTCTTCGGTGGGGCCGTCAGAGTGACCATCGGCACGGCGCACCACTCCTTCTAGGTCGACGTTTTACTGTCCGATAGCCTACCTTCGTTGTCCGGCCTGAACAAGGGGGAAAACGGTTGGGAACCATTGGGCCAGCAACAGGAGAAACTGGGCGGTTCCGTCCGTCCTCCCCCTCATTTCGTTGGACGCCCTCAGGCCGCAGAACGTTGCGGC
>JBDHKN010000037.1:0-74845 GCA_039586365.1 Gemmatimonadota bacterium | reverse complement strand
CCCGAAGCCTCAGCCGAAACCGCCAAAGCCCGGACCCGATCACCCCTGGCGAAAGCACAACAAACTCATCGCCAATCCGCGTGCCCTCGCCAGATACATCGCCGCGCAGGCTGCTCAACAGCCCGCCCACTCTTCAACCTAAGCCCCGGGGGGAGGACATTTCTATTTCACGCTACCCCCGGACTTTTCTATTTCACTCTGACACAGGTGAGCCAACGTTGAGTCTGTGTTGAGGGTCGTGTGCTATAGTAGCCCGACTCTTAACCAGTGAGGCCACGATGATGAACCAATCCGAGAAGCTCTACGCCTTGACTCCAGATCAACTCACCGAGGTGTGCGTCCGAGCTTAGCGTTCTCTCTCGAGGATGATCTCGTAATACTTCGCGGCGCCATAGCCGCCTATCCCTGGAGCAAACACCTGCACCAAGCGCCAACCGTCTCGCGCGTGTTGGTGGATTACGTCCTGGTAAGTCTGCTTGGCCGCCTTCCGGGCAGCCACGATCCCTTCGCCCAACCGGACGAATTTGTATTCGTAGTTCTGTCTCACGATCGCTCGCTCCGTTTCGTGCGTTCGACTTTGGATAGCTGGTCGGTGTGTCGTGTACGTCGGGAGTCTACCGCTCCCTTGCCACCGTGACCACCGCTCCCCCCTCCCCTTACATGAGTGCCGTAACTATCCTCCTAATCTTCCCATGGTCGCCGAAGACTCCAATAGCCCACGCCATTCACTCCTTGCCTCCGCCAGTCTGGCCGTCTCCAGCCGCAAGGCATACCTTATACCGGACCCAGAGGAGTCGTCGAATGGCCGACATTCTGGACCGCCTCAAAGCTGCACTGGCTGACCGCTACCAGATAGAAGGTGAGTTGGGCAGCGGCGGGATGGCCACCGTCTACCTCGCTCAGGACTCAAAGCACGAACGGCAGGTTGCCGTCAAGGTCCTCCGTCCTGAGCTTGCTGCATCACTTGGTGCTGGCCGCTTCCTGCGCGAGATCAAGATCACCGCCAACCTCAACCATCCTCACATCCTGCCGCTGTTGGACTCAGGAGAAGCCGACGGGTTCCTGTTCTACGTGATGCCCTATGTGGAGGGTGAGTCGCTCCGGGATCGTCTGAAGCGTGAGAAGCAGCTTGCTATCGAGGATGCTCTCAAGATCGCTGGCGAGGTGGCCGACGCGCTCGGTTTCGCGCACGACCGTAATGTCATACATCGAGACATCAAACCCGAGAACATTCTGCTCGAAGCCAAACACGCAGTTGTGGCCGACTTTGGCGTCGCCCGCGCTATAGAGGAAGCGGGAGAAGCGAGGCTCACGGAGACAGGGATCGCCATCGGCACGCCAGCTTACCTGAGTCCCGAACAAGCGAGCGGTGAACGGGAGTTGGACGGTAGGAGCGACATCTACGCGCTTGGATGCGTGCTGTACGAGATGTTGGCGGGTGAACCACCCTTTACTGGTCCGACGGTCGAGAGCATCGTCCATCAGCACATTGCGTCAGCGCCACCAGAGGTGACGGGACTGCGGCCTTCTGTACCCGAGACCGTGGTGGATACAATCATCAAGTCTCTGGCGAAAGCTCCGGCGGATCGGCATCGGACAGCAGAAGAGTTGGGAGCGGAACTGACCACCGAGCAAGTGACGATCTCGGTTTCGACTGTCGCAGCTAGGTCCAAGCCGCCGGTGCGGCTCCTGGCCGCAGTAGGCGGCCTGGCCGCAGTGATTGCGGTCATCATTGGCTTTTAGGTGCGAGAGCGTCTGTCCACTCCGACTCACCAGCGCACGGCTATCGCAGTGCTGCCGTTCTCGCCGAGGTGGGCGCGGGCATACTTGGAGTTGGTCGAAGGGATGTTGCTGAATGGGGACTACGGAGAAGCAAGTGACCTGTGCGAACAGGTACTTGACTCATTCCCTACCTTCGCTCCTGCAGCTGTGGGCCTTCTCCAGGCAGGTGCCCTGATGGGCAACAGCACCCTGGCCGAGCGTGGTGCTCGACGAGCATGGCAGCTACGGGACAGCCTGAGTGTGCGGGACCGCGAGTTCGTTGCTGTCTTTCTGGATCTGAGCCCAGAATACCCGCAGCCTTCGACTCACTCTCAATTCGTAGAAACTTCCGAAGCTCTCATCACAAGCTACCTCTCCGAGGCTACGGCAGCCACTGCTGTGGGAGATGTCGAAGGCGCGGTCCGGGCCTACCTTCGCTACCTCTCCCTTCTGAGCCACCGCACTGATTTAGACCCAGCCCTGATGTCTGATATTGATCGAGCGAGAACGGAGCTTGCCCGGCCTAATGAGAGGCAATGAGTCAATGAGGCCGAACGGCTGGCAACCCTCGCAGCCAATTCTCGATTCTGCGCCGCGAATTCCTGACCGCGACTACGGCTGTATCTGAGGCACCCCATGGGGGATCGCCCCCTTCGAACGATCCTCTGACTCTCGACGCTCGCACGCGGCAAGTCCCTATCCATTAAAGCAGGCCCGCAAAGATCGGCGGTCGAGGCTGGTTTGGTGCGAGCGGTCGCTTCGTCTGTGACAGCTCCTAGACGCCGACAGCGCGAGGGGCATGTCTGAGCCGCGTATAATGCGAAGACACTCTGCACCACCACGAGTACCAGGAATACGAATGTGATAAGTGCCAATACCGCAATTGTCACACCATTCAGCCGCTCGTATCCGGTAACATTACTCCCGCCACCAAGTTCATGGAGGAGACTTCCAAGGAGCTTCGCCGCAGCACGACGCCCGCCCGACGACGAAAACGGAGAGACCGCCCCGCCTCATAGGCGGACTCGCACAGCATCCATGCAGCTCGCCGCTACATCACCGGTGCGGGCTCCGCAGCAGGAGCAGCTTCCACTTTCATGATGGCCAACGCCATAGTGATCGGTATCAGCACCGCGGTCATGAAGAGGAAGTCGGAGCCTGGCATGATGACTCTCGGAGCGACGACCGTGACGAGTGCTTCTATGATCGTTGGCAGCAGGCCGATGATCACGCCGGCGAGCAGCAGGTTCAGACCGTAGCTAGATCGCTCGTCCCGAGTGGCTTTCACGAAGCTGTGAATCAGCGCCACGAGCGCCAGGCCGAAGTAGAGGACGACGAAGATACCGTAGATCGTGTTCACTACGGTGTTGAGTGTACTGGTGCCCCGTGGCACGATTACGGTGAGCCAGAGGGAGAACAGTGCGGTCAATACTGCCGGGGCATAGAGTACTTTTGTCGCGTGCCGTCTCCTGAGAACCGCTTTGGGCTTCGGGAACTCCATGAGGCAATGGAGGAGGGTGGCGAAGCCGAACAGCAGCAACAAGAGGGTGATGGTTTCGACGATCGCGCGCAACGCATACGAGCCGATGTACGGACCGCCGACCAGCCCGATTCCTATGCAGAGCCCAGTCAGTGCAAGCAACATGGCGGGCCGACTTGGCGTCTTGATATAGGCGAGTAGCCCGAAGCCGATGAAACAAAGTCCGATGATGAACGCGGCCCAGGTCAACGCTACGACTCTTACAGGCAGGGTCCCGAACGTGAGCTCCACCTCACGAGATACGGACTCTGCTTCACCAGCTGGCAACGTAGTCTCGACACCCTCCTCCACCACGAGCACGCGCGTCTCACCGATCTCGGGCCGGGACATCCGCGTGAACGCCCGCGAGTCTTCGACTGGGATGCCGCTGAACGTGATGATGCGGTCGCCGACTTTCAGCCCCGCAGCGGCGGCAGGACTCCCCTCCTCGACTTCGACTATCGTGTAGTCCGAACTGTTGATGAACCCGTGGTAGGGTGTGTTACGTATGTCGACCAATCCGAAGAGGCCCCATACCACGAACAGTGAGCCAACGACAATGAGGGGAATCGTGTATCTGGCAGTCATCCGTCTTCTCCCTTCACTTGGGGATCGCACGCAGAGCCGCGTGAGTCAGAATCGCGTGCTCGTAGATCGAGCTGCTAGTCACTTAGGTGATTGGTGGGATAGGCCGACGCGGGCCAGCAGAGTGAGGTGACCTGGCCCGGAGCGAGAGGGAACGCTAGCCCAAACACAATGGCGACGATCGCGTTAACGACCATGAGCGCGCTGAGCTTCATTGGCCTGCCCCTATTGTCTTGCCTGATATGATGGTTCCAGTCGGCTAACAACGTGGTCTCGTCGTCGGGCGGGCGTCTTACTGTGGCGTCTACTGCGGCGTCTTGTTGCGGCGTCTGCAACGGCGTCCAGCTATGGCGTCTACTCAGGCGGCGGGGCCACGAAGGCCACCGGCGTTTACTGTCCATTCAGTGGCTGGAGGGCGACACAATAGCTTGCAGCCAGGTACACTGGTCCGCAAGACAAAGCCCCGAGCGCCGCGAGACATCTGAGTCTGGCTACCACAACCGAATCGACCCCATGAGTCCTAATCGTCCGCCGGTTGTCACCAGAGGTTGCACCCGTAGTTGGTCGAGGGGAATCCGCTCCCAACGGTCGGCGGTAGCGAACAATCCGATGAGGCTGCCGAACGCAGCGCCCACAACCGCGCCTCTGGCGTTAGTCTCAAGTGGATTGCATTGGCTCATGACGAGTGACCGATCATCGCAGAGCATGCCACCAACCATGCCGACCACCGCTCCAATCCCAGTTCCTATGAAAAGCCCCTTCAGCTCCGCTGACCTACGGCCTGAATGCAAATCAAGGCGTGATACAGAACCGAGTAGCATAACGACGCTATCTCCGGTCTCCTCTGACTGCAGCACTAGAGCGTCAGCCCCAATCGCGAGGACCGTACCCCTGTTCTTGGGACAGACTTTTCGGACTCGTCTCGGCGCGTACTCCTCCTCGGCACAGATTCCGGTGACGCGGACCCGCGATCCCGGCACGACAGGGTGCGGTTCGGATTGTCCTACAAGTCCAGTTGACGGCAAAAGAAGAAGCAGGGGCGTAAGGGCCAGCTCTGGGCGGTTCCGTACGATGTCGAGCGGTCGACGATCGTGGGCTCGCCTGCACCTGTGCTCGATTCTCTCTTCAGCATGACCTTCACGATGCTGTACGAGATCTCCGAGTCCGGTACACTCGTATATGCGCCCGGGCCGGTGCCGGATGTTCGGACTTCGATATACATGGTGGATTGGTCGGGTTTGATGGAGAGAATCCCTTTCGAGGTGGGTAACTGGACGGCGTGGGGGCCTCAGTTGTCCCCGGAGGGAGACCGGATAGTGTACTGGGGACCTGATCCCTCGGGCCTGTCGGGCGGGCAGGCGGCTTCACGACTTTGGATGTACGACGGAGCCCGACAGAGCGTACAACCACTAACCGATGCCGGTGCTGGCGACTTTTGGCCGATCTGGGCGCCCGACGGACAAAGCGTGATGTTCAGCTCGTTTCGCGGTGGCGGTAAACTTGACCTCTATCGCGTGCGCGCGGATGGCACGGGTACACCGGAGCCGTTGTTCTCAGACGACTCTGACAAACAGGCGGATTCGTTTTCCTGTAAATCGAGAGTGTTGTTCTCTCTGTAACAGATAGCCGAAAAAAGCCCCGCAATCCCCGCAGACGGCTATCTGGCCGATTCCTACCACGAATCGTAGCTTAGAGCAGAACCCAGGGGAGTCGCCGTATGGCCGACATTCTGGACCGCCTCAAAGCAGCGCTGGCTGATCGCTACCGGATCGAGCGAGAGCGATGACGACGGCTTCCTCTACTACGGGTGGCCTGTTTGGAGGACTCATGAAGCTCGACCCTTTGCTCTTCCGACGAATGCTCTTGGTCTGCGCGGTTATTGCCGTTGTCGTAGCCTTGGTGCTGGCACTGGGCGTCATTGAGCCGGTCAAAGCTGAGGTTTCTCGTGGCGCCACTCCAGAGAGAGCCGTGCTGGCCTTTTGGCTCAATATCAGCCTGAATCTTCTCTCGGCCTTGACTCTCGCCTTCATTGCCGTCAGGTCAAAGAGTCGAAGTTGGATCTCGACATCCGTTCTTGTTATCGTAGGACTTGTCGTCTTGTTTTTGGGACTCGCCCTTGCCGACGCAGCTTCTGCCTACCAAGGACATGGTCCCTCGATGCAATCCGCGTCGATACTACTGTTCGTCTGTGCTGCAGTTGATTTCCTCACGGGAGTTACGGTCGTTACGACTGCATTCCTACGTCCGAAGTAGGCACAGATAGCGAATCGCCCCGGGGTGGCCGGAGGCTCAGTTCGTTGGGATCCTCAACTGGAGGCGTGGGGTGACTGGCGCGAATCTCACCTCGGACGCCTGATGGTTATTTAACTCGCCGGCGTCCCACTCAATGCGGCTTTGTACGCGTCACCACAACGCAATGCCGCCCAATCTGGCCCTCCCTGCCAACAACCCATACCTTAGCTTGGTCGCCAATCGGGAGCCGTCCCTGTGGCCGACATTCTGGACCGCCTCAAAGCTGCGCTGGCTGACCGCCACCGGATCGAGCGAGAGCTCGGTAGCGGTGGGATGGCGACGGTCTACCTCGCACATGACCGCAAGCACGAACGCAAGGTCGCGGTCAAGGTCCTTCGTCCAGAACTGGCAGCCGCGTTGGGTCCCGAGCGGTTCCACCAAGAGATCAAGATCGCGGCCAATCTGCATCACCCTCACATCCTGCCTCTCTAAGACTCCGGTGAAGCTGACGGCTTTCTGTACTACGTGATGCCGTACATCGAAGGCGAGTCTTTGCGGGACAAGCTGGCGAAGGAGGGTGAACTGCCTGTCGGTGCGGCTGTCCGGATCCTGAAAGACGTCGTTGACGCGCTCGATCACGCCCACCAGCACGGAGTCGTGCATAGGGACATCAAGCCAGACAACGTGCTCTTGTCAGAACGTCACGCATTGGTGACTGACTTTGGCGTTGCCAAGGTTGCGAGTGAAGCCACAGGCCGTCAGCAGTTGACTACGGAGGGTGTTGCACTCGGCACGCCCGCATACATGTCGCCGGAACAGGCCGCTGCTGATTCACACATAGACCACAGAGCGGACATCGATCTCTGGCTCGGTTCGGGGGAACCGAGGCATAGGGTACCTCCTTGTGAGATGTGAATGGGGGAACCAACGTGAACCGCCGGCCACACTCCGCGGTATCGCACGTCTTCCACCGGAGGACGCGCCAGCAAGACCACGACATATGGCCGGCGACTCAGGAAATGCCGGGAAAAGCGTGGCCATACCGAGCCACCAACGATGTTTGCAGGCCCGCAACACCCATATGAAAATCGGCCCAACGCCTGTGTAACGCTGCAAACGACACATACAAGGCCGTCCGTGCGGTTTGTACCGTTGCACACACCCGCTGGAAGGTTGCACTCGGCGGAGGTATGGTTGCGAACGTCGGGTGCACCGCTGCAAGCGACGCTTGTGAACCGGCAAACGGGCCTCGTGGGCCAGCAAACAACGATGGGAAATGGGCTCTTCACGGGATCGTCCTTCCGATGACCAGGCCGATACCCGTGGCACCCACGAAGCCGACGATCGGACGGCAGTCTGAGCGATGCTGGAGCGGTTCGTACTAGGAGTTAGTAGGCGGGAGCCTATCCCTGTTCCGTATCTGCTGAAGAAGGCGCTCTGCGAATTCGAGTCTCTCGTCAAGTTCGAGAATCTGCTCGTTGGACCGAGACAACTGCGCCAGGTGCTCTTCTGTCTCCATCAGCCGCCGCTCAAGATCAGCGAGCTTCTGGTGGAGCATTCTGGAATCGGTCGGCGCCGATTTGAGTCGGTCCACCAGGGTCAAACCAAAGACGCCGAGGACCCCAACACCAACGAGTCCACCGGCAGCGACCACGATTAAGAGAACGGTCTCCATGATAGATCCGCCAGTTGTGTTGTCGAGCGATGCGCCCGTAATAGGATGCAGCGACGCTGGGCAGTCAAGCAATGAGGGCCATCACGGCGGAACGGCCCCGCGCCGGGCGTGGTGCTTTCCCGCCGAGTGCTGCAAATACTTGGCAGGCCGTACCGCTGGATTTGCTAAGCTCAGAGGGGGAAGTCGGGATGCGAGGCCCTGAAGATCTCCTTCAGAGCCTGGTGGGGCTTCCACAGATTCGCAATCGGAATTAAGTACCATCCGACAGCCCAGCCGGGAGTGAACTCTAGACCATCAGCACCCAGGGCTCTGACATTCCTGTTCGATAGATACGTCCACCGCAAGAAGACAACCGCTATGACCAACCAGACGAGGAGGTAAAGCCCGCCGATGAGTGCTTGCCGCGAGTCATTTGCCGCAGCTTCGCTCTCAGAGACAACTGCACCATCTGCGATCCGCCGCAAAAGATCGATTTCCAACCAGCCGGACCAGAGGCCGATTGCTGCTATCGCAACGTAAAACCCGAGAAAGACCTTGAGAGTTGTGGTCAATCCCGCTAGGTGGCGGAACTCCGACATATCGGTCATGATCTCGCCTCCTGTTCCACCATCTACCAATGTGTTGGACGGCGACTAACCCCAACCACACATCTAGCCCCGCAGCGGCTCTCGTATTTCCAGAACCGCAACTGCCAGTTCAGGATCGACACGATACGGGACACTACCCTCAAAGAAGTGATGGTCACGGATCAGGTGAATTGACAGTTTGGGAACACCAAGGGCGGCTCCACTGACAATGTTGGTGATCGCCAGGTCCTGAGATCCATGGGTCCAATCACTTGGCAGTTTGTACTAATCGCAGGCAACGCCTCGTACATCCTCAAACGGACACTCCTGGTGACCCATCTTTACCACGTCGAATCCTGTGACTCTCCATCTGCCGTCAACTACAATCCACGGTGCCCGCGTGAACCGCCTACGAAGCTTGTCCCCACAGCGCGGGCAATTCCGTCCGTCCCAATCGCTCTCATCGCCAATACGCGATTGCCACCCACACGTAGAGCAGTGCCACTGTCGCACTTTCTCTCTATGGTTGCCGTAGCCACCATTCCTAAGATCGGCCAGTTCGATACGGCAGGCCTTGCCGATGATTTCCTCCATGTGGTCAGCGATGCGCTCCGGCTCTACCTTCACTCTTTGGAGAGTCTGCTCATCGCGGTGGATGACGTCCCGGAGAGATTCCCCGGGCGCGAGAAATCCCTCGTTCGAAGCGGCGCCCGGTCGCATCCACTCCCCCCAGTTGACGACCGCGTTCGCATTGGTAGCGTTGTCACTTTTGCGTTTGATGCCTGGAGCCGTCTAACACCAGGAAGGAATGTCTTTCGGGTCAGCGCAGGTCCCCCGGGCGTCTCGGGGCGCTCGGGGCTTTATGTATTGGGGCCGGGCGCAAGTTCGGCCCAATTTGCTTGGCAATCCCACAAGGCTGCAGGTGAATTGGCTACACATCTGAGCTACAAGTGTTGACGGTCCTCTGACACCTCCAGGCCAACTTGACGTTGTACCGTGCTTGGAAGACTCCGTGAAACGGACGCGAATAGTACTCTTGGCTCTCATACTCAGCGTGATGTTTGCTGCGCCTACGACCACAGGGTGCATGGAGCCAACAGCCCCGACAGCCCGTTGCTTGACGAAGGATGCGGTATGCCATAGTACTGGCCCTGGCTGCTGTTCCCCCAACAGATGTAAGCTCCCCCCAGAGGACAATGCATGGGGGATGGCGTTCTGTCTCTAGCTTTGCGTGTGGAGTGGCCGTCACTTTCTCCGTTTGGCCAGCCGCGAGTTCGGCCCCGCCTGCTTACTGCTTCATGTCCAACCTGTCACGCCACCGGCCAATGCATCTCTGAGGTAGTACCCTGAGGGGCTCCTCACCTCAGGCTTCGAACGACGTCTTCCCGGATCTCCAAAACCTCGGGCCGGCCACCGTAGTGCCGGGCCATCCCCACGTCGATGGCCCAAACCCTCCCTCCGCAGAAAGCGGTGATGCCCGTCCGCTGGACGGTGTGCCCCACCACCATCCGGGCCATGCCCAGTCGTTCGAGGACGTTCGAAAGGGTATCGCAGGCGCCCTGCCCCGGCGCATTGGAGTACACGCGGTTCCAGACTGGACTCTCGTCGCCCCGGATCCATTCGGGTTGGGGGGCGTCTCCCAGGAGCCATGCCCGGATCCGTGCGTTCAGGGAATCCAGTTTCAGATCCACGTTGGCCGGGAGGATCCCGCCGTGGACGAAAAGAGTGTTTCCCACCGCCACCGCCGTGTTCCGCCGGGCGAGGCGCCGGGCCATCGGTCCCCCTGGGAGGAAGGCCGCGGCCCGTCCCTGATGCGCGGCGTCCAGCGCTAGGAACGCGGAATCCGGGAATGCAGGCGGAGGTGTGCCGGCGTAGTCCGCGAACCCGTCATCGGTGACGTACCGGAAGTCCTGGTACGTGTTCATGAGCTCATGGTTGCCGTTCAGGAGGAGGACGGCCCCCCCGCGGGCCCGGGCCTCGGCGGCTAGGGAATCGAAGAGGTCCAGCATTTCGGGCTCCTGATCCCCCCGGTCGAGGATGTCCCCGGTCTGGACCAGGACCAGTCGGCCCCCGGACCAGTGCCCGGCCGCGTCCATGGCCCCGGCAAGGCTCAGAGCCCGCCGAGCCGCCTCCAGGTCCCCGTGGAGATCACCCACCGCCACGATCCTCGGCACCCCTGGATAGAAGCTGCGAAGATCCTCGCTCGCGAAGGGCGAGGGGGAGGGGGAGCACCCCGCCAGGAGAAAGATGGCGAGGAAGGTCTGGGTCTTTCCCGCCGGGCGTGGAACAGAGGTAGCTGGCATGAGGCGTTCACCCACAGTAAGGGTACTGTCATCTTAACGCGATGGGACGTGAGTTAAGGTAGTCGTTGGCGATCGCTGGTGCGCGATTGTCAGATGCCCGTAGCCGCACTCCAAGCTTCGAAGGAGCGGACCCGCAGGAGCTCAGCTTGACAATACCGCCAGGACCGCTACGGCATTCCGGGAGGCGCGACCCGTCGCTGCGTCGCCTGCTCGAACGCATAAGCCAGCTCGAGTAGCCGAGGCTCGCTGCACGCCATCCCGGTGAAGCTAACGCCAAAGGGCCGTGGCTTCGCGTCGAACCCTTCCGGCATCGGTGTGCCGCCGGCGGATTCGAGGAAACCAAATGGTACGATCACGGTCGGGTAGCCAGGCCGGGCCGCGATGCCGGCGCCGCTCGACCCCGGGAATAGAAGCGCGTCCAACTCCAGGTTGGTCATCACCTCGTCGATCCCGTGCTCGCCGTTCAGGCGCAGGTCCCGCGCGCGATCGGCCTCGTACTCGGCACGGTCGTCCTCCAGATCGATCTCGTCGGATTCATCGAGCCGGGCCTGACCATACTTGAGCGCGCCAGCCTGCTCGTGAGCCAGGTTCCACTCGCGCAGCTCCGTCAGTGTCTTGACGGGTGCGGACTCGCCCAGCGTCGCGAGCCACGCGTTGAAATCCCGCTTCATGCCGTAACTGAGCACGCTGCTACGTCCGTTTACGAGCAGGTTGTTCTCGGCATCGGGGTCGACCACGCTCGGGATGTCGGCCGGATCGACGATCGTCGCTCCCTGTGCCTCGAGGATCTCGATGACCTCGGCCATCAGGGCCCTACCCTCATCCGACAGCCCACCGCGGAACCGATCGGTTCCGGGGACCTGAACGGAGTCGTAATACGAGGCTCTAGGAATGCCGATGCGGGTCCCCTGCAGCCCGTCGGCCCTGAGGAACGCGGTGTAATCTCCGTTCGGCGGAGGCTCACAACGCTGCGTTGCGGCGTCATTCGGATCGGGCTCCGCACCCTCCAGGGCCCCGAGTAAGATCGCCGCGTCGGTGACGGTTCGCGCCATGGGGCCGGCGATGTCCTGATCGGCCGTGATTGGGATCACGCCATAGCGGCTCACACGCCCGACGGTCGGCTTGATCGCCGCCAGCATGTTCGCGTTGGCCGGCGACAGGATCGAGCCCGAGGTCTCGGTACCCACGTTCCCGGCCCAGAAGCTCATCGCGGTGCCGATGCCGGAACTCGAGCCACCCGTGCCCATCACGGGGCGGCCGTCGTTGCGGCCCTCCCGCGGATCACGGCGGGGGTCGTACGGGTTAAGGCCGAAGTCCCCAACCGCGCTGTAATTACCGGGCATGCCTGACGCGATGTAGTTTGCCAGTTCGGTCATCACCGTCTTCGCGAGAATGATGGCACCAGCCTCACGGAGGTTAGCCGTCAACGTGGCCTCGTACGGAGGGACGAAGCCCTCGAAGGCCAGCGCGCCTCCGGTGGTCGGCATGTGGGTGGTGTGGACATTGTCCTTGAGTGCGACGGGGATGCCGTGTAGCAGGCCGCGCACGCGCCCTTCAGCGCGCTCCTCGTCGAGTCGGTCCGCCTCCGCCAGCGCGTTCGCGTTGATCGCGATCGCCGCGTTCACGCGCTCCTCGTATAGAGCGTAACGCAGCAGGTGGGCCTCGACCAATTCACGCGAGGTAACGCGCCCTTCCTCCATCGCGCGCTGCATCTCGGTGATGGTAGCCTCGACGACGTCGAAGTGCTCCTCACCTGCACCGCACGACGTGCCGGCCAAGAGCGAGACCGCGAGCAGCGCGGCGCCGAGCAGATGGTGGGGACGATTCTTGAACAAGGACATGGGCCAGCTCCCTCGCAACCGGACATCGACCGGCCTCTAGAGACAGCCGGTCACAGCCGCCTTGGCGGCAAAGAAACGGATACGCAAAAGAGCTACGGCGCCGCGGTGTTGTCAACTCGAGCCGTTGCCACCCAGACCTCGCGGAAGAGAGACGAAGATGGATGGCCAATGAAGTCTGGCATCACCAGGGAATTCATACAACGTGACAAACGCTTCTACGCCGACACAACTTGTTGCACTTCAAGGTTGATATCGAGTGGCTGCTCGCCTTTGCCAGACAACCGCCGGGTGATCTTGCGCAACGTGGCTAACCCGTGCGGCTTGCGACGTATCATCAGAACCAGCTCGGCCTGCGTGTGTCGTCGCTGCACCAGGCATGAAGGCATACCCAGAGGTGCAGCTCGGGGCGCGGCAGGCGAGCATGTCTCCGGTACGAAGAGCCAGCAGAACACACCTCGAGTTCGATTAGGGGCATTGTCAACTTAAGTGAAATCTCGTGCTAAAAGGGCGATCCATGGAGCCGTAAAATCTCGCCCCAGGCTCCGACCGCCGCGCATCAGCCACGGCCGACTACCTTAATTCACGTCGCGCCGCATTACGTTGACAATACCCACAGGGTCAGTCACCCTTTTCGTGACAGGCGTCGACGTCCATCGCCGCCCGAATGTACTACGAACCGGAGGATCCGATGCTCATCCGAGTTTCACCCCGATGGCCTGTGCTGGCAGTGCTGTTCGGTTTCGCCTTTTTGCCCGCCACCCTCCTGGGACAGGACGGCATTCCCGACGGGACCGAGCTGACCATCCCTCCAGCCGATCGGATCCTGACGCTAGCGACCTTCTGGAGCGAAGCGAAGTACAACTTCGCGTTCTGGGATCGTGTTCCTGAGCTCGATTGGGACGCCGCCTTCGCCCAGTACGCCGAGCGGGCCCTGGATGTCGAATCCGACATTCAGTTCTTCCGTTTGGCCATTGAGTTCGGCGACCTGCTCGGCGAAGGGCACGCCAACCTGACGTTGCCCAGCCGTCTATGGCCAGCGTACGGCGCGCAGCCGTTCATCGAGTTGTCGCCGGTAGGAAACGAGGCGGTGGTGACCAATGTCGCCTCGGGTCTCGCCGACCGAATTCCCATCGGATCGGTGGTGAACGAGATCGAAGGAAAGCCGTTGCGGCAGTATCTCGCAGAGGAGGTCGATCCCTGGGTCGGGGCGTCGACCCCGCAGTACCAGTTCGCCATGTCCTTGATGGGTGAGGACGAGCAGATCGCCGGTGCCCTCATGGGCCGACCTGGAACGGAGGTGACACTCAGCTTCGTCGCTCCCGACGGCTCCGGCCACACCGAAGCATTCGTTCGCCAACCGCTAGCGGAATTCGTTGGCGCCGACTGGCTCCGACAGGGCCGAGTCAACAAACCCCACTTCGAATGGCGTTGGTTGGACAACGATATCGCCTACGTGGGTATCCACGTCTTCTGGGACGAAGCCGTAGTCGAGCAGTTCGAGGAGATCGTGCCCCAACTGCGTGCTCGAGCCCGGGGCATCATCGTTGACGTGCGCCTCAACGGGGGCGGCAACTCGGCTTATGGAGACCGGATCGGAAGCTACTTCACAGAGCGCCGCGTGCCGGTGATGACATGGACGTCGCCAAAACACGTCGCCGCATACAAGGCCTGGGGGTCCAGGCAGGACGAATCCGGCGAGTATCGAGCTTACGGAGTTGGAAGGGCCACCATCGAACCACAGGTGATAATGGTGGATCCGGCGCCGGGACCGGCGCTAAGCGTTCCAACCGTATTGCTCCAGAGCGCCTATACGTATTCAGCGGCGGAGAACTTCGTCTTGGTCATGCAGCAGATGCCCCAGGTCACCACCATGGGGACCACGACCGCCGGCAGCACGGGCCAGCCGCTGATCTTACGGCTCCCGCACGGCATCTACGCCGGCATCACTACCAAGCGTGACATGACCCCGGAGGGAGAAGATATCGTTGGCGTCGGGCTGGCCCCTGATGTGGAGGTCCTCGACAGTCCGGGGTCGATTGCCGACGGGCGTGACCTGCCGCTCGAGCGTGCCGTCGAACACTTGCTGCGGGTCGGACAACAGGGACGTCCGGAGCGCTGAAGGAAGTCCCGCCCTGCCGCGAGGACGAGGGCGAGCTCTCCTGGTACCCCCGTGCTCCGCCAAGAACTCGTCTGGTCCTCCGCGCTATCAAAGGTAAGGCATTATGTGTGAATCCAAATCCTCTGAGAGCCATGCCAGGATAGCCACGGCTGGGATGGTCCGGGACACAGTGCAGCGTGCCACCGGCACACCACCAACGTAAGCTCAGCACCTGAAACGTGCGTGACGCACAGACGCTGCGATGTACTTATGTTGCGTGGTGGTCAGCGGGAACAGGAGATTGAAACTCGCTACCCAGACCAAGCCGCACAGTCGTCCGCACCTGTCAGCGTTCCTCTGAAGGTGACTAGAAGACCCAAGTCACCTTCAAGAATAATGTGTTCCCCTGTCCCGACTCCTGCCCGAACTCGGCGGTTCCGCGCTGGTAGGCAAGCTGGATTGTGCCGAAGGGCGGCTTGTACCGGTACACGAAGACAGCCTGGATATTCCGGCGGTCGATGGCCGAGTTGGTCTGGAAGAAAGCGCGTAGAAACAGGTCCTTGGTGAAGAAGTGGTTTACCCGAACCACGTGAATCCAGGTGCTCTCCAAATCAGGATCGGGATCGAGCGTGAGGCGCTGCAGTTCGTACTCAACTGAAAGCTCGTCCGTCATCTTGTAGCCTCCTGCAGCCGTCCAGAGCTGAAAATCCGCATCGAAGTTCCTGCCAAACTGGAAACCCACTACTGCGGACTGGAACTCCCTGGTGTTGTAACCGAGGCGGAACTGGGTCTTTCTATTCCGGAAATCGTCCTCGAAGCGTTTGAATTCCTCGGTGTGAGCTGTTCGGAAACTCACACGATTCCGCAACTCGAAGTCGACGGATTCGTCGATCTGCCAGCTGCGACGCACTCCGGCCTGGCTCCAGTAGATGTTGTAGTTGGAACTGTACCTAAGCTGTTCAAACAAACCTCGGCGGATCCAGAACGTGTGACTCAGGGCTGCATCCAACTCCCGCCTGTCGTCATCGCGGATAAAACCCATCGCGTTCGCATTGTCCGCAAAGCGATCGCCCAGGTACGTATAGCGCACATGGAAGTGGCTGGTCGGAGAGTCGAATGACGGGCGAATGAAATAGGCCCATGTTCCCGCGCTTTCCGGCCCCCAACTCTGTGCCAATTGCGCGGTCATGCCGAATGTGCTGGTAAAGAAGAGGGTGGCATCCATGCCAAGGGAACCGCGGTTCTCTCCACCGAGCGTTCTATTCGCAACCATTAGGGCAACGTTGGATGAACCCAGGGCTCTCTGGACTCGCCCAACACTGTAGGCCGCGGTTTCGGTATCACCCGCCGGTTCTGAGATAGCACCCAGCCCGGAAAACGTCCATGGACCCCGCGTTCCAAGCACCTGAGCGCCACCCTTGATATCGGGAATGCGGCGGGAATAGAAAGTACGGATGCGTTGCCGGTACAACTCAGCACCCTCGAGAAAGAACGGCCTCTTCTCAGGCAGGCTCAGCTCGAACCTTGTCAGGTTGATCTGCTCCTGATCGGCTTCGATGGTGGCGAAATCGGGGTTCACCGTCGCAAACGCCGACACCTCAGGCGTGATGGCATACCGAGCATCCAGTCCGGCATCCCAAGTATCGGACGTGTCTTCCTGAATGCGGGTCAACCCGTAAGTGATAATCTGGTGCCTTCGCGCCGGTGGAGGCACATCGAGTCCAACGAGTACGCCGCCCTGAGAAACACGGGAGATGTTGTCGAGTGGCCCTGCCCAGTTGCTCACTTCCAGCGTTCGCCTGCGTGTACGAAGGAAATTGATACCCCACGTTCGGTTGTCACCAGCGGCGTACTGAATCGACGTGAATGGAATCGACATCTCCGCAGACCACCCGAAGTCTGTACGTGACGCCCCCGACACCCACGGTGCATCCCACGTACCGTCCTCCGTTCTCCCGTCATTGGCGATGCGTCCGTCAGCTTGGGTGCCGAGCGCGTTCGTTACAAAGTAGTACGCTGACTGTCTGTCGTGGTGACTATCGATGAACAACGCCACCACGTCGTCGTTCAGCATATCTGCATCCCGCCGCGTGAGCTGTGCCGCCGGCGGCTCAGAGTCCCACAAGCGATAGGCAACATACAGGTGAGCGGAATCGTACATCACCAAGACCTCGGTCCTGAGTTCCGATGGCTCCCCTCGACGCGGCTCGAACTGCATGAAGTTGCTCGCAACCGCGGCCCCAGCCCACTCACTCTCATCGACGAGTCCATCAATGGTGGGGGGTGCGGGAGCTATCACTCCGCGGAGTTGGAAAACTGAATCTTGTACTTGTGGTGCGGGGAAGCCCGCGATGGAGACGAGCGTTAGAGTTCCTAACGTAGAGAAAATCAACAGTCCGTTTTGCCTTTTTCAGTCGTTGTGGTCAAACCTGCAGATCAAAGGATAGCCTGTCGAGTGCGGACGCAACCTGTTCTGTGATGCGTAGCGCGTCGTCGATGGGGAGCTGTGTATCGCGATTCAGTCGGTCCCCTAGCGATTCTCCCTCTACGAACGGCATGACGTAGTACAGAAACTCGGCGGACCGGCGGACCGGCGCTAGAGCCGGAGTCGTGAAGCGTTTGGATGTGCGGATGTGTCAGTCCGGCGGTGACCCCGATTTCACGCAGAAATTGTTCTGCGCCGATGGCCGCTGCGAGTTCGGGGCGCAGCACCTTGACGGCCACCTTGCGATGGTGTCTCAGGTCCTCGGCGAGATAGACAGTTGCCCTGCCACCGGCGCCGAGTTCGCGCTCGTCGGAGTAGCGATCCGCCAAAGCATGCACGAGACTTGCGAAGGTGTCAGTCACGTGTACCGCCTACCGCCCAGGCAGTAGCCTCCCGGCTATCCCATACACTGCTCCTAGTTTGAGCCGGATTGTCAATGAGGGGATACGCCAGGGTACCTAAGGGACAGGGAGGTAGGACGGGACCTGCTGTGCAAGCAGGCCCAGCCGACCCCCCAGGACTCCCATGCGTAATCGCTGTACGGCCACTCGCCGATGCGTCACGGAGATCACGACCTTCACGTTTCCGTAGCGACTCATCCGACGCTGCGTGTCGAGCGCACCCCCGGATGCTCCGAGCGTCAGCTCTCCTCGCAGACGAAGCGCGGGTGGAAGTGGTGGCGGTTGTCGCGCCACGAAAACGCCTGATCGAGCATGAACTTGATGGGGACTGTGGTCGTCCCGCCCTCGTGCACGAGGAACGGGCAAACGGGGACCATGGCCGTCCAACCGCCGCCCGGAGGGGTAATGGTGATGGTGGTGCCGTCGAGGGTCACCCCCTCGACCTCTGTCATGACGACGACTACCTGGTCGTAGGTCGCAGCCGGCAGTTCTCCCACCGGCAACGTGACCTCCTTACCACCGTCCAACGAAAGAACGTCCACCGTGGCCGGCAGGTCCATCGCGACGTTGACCAGCACACCGTCCAGATTGCGTGCCAGGATGCTCGAGAACGTCACGTTGGCGGACTGGAACAGTCGGCGATGACCATCGCCGTGGTCCCCGTCGGTCGCGACGGAACCGTCCTGTAGCGCGCCGGGCGCCTGCCCGAGCTGAGCCGACCCGTTTGCCACCACAGCCCCGGCGTCCGATGAGAGGACGAATCGTACCCGGCCTCCGTCGATGCCGAGCACGCTGTCGCTGTTCCCACAACCTGCCACGAACAGAACGAGTCCGACGGCGAGTACCATCGCCAGAACGCTGAAACGCCTTCTGTCCAGCATGTGCCTCCCTAGAGAAAGATGCCGTTGTGTGGGTCAACATTAACCAGTACCAGCCGACGCTCGCCAGTCCTTTAGCTCGATCAAGGTCTGCTGGCGTTCGGGGCGGGCAACGGGCCGTCGCACGCGGCCCGTTGATTCCTTGCACTGATTGTGTCTTGTCTAGGCCGGGCCGCGCTTGGGCTCTACCTCCGTCTTACCATGCCCTGCCCCCGACCGTAGTTTCACCCCATCCCCATCCCCAGGCCCCGCGCCGCACGCTGTGCTTTCCCGCAGAGTGCCGGGAATATCTGGTATGCCATTGCACCGGATTCACGAAGGCTACAAGGAGGTCCTAGATGCCAAGAGTTCGACTGGGTCCGATATGTCCCAGACTGTTTGTCCCGACGATTCTTCTCATCGGTTGCTCCGCCGGAGCCGTTGCTCAGAGCATTGAGCCGGAGCTCTACGCGCCGCTCAAGTACCGCCACATCGGCCCTCCCGGCAATCGGTTGGCCGCAGTCGTGGGAGTACCTGGTGACCCAAACATCATTTACGCTGGCGCGGCTTCCGGAGGGATATGGAAGACCAGCGACGGCGGCACGCACTGGGAACCCATCTTCGATGACCAGGAGGTGTCCTCGGTCAGCGCGTTGGCCGTAGCCGCCGCGGATCCCAATGTCGTCTGGGCGGGAACCGGTGAGACGTTCATTCGGAGCAACATCTCCATCGGCAACGGGATCTACAAATCGACCGATGCGGGTAAGACCTGGGAACATATGGGACTCGACCAGACGGGGCGTATTGGCCGCGTCCTGATCGATCCCCGGAATCCCGACGTGGTCTTCGCCGCGGCGATGGGGCATTCCTACGGGCCGCAGGCGGAGCGAGGCGTCTTCCGCACAACCGACGGGGGCGAGACGTGGGAGAGGGTCCTCTTCGTGGATGAGGAAACGGGGGCATCGGATATCGCGATGGACCCGAACAACCCGCGTATCCTGTTTGCAGGGATGTGGCGGCTGGAGATCAGGACCTGGGGCCGCAAAAGCGGTAGCACCAACGGCGGGATATTCCGTTCCACCGATGGCGGTACCACGTGGACGCGGCTCGAAGGTAACGGCCTACCTACTACCACCACGGGCAAGGTCGGCCTCGCAATCGCACCCAGCAACTCGAATCGCGTCTACGCACTAATCGAGACGTCGGATGGAGAGCCGCGTGAAGGTAGGGAGACGGAGAGCGGCGTGTTGTGGAGTTCGGACGACGGTGGCGATCACTGGAAGCTCGCAAGCCACAATCACGAGCTGACGCAGCGTCCGCACTACTACACCCGGTGCGCGGTGGCACCTGACAACCACAACGAGGTTTACTTCCTCGCCCCGAGCGCGTCGATCACGTTGGACGGAGGAGAAACCGTAGAACGCTTCGGCATCGCCGGCGGAGACCACCACGATATGTGGATTGATCCCACCGACGCGAACCGAATGGTGGTGGGCAACGATCAGTATGTGGCCATCTCCGTGAACCGCGGCAAGACCTGGCGTGGCATCCGCCTACCAATCGCGCAGATGTATCACGTGGCGGTCGACAATGAGATCCCCTACAACGTCTACGGCAATCGTCAGGACGGTCCCTCGACCCACGGCCCCAGCAACAGCCTGTACGCTTCCTTCGAAGCTGGAGGAATAGGCAGTAGCGAGTGGCGCCACGTGGGAGCCTGTGAGTGTGGCTTTGCCATTCCCGATCCTGTCGACAACAACATCGTCTGGTCGGGCTGCTTCGCCGCCGGGTTCACCCGGTTCGAACGGAACACGGGGCACGCGCGTTCCGTGGACGTGTGGCCGGAGAGTTACATGGGCTGGCCCGCGGGAGAGGTGAAGTACCGGATTCAATGGACCTTCCCCATCGCCATCTCACCGCACGACCACAACAAGGTTTACACAGGAAGCCAATACGTTCACCAGACAACCGATGGGGGAGCCAGTTGGCAGGTCATCTCCCCCGACCTTTCCACCGGCAATCCGGAACTGCTTGGCAACTCTGGAGGACTGGTGCGAGACAATCTAGGCGTTGAATACGCGGCCCTCGTCTTTGCGATTGCCGAGTCGCCGCTCGAAGAGGGTGTAATCTGGGCTGGCACAAACGATGGACAAGTACAGCTTACGAGAGACGGCGGTACCAATTGGACCAACGTGACCCAGAACATTCCGGACCTGCCGCCACTCGGCACCGTGAGCAATATCGAACCTTCCCGCTACGCTGAGGGCGGTGCCTACATCACTGTGGATCTGCATCAGGTCAACAACCGCCAACCGTTCATCTACAAGACCACCGACTACGGTGAGAGCTGGCGGCGGATCACCAACGGCATTCCCGAAAGCGTGTTCAGCTACGTGCACGTCGTGCGGGAGGATCCGACGCGCCAAGGCCTGCTGTATGCGGGAACGGAGAACGGGCTCTACGCCTCGTTCGATGACGGGCAGAACTGGCAGCCACTGCAGACGAATCTCCCTCACGCACCGGTTCATTGGCTGGTCGTGCAGGAGCACTTCAACGACCTGGTGGTGGGAACGTATGGACGGGGTTTCTGGATCTTGGATGACATCACTCCAATACAGCAACTCACCCAGCAGATTGTCGATTCCGACGTTCACCTATTCGCGCCGCGTGCGGCCTACCGCTTTCTGAGGAAAGCCGCTCCCATGGAGGTTCACGACGATCCGGCCCAGGGAGATAATCCACCCTACGGTGCTTCCATCCATTACTACCTGAAAGGGCAGCCCGACAGCGTTGTCAAGATCACCATTCTCGACGAGCAGGGGGACGTGGTGGACACAGTGACGGCGACGAAGCAGGCCGGGATCAATCGGGTGTGGTGGGACCTGAGGCACCAAGTATCCAAGCAGGCGAAGCTCCGCACTCCGGCAATGCACGCGGACTGGGTCGAACTCGGAGATGAAGGATGGCGTCCCATCGTCACCTGGGGAGTTCGTGGCAGCGGGATTCGACCACTGGCGGCTCCCGGCACCTACACGGTTAGGCTGGAAGTGGATGGCCAGGAGTTCACTCAGCCGCTCGTCGTGAGAAAGGACCCCAGCTCCACGGGCACGTTGCAGGACATCAGGCGACAGGTAGGCATGTCCCTTGAGATACGGGACAACCTGACCGAGGTCGTGGAGATGATCAACGAGGTCGAATGGATCCGGAAGCAGATCTACGATCTCAAGGACCGTCTCGCGGGACAGCAGCAGTACCAGCCGATCATCGAAGCGGCAAATACGCTCGACTCGACGCTCATCGACTTCGAGCAGAACCTATTCCAGATGAGACTGACGGGCGGAGGCCAAGACGTGTTCAGGAATCCCGCGATGCTATATGCGCGTTTCGGATTCCTGTACGCGGATGTCGAAACTTCCTGGGGTGGCGTCGGTTCCGACTGGGCGCCAACTTCGCAGGCCATCGAAGTGCATGAGCTTCTCAAGGGCAGACTACGGACCTATCAAGGTAGGTTCAGAACGTTAGTGAGCGACGACCTGTCTACCTTCAATCGTCTGCTGAGTGATAACAAACTCGGGGGACTACTCACGATTCAGCCTTGAGCAGCACGAGCTCGCTCGAGGAAGGAGAGTACAACTCACTCTCGCTCGCTAGTGCCAGATGAAGCTCCGGAGGGTGGAAGGCGCTCATCGGTAACGAGTCTCTTGCCACGCCTGAATCCACGTAACGTTGAGACCGCCAGAGAAACGTGCACACCGCCCGGCTCCATGCCGGACGGTGTGCTGAGCGCCAATCTGGCACCCGCCAGAGGCGGCATTCTGGATCCCTAGCCGATTACCCAGCGTCGCTCCATCGTCCTGCATCCGACGAACCCGACCAGCAATGTTGCGGCTCATAGTCTACCGCCTCCCATCCCGGCACACACCTTGCGAACCTCTGAGATGTCCACCGGAACCGACAGGAAGGAACATGCGCCGCTCCGCACTCACCATTGCTCTGACGTGCACCGTGGCTGCGGGATGCGGTGATAGTACGGGACCTGATATCGAGGGTCCAGTTGTCCCATCTATTGGTGGGCTTTGGCGATTCTCGGATGGCATCACCGCGCAGGGCTACGCGTCCTGCATTAGCTCGGGCGCAATCACGATTGAGCAAACCGGTGCGCAGTTCAAGGGCACCATGATAGCAGCGGTTGGTGCGTGCGCGTTGTTTGATGGGACAGTCGTCTTTAATACCGGTTCGCTGCAAATGACCGGTGGTGAGATCAAAGGAAATCAGGTCACATTCACCGCACCATTCTGTCAATATTCGGGAACGATTTCCGGCAGCCCGCCAAACGGCATGAGTGGTGCTGCAACGTGTAGCCGCAGCATTGCCGGACAAACGAAAGCGTTCGGCGGCTCGTGGCAAGCCAGCCGCTAGTGTAGTAGTCCTACCGCAACACCGCTCGGCCCGCGCTCAGAACCGTCCTAGCCATCTCCGGCCGCAACCCATTGCCTAGAGCCATCTATCGGACCTACCGTCAGACTCGTAGGATCGAGTCGGAATGGTGGACACACCCTGGCCTCCCCGACGAGGAGAACCAACTGCTGAGGCCAAGCCGGAGGCTTTTCAAGTTTGAGCTGCAGAAATACAGCCAGGAGATGCTCACGATAGATCTGTGGCCGCCAACTGGCGGGAAATTGGGTATCATTTGACCAGTTGATGATCAAACCGCTGCTGGCCGTTCGACTAGTCGTAGGGGCCACCAGGCACTGCAACTGAAGAGGATGGGTATCAGATGACCGATATGCCAGCTATGCCACTCACCGCGCTGACGGAAGACGAGACCATGTTCCGGGATGTCGTGCGGGATTTCGCGGAAACCGAAGTGCGACCGCGTGTGGAGAAGATGGAACAGGAGGGCGAATACGACCCGGACCTGATACCGAAATTCACTGAGTTAGGTCTCTTGGGAATCGACGTCGACGTGGAGCACGGCGGCGCCGGCGGGACGTCTTTCATGACGATGCTCGCAGTAGAGGAGCTCGCTGCCGTCGACGCTTCCGCGTCGGTCTTGGTCGATGTCCACAACACCCTCGTCAACACCCCGTTTCTGGATTGGGCATGTGAGGAGCTCAAGCAGAAGTACCTGCCGAGGCTTTGTGCGGGCGCGGTTGGAGCATACGCTCTTTCCGAGGCAGGCTCGGGATCCGACGCATTCGCGCTCACGTGTCGTGCCGAGCAATCTGGCAACGATTGGATTCTGAACGGACCAAAGCTTTGGGTCACCAACGGGGGCGAGGCCGAGATCTTCGTCATCTTCGCAACCGTGGATCCATCAAAGGGCCACAAAGGTATCACTGCATTCGTAGTCGAGCGCGGCTTCGAGGGGTTCACCGTCGGCAAGAAGGAGAACAAGCTGGGGATTCGTGCCTCGAGCACCACCGAGTTGGTACTCGAGAATTGCCACGTGCCCGGCGAAAACGTGCTAGGGGAAGTCGGCAAAGGCTACAAGGTCGCGATCGAGACGCTGAACGTGGGTCGCATCGGGATTGGTGCGCAGATGGTCGGCGTGGCGCGCGGTGCGCTCCATGCTACCCGTGCGTACGTGCAGGAACGCCAGCAGTTTGGGAAGCCCATTGCCGCCTTCCAGGCCGTGCAATTCCAGCTCGCGCAGGCCGCCACGGAGCTCGAAGCTGGGCGCCTCTTGGTCTACAATGCTGCGCGGCTCCGTGACGCCAAACAGCCATATGTGATTGAAGCTGCCATGGCGAAGCTCTACACCGCCCAGATGGCGGAGCGCGTGACGAGCCTCTGCGTCGACTTGTTCGGCGGCTACGGATTCACCAAAGAGTATCCGGTCGAGAAGTTCTATCGCGACGCAAAGATCGGCGCCATCTACGAGGGCACGAGCAACATGCAGCTGCAAACGATCGCAAAGATGTTCCTCGCGGAGGCGCAGGGCTCGTAGCCACGACAGACAACAGATTAGCCGGTAACTCGAGACCAGTATGAAGACGAGAACAGCGTTCCCCAAAGATCCGCTCTCCCGTTTCCGATCGCTGTACGAGGCGCTCGAGAAGGACCGGCGCTGGTGGAGGGGTTCGCGCCGGCTTCGTTACGCTGCGATGGCGGCGCTGGGTAGCGAAGGAGATCCTGCAACCATCGCTCGGGGCATCCGACGCATGGAGAGTTCTCTCAAGGAGGCGTCGCCGTGGAACCTAGACATGGGCTCCCACCTCCGGTTCGTCGTTGCGGCCACCCTGTACCATAACGGCGATAGCGCCAAGGCCTTCATGAACGAACTGGTTCGGGTGCGGAAGATGTTCAGGGGAGAACGGCTGCCACGCAGTCTCGCATTCGAGTTGATCGCCGTTCTCATTCTGCGGATTCAAAACGACGGCAGAGCGATCTCTCCGGATAGGGTGCGTAAGCTACGTGAGATCTACGATGAGATGAAACGACATCACCGCTGGATCACAGGTGCCGATGATTTCCCGGCGTGTGCGATCTTGACGGGGCAGGAAGGAACACCGAAGCACCTGGTCGACAAGACCGAAGCGATACATGGCGAGCTGAGGCACCACAAGTTTCAGAAAGGCAATCCACTTCAAACTATGGCCAACGTTCTCTCTCTAGCTCGGTCATCGCCACGAGAACTGGCGGATCGCGCAGTGAGACTGAAGGATGGGTTCAGGCAAAACGGAGTGCGGATATATCAACGCGACTACGACGAGTTGGCTATCCTGTGCTTCCTAGAGCTGCGTGCCGATCGGATCGTCGACGCAGTGCTCGGTAAGAGAGAGGAACTCAGGCGAATCAAGCCGAAGATCGATCGGGCAACCACGTTCAACTTGGCGGTGGCCATGACGTTCATCGAACTGGCAGGTCGAGAAGTGGACGCGACGACCCTGAGTGGAGCCAAAGTGCTGATTGACATGCAGGCTATCATGACCGCGCAGCAAGCGGTATTGCTGTGTGCCGCGGGGGCGGCTGTAGCGACGAGCGCAAGTTCCTGAGCGGCACCTAGCCGGTCACCACCATGTGAAGTCCGCCCACTCCGAATGTCGGCATAGGCATCATCGAGGTATGGCGTCCGTGACTGATGGCAGTCCCGTTCAACTAACGGTAAGCGCGACCAGCGTATGGCGTTCTCCGCTGGGACATGGCACCCCTCGTTCGATACGTTCGGTCCGCGGCCCCCAACCTTGAGTTTCGCAGCCCCTGTTCCACTCGGTGTGAGGTCGGGTCATGAAAGGTCGATCGAGGGTCTTCGCTCCAGACTGGCTTCCCAACGACTCGACAAAGCGAACACGCCAATTCCGGGGCGCCGTGAGCTCTCGACGCGTGACGACTGCACCAATCCGTTGCATGCGGTGTCGACATCATCCCCGACCTAGTGCTCGCAGAACCGAAGAACTAGCCACCCATCGTGAGAATCACCCAGGTTGTGGCCGGGGGTGTAGTGGTTAAACTGCAAGTGTACATCATCGCGCCAATCCCAAAGAGAGGAGGCGTTTGTGACGTCGCAACGACCTAAGTGGGGTGACCTCGGCCGCTTGCGGCCGACCGATATACGGAACCCCCAGGCCATCGGTATCGGCGTCCTTGCCCTGGTGGGCATCGTTCTGATCTGGAGCTCGGTGTTCACGGTCGCGCCTGAGGAAGTCGGTGTCGTGCTGACCTTTGGCAAGTACAGCCGCCAGGCCGATCCGGGGCTCCGCATCAAGTGGCCGATGCCGTTTCAGACCGTGACCAAGGTTCCTGTACAGCGCCAGCTCAAGGCGGAGTTCGGTTTCCGCACCGCCAGCGCAGGCGTGCGCACGCAGTATGCGCCGGGGGCGTTCAACGACGAGTCGTTGATGCTCACCGGTGATCTGAATGTTGCCGTGGTCGAATGGACTACGCAGTTCCGGGTCAACGATCCCTACAAGTACCTGTTCAAGGTCCGAAACCTCTTCGGCTCCGGGGAACGCTCCGACACTTTCCGTGACATGAACGAGGCGATCATGCGGGCGGTAATCGGCGACAGGAGTGTCAACGAAGTCTTGACCATAGGTCGGCAGGAGATCGCCTCGGAGGTAGAAGTCCGCCTGCAGGATCTCTGCGATCAGTACGAGACCGGCATCAAGGTGGAGCAGATCGTGCTGCAGGACGTCAACCCGCCCGATCAGGTCCGGGCGGCATTCAACGAGGTCAACCAGGCTCAGCAGGAAAAGGAGCGGATGATCAACGAGGCCAGGGCCGAGTACAATGCGGTCATTCCTCGCGCTGGCGGCGAAGCCCAACAGACGATCCAGCAGGCCGAGGGATACGCCACCGATCGGGTCAACCGCGCCAGGGGTGACGCCGAGTTGTTCAACGAGCTGCTGGCTGCCTATCGCAGGGCGCCGGAGGTGACCCGCCGGCGCATCTATCTCGAGACCATGCAGTCCGTGTACCCCAACGTGCAGCAGAAGCTCGTGCTGGACCAGACTCTGCAGGGGATCCTGCCGCTGTTGCCGCTGCCCCAGGGGGTGAAGCCATGAAGACCGGGCTGATCGTCGTCATCGGCATCGTGGTGCTGCTGGGCGTACTCGTTGTTGGCGGAGTGTTCTTCGTCGTCAGCGAGACCGAGCAGGTGGTGATCACCCAGTTCGGTGAGCCGAAAGGCGATCCGGTCATCACGCCAGGCTTGAAGGTCAAGCTGCCTTTCATTCAGAAGGCCAACTACTTTGACAAGCGTTTCCTGGAATGGGATGGCGACCCGAATGAGGTGCCAACCCGGGACAAGCGGTTCATCCACGTCGACACCTATGCTCGATGGCGGATCACCGATCCCCTCAAGTACTTCCAGCGATTGCGCAGCGAAGGGGGGGCCCAGTCCCGGCTGGATGACATCCTCGACGGTGAGACCCGTAATGTGATCGCCAACCACGACCTGATCGAGGTGGTGCGCAGCAGCAACCGGGCGTTCGAGATCTCCGAAGACAGTACCGGAGGAGCCGCGGACGAGGCCGGCGCAACCATCAGGAGCGGGAGGGCAAAGCTCGAGGAAGAGGTGTTGCTGGCGGCGCAGACCCGTACAGAGGATCTGGGAATCGAGATCCTCGATTTCCGCTTCAAACGACTCAACTACGTCGAGCAGGTGCGTCAGGAAGTCTATGCCCGGATGATCTCCGAGCGGCAGCGGATCGCCGAGCAGTTCCGTTCGGAGGGCGGCGGCGAAGCGGCCCGGATCACTGGTGAGAAGGAACGCGAGCTCCAACAAATCACCTCGGAGGCCTATCGCGAGGCTCAAGGGATCAAGGGCCGGGCCGACGCCGAGGCGGCCGACATCTACGCGGCGGCCTATACCCGCGATCCGGAGTTCTACCGCTTCCTGAAGACCATGGAGGTTCTCAAGGAGACCCTGGACTCGAACACGGTGCTGGTGCTGAGTACCGACAGCGAGTTCTTGCGCTATCTCGGCAACTCCAGGTAACGCGCGAACGTCGGTGAGGGTACCGTGCGGCGGCGGGCACGAGGTGCCGCACCTGACCGAGGAGTTGGGCCTCCGGTGGACGACGGCGAGTTGTGACATCTTTCTGTCCGTCTCCGGAGAATGCTGTGAGCGACACGGTTGCTCCTCCTGCAGCAAAGCTCGGCCCAACACTCTAGCGGATCTGAAAGAGGGCGAAGGCACAGAATGAAATCGCGACTGGTCCTAGGCCTGCTCCTATGCGGATCGGCAGCGTGCGCGAGTCAGACCACGGATGAGTGGGTGACCGATACACCGGCGAGTGTCGGTCTCGATCCCGAACCACTCGACCGTCTACGCCGGGACGTTGCCGAGGGTGAACTTCCCAACGTACACGGGATCCTCATCGTTCGTGACGGCAAACTCGTCATGGAAGAGTACTTCAACGAGTTCGATCGTGAGATACGCCAGTACACGGCTTCCGTCTCGAAGAGCGTCGGGTCCATGCTCTTCGGCATTGCTCTTGACCTGGGGCTCGTGCGCGGGATGGATGACCGTGGCGTGAACGTCCCGCTTTCCCAGGTCCTCCCGGAATACGAGGATCTGCTCTCCCATCCGGACAAGCGGAAACTCTCTCTCAGGCACGTGCTCACGATGAGTGCAGGGTTGGAATGGGATGAGCGATCGCTCCCATACAGCGATCCACAAAACGATTGGATCCGTGCGAGCCGGAGTGGCGATCCTGTGCGATTCGTGCTGGATCGTCCGATCGTCCACCCTCCCGGCGCCGTGTTCAACTACAACGGTGGCCTGTCCATCATACTGGCGCATCTCGTCGAGACCAGGTCCGGCATGCGGGCGGACCGCTTTGCGGAGGAGTACTTGTTGGGCCCGCTCGGTATTACCGACTACGAGTGGGAGCACCTCCACAACGGGATGACCGACACCGATGGCGGGTTGCACCTTCGACCCCGTGACATGGCTAAGCTCGGCCAATTGTATCTGAATGGCGGTATTTGGAACGGAGCGAGGATCGTCTCTGAGGAATGGGTGCGTGCATCAGTCCGGGAACACATCATTAACGAAGGATCGCCGAACTACGGGTTTCAGTGGTGGGCTGGGGACTTCCAGTACGCGGCAGGTTCGGTATTCACCTTCTTCGCGTCAGGCCATGGCGGCCAGAAGATCTTCGTGCTTCCGGATTTCGATATGGTGGTCGTGCTGACCCACGAAGTCTTCAATAACCCGATGGGGGAAATCCGCAACAGCGCGATTCTCGGCCGATACGTTCTGCCGTCCGCGGATGCGACAGCTGCGACAACAGAGCCCGTTGAGTTAGATGCTGCGGTCCTGTCCCGATACGTCGGAGAATATGAGTGGGATCAGGATCGATTCTCGATCGAGCAACGGGATGGACGGCTTATTGGTGAGTCGTCCGACCCCACCCCGCTCCAACTCACACCACTCAGCACGACCCGATTCCGCGGTACTCTGATGGATCTTGTCGACGTGGGCCTCGAGTTCGAAGTCGCCGACGATGGAACTGTGGAAGGTCTCCGTGCCCGGTTCATGTTCAACGACCGGAGGTATCGAAGGGTCGGCAGTCCGGACTGATTACCCTCTCCGCTATAGGACTGCGCCGCCGGTTCTCCTTGATACGACACAGGACGTCTCCACTGGCACGATGGCAGAGCTGTGGTACGTCGCCTTTGGCCAGCGGATGCGACTCACCCTCGACCCCACCAACCCACCCACCCCCGATGCGCTATGTCCTTGTTTCACAGGCAGTTGCGCGCCACGAGCCGAGGTTCCTGAGCTATCGGGAACGGCGGCTCGCTCAGTCAGCTCGCCGCCTGGCCGACACAGCTCGCGGTCTCGGAGCCCGGGAACGAGTTGCCGACCACCGAGATTGCGTTCTGGGCGACAGGAAACACGTGGCCGGTGACGGGCAATGTGTTCCCCCTGACCGGGAACTCTTCCTCAGTTGCTGGTCACGCGACCTCCGAGTGGGGGAACACGACTGAGCGGCTCCTCCGCATCGGGAGTGACCCAAAGCAATCTATGGAGCGAACACTATGGGTGCCAATTCGGCAGCCAGGATTTGGTGCGGGCCGGCGATCGGAATCGTTGAGGATGGGGCAGGGAACATAGGCTGGTTTGAGGTCGCGGTCTTACCCTTTGGGTTGGTGGGATATCGTGCGAGGTCGCAGCGAGCCCTCAACGCCCAGAGAAACGATCTAACACCATACCAGAGGGTGGGGGATGCCAACTCGGCCAAATCGCCGAAGGGCGAAACCGAATTGGCCGCACTGACCCGGATTATGACTCACCGACTGACCTCCGATGCCGGCGACTTCCCGTCACCTCCAGTGGCGCTATTGGCCGCGGTCCCCTATCTTATACTCTGCCTGGCCTAGGCCCGATTCCACTTCACTCGCTCTTCCTTGCTCATGATCGTTCACCGGACAATCTCACCCCAATGCTGTTCTGAGCTGCAATGTCCTGCAGGGGGTGCCGTGCGCCTGATGAATGTGGGTGACTGAAGCTCAACCTCATCAAGCGACGGTGTTATGATCGAAGAGATTCGCGGCAAGCTCCTCGCGGAGGTGGAGGCGCTCAATCAGGAGCTGCATGTGGTGTTGCCAGCGACCCTCAATGAAGCGCTCGAGCACGGTGACCTGCGCGAAAACGCGGACTTCCAAGCTGCTATCGAACGGCAGGGAGTGATTGCTGCGCGCCTCGAGCACCTGCGGTCTCGGCTACACAAGCTGTCGGACGTCGATCTCTCCAGGGTCCCGGCGGACCGAGTCGGGTTGGGCTCGCGGGTCACGGTGAGGGATGTCGACACCAAGGAAGAGGAGGTCTATGAGGTGGTGATTCCTGACGCCGTCGACCTACGGGACGGACAGATCTCGGTTTCGTCACCGCTCGGCCGAGCGCTGTTGGACAAGAAGAAAAAAGAAGTCGTCACCGTCAAGCTGCCGTTTGCGACACGCAGGTTGCGGATCACGAATCTGATAACATTGCACGACTTGGAATGAACAGACTGTGGGGAACGGCTGACGATTGCCGGGCCGGCGCGACAGCACACCGTCCCGGGTGGCCTGTTCTCAGCCGATTACATCATTGAGTCGAGCTGGTTCCCGCAACACGTCACACCGGGCCCGCCGTGGCTAACGCCGCGCGGCACCCCACCTGGAATGGGTTGTGGAGTCCTTCCTCGGTGAGCTGGCCTGGCGACCCACGTCGAGCGCGGCTTGGATCGGCCTTACCACTCCCAACTCCTGGCCAGATGAGACCCTCATGAGTGCCTGGGCCAGGAACTCGGCCGCATCCTCGTCGAGCCTCACGAAGACGCTGCCGGCCTTCTCCCAACCGCCCCCATCAACCTGGCATTTCACGGGCGTGATAATCAGGTTTGTCAGACGCTGGTCAGGGTCTCCCTCCACTCCGTGCCCGCCTTGGGCCACTTCGACGAACACCGTACTGAATTCCCCCTTAAGCACTGTCCTATGGCGCTCGTCCTTGATCTCACACAGCATCTGATTACCTCCTTGATGCCTTGGCAGCTGAATTGAGACTATTGCCTCTCCCCGTACCCGTGCACGCTAACCGAGTTCGCGGGGCTGCATCCCACTGAGTTTGCCCACAGGATGAATGCCGCACCGCGCTTCCAATGTCTCAAAAGCGGGCCACCGATTCATCAGATGTCCGCATATCCGGCGCAGGATGGATCGCGACAAGGCCCCAGCCCGATCCGCTCTAACCTACGTTATTGTGGTGCGGCGGCCAGATCATTCACCGGGAGCGCGATGTGCGATTTCCCGAGGACAACGCGACCGCGCACGGCGGTTCGGATCGACGCTGCCACTTTGAGTGGGGCGCGCGGGATTGAGAGATCCATTGGTGGTCCAGAGGGCCGCGCCAGGTCCACCCAGTCGCCGAAGATTACCAGCTCCTGCTTGCCGTACGTGGCTACATCGAGATACGTTGAGTTCTGAGCCATGGCTCAGCCCCAGTGCTGTGCTACGGACTACCCACCGAAAGGACTGTGGATGCGCTTGGTACCATTAGCTGTCGTCGTTGGCAGCTCGCTCGTTGCGCGTGCCCTGTCGTACCGCACGGTCCCTTCGGAAGCCCCCCGGGGGACGGTGGGTGGGCAAGAGAATGCCAGGACGCCTGGCTGCGGCGAGGGCTGGGAGTCGTGAAGTCCAAGCTTATTGCGGCAGGTCGTTGCCTGAGCACTGCGTGCATGATGCCGGGGTCGGTGCTCATGTGGCTTTGTGCTTTCACGTCGTTGCACGGTTGTAGGCCCAGTGCCGAGCACCACGTAGCAAGGGACCAGCCGGGCGCGAGTATGTTGGTGAGGGATACCATGCGCATCCACTTCGAGCGAACGGGTGGTTTTGCAGGGCTGGTGTTGGCAACCACCGTCGAGTCGGACACGTTGTCTCAGCAGGATGAACAGCGCTTGCGTCAGCTGATCGATGAGGCCGGGTTCTTCGACCTTCCAGCAGTGCTGCACGACACCGGTGCCGCTGCCGATCAATTTGGCTACAAGGTGAGTGTTGAGATCGCAGGGCGGAGCCACACTGTGGAGGTGACTGAGGGAGCCGTGCCACCAGCGCTCCGACCTCTGCTGGAATGGTTGGCTCGGGCCGCCCGCAGGAGAACTTGATGCGTGGACGTCGCGGCTGAGGCTGGGGCCCACAGTGTGAGTCACGCTTCCTGCCACCGGACGCCGCTCAACCAACGTCACTGAGAAAGGAGTCCCCATGCGGTACCGTCTTCCCTTTCAGTGCATCGTTCCGCCGCACATCCTCGAGTCGATTGCGCAGCGTGGCACACCGCGCCAACAGGAGATTGCGAGGGCCAGCCTCGCCGCGTCTGACCAGATCAGGCAAGAGCGCCAGATAGTCCTGCAGGAGGCGATGCCGGCAGTCCAGCCGGGAGCAAAGGAGCGGACCGTCTACAATGCCAATTTCGGCACCGATCTGCCAGGCCAAAGGATACGAGGGGAGGGCGATCCTCCCAGCGGCGACGCGGCCGTGGATGAAGCGTACGACGGCTCAGGGGACACCTACGACCTATACCAGCAGGTATACGGCAGAGACTCCATCGACGGGAACAACATGCGCGTGGACTCGACGGTACACTACCGCCGGGGCTACGACAACGCCTTCTGGAACGGACAACAGATGATCTACGGCGACGGGGACGAGGATCTGCCTGTGGACGAGCGTCTGTTCAATCGGTTCACCAAGTCGTTGGACGTCATCGGACACGAGTTGACGCACGGCGTGACCCAGCACACGGCCAACTTGGAGTATCAAGACCAGCCGGGAGCGCTGAACGAACATTTCTCGGACGTGTTCGGGTCGCTGGTGCGGCAGTGGAAGTTGGGTCAGTCGGCAGACCAGGCGGACTGGCTGATTGGCGCCGATCTGCTGACGGCGAATGTCAATGGGGCCGGGATTCGGTCCATGAAAGCGCCTGGGACCGCTTATGACGACCCGGTGCTCGGCAGGGATCCGCAGCCTGGGCACATGGATGACTACGTAAGCACCACTCAGGACAACGGTGGTGTCCACATCAATTCGGGGATTCCCAACCGTGCGTTTTACCTCGTGGCGACTGAGCTGGGGGGGCGTGCCTGGGAAAAAACTGGTCTGATCTGGTACCGGACACTGACGGACGGTGAGTTGGGTGCGCAGGCCGGTTTCCAGGTCGTGGCTGACCGGACGGTTGCGGTCGCCGGCGACCTCTACGGTGCCGACAGCCTGGAACAAGAAGCGGTGAAGAACGGCTGGGACGCGGTGGGAATCATGGTTAGTGGCGAAATACCTCCGCCAGAACCGCCGCTACCCCCACCACAGAATGGTTGTCTCTTGGCCATCCTGACGCTGGGACTGTATCGCTAGCGCCCTACGCGTCGGGCCAAGCCGGCCACCGCGCGAGTGAAGTCAGCGCAGTCAGCTGAGCAGCTGACCTCCTCCTCAGGAGCGGCAACCTCTGTCGCGCAGTGCGCCCAACGATAGCTGGAAGCGAGTTCGGGGATTAGCTCTCAGGCAGCGTGAAAGCGAGCATGTCCAGCGAATGCACGCCGCTCTATCGTACGGCGGGCACTGCCCAATCGCCGTTCGGGGCCGGTGTATGCCGGATCCTGGAACTTGCGGCGGTCGGCTCCCCGGACTGTCATGTTGTCGCGCAGTCCGAGGTACGCTACGAGAAAGGCCACGGGAGTAATCAACAGGTAGGTGGGGAAAGCCAACACGGCCAAGAATCGGCGCAGGCGCGCGACCTTTCTAAGGATTGGTGGCCACGTGCGCTGCCGCATGTCCCCCAGCCACCACACATAGCCCAAGACCACCAAACCAGCCAATTCCAGTGCGATCACGGAGCTCAATAGATCGGCGCTCACTATGGACCACAGATGGGCTGTCAGATCGCCGAACCATTCCAGTGTGAGGAACCGCGCAACGTCGTGGCGCACCGACCACACCGCTGTCGCTCCTGCTAGAGCAAGGAAGTAGCAGCCCGCGAAGACATAGAGTGCTTGTCTCGATCTCTTGGTCATGACTCAGCTCGGTTCGCTGACTCAACGGGTCACGCGGGTGTCGGATCAGCTGGGGATCGAAGGTCCCGTGACGCCGTGTGAAATCCTTTGGACCTCGTACATACTATGATGCTGTGCAATTTCAGGGTCGGCAAGAGTGGCGAAGATACGACACCGTGGTACTGTCGCTACGGGAGCAAGTAGGGATTGCGGCGACACTGTTGAATCTATGCGAGACCCGCCGCCTGAGAGGCCGGGACTACCGTACACCGTCCTAGCGCTTATCGAATCGATGACCGAGATGGTGTTCGCCGGCGTCGATGATCATCACATGCGACAGAGGTCCTCCAGCCACTTGCACGGCAAAGCCTGCTAGTTGAAGTCGCCCGGTGCGAGCATCAGTCTTGCAGTGCAAGATGGGTTGTGCCCGGCCAACGACGTGGGCGACGTCAACTCCTGCAGGAGGACACCGATGCCACCCGACAGACCCACCAGCGAACGAATAACCCTGACCCCGACTCAACTCGTCGAGGTCTGCGTCCAATTCGCGGCAGACATGGGGTGGATCGACGCGCCGATTGGCAAGGAGTGGTTAGTGGAGCTGAAGCACCGGGCGGGTCCTCAGCTAATCCGGACAACCTCGAGCCGCAAGCGTCGCCTGTGGCCGAAGTCGCGCTTCTGGCCGGCTCACTCGGTAGCCATGGCGGCGCAGGATTCGCTAGATGCAGCCGGGATCGAGTACGCCATTGACGTCGAATCATTGGGCGAGCTGCAGCGGCGCTGGGAAGCTCCTTGATACTACACACCGGGTACGAGTGGCAGGCTGCGGTGAGTAACACCATCCCTCGGCCCGGCTCTGCCAAGACTGGTCCGCGCGGATGCTGCCGACAGGTAGCTGGCCTGGTACTTGCAAAATGTGTTTCCAAGGAATCGCGCGCCTTGAACACAGGCATCTGATCGGACGACGCCTAGCAGCAAAGATCATTCTTGGGGCTCCTCTTGCAGGTGCACCAAGTGAGCCACATCCAGAGCGAGCCAGCAGAGGTTTTCTTGTCACAGCGCGACCCGGACGAGATCAAGAGAATCCAACACAAGATCTCCTTGGAGAACTCCGGGGACAAATCCCAGAGGCGTGCCTGGGGTGCTCCCCAGCAACAAGGGCCAACCTATTCTGGGGATTCAAACGATGACCGGCGCCAGCCGTCAGCAGAAGCGGATTGGCAAACCGATCCAGTCGAAATCGCTCGCGGCGCCTACCGGTTGGCAGCTGAAGCCTCGAAACTCGCACTGGTGGCAAACACTGCGTCCCGCAGCGCCAACCGTTGGTCCCTATGGGCGGTTTTGATGGCTTTGCTCGCCGTGCTGCTCTCGATCGCAGTCGCTTAGCACTCCCTGCCGCGCCGACGTGGAACTCTCCCTGACTGCCGGGCCCAGGGTCGCAGTCTGGGTCACAGTTTTGCCGGCTGCGTAACGCGTGGCCTCGCAGCGGGCGGCTCACGCCCAAAGCCCCGACCGCCAGCGGCGCCCGGGGCTGGATCATCTCCGACCGATGATGGGTGACGAGACTCGATGCGCTCGTGCCCCATACCAACTGCCAGGAGCCTAGTGGCTCTGTTCCCCTGACTCGTCAGACTCCAGCGTCTGCAATACGTCACGCCAGGCGAACTTCTGTCCCTTGCCACGCACGTAATAGTCCATCCATGCCAATTCGGCCACCGCCTTCACCAACCGGTTGCGGGGATCGGGGATGCCGTGGCTGCGGCCCGGATACATGAAGAGCTCCGTCTCGACTCCCAGTTTCTTCAAGGCCATGTGCAGTTCCACCGACTGCGGGCTCGGTACTCGCGGGTCCCCTTCAACGACATGGATCATGGTCGGGGTCTTGGCGTTCTTGATGTATTTGAGCGGTGACTGGTCCCAGTATGGCTCGAAGTTGTCGTACAGGAAGTCGTCACCGATGTAGAACTGCCTATTCCGCTGCACGTCGCTCTGGGCGTACATGGAGATCCAGTTCATCGTACCGGCACCGGAGCTGATGGCCTTGAACCGGTCGGTGTGGGTCAGGATCCAGTTGGACCAGTGGCCGCCGGCGCTCCAACCCAGGGCGCCCATGCGATCGCCATCGACGATCCCCTGTTCGATCAGGTAGTCAACACCCGTCATGATGTCGTCGAAGCCCAGCGTGAAGTAGTCACCTACGATGTCGGTCCGGTGAGCGTAACCGTAATTCCGGGAGCCGCGGTAGTTCGGTTTGAGGACCGCGTATCCTGCGCCCGCGAACACCTGCGAGTTATAGCCACCGTTGAACCGGAGCACGTCTGCCGAGGCAGGCCCCCCGTGAATGGCAACTATGAGCGGGTAGCGTTGGCCCTCTTGGTAGCCTACTGGTTTGACCAGGATTCCGCCGACTGTCTTGCCGTCGCTCGAGGTCCAGTTTATCTCGACCTCCTCGCCCAGAGCCAGTTCGCGCACTTGCGGGTTCACGTCCATGAGCTGGATCCAGTTCGACCGGCTGGTGATCCGATCGATCGAGGCGACCGTGAAGTAGGTCGGTGGCGTCGTGGGGTCAGAGTAGCCGATGAGGAGGACGCCAGTATCGTCATCGCGGTCAACGGAGAGAGCGGCCCTCTCGTCGGTCACTTGGCGCACCTCGCCACTGCGTACGTCGAGCGCGTGGAGTTGCGTGGTGACCTTGACGCCAGTGCTGAAGTAGATCGTGCGACTGTCGTCGGACCAGAAACCCACGCTCACTCCGCCATCGAACGCAGAACCAAGCTTCCGGAAAGCGCCGCCGCGATCCGTCACTTCCCGGATGTACACGCGATTATCGGTCATCGTGTATCGCGTCATGTCGTCCGGGGCGGAGAACGCAATCCAGCGTCCGTCGGGAGAGAAGCTCGCCCCACCCTCGCCAACCTCGTAATTGTCCGTCAAGCGCTCGATGTGGCCGGTGGCGGTCTCGAGTAGGATCTGGTCGGCGTAGAGGCGGGCCCCGGTGATATTGCGCTCATAGCGCTTGGCAGAGCCCCCGGTGAACGCGATCCAATTGCCGTCATCCGAGATCTCAAATCCAGTGACGCTGATGCTGGGGTCATCGGTAAGCTGCCGCGTGGACAGGGAATCTGATTCCAGATTCAGGACCCACAGATTGGAGAGGGGTGTCACCATGTTCTTGATATCCACCGTGAAGCCCTTCTCCCGGCGGAGCGCCTGGTCCTCGTCCAAGGAGTCCGGTCGCGTGAAGTAGATGCTGCGGCTGTCCGGCGCCCACTCCCATTCCTCGATGCCTGCCGATTCGTGTGTGATCTGCTCCGCGTCGGCAGCGACAATCCCCTCGACCGGCAGGCGCCAGAGCTGTTGCTCCCCAGACTTACCAGCCCGAAAGACCAGCCACCGCCCGTCGCGGCTGAAAGCGAAGTTGGAGACTCCGTCCTTCGCATCAGTGATGCGGCGTGCCTCACCTCCGTCGAGGCGCATGAGATAGAGCTGGTTCTGATTCCCGCTGCCCGACGCTTCGCGATTCGACGCAAACACGAAGAAGCTCGCGTCTGGGGACCAGCGGGGTGAGGTCTCGTTCTTCCCCTCGGTGAAAGTCATCTGTTTGTGGGAGGGAAGGCCCTCCTGAAGAGAAACGAGGTGGATATCAGTCTGGCTCTCGGCCTCGTCCCAATCCGGCGTTGTGACGGTATAGAGGAGCCATTTGCCATCGGGGCTCGGTGTAGGTGAACCGGCTCTGTTGAAGAGCTGTACGTCCATGAACGTCATGGGGCGCAGGCCTTCGCCGGCTACCTGGGCCCAGGCCATTTGTGACGCGATGCCCGCGGCGCAGGCGGCAAGCACGAAAGGGGCTAGCGCGGTGCAGGTTCTTTCTCGAATGGAGCTAACCATGAGTACCTCGAGGATCGAGAGGGAAACCATCAATTCGTCAAGGCGCAGACCCGTTCATCACGCGCCGGGCACGGTTGGCGTGCCGGACACGGTGGAACAGTGCAGATGGGTACGCCTGTTTGGAATGAAACATATGTGTCGGTAGAGCCGGAGGGCACCCCACCGATCTCGAGCACACGGGTTTTGCACGCCGGATACCGAGCCGACGGACAGTGTGACGTCCGCCAGTCGCCATGTTCAGAGGCCCCCTACGGATGGTTCGGCCAACTGCCCCAGCGCTCCGATGGTGGCGTGGATCGGCACAGTCTGTCACGCTTGTCGCCGCTGGTGCCGAGCCGCACATTTGGAGGATCAGCCGCTGGAGTTACTGGGAGGGCACTATGCGTAAGGGCACTATGATCGATTTTCTCGAGCTGATAGCGAAGGACCCTGTACTCTCACGTGAACTGGGCGAGCTCGCGGCAAGATACGGTTTCGAGTTTGCCACCGCTGAGTCCGGCCATCTCAAACCTCAGGAAAGTGATGGTAGTACAGACGAGCAGGATGCGGAACACTTCTCGGTATTGGGCGACATTCGTCAGTTGGACGCTCTCAAGCAGCAACAACGCCAACAGCTGGAGGCAATGCAGGCGTTCTCCAATATGATGCAGGCGTACCACGATGCAGCTAGCTCCATCATAAACAGCACTAAGTGACAGGGTACCGTGTCAGAGGATGCCGCTCGCTCGTTGTCGCGCTAGTGGTCGTGAGGTCGGTTGAGCTGGGCTAGCCATCGGCCTCCGGTTTGCTGGTGTCCTGAGCGGGTTGATCGGCATTGTAGGGGCCGCTGATGCGGAGTTTGATTCCGGTGTCCTTGGGGATCTCCTCGCAGCGGCAAGGTTGGCCGGGTCGCGGATTGGCGGGAGCGACCTCGGTTGAGGTGATGCGAGGAGGAGCACCGTCAGCCAATTCACCCCCACAGTGGTAGCAATATTCCCGAGTCATCGTATTACCCCGGCGGGTTGCCGACAAGGTCGGTATCCTGGTCGTATCGTGCCAGGTTCCAGGGGCCTGTGGTGAACCATGGTAGGCATTTCAGTATGCGGAATTGCCTCAGGACAACCGGGCCGGTCACAGGGCGGGTTCTAGTCCGGCTCTTGGTCGTGAGTGTCACTTGCTGCCGGCCGACACATTTCATTGTGGTGGTGATACCAGCCGCACCGCAGGCACTTCAGGTGAGCTTCATCCGTCTCCGGGGGCAGCGGCCCGGCGCCACTCTGGGGACATACATCCTCGTGTACCGTCTGACAGTTGGAACAGAACCAGACCGTGGGGCACATGCCAAAATGGTATTCGTTGCATGTCCGGCACCAAGACATAATCACTTCCTTCCTAGCGTCCCGCTTGGGTCGTGGTCCGCCTGCCGCGGCAGCGCTTCGGAGCCGTGCTGGGAGGAACGGGGTCATCCCAATAATGCAATTGGCGCGCCCCGCGGACAATACTCCCGCGGCGACGTGTGGCCAGCCTGAAGGATGGGATTTAGCGTACTCTCGCATATAACAGGCCACGCTGGAGCGGATTCACAGTGTATTTGGTCGAACGGAACTTGTTGCGGTCGGCTTCAAGAAACGCATGCACAGATCAGAACATATGAGACTCCTGAATTTCCGTCTGAATACAGACTCACCTCCTTCAAGTTGGAGACGTTGCCCCAGCTCATCACGTGCTTCTTGTTGACGTAAGTTGGCTTGACGGCGGGCAGACCGAGTTTGGGGAGCGAGTCTACCCCAAACGCCAGGTCACGTGTATCGAATAGCTTGATCCAGCTGGCCTTTCCCTCAATGAAGACGACTTCGATGGCGCCGTTGCGGTAGATGTTTCTGACCTGCCCGTTGAGCTGCAGTCTCGAACATCTGGACGGTCTTCCCAGGATTCGTTCCACCTCAGCGGCTGTCTTCCGGGCTATCAGCGGCACGTTGAGTGCGAGCCGGGGTAGAGCCTCTCGGACTATCAACTGGTGTCCCTCACCTTCCGGACCATGTGCGTTTTACACCGCATTACATAATCTCACAACATCGCTCAAAGCGGCGTGATCCCGGTCACAACACAGCCAAGTCTTTGTTGTCCCGTTTAGAGGCTGCTCCCTCTTGGGTGTGTGGCGACTTCTCGGATGGTGGGAGAACAGGCCTGTGGTTCAGAGTTGCGTCACCGTGTAGTATTCTTTGTCCGCGGGGACAGACCTACCAATTGACACTGCAAACAAGGAACAAGAGTAGAACAATGATAGAAGAGCTCTACACGCCTCAGCAGATCGACCTCAGAAACCGGGCACGGGAACTGGCTGACACGGTCATGCGTCCTGTCGCCGCCAAGTACGATGTTGAGCAGACCTATCCCTGGGAGGTCCAGCAAGCTATCAAGCAGGCAGGACTCTCGGGTGCTTGGATTCCCAAACAATACGGCGGTCTCGGTGGAGGTGTGCTCGATCTGTGCATCGTGGTCGAGGAGTTTTCGCGGGCCTGTGGGGGCATGGGGGTGGGCTTCGCCGTGAACGCTCTGGGATCGTTCCCCATCATAGTCGGCGGTACGGATGAGCAAAAGGAACGCTGGCTACCCCCAGTGGCGGCCGGAGAAAAGCTCGTGGCATTTGGCTTGTCCGAGAAGGAAGCCGGGTCGGACGCAGGATCCATGACCACACGCGCCGAGCGGGATGGGGATAGTTACGTCTTGAACGGTGAGAAGAAATGGAACACCGGTGGTGCCGTCGCGTCGCTGAATACCATCTTCGCTGTGACCGAACCCGGTCGCGGTGCGCGTGGTGTGTCAGCGTTTCTCGTCGAGGAGGGAACCCCCGGCTATCGCATTGGCAAGCATGAGGACAAGATGGGTATCCGTTGCGTTCCGGTGGTCGAGATCCACTTGGACGATTGTCGGGTGCCGGCAGAGAACCTGTTGGGTGGCCAGGAGGGGCGCGGCTTCAAGCATGCCATGATCACGCTGGATCGGGCCCGCCCGGGCGTGGCGGCGCAGGCTGTCGGTCTGGCTCAGGGTGCCCTCGATCTAGCACTCCAATACACGCACGAGCGACAACAATTCGGTCAGTCGGTAAGTTCGTTTCAGGGCGTCCAGTGGATGCTGGCGGACATGGCGACTCAGATCGAGGCCGCCCGCGCCCTGGTGCATCACGCAGCTCGGACCATCGACTCAGGCCATAAACACATCACCAAAGTCTCCGCGATGTGCAAGTTGATGGCCACCGACGTGGCGATGAAAGTGACGACGGATGCTGTCCAGTTGTTCGGTGGGTACGGCTACTGCAAGGACTATCCGATCGAGAAATACATGCGCGACGCGAAGATCACCCAGATCTATGAAGGAACGAATCAGATTCAACGTCTGGTGATTGCGCGAAATCTGCTGCGTGAAGCGGCGGGAGGTGGTGTCTGAGGAGTCGGGGACGAGGGCACAAGGTCGCTACCCCGTTCCGTTTGAAGTGACCTCACTGTGAGCCTGAGGGCAATCCGCTTCACCTCGCCCAGAGGAAGAGTATGACAGCCGAGCTCGAACTCACGACCCGCTATGGGATGCGCACCGACGAGTTCAAGGATCTCATGGAGTTCAGGGTCCAGGAGATCCTGCTTGTTGCTTCCCATTATGACACGTTCGTGCTCGAGGAAGAGGGTCAGCTTACGGAGCTACTCCTCGAGGAATACCGTAGCCTTGCGCTGAACCTTCGCTTTACGCCCCACTTCGCTGGGGCGACGAGTGGGGCAGAGGCGTTGCGACTGTTGGAGCAGGAAGAACGCAGTTTCGAGATGGTCGTGGCGAGCCCCCGGCTGCCTGATATGGACGTGGGTAAGTTCGCCCGGCACGTCAAACAGTCGCGTCCTGACCTATCAGTCTGTGTGCTCGTTGCCCACGCGTGGAACCTGCCTGAACTGGAAGACCTCCGCGCGTCAGGTGATGTCGATTTCCTTTTCCTCTGGCAGGGTGACGTAAAGGCGCTGTTGGCGATGATCAAGCAGGTTGAGGATCAACGCAACGCGGACCATGACATTCTCGTGGGTGGAGTGCAAGTGATTATCCTGGTCGAGGACGAGGTGCGTTTCTACTCCACTTACCTGCCTCACATCTACACCGAGGTTACCCTGCAGACCGGCCGCCTCATGGCTGAAGGGTTGAACCTATCGCATCGCTTGCTGCGGATAAGGGCCCGTCCCAAGATCCTGCTTGCCCAGGACTACGAACAGGCCTGGGCACTGTTCGAGCGGTACCGCTCCAATATCTTGGGGATTATCTCGGATGTCAGTTTTCCCAAGCGCGGCAAGCTGACAGAGAATGCTGGTATCGATCTCGCTCACCAGGTGAGGGAGCAGGTGCCGGACCTGCCATTCCTCCTCCAATCGACGAACAAGGCGCACCGGCAAGCGAGTCAGGAAATAGGCACCAGCTTCCTACACAAGCGCTCCCCGCACATGCTCGATGAACTGAGGCATTTCATCATCGAAAATTTCGGGTTCGGAGACTTTGTGTTCCGGCACCCGGATGGTAGCGAGATCGCGCGCGCCCGCGACATGCGCGAGATGATCCGCTCGTTGCAGCAGATACCCGAAGAGTCGATCCAGTACCATGCTGAGCGGAATCACTTCTCAGCCTGGTTCAAGGCGCGAACTGAGTTCGAGCTAGCAGCTCTGCTCCGCCCGGTCGGGGTCGAAGAGTTCCCCTCGATCCAGATCCTGCGACAGTGGCTGATCTCCTCGATCACGGACTATCTACGGCAACTTCAGCGGCATGCAATGATCGACTATAACGCTGAGGAGTTCGATGAGTATGTCGCGTTCGCTAAGATTGGGTCGGGCTCCTTGGGTGGGAAGGGAAGGGGGCTCGCCTTTGTTCAGAAGCTCCTCGCCGTTGAGAGGCTGGACATTCCTGGTGTCGAAATCGACATCCCCCAGACTGTGGCCCTGGCCGGCGATGTTTTCGAGCAGTTTCTGGTCGAGAACCAGCTACAGCGGCTTCCCCGGGAAGTGAGTTCCCTGACCGACGCCGATATAGTACGGGTTTTTCGCCAAGCCCGGTTCAACCGGGAGCGGCGTGCGGAGCTGGCCAGTTTTCTGGCGCAGTTCACCCAGCCACTGGCGGTTCGGTCTTCGAGCATCCTCGAGGATTCCCTGTACCAGTCGTTCGCAGGGGTCTACGCCACGTTCATGTTGCCCAACAACCACCCCTCGCTCGACGTCCGGCTGGCGCAACTGCTGGAGGCGATCAAGTTGGTCTACGCCTCCACGTTCTTGAGCCAGGCCCGCGACTACTTGGGGGGCACGCCGCATCGGGTTGAGGAAGAACGGATGGCGGTCTTGCTGCAGAAGCTGGTCGGAAGCCGCCGCGACGATCTGTTCTACCCAACCCTGTCTGGCGTGGCCTCCTCATACAACTTCTATCCGTTCGGCAACATCAGGCGGGAGGATGGTGTGGCCCATGTTGCGTTGGGGCTTGGGAAATCAGTAGTAGAAGGATATGAATCGCTGCGGTTCTGTCCCCGCCACCCCGAGATCGTACCTCAGTTCTCCAGCGTCAAGGACACCCTGCGCAATGCTCAGCGGCGATTCTATGCCCTGGATATGGCCCGCGATGACATGATAGCCGCCATGCCCCCAGATTCCAATCTCCTCCATCGAGAAGCGGGTGAGGCGGTCGAGCAGGGTGCAGCCAGCATGGTGGTGTCCAGCTATGTGCGGGCGGATGATGCCATCACCGGTGGCAGAGTCCGTGGAGGCAGCCCGGTGATCACATTTGCCCCGTTGCTAAAGGACCGTGCCTTCCCTCTTCCCCAGATGCTCTGCCAGGTTCTAGATCTGGCACGAGAGGCAATGGAGTGCCCGGTCGAGATCGAGTTCGCCGTGGATTTCAATGACCAGCAGAAGGGATCACCCATCTTCTACTTGCTACAGGTGCGTCCTATCATGGTTGAAGAGGCTTCCATCGATGTAGTGGTGGATAGTGACTTTCCTGCGGCGGCCGTGGTGTACTCCGAGGATGTCTTGGGGCATGGGCGCAGGACCTCGGTATCCGACTTGGTCGTGATCGACGCGGACCGGTTCGATCGTGCCAATACCCAGCAAACGGCGACTATAATAGAACGCATGAACCGCACCCTCTATCAGGAGGGACGGAACTACATACTGATCGGGCCAGGCCGTTGGGGTTCGCAAGACTCCTGGTACGGCATTCCGGTGGCGTGGCCACAGATCTCAGCAGCTCGCGCAATCGTCGAGACCGATTTTGGAGACACCGAAGTGGAACCGTCGCACGGTTCGCACTTCTTCCATAACATCACCGCATTTGGGATTGCATACCTCACTGTGCACCAACGCCGGGGGAAGGGGCGGGTGAACTGGGACTGGCTCAAACAGCAACCGTCGCTGCAAGAGGAACTGGACGGAGTGATCCGCCATATCAGATTGGAAAATCCAGTGCAGGTGCTGGTGGATGGGAACACTGGGCGGGGCATTGTTCTCTGTGAGGAGAGCTAGAACAGCCAGCGGGAGGCTCCCTCGTGGTTAGGCTGCCGGAGACTTGACTCAAGGTGATGTTGAGTGCCAACGAGACAACCGGATCAAAACCGAGACCGACACCGTGATCTGACTCACAGCCTCGATCCATGGGATGCGCGAGACTTGTTGCGGTCCTCTCTCAAGGCCGTTTGAGATCTGTGGTTCACTCTCGCTATCCTCAATCTAAGGATCGATGTGCAACGCTTTACTCTGGTGCCGGTAGTCGTCTCTGCCCAGGACATCTACGCTCACTTCCAGCGTGCGGACATGGAACTTCTCATGAGCGAGGAGGAGCTACTTAGGATCACCGACATGACCTTCAAGTACGTGTCGACTGCCGAGGCACTCGAGGCATACGCCAACATGGTAGCTGGCAGACCTGGTGTTAACTAGAGCGCTCCGATCTCAACCAGGGCGCCCGCAACGCTCCACCCGCCAAGGATCGGTTGGGTTCCAACTGAGCATCGGTCCTGTTATGAGCCGACGTTTGACGGCTACGACTCACGGCCGGCGATCTGCGCCATCATCGACCAGAACGCTTTCCCCTTCAGATAGCAGTTGAGACAGTGTGAGTGTGCGCACGAGGAACAGGTGGGACAGCTGTGTGTGGCACACCAATCCGAACACCAACCGCAGTCGTCGGATGCGTCCGAGTAGTAGTGACCCGCCGGGTCATAGCTTTCGACGTCTGCGAAGTCGAACAGCGCCTTTCTATTGGTGGATGTGAAGACACGGATCTGGTCGTTGCGTGCGTAGAGGTTCCCGCTGGTACCAGTGCCGTCCAAGTGGCCGGTCATGTAGATGAATGTGACGAATGGATAATCCGCCTCGAGCTGTGACATGGTGTCCAGATAGGTTTGGATACCGGCAGTGGTGTTGTCCGACACACCGCCACACCATGACCACATTACGACGTTGTACTCACCCGGGTGGGCTTCCAGGAAGGTGCGAGTGGAACTGGCCCAAGTGACGTCGCCGTTGTAGCCCAGATCTCCACTCACCTCGTGGAAGTCGGGGAGTGCGTAGTCGGCGCTCTGTGTCGCCAGCATATTGAGCCCAGTCATGATCTGGCTGCCATGCGAGGTGTGGCCGTAGTAGATCCTGTAGTTGTCCCGGATGAAGTCGAGCAGATTCAACGGGAGCGTGTCGAAGGCCACAGCCGCTTCATGCCCGGCGATGACGGCACCTGCGAAGGCGTCGTCGGTTTCGAATGGGCTGTTATTGCAGCTGGTCAGGCCGAAGCCAATGAATGAGATGACCGGCATCGAAGTACCGATGACCAGTAGTTTCCTCATGCTCACTCCCGACAGCCGACCGCCGATAGCTGTCAGTCTATCTCTTGGCGGTGTTTGCCAGTGAATCCCCCATGTTCTCAAAACCCTCTTTGAGCGCACCGGCCATCCCTTCCGCCAATCCAGACATTGCGCTACCCATCGCCTCAGCCATAGCTGCAAAAGCACCCTGCATCATGCTACCGGCGGTCTTGTCCATATTCACTTTCCACTCGCCGTTCTCGAGTACCATGGCGGTCTCGAACTCTACATCAAAGGGGGTCTCCTCATTGAGTCCTGTGACGGTGGTTTCGACCGTGGCCTCGTCTCCGTTCACCTCGATCCGTCCGAGCTTCACATCGCCAGGAGGTGAATCGTTGTCTGATTGGTTGGGCCTGAAGGTACTGGACTCGCTCACGTATGTTTGGGCCAACTCCATGTCCCCGGCCTTGCTGGCGTCCCAGAACGCCTCGGCGACCTGTCTCACTTGGTCTGTATCGCTGCCGCAGGCACACACGATTGTGCAGGCCATGATGGAGATTAGTCCGCGTGCTTTCATGGTCGGAGCACTCCCGTTTCTGACTGACTCAAGTTGAGTTTCACGGCGTACCGGATCCTACAGCCGCCATCGCTGCTGGTGGCACTCAATATCCCGCCGGTCGATCTACGAAACTGTGATTGACCTCACTATCATGCGCGTGAGTACAGCTCTGTCCCACGATCCGTCACTGTTGGTCCTTCGCTGATCGAAGATCGGGACCTTGCTGTCGAACTGAGCTAAACCTGCAAGGTGGTGCGGGTACGGGATGGTAGCGAGGACTACTGCTCAAGCGAGTCCTTTCGTTGAGCCGGCCGGTGCTTAGTTTTACTCACTTCAGGTTTGCGGGGGCGCACTACGATCCTGTGGTCGGAGACGCGAACGCTGTGACTGCTGCTAACTCTCGCCGCGGAGACGACAAATGTCATCACTAGCACAGATGCTCCTGGAGCAACTGACCAACCAACAGAGCGTGGGCCGGCTGAGTCGCCAGGTCGGTGCCGATCCCACCACAACTCAGAATGCTGTGGGAGCGGCATTGCCAGTCTTGCTCAGTGCCCTCGCGAAGAACACGGCCCAGACGAGCGGTGCTGAGGCGCTGGAACGGGCGCTGGGCAAGCACGACGGCGGGGTGATGGACAACCTAGGCGGGTTTCTGGACTCCCCCGACGTCGATGACGGCAACGGAATCCTCGGCCACTTGTTGGGTGGCCGGCGCAACGCGGTTGAGACCGGTGTCAGCAAAGCAAGTGGCTTGGATCTTTCGATGGTCACGAAATTGCTCCCCATCTTGGCCCCGATTGTGATGGGTGCGTTGGGTCGACAGAAGCGCCAGCAGAACCTGGATGCCGGGGCACTCGCCAGCATGCTGGGATCGGAGCGGCAACATATGGAACAGTCGAGCCCCGCGGCCGGGATGCTCGGGCAACTGCTGGACGCGGATGGGGACGGGAGCATCGCAGACGACATTGCCGCGAAGCTTGGGAAGGGTTTGCTGGGTGGCCTCTTTGGGGGTCGCTGACTCGTATCTCGACATAACCCGGAACAAGGAGACTAGCGTGGGTGTGTTCGATTTTCTCAAGAGCTCTGGACGCAAGGAAGAGGACGTGTCACAGGAGCAGGTCGACGAGGCTATCAAGTCGAACAAGTTGAGAAGGTTCGTGATGGGTCTCGGGCTAGAAGTTGATGATCTGCAGGTGAAATTCGACGATGGCGTGGTTACCGTGTCGGGCACCACCAAGACTCAGGCCGAGCGTGAGAAGGTCGTACTAGCGCTAGGGAACACTGAGGGTGTTGCTCGGGTCGACGACCGCCTGGAGACGGCCGAAACGGCTGCAGAGGCACAGTTCTACACGGTGAAAAAGGGCGATTCACTGTCCAAGATTGCCAAGGAGTACTACGGTGATGTCATGAAGTACACCGTGATCTTCGAGGCCAACCAGCCCATGTTGGAGGATCCCAACCTGATCTACCCCGGTCAGGTCCTCCGCATTCCATCGCTTTGAGCAGCGGTATGACACCGGCACCGCCACGGCGGTAGCCGGTGTTGCTGATCTGTCTGTGCAGGCTCTTGTCCCCTACTTGCAGGAGCGGGCTCCAAGCTGCATCATAGCTGCGGCATCCGCGCAGCTGTAGGATTCAGAACGATGGCAATCGAGGGGTGCCGACGGCCTGCTGCCCTGGCGGCAGGAGGCCAGGAGGAGGCGTCATGGCGACGACGATCAGCAGGATCTACTACTACAACACGAAAGTACGAGACCGTCCGGGAGAAGCGTATAAGCGGCTCTCCCAGCTCAAAGCGTTGGGGGTCAATCTCGTTGCTTTTGCCTTGTTCCCCGAGGGTCCAATGAACACTCGGGTCACGCTGTTTCCGGAGGATACGGCTAAGCTGGCGCACGAGGCCAAACAGGCCGGATGGAAGGTCGATGGACCGCACCCGGCATTGCTGGTTCAGGGGGACGACGAGCTTGGTGCGCTGGAGGGTATCCACGAAACGCTGTATGAAGCCGATGTCAATGTCTCTGTGTCCAGCGGAGTGGCTGATGGTAGGGGTGGTTTTGGTTATGTCTTGTATGTAGAAGCCGAAGAATACCAGAGAGCAGTAAAGGCCCTTGGGATTTGAGAGAACAAGAGGGGCGGGTCTCACTCGCCCCTCTTGACGCACAGCTGCTTGCTACCGGACCTACATTTCTGCCAGGCCTGCCAGCTTGAGGATCTCGATGTAGTTGATGATCGCCTGGAGATCTGAGGTGGTCTGGTACTGAGCATCCAGCATCTTCTTGATGTCCAATACGCTGTTCTTACCGTTGATGAGCAGATTCAGTTCACTGGTGCTGGCGATGTCTTCGTTGCCATACGGAAACCGCTGCCGCGCTTCTGGCGCGACTTGCTGCAGATAGACCTGCCAGCCGCGGTATCCGTTCTCCTTCACCCGTGAGGTCTGCCTCGGGACCAGGCGTGCTGCCCTGCGCTCCAGATCGGTCATCCGCAGCTGGACCGGTTGAGCCCCACACCGTAGAGCCGCCGCCTCCATGTGCGTCTCTAGCGCTGCAAGATGAGTCTCTCCGATCTGTGCGACGGTCTCCTGCATCTTACTCACGTAGGCTCCGACCCTGTCCGTGTCAGTCGCGAGCTGTAGCACCGTTTCCAGCGTGCTCTTTTCGTTAATAATCGCCGCTTCGACGTGTGCCCGAGCCCATTTGTACTGATCGAGCAGGTCGCTGGCGCCCGCGCCGTTTAGTCGCTCCAGCCCCATCGCAAACTGATGGCCGAGGCGCCGGGTCCCGTTGCTGGCGATCTCGCCGGCGAGCCTTATCGCCATGTCGTCATCTGCGCTCGCTATCGTGTATGCACCGGCTGCACCTATTACCGCTACCCGCTTCAGCTGGGTCGGATCGGATTTATCGACCCTGTCGCCGGAAGTGTGGTACCACTGGTCCGGCCACGCAATCATCATGATGCCGGGCACCTGAACTCCCCAATCGTTGAACACCATGTGATCCGATGCGCCGTAATGAGTGTCGATGGCGTAGTAGAATGGTTCATCTGCTCCGGAAGGTGCCACAATCCTGCGCGGGATCTTGAAATAATCCCGTCGGTTCTGGATTCGCTCCCGGTTGGCCTCTCCTACGAACCGATAGTAGTTCTCCATCACGTCATTGACGAAGTGAGGATTGCCGTACGAGGTTCGCACGAGTGTCATGTAGGCCTTGTTCAAGCTCAGCCACTCGCCCACCATGTCCATGTTTATGTTGGCCAGCGTACGCTCCATGATGTCCTTGTGCGCCACAACCCACGGACCGGTGCCGGAGAACTCCGGTCCCCACAGGAACCTGATCGTCCGCCTGGGACGGGGAATCCGGCCTTGCTCGATGAGTGTGTGGAGCGTGCGGGCAACCTCGAGAATGGTGGCGCTGCCAGACTTGTTGTCATTGGCACCTTGCTTAACGTAGCCCTCAAACAGGTGCGCTGAGAGGATCACCTCACCGGCCTCGGGATCGGTGCCGGGGATGTACGCGACTGGGTCCTCGAGATCGTATTGTCTGATTGTAGTCTCTACCTCGGCACGGACTGTAATCCGGTGTCCATCCAGCAGCCGCCTCTTGAGCTCTGCCCCCTCGCGTGGGGGGATGAAGAAACCGAACTTTGCTGGCTGATCTCCTGCACCCCGTCCCCTGACACCACTCCACGGAATCTGCAGTGGATCAAAGTGAGGCCGGTTGTTGGCAACCGAGACGACGCCAAGTGCGCCCATTGTCTGGCAAGCTTGCTGGTGCACGCTGCCAATCGAGCCTTCAGTGACAACTATCTTGCCGCGGACATCCATCCCCTCCAACTCCTCCGTCGTTCCCCTGCCTACCCATACGAGCTCGGCGGTGACGTCCGCGTCCGTGCTCCCATTGGCGAGCATCGCCCTCATGTCCTGATAGGAAGCGAGCTTTTGTCGTATGGGGCTTACCTCCCAAAGCTCTCCTTTGATACCATCCCAGACTTGCCCGCCAGGGAAACGTGCTATCTCAGCACCCGGGAGGCCGTAGAGCAACAGCTGATCGTAGATGTACTGTGTTTCGTAGTAGGTCCCCTCGTACTCTGGCGCCAAACGGTCCTTGTTGTATCCGCCGGTCTCCATGATGGTGTTGTACGCTGTCTCGCCCGAAGCCTCCCCGATGATCTCGTCCATGGTCTCTGGGGTAAGCAAGGTCCATTGGTACCACGGCGTCATTTGAGCCAGACCCGCTGCGCTGGACAGCAGCGCAAATGCGGCTGCGAGGAAAGTCGCTCGTCTGAACATCTATAGCCTCCCGGTAGGGTAGTTCTGGATTCCAACTGCTGGCCGGCATTACGCAGGGCACATGGTATATGGATGATCGCCCTGGCTCAAGCAAGCCCGAGAGCGTGGTGCTGTCATAACTGCCACTTGCCGACGCCCCACCCAGGACACATGATTCTGTAGTCACCTGAGCCTCACTGCGAATGCATGGAGTACGCCGGTGGCCTTAGCCTGCCCCGCCGCCTGACAGACGCCGCAGTACGACGCCCGCTGACGACGAGACCAAGACCACCGACGCTACCACTAACGTCCTACTCAGGAGGTATCTGTGCACACCGTCATCTTGACCAGAGGTGGGCAGATGAGTTTCTGGCAGAGCGTGCTTACAGTTGCAGCCTTGGTCGGTGTTCTCGTGACTCCGCTTCACTCCCAGACCATCCGTGGCCAGGTGGTTGACAGCGTGACCGCAGCGCCCATCAAGGGTCTCGATGTTGTCCTGCTGAACTCCGACCGCGACACGGTCGTTGCAACCAAATCGGGGACCGACGGTAGGTTCGTTCTGGTGGCCGAAGCAGGCAGTTACACCTTGCGGATTCGGTGCATGGGACACCAACCGCGGGAGGTCGCGATACAGCTGTCTGCTGACACCGCTGTGACCGTTCGACTCGTACCTGTAGCGATCAAGCCGCACGAACTGAGAAGGGCGGCCGGAATGCCGCCTCACAGAATTGACAGGGGTGGCGGCCGCGGGCACCGCTGAAGATCGCGGGTGGCAGTTAGACTATTGTGGTGCGGGGCTTGGGAACGGTTTTTGCCATTGCGTGTAGGCTGTGACTTAAGTCATAGCTGGCTGGCTCAGCCTGCTGGAAGTTGCGTCATCGCACTGAGTTGGAGGGATCACAATGGTCAGGAAGACAGCGGTGGGACTCGCTTTACTGGGCGCTCTCAGCTCCGGGCTGACCGCGCAAGTACCGGGCGGATCGTCGCAGCCACGGTTTGCAGCCGGTCTCCAGGTGGGTTACAACTCTGGTCTGGGTGTCGAATTGCAGGGTGTCGTAGCAGACTTCGCACAGGGCTTCCCGTTTCAGGCCCGTTTGGGTATCCGTCGCACTTCGGTCGAACCCGGAGTAGCCATTGATGCTCGGCGCATCTTCATCAACAACAACACCAACGGTATACCGGAGGAGAGTGGCAGGACCTGGAACTTCAGGTTGGACTTCCTATACCCCGCGCAGGTGCTGTCGCTACGGCGGGCCTATTTCTTCGGCGGTGTGCGCCACGCCAGGTTTACCGGCAACTTCAATTTCGTCGGGGGCAACGAAGACTTCGATATCTCGAGCAGACACTGGGGATTCGGTGGTGGCTTGGAGAGCCATTTCGGTGTCGGGTCGCGGGTGGATATGGTTGTCACTGCCGGCGCTGAATACTTCGTCTCCAGTACGTTGAGCGGTCATGATACCGCGTACAGTCCCGATGGTGACAACGTGAACCCACGCGAGGACTACACGTACGCTGAGGCTGACGCAGCTATCGGCCAGCCGAAGTTCGAGCCGGTGATCATGCTCGGTTTCAACTACCACTTCTAGTCCGGCAGGCTCGTTAGAGTCACGTGGCCGACGGACTACTAGGCTGGTCGCGTTACCTCGTCGGTCCGGCGAAATTCGCCGCGGCCCGAGGAGCCGACCTTGAGAACCCTCCAGGGCCTGCTGCGTTCCTACATTCCAAGAAGCGATACAAAGACACCGCAATTGGTGGGAGGAACTCATGAGGAAACCGTTGATCTTTCCGGGCCTGTTGGTGTTGGGTAATGATGAGATTGAAGTGGTGGTCGAAGCAAACAGGAAATGAGTGAATTTGCGAGTATTCAGTCCGATTGGCCCCGGCACGCTCGGCGTGTCGGGGATCAGGTTCATGGTTGTGCTGGTTTGAAGCGGGACCGTCGCAGTTGGTGCCGCCGGACGTCCGTCATTCGGGATTCGAGACCCCCGGGTGAAGAGCCGCCGGAGGTTCCTCCTGCCGTCGTTGGGCCAGCAACCGCTCGGTGAAATCGACACGCTCTTCCAACTCCTCGAGGCGGCCTGAATGCAGGGATTCCACTTGAGTGAGGTGATGCTCCCAGCGCTCCTCCAGCTCTGCGATACGCCGCTCCAGCGCTTCAGGCTCGGCGGATCCCTTGAGCCTACGTACGGGCCCTTTACCCCAGAACATGAGCTTCACGACATAGGTGATCCCCACCAAGAACGAGATGATCAGGGGGCCCTCGATGAGGTCGATGAGCTGCGGATCCATGCGAGGCTCCTGTGATAGTCACTCGGAATCCTGACGTATGCCAAGATACTGTGGTTTCATGCCAGGACCGAGTCCGTTACGCTGGACGCACGCAGGCAGATGGCATCGCCACCACCACGCAATCAAGCTCAGGTCGTGACTCTACCCGTGTTCCAAGAGTTGCGATCCAAGCTCTCGTGATCCTACATTGGCACAGCGGCAGCGCAGGCCGCATTATGCCTAGTCTGCACTCTTCGTGGGGTGGACTTGTTGATGTGGGAGGTTGACCGCGATCCTGCAGGAGACTGAATGAAGCACGTTCGCACGCTTCTCGTTGCAGTCGCTCTAGCGTTCGTTGGCTGCGCCAGCTCGCGACACGGCGCGCCCACGGAAGCGGGCAGGCAGACGATCACCCAGCTGAGCGGTGACATCGAAGCCCAACTGATTCATGGGACCGCGGCCTCCGCACACTCGGTTGGCGCTGGTGTGGTGGCCGCGTGGGGTGCCCTTCCGGTCGTTTACGACTCGCTGCGTATCCCCATAGCGGTGGTCGACACGATGAACATGCGGCTCGGGAGTGGCAGCTTCCATCCCAGCCGCATCGGTGGCAGACGACTCTCGCGCTACCTGGATTGCGGACGCGGCATGACCGGTGCCAATGCCGATACCTATCGTGTGACCGTGTCTTTGGTAACCTGGGTCAGTGAGCGGTCGGGTGGCGGCACCCAGGTCCACACCGCAATCGATGCGAGTGCCAAGGCGAGGGACGTGAACTCGTACCCTGTGAACTGCTCATCCAAGGGCGTCCTGGAGAGGGAGATCGCGGAGTTGACGGCGGCGGTGCTGCAGACTTCGCGGTGAGGTCGGCATAGTGAGACGTACGTGCTGAGCCGCGGGTCGTAGTTGTTCCACAGGCTTCAGCGGCTTCCTTCATGTCTTTCGGGGTTCACTCTGATTGATCGGGCCACGTCCGGTTCGCCGCCCGTCCGTTGGGAGCCCCTTCCGTTCATCGAGTGCTAATGTCACAGCCCCTGCTGTCGGAGTTCGGGGATCAGCAGCCGCCAAAGCATCCAGGTGCTCGCTTCGTGACGAAGCTGCCGTTAGTGATGCTCACGGTGTTGTTTCCAAGAATGCTACGTCTGCGAACGGAGTGACACGCTGCGCTATTCCTTGCGCCACTCGTTCCAGGCCTTGCCTCCAGTGACAGCTACTGCGGTGTAGAGCAACCAGATGGCTGAGGGCGTGATTGGCGGGAGCTTGCCTCGGGAGAGAAAGGTCAGCAGATATGCGGTAGTCAGGGCGACGGCGACCACCGCGAACAGAGTCACTCCGGCTGTCAGCCAAGTGAGAAAGGCCTTCGGAGGGTGCCAGGTGTCGGGCCTCAAGAAACAACCTCATGCATGTCGTAGCTGTGACAGATCGACCAACGTAAACCGAGTCGGGAGATGGGGCAATAAGTCCGGCACGACTTGGAAGCGGCCTGACGAGCTGTCAGTGGTGCCACGTGTGAATATGCCTGGGTGTCGGGATCGCTGGAGGGGGCCGTGTTTCCCGGCTGTGTTGTGTTACGTCGCAGGAGGTGAGAACGTCGACGGGGGCACCCCCGAACGGAGCCGAAGTCTGACAGATCTCCCGATCAGAACTGGGGTGATCTACAGCGGCTGGAGCGGGGGCGCCGACGGCCTAGGTACCATGAGACCCAATCGACGGCCACAAGTGCGGCAGCCGTCGAGGCCAGCGTCAAGCCTATCCAGAATCCAAGCCATACCATAGTGGCGTAGGTTGTCATGCAGCACCCCCTCTGCTCGCGGCACCATACCGCCTCCCCCTGACCCTCATCTGTGGCGAAGGTCACACTCCAGCTGGCAGCCCGTGGTGGTTGGCCTCCCGCAAGCGTCCTCAATGTAGGACGTTCCACGACCCAACAAATCTGGGGCAATACTGTAACCTGTTACAGAACAGGCAATTACAGAAATTGGCACAACGTCGCCCACGATACCGTGGCCTCGTTGCACGAAAACTGGTAGAATCATTTCGGCCAGTTTTCTGGCGCAGCATTCAGACCTTGGAGCTTCGCGTTCTGCCAACCACGAAAAACAGCGAGTTGAGGTAATGTCTGACTTTCTCAGGACACTTGGCATAAGGGACGTCAACTTGGGTGGCTTCGGTGGTGAATGGATCGGCTCCGGCCCCGACTCCCAGGTCGTCACTCCAATCGACGGATCTGCGATAGCCAGCGTCAAGCAAGTCACCGAGGGTGAATACGACCGAATCGTAGCTGAAGCCCAGCGGGCCTTCTTAGAGTGGCGAACCATACCGGCCCCCAAACGAGGCGAAGTGGTCCGCCAACTGGGCAATCGGCTGCGTGAAGTCAAGCAGGAGCTTGGGGCCCTCGTGACCCTTGAGATGGGCAAGATCATCGCTGAGGGGGAGGGTGAAGTTCAGGAGATGATAGACATCTGCGACTTTGCCACAGGCCTTTCGCGTCAGCTATATGGACTCACGATGAAGTCGGAGCGGCCAGACCACAGGATGTTCGAGCAATGGCATCCCCTCGGGGTCGTGGCTGTGATCAGTGCCTTCAATTTCCCGGTGGCGGTTTGGAGCTGGAATGCCGCTCTCGCGGCAGTGTGCGGTGACAGCACACTGTGGAAGCCGTCGAGTCAGACGCCCCTTACAGCAGTTGCCTGCACCAAGATCGCTGAGCAAGTTTGCAGAGCGAACGGCGTGAATCCGGCGATCTTCTCACTAATTGTGGGGAAGGGATCGACTGTCGGTGACAAGCTGTTACATGACAGTCGCATACCGCTGGTGTCCGCCACTGGCAGCTGCCAAATGGGATACCGAGTCGGCGCGGTGGTCGGTAAGCGCTTGGGTCGCACGATTCTCGAGTTGGGCGGCAACAACGCGATCATCGTGACACCCCATGCCAATATGGATCTGGTGCTTCCTGCGATCCTATTCGGAGCCGTTGGTACCGCGGGTCAGCGGTGCACCAGTACGCGCCGGATCATAGTCCACGAGTCGATCAAAGAAGAGTTGGTCTCTCGCCTCGTTGCAGCATACCACGACATTAGAATCGGCGACCCTCGCAAGCCGGAAACGCTGATGGGTCCCTTGGTCACTCGCGACGCTGTCTCCGACCTACAAAACGCCATCAAGCGCGTCCTTGAAGAGGGCGGTGAGATTCTCTACGGCGGCGAGTCGTTGGATGGCCCAGGCTTTCCTGGAGGTCACTACGTGAAGCCGTGCGTGGCGGCGGCTAGGAACGAGTATCAAATCGTGCAAGAGGAGACTTTTGCGCCGATCCTCTATATCATCGGATACGGATCTGCATCGTCTTCACCGAAACAAGCGGTTGATGAAATCGGGGAGGCTGTTGACCTCCACAATGCTGTGCCGCAAGGTTTGTCCTCGGCGATCTTCACCGAGCATTTGCGTGAGGCGGAGTACTTCCTATCGGCTAGGGGCAGCGATTGCGGAATCGCGAATGTGAATATCGGAACGAGTGGTGCCGAAATCGGTGGTGCTTTCGGTGGGGAGAAGGAAACGGGTGGTGGTCGAGAGTCGGGGTCGGATGCCTGGAAGGCCTATATGCGGCGTCAGACAAACACCGTGAACTGGAGCACGGAGCTGCCGCTGGCGCAGGGGATCACATTCGGTTAGCAGTCCGCACGCGGTGCTGTGCATGAGGTGGGACAGGGCATCGGATCCGTGTCCCACTTTGCTTGGCTCCATCTGATGTGCATCCTTAGGCGACAAGTGCTCGCGGCGCGCGATGATTCACCCCCAAATTTCGGAGTTACGCATGAGTCCGCCAGATCAGACTCGGGACAAGTTCGCGAAGGGTTTCTTGATCCTCCTAGCGATAGCCATTTCGGTCGTGTTCATCATGATGATTCGACGGTTTCTGATGGCCGTTTTACTGGCCGGGATCTTCACTGGCATGACACATCCTCTCTATAGTCGTTTGCTGAGCGCCTTCAAGAACAAGCGCGGGCTGGCCGCAGCGACCACGATCTTCATTGTCCTGCTTGTGATCGTGATTCCAATTACCGGCTTCTTGGGAGTAGTTACCTCGCAGGCAGTTGATGTGAGTCAATCTGTGGGGCCCTGGATCGAGCAGGAGGTAAGTCGACCGGACGCGGTTGACAGATGGCTCCAACGCATTCCGTTAGTTGAGCGACTGGAGCCCTTTCAGGATCAGATAATCGGCAAAGTCGGTGAATTGACCAGCAGCGTAGGCACGTTTCTCGTGAATAGTGTTACGGCAGCAACAAAGGGAACGGTGTGGTTTCTGTTTCAGCTCCTGATCATGCTTTATGCGATGTTCTTCTTCTTGATAGATGGGGGCTCGATTCTGAATCGCATTCTCTACTACATGCCGTTGGCGCCCAAAGAAGAGGATAGGATGGTTGAGAAGTTCGTTTCGGTGGCACGAGCGACTCTCAAGGGCACGCTGGTTATCGGGATTCTCCAAGGTGGATTGGCGGGACTGGGCTTCTTGGTGGCCGGGCTTGGGGGAGCGGCCTTCTGGGGAACCGTGATGGCAGTCCTGTCTGTCATTCCTGGAGTCGGCGCTGCTCTGGTCTGGGTGCCGGCGGTGATATACCTGTTAGCTGCGGGGAAGCTTGCGGCTGCCGTCGGTCTCACGCTCTGGTGTGCGCTCGTCGTCGGGACGTTGGACAATGTGCTCCGACCGCGGCTCGTCGGCAAAGACACCAAGATGTCCGATCTGATGATTCTGCTGAGTACGTTGGGTGGCATCCTACTATTTGGTGCTGTTGGCTTCATCATCGGACCGATCGTCGCGGCGTTGTTCGTGACCGTGTGGGACATATACGGGGTGGCCTTCAAAGAGTTCCTGCCGGACACCTCGGGCGGGAATCCTCTCTCTAGTGCTCGGAGCAGCTAGATTCGGCCTTGTTGAGCTGACGTGGTGCAGGGAGGGCTCCCGTGCACTGTCTGCACCGAGGATTCCGAAACGGACGGCCAAACGCCCGGGCATCTACCAGGCGTTTGGCGTGTGGGTGTCGAATCTCCGTTCACGCACCGGTGCCAGCTCCCCCGTGATCGCCAATCATTATCCAACGATCTCCCTGGCGGATGAGTATGTCCGTCCAGCGCCCGGTCGCGGTGTGATGGTCGCCATTGGTGTCCAGGTACGTTCGGCTGAAGTAGTAGTGCACAATCGCAACATCACCGTGCAGCTTGATCGCTACGGGTTTGATATCGTAGATGATTGTCTCCGACGTCGCAAAATCGTGTGTCAGTGATTGCTCCATGTCCGCTTTGGTGCGCGGCAACGCGGCACCGTAGGACCAGCCGCTGAAGTCGTCGTGGAGCTGGGAGAGAAACCCGTCGATATCTTCCTTCGCAAACAAGCCCCAGTACGACTCAACACCCCGCCACACCGCTTGCTGTGCGGGGGACCATTGTTGTGCTTGCAGGCAGACCGGCAACACGATGGCGAGGACGGTAGCCCCGAGCAGCTTTCTCTGCATGACGATCTCCTTGTTGCTATGCGCTGCTAAGTTACCAGCCGGCCAACGGCACAGTAAGGATGTTCCGTCGCTGGAAGCGCGCGACTGTATCGATGTAGTGTGCGAGATGGAGGAGGGAGGTTATTCTTCCCGAGCATGATGGTCGGCCTGCGAATTCGCGTGCACCTCAGTCGGGCCGACGCGTTGGAAGAGGTAGTGTCGGCTCGGAGGCAACAGCCTTGCCGAATCTCGGGGAACCGTACGTGCAAATGAGTCATGGTAACTGACCATCGACCACCACTGTTGGTAGAAACGTCGACCGGCCTGACTGTTGTCACGTCGCGTGACGGCGGCTTCGAGACGGCACACCTGACCTCGTGTCCTGTGGCGCCCAGCGCCCTCGCTGCCATGTTTGAGGATCTTGCCAGGACGGTGAGCGACAAGAAACTGCAGCCGCTGTCGCAGACTGTGTTCGGGGCTCCGGAACTGGCTGCACCAGGTCTAGCGGCACTCGAGCAAGCGGTGGGGACGATCGCGTGGCCCGTGACTTGGATCGACGGCGGTCCCTCTTTCGTGTGCACCCAGATGTCAGCGGTGCGCGGCGTCAGCGTGCAGACACTGGAACTCGAAGAGCGCGTTGTGGGGACAGCATACTGGGACGACGATGTACGCCTTTGCCATGTCGGCGGAGTATCGGCACCCGATTCGTCGGCGGCGAATGCGGTACAGGCGCGGGCGACATTCCGGGAACTGGAGGAGGTACTGCAGCTGGTTGGAATGGACTTCACTGATGTGGTGCGGACCTGGCTGTACATCGACGACATTCTGAACTGGTACAGCGACTTCAATACGGTGCGCTGGGAGTTCTTTGAGAACCGGGGCATTACCAAGGGCAGGATGCCGGCGAGCACAGGGATAGGCGTATCAAATCCGGCCCGTCATGCGGTAGTCGCCGCGTGCGTCGCGATGAGAGGTGCTAGGAGGGAGGTACGGGCGGAGGCGATACCTTCGCCGCTACAGTGTCCTGCCAGCGACTACCGGAGTTCCTTCAGTCGCGCAGCCGAGATCAAGTGGGGGGATCGCCGAAGACTATTCGTCTCAGGCACCGCGAGCATCGCACCACATGGGGAAACGGCTCACGTGGGTGATGTTGCGGGCCAGATATCGCTGACCATGGAGGTGGTCGAGGCCATACTCTCCTCCCGGGGCATGAACTGGCGCAACGTGTCGAGAGGGATTGCCTATTTCAAAGATCTTGGCGATCGACCCGTGTTCGATTCCCACTGCCAGGAGCACGGACTATCTGGCCTACCGCTGGCGCTCACCCAAGGCGTCATATGTCGTGACGATCTGTTGTTTGAGATCGAAGTCGACGCAGTAGCATGAGCTGCGCTCCTACATCTCCCTTCGACCGTGACATGCTCCGGTACGGACAACGGGGACTGTTAGATTGAGGCAACCACGCAAACGGAGTGAACTTTGACACCATCTATTGGGAGCCACGGACGTCTCGGAGAACCTGAAAGCCATAGGCCAGATTCAGTATGTCATTGATTGCGAAGTTGCGGGCGCTTATCACCTTGGGACAGGGAATGGTCGGCGGTCTACCCCAGCTGACCACAGCCGATGATCCTATCGCCCTATTCAAGCAGTGGTATGCCAGTGCCAAGCAAGCAGGTCTGTTCCTTCCTGAAGCCATGACTCTGGCGACCTGCACGAAGGATGGTGCTCCTTCGGCACGCATGATGTTGTTGAAAGGGGTAGATAGCGAAGGGTTCGTCTTCTACACCAACTATGAGAGTAGAAAAGCTACTGAGCTGATTGACAGTAAGCAGGCCGCTCTAGTCTTCCATTGGCCCACTCTGCAGCGGCAGGTGAGGGTGGAGGGAGCTGTCGCGAAGATCGCGCAACGGGAATCTGAAGCCTACTTTCGGTCGCGGCCCAGGGGGAGCCGCATCGGGGCCTGGGCATCCAAGCAGAGTTCTGTACTCGGCAGTCGCATGGAATTGGAGCAGAGTTTCCTGGAGTACGAACGCCGATTCGAGGGTGGTGACATCCCGCTCCCGGACTTCTGGGGCGGGTTCAGGCTGAGACCTCAGCGGATTGAGTTCTGGCAGGGCCGTCTCAACCGCCTGCACGATCGCTTGTGTTACCAGAGGGTCGACGGCGACTGGCAAGTCGTACGTCTCTATCCATGAACTAGGGAACGAGATCGGCTCTTCATCGGGCGCATGTCTTCCAATCCGGGCGGAACTCTGAGCCGCGTTCTGCAGCGCATCGTAGATGTGCGGGATAGCGAGATTCGTGCGCTGATTCTGTCGGGCGCCTACTTCTTCTGCATCCTGTCCGCCTACTACGTGATCCGCCCCATCCGCGACGAGATGGGTGTGGCTGGCGGCGTGCGCAACCTCCCGTGGCTCTTCACCGGTACGCTGATCTCGATGCTGATCTTGAACCCCATCTTTGCGGGACTAGTGATGAGGTTCTCTCGGAGGCGATTTGTCTCCATGACGTACCGGTTCTTCATGGCAAATCTGGTCATCTTCTTCGTCGCATTGAACGTGTTGCCCGAGCCATACGAGATCTGGATTGGCAGGACCTTGTTCGTCTGGACCAGCGTGTTCAATCTGTTTGTGGTTTCCATATTCTGGGCCTTCATGGCGGACGTGTTTCGCACAGAACAGAGTAAGCGACTATTCGGCTTCATTGGAGTCGGAGGAACCCTAGGTGGGCTGTTCGGTGCTGCAATAACCGCGTTTCTCGTCCAGCGACTTGGTGCGGCTAACCTGTTGCTCATCTCGGCAATGCTGTTGGAAATGGCTGTGCTCTTCGTCCGCCGGCTGTCGGACTTGTTTGTCAATCTCCGGCGAGCACGAGGAACTGAGGCAGATGAAGAACGACCGATCGGCGGTACCATGTTAGCGGGATTTTCCCATGTCGCTCGGTCGCCATATCTGCTGGGGATCTGCGGCTACATGCTGATGTACACGTTGGCTTCCACCACTTTGTACTTCCACCAAGCCCAGATCGCCGATCAGTACTTCCTGGACCGCGCCGCAAGGACCGCGTTCTTTGCGAAGCTGGACTTCGCCGTGAACGGGCTGGCCATTGTGACGCAAGTCTTCTTGACCGGACGGATCATAAAGGCGCTGGGCGTTGCAGCAACGCTCGCGTTGCTGCCCGCTCTTTGCATGGTCGGCTTCACTGCCTTTGGTCTGGTCCCGACCCTAGCGATACTGGTCGTCTTCCAGGTGTTGCGGAGAGCAGGAGAGTTCGCTGTGGCCAGGCCCACACGTGAGACCCTGTACACAGTCGTGAGTAGAGAGGACAGGTACAAGGCCAAGAGTCTCATCGACACATTCGTGTATCGCAGCGGCGACCAGATCGCAGCTTGGTCATACACCTTGGTGGCTTGGATGGGGCTGAGCATGGCCGCCATCTCATTCGCCGTGGCACCGCTGGCGGGGGTGTGGTTGTTGATCGGGCTATGGCTGGGACGGAGGCAGCACTCGATTGAGCGACAGCAGGCGACTGGCGAATTGGAACTGGCCGGTGCTGCAACGTATGGCGCATCGTCGTAGCGCTGGAAGACCACCAGACCACTTCTCGTGAAGGCTATGTCGAGTGATCGTGGCAACGCATCACTCAAAGCAGGAGGGATGTTGACGCACCAACTTACCGTGTTGCAGGTCGCCAACCTTGTGGTTGGGACACTCATGGTCGTCCTGCTGCTATACGTAGCCATCGTGTCCAAGCTGGAGGGCGAGCCGAGAGCTGCCAAGCTCGCTGTCACACTGGTCCTGCTCCTACCACTTCCGTACCTGCTGGTTGGAATGCTGCACCTCAAATACCAGAACACTATCGCTGGGATATTGCTCGTTGTGACGGCAGTGGTCGCACTGCTTCTCGTTCTTCCCATGCGCGGGAAAGTCCGGATTGCGGACGACACTCCGCGGACCCGCATAGACGAGCGTGACATCATGTTTTCGCGAAGACTGCTGGAGGTGGGTTCCGCGAGGTTCGAGCAGTACTACAAGGCGCATCCGGGAAAGAAGCACCTCGATGACAGATTCAGGAATAAACCAGGGCTGCTGGCCAGGGGTGCCACGGGTTACCATCCCTATGCCTTTCCCGCTGCCGATGCCAGCTTCTGGACGATTGAACGACTCAGGCCATTCGTGGACGGAGAAACCGCCAGCGAGAGAGCGGTGGCAGATCCTGGAGAGATCACGAAGTTCGTCAAACAATGGGCGCTCAAACTCGGCGCACTCTCAGTAGGCGTTACGCAGCTGCGGGACTACCACCTGTACAGCGTAGTGGGCCGCGGTGAGCAATACGGTGAGCCGGTTGAGCTTAACCATGCGTTCGCGATAGCCCTGACGGTCGAGATGGACAAAGCTATGCTCGATCGTGCCCCCCACAGTCCCACCGTGATGGAATCTGCGCAGCAGTATCTGGAGTCTGGTACCATCGCAGTGCAAATTGCCGATTTCTCCCGGAGATTGGGCTATCCAGCACGGGCTCATATCGACGGCAACTACCGTGTGGTATGTCCCTTGGTGGCGAGAGACGCTGGCCTGGGCGAAATCGGTCGCATGGGTTTATTGATGACGCCCGAGCTCGGCCCTCGGGTGAGAATTGCTGTCGTCACAACCGATCTTCCCCTCGTGGCGGATGAGCCTCGTCGGGATGAGACGGTGATCGACTTCTGTAGTCACTGCCGGAAATGCGCCGACGTCTGTCCCAGCAGGGCGATCTCCTTCGCTGATAGAGTCGAGATCGGGGGCGTGATACGATGGCAGATCAATTCCGAAGCCTGTTTCACCTTCTGGTGCCAAATCGGGACCGACTGTGCGCGTTGCATGAAGGTCTGCCCCTATTCCCACCCGGACAACCCGCTCCACAACGTCGTGAGAAGGGGCGTGAGTAACTCAGCTCTGTTTAGAAGACTGGCGATTGTAATGGATGATCTCTTCTACGGCAAGAAGCCCATTCCCTCAGATCTGCCGGACTGGATGAGGTTGGAAAAAGGTGCCCCATGAGTATGGAACAGCGCGGCGGGCAGATGCAGTCTCGTGATCTCGAGGTGTCAGCCAGAAGGAGGCTGGTCCTGTAGGTATGAGCCGTCAACGTACCCCACCGGCTGCCCGTTCACGAAGACCGCCCACCAGCCCTGCCAAGATAGTCCGACCTCGACACGTTCGCCTGGGCTGAGAACGCGAACGATGTCCGAACCTACTGCACGGAGTTCTCTCACGTTGACATAATCTGAGGCCCACCTGATCTCGGTCAGGCCTCCGGACCGGGCCGAGACCGGGCGCGTCCTTTGGAACGTTGTCGGGCTTCTTGCCGGAGCAGAATCCAGGGACGTTGCGGGAGATTCCTCGGCAATGACCGTCGCCTGCGGCTGGGGTGGAACGGAATCGGGCCGAGCGGCCAGCTGTCGCTCTGCTGTGCTGGTTGCGTTTTGCTGCGGCTGGTCGGCATCGATCTTCGGTAGGACGTATAACGCAACCGCAATAACCACCGCCAAGCCGACTCCCGGAACAAGCCAGCGCCTACGGCGATCCGAACGTCTGGCTTCGCCGCAATGAGGACAGACTGACGTACTGGCTGGCAGCGCCTGTTGGCACTGGTGGCAGCGGATACCGCTGCCCCTTTGGGCATCTATAGCCCGCTGTTCGGTGAGGGAGAACGAACAGTTGGGACAGACCGAGGCCACGCTCAACACTTTGCGACCGCACCGAGGGCAGGCGATCAGCGTCATCGGTTGGTGTCCCCCGCCAAGTTATCCATCTTCATCCAGCCACGGCACTGCTCACTAACTCGTTTATAATCAACACTTTACTCTATTCGTCACGGACCACGCTCGAGGCTGGCCTCATTGTTTGATACCAGGCCCAGCGCATTTCGGTCCGCCCCATCACAGCCACCGTGGCAAGATAGGGGAGCTTTGTCTGCGGTCAATGCTCCGACCTTCTAGAAGCCGTTAAGGGGCGCTATTTTGTTTCGGAGTGCTGCCGGCCGCGTTTCGGGCTGGGTGGTGCCCGGATTTCGTCAGGTCGGCGCCGCAGGCAGGTGTGTTGGCCGGGCGGGGTCTTTCTCGTTGTAAGTGGTGTCCACACCCTATTTAAGCACACGCGAAGTGGCGATGGCTAGGAGCGGGGATGACGGCTGTTCGGTTCAGGCTTCTTGTAGCTAGCGTGGTCTGCCTTGTCGCTGGATGCGGTGACAACACAGGGCCGGTGGACGAGGCCCTCCGTGAATTGATCGGCGCGTGGCGGGTGAACAGATTCGAGTACACTAGCCAGGCGGATTCCCTCAGAAGCATCAATCTGGCGGCCCTTGGTGTAAGTATGAACCTCACCATATCGAATGATGGCAGCTGGACTCTCCTGACGATGCAGCCCGGCATTGTGATTGGTCAGGTGTCGACTGGAATGCTGAGCGTTCGGGGCGATTCCATCGACTTTCGGTGGGACGGAGGTCCCAGCCCGATGATGTTTGGGTACGATGTCTCGGGCGATGTTCTCACGATGATCACTCGGGATGCGGAGTACACCTTCGATCAGGGAGGCCTGCCAGAGCCTGCTGACCTGGAAATAGCCATGGTACGTCTCTGATCCCGTCTCAACGAACCACAACATCCAAACCCCCCAGCCATTCCGGATGGCACTGGTGATTAACAGCCGGTCACCTGCAGTGCTCCAGAGCGTCAACCCTGGCCTTCCCAAGAGCCCCTGTCTCAGCTGCACCCTGTGAACTCATAACCTCCCAGCACAGCTCGATGGGAATGTTCTGTTGGGTGATGAGCTTGCGTTACGCTGCTGGGAACCGGACAACCCTTGCCGGCTGTGCAGTCATGGGGTACAGGTACAGTGGTCTGAACAAGGAGAACAGGGTGGGTGAGACACTATCTAGACCGCTCCGACGCAGTCGCCACGACCGGGTGATGGCCGGAGTTTGCGGCGGCATAGCCAAGTGGCTAGGCTGGGATCCAACGGCGGTCCGAGTGATCTACGTGCTGGTTTCCCTGATATCGGCTGCGTTTCCTGGAATCCTAGCCTACATAATCCTGTGGCTTGTGATGCCTGAGGAAGTCTGACGGGTGAGGTCCTGCGGGGCAGGTTGGGGGAGTCGAGCTTGAAGACCATCGTGGTTGCCTCACACAATCCGGTCAAGCTCCAAGCTACACTGCGTGGGTTTCAGCAGATGTTCCCCAATGAGGACTTCACTGTGGAACCCGTTTCGGTGTCGGAGGGAATCCCCGCCCAGCCAACGACAGACGCTGAGACCCTCAAGGGAGCGATGCTGCGAACAGAGCGGGCTGCCAGTCTGGTTCCGAATGCCGAGTTCTGGGTCGGCATCGAAGGCGGGATCGATGATATCGGCGCGGAGACTGCGGCCTTCGCCTGGGTCGTGGTGAAATCAGGAAGCAGAGTCGGCACAAGTCGCTCAGGAACCTTCCTTCTCCCGGAAGCGGTAGCGCGGATTGTCAAGTCTGGCGAAGAACTCGGGCGCGCCTGCGACATCGTGTTCCGGGAGAAGAACACCAAGCAACGTGACGGCGCAGTCGGACTGCTCACTCGTAACGTGATCGATAGGACTGCCCTGTACGAGCACGCGGTCATACTGGCCTTGGTCCGGTTCTCGGCGATGGTGAGTTCCGGGCCGTGTGAGTGCAAGACCGACAGCTAGTACGACTTCACCCGGGAACCCGATGTTCGCCGTGAACCGCTTTGTGATGTGGATACACGCATCTCAATGCAACATATGAGACTCGCTCCGGTGTTGTCCGCCAACTGGATAGTTGGTATTATTGTAGCACAGAGCGAAGCGACATAGCGAGTGAACAAAAAGGCCCGGGACCGTTGTCTCGGGCTTGTCGCTGCAGGGTGTGGCGCCGTTGATTCTCGCCGCTCGCGCGGTGCCAGAGCACGTTCCATTCCTGCTGGATTGGTGCCTGGATCGAAGGGGTTTCCGTCCAGTCGTTGTGGGGTTGCCCTACAAGGTGTCCGGGTAGCAAGGTGCAGCTGACCGTCCCATCCCCCTCAACTCCAGTGCCACTACTGCGAGGCGCGAGCAGAAGACTTTGTGCAACCAACGTCAAGGCTATGGCGATTGCAGGCGGCAGCAGGGATCCCAGTGGCCTCCGCTTGCAGCGGCCGGGTCTGGGCGTAACGTTAGCGTACAACCAGGGGGGGGCATGAGTTCGAGAGAGTATACACCAAGACCCTGGCGAACTGTGGATCCGGAGACAGATGAGCACGGAAACGTGACTCGCCTAGCCCGTGTTCAGGGCGCAGAGCACGTCGATGACCGTGGTAAGTCAGGTTGTTCTGTGGCCGAAGAAGTCTCGACGATCCCCAACGCCCGGTTGATTGCCGCCGCGCCTGACCTATACGAAGCGGCCAAACCACTAGCCGATCTCATTTCACGGATGGAGACTGGAGCATCCCTCCGGAGCGGATCCTTTATTGGTGACCAGTATAGGGTGAAGGACGTCACGGCGGCAGATCTGCGCAGAGTCCGCGACGCGGTGGCGAGAGCCGAGGGCCGCTTCGCATACCTCGACAAGTAGTGGGTCGGGGAGTGTTTGCTCGACGCCTGCTGCGACCTTGGCCGGTTGGTCGCAGGCGTTCGCGTGCAGTGCCGATGCTCCGGCTACGGACAGCTCAACACTTATCTTCCCAGGATAAGGGAAACTGGTAGCCGCAGTTTGGGCAACCGAGTATCTCCGGATGTCCTGCTATCCGAACTCGGGAACTCGACAAAGGGCAGACGGCGTAGATGAGTCCCAAATCCTGAGGCGTACCGCGAACCGGGTTGGGGTCTTCCGGCGTCCGCATGACTACGCTGAAACAGGTGGGGCGGTGTCGCCGCAGTTCGAGGTTTCGTCGCGGGATCACGACGATCCGGGCGTGAAGATTCAACACGACTTCGCTATCGCCGTTGTCTTCCATCACTGGATACCAGGCGCCCCGCCGGAGGCTGTAAGCACCCGGAGGCCTAACACGGGCCCATCCAATCGGTTCCTTGTCCATAGTTCGCCTCTATGTGGGTCCGCGGATGTCTGACACAAGTTGGCCAATTGGGCGTTCCGAAACTGTGATGGAGATAACAGTGTGGTACCTACTCACCGCCATCATGTACCAATGGTCGATCTAGCTAGACCCATCACGACCTTGCCATTGAACACTGTAACCGGTGCGAGACATGGCGGTCTTGTGAGCGTCCATTTCGTACTGAGGCGTGAGTTCCGCGCTGCTGCAAGCGCGAGAGTGACGTAACCTAACTCTTTATCATTCAAGCGTTTACTGTTACGAGCCTGCGTCTCGTCGAAGATCTCGCCAGCCGGCCCTGGTCTTGTCGATGTCTCGGATCTGGCGTGCGGTACAGGATTCGTGGCATCTCATGCTCGTGCACTTCTGTGCGAAACCGCGTTATCAGCGTATCCCCGGTGGGGTGTCGTAGACCCTGAGGCGGGTGCAGGCATCTTGCACCGTCGCTGTTCGATTGCGTCAGCGACAGCATCTCGGTTGGTTGTTCCTCTTCCGAGCAAGTAGTGCCAGTAGTAGCTTGGGCAAAGTCCTCATATCGAACTCACCAAGGACGGAGGCCATGGGAGCGGGGAGTCGATACGTCGCTGTTCAACCCGCGCAGGGGGTCGCTTGCGGTGCGGCTGTCAATGGGGATCTCTGAGGCGGAGCCGCTACTGACTTTTGTGGGTCGGACCGTCTGGGAGAAACGTCTCCCAGTGTTTGCTGGTGTGGCGCGAGCCTTGAGCAGTTGGCAACGCCCCCGCTTCGCGATGCGGCCCGGCCCGCGGGATGAGGTTAGTGAAGAATAGTAGGGCAGCTGCCAAGAAAACATCGTCAATCGATCGGACCGCAGAATCGTTGCGGGTCCTCCTCGTGTCCCATTCCTTCCCTCCCGCCGGCCGGATGTTGGCGAATCTCGGTGGCATGCAACGCGTGGCTACGGGGTTGGCGAATGCCCTCGAGCGGCACAAGGCAGTCGATTTGCGTCTGCTGGTATTGCGCACGTCTTGGCGCGCCACACATGTGCGTACCGGGCCGTTTCTGGCTGGGCTGCTGTGGCAGATTCCACGAATCGTTCGGGAACAACGGATTGACGTCGTGCTGTTCTCGTCATTGGTGACTGCCGCGGTGATGATACCGCTGCGCCGGAAGTTGACGAAGCTAGGTGCCGGCACCGCAGCCATCGCCCACGGTCTGGATGTGACTCTGCCCACCAAGTCTTATCAGCGGCTCGTACCCAGGATCCTACAAGCCGTTGATGTAGTGCTTCCCGTGAGCACCGCAACGCAGCACGAATGCCTAGTACGTGGTGCAGCCGTCGAGAGATCCTGCGTCATCCCGAACGGTGTCGACACCGAGAGCTTCGGAGCCACTACAGACTTCGCCGCAGCTAGAAGTCGCCTGCTACACGAGTTTCGGGGTTCGCACAGCGGGATATCTCACGATGCGTTTCTGCTTCTGAGCGTCGGACGCCATGTCAAGAGGAAGGGCTTTGGGTGGTTCGTTGGCCACGTCATGTTGCTGCTGGATTCCAACGTACACTATTGGATCGTGGGTGGAGGACCTGAGACCGGAGTGATAGAGTCAGAGGTTACGCTGCGAGGTTTGGAGGACCGTGTGCGCCTCATGGGTCGCTTGCCAGACGAAAAGCTGCGCACGCTCATGCAGGGAGCCGACCTGCACTTGATGCCCAATATTCCCGTACCCGGGGAGATTGAGGGATTTGGCGTCGTTACATTGGAGGCGGGGGCCTGCGGTCTTCCGACGCTGGCTGCTGACCTCGAGGGAATCCGCGACGCCGTAGTTGAGGGCGCAAATGGTTACTTGGTCCCGAGCTTGGATTCGGGTGCGTATGCCGGGCGCATTGCTGAGTTGGCACGGGACCGAGCGGAACTGCATGCCATGGGATCGCGTGTGGTGAGATACACGAAAGAACTGTTCGACTGGCAGGTTGTGGTTGAAAAGCATGTCGACGTGCTTGCAGCTATTGCCCGGAACAGGCGACAGTGAGCCCGTGTAGGTAGAGTACGCGATGAATCCTTGGTTGTCCTACGCACTTGCGCTCGCGCTCGTGCTACTTGAACTCGGACTCCGTGCGTGGAAGATCCGTCTCCTGGTCGACTCCTCCAAACAGATGCCGCTGCGCCGTGCATTAGCAGTCAATGCGTACGGGGATGCAGCGGCCGCTGTGACACCCGGTCGCTTGGGGGGAGACCCGGCCAGGTTCCTCGGACTGGGCCGGTGTGGAATCGAGCCGGCCGCATCAGTTGTCGGCTTGGGAGCTGAAAAGCTCATCGATATGATCGTGCTGGTGGTTGTAGGCGTCGCGTTGGTGGCTGCTTTTGGCGAACGCGGGATGGCAGGCGTGCTACAGACTGCAGCGCGACTGGGTACGGTTTACGCTGCAGTGGTGCTCGCAGTACTCTGCGTGCTCATGGCCCTTGGTACGTGGGCCATTGTCTGGTACAGGCGGCGACACCCCGGTGAAGCGGGCCACCCTCTCAAAAGCCTCTGGAAACACGCCCGTGCCCTTTCGGTTAGGACCTTATTATGCGCCGGGTTGCTTGCCACTGTTGGGATCGCGGCTCGGGTTCTGGTGTTGCCCCTTCTGTGTCTACCCTTCGCTTCCCAGGTGGACTTCGGACTCGTGGTTTTGGGGTCATTTGCCCTGTTGTACAGCCAGCTAGTACTTCCGACCCCTGCCGGTGTGGGAGGAATCGAGCTCGGATTCGCGCTCGGCTTTGCTTCCACTCTTCGGACGGCTGACGTGGCGGCATTGCTTCTGACGTGGCGGCTCTACACTCTGTTCATACCCGCCGGGTTGGGGGGAGTATTACTCGCCCGCACTGTGGTGGCTCGCCGGACGGTCCGAGCTGCAGGGATAGCTGCGCTGCTAACCATCGCCGGGCCTACCTCGGCCGCCGCACAGGAGGTTCTGGGATCGCGGAACCTCACTGTCGATCATTGGGCCTACGAGTACATCGAACGGTTGCGGCCGCGAGGATACCTTGCCAACCTCAATCCACTCGTACAGCCATACCGCCGCCTCGAGGTCGCCCGAGGCCTAGCGGGTTTGAATCCGGATACCCTCCGGAGCCCGGTTTCGGGCTGGGTGCGTATGCTCCAGCAGGAGTTCGCTCGCGAGCTGGAGCGATTGGAAGGAAGGGAAGCTCCGCACTGGGGTATCGAGCTGGCCGCAGGTACCAGAGGCTCGACGAGCCAGAGACTCGACGCCTTGAGACCCACCGGAGACGCAGACATGTGGCCGTGGTACAGGGCAGGCGGTTGGATTGAACGGGGGCCGGTCGCGGTGGAGACACGCCTCCTGGGGGATACGTATCTGACCGACGATCCTGATGGAGCGGATCCTGGACAGCGGCGAGGTGGGCGTTCCGATAACGCCTATCTGTCGGTGGTGACTCGGTCTGTGGCTGTGACCCTCGGGCGACTGAAGCGCAACTGGTCGGCACTCGGCACGAAGAGTCTCATGGTGTCAGATGTTGCCACCAGCTATCCTCAGGTCGGGATCGACTTGCGGATGGGCAGGATATCGCTGCGGTCGTTTACCGGTGAATTGGACACGTTGGGAGGTATGAAACGCTACGTTTCAGGACACCGATTGGATTTCTCTAGCCACGATCTAGCCGTCTCACTGGGTGAGGCGGTCCTTTACGCAGGGCAAGATGCTGGTATGCAGATCCGTTACCTGAACCCCCTCGAGATCTTGTTCTTCGACGCCGAAAACGAACCGGCAGACCGCACCCTCAACCTCATGCTCAATCTGCAGTTTTGGTACCGGATCGGAGCCTTTGTAGCGTATGGTGAGGGCTTGTTGGATGATCTCGATATAGCCCCGTCCCAAGACGTCGATCCTGCACCAACTCGATACGCGTTCACCCTCGGAGTGCGCAGCATTCCGACGTCCGCGCCTGTGGCTCTCTCTCTTCAATACCAACAGGTATCCTCGTTCGCGTACCGTACCAGCAGAGGTGCAGACCACTACAGCTTCCTCCGGCGTGGTCTGGGTGCGAACTATGCGGACTTTGATCGTCTCTCGGCAGAGGTGGAGTTCTTCCCTCCAGTGCAGGGTCTGTGGCTTGCGCCGGTTCTCCAACTTCAACGTCGCGGTGAGGGTGATTTCCGTACTCCGTTCCCGCCCTACGATGAATTCCGCGCCAGCCCGGCGCTGTTCTTGGGAGTGAGGGAGACGACTTTCCGTGCAGGACTGCGCGGGCGCTACCAGCCGAATCGACACTTCTGGTTGGGTTGGGACCTGGGCGAGAACTTCGTGCGCAATGCGCTGCATGTTGCAGGTGAGAGTGTCACGGAGTTCACCGCAGTAGCGGAGATCGGTGGTACGGTAGGCCTCCCACTCCGCAGACACTGAGCTGGCCTAGCTACTCAAAGCCCCGGATCCCCCAAGTGACATCCGACGTACACTGGCCATCGCCTTCCCAGTTGTCCCTTCCCACGCCCATTCCTCACCTTGCTCTGCTCCGAGAGACCAGCTTCAGCACCTCAGCTACTTCACCAGCGAACCTCCTCCACGAGTAGTAATCCTCCGCCCGTCTTCTCCCAGCCTCACCAATCGATCGGGCGACTTCTACAGGGAGGTCGAGAGCACTGCGGAACACCGCCGCCAGGGCCTCCGGATTCCGCGGTTCCGCAAGCCATCCTGCCTCGCGGCGGGATCCGATCCCACCTCCCAAGATCTCAATGGGCCCGCCCTCGTTCGCGGCAATCACAGGGACCCCGCAAGCCATGGCCTCAACCACGACTCGGCCAAATGGCTCTGGCCGTGTCGAATAATGGACTGCGAAATCGAATTCCGGGTAGGCGATTTCTACCTTGGATTGAAACGGCAGGTGGTGGAGTTGGGGGAGCAGGGAGCCGGGAGTGGTGCCCTCATCAGCGGACTTCTCAGTGGGACTGGCATCTGGTCCATCGGAGAGCCCGCTAAGACCGGACGGTACTTGTCCCTGTTCCCCACTTCCCGCTACCAGCTCTCGGCTCCCGGCGCCCGTCGTCACCACCGCCCACTCTCCGGTGGCCGCTCGGTCGATCTCGAGCATCAGCTCCTTGCCGTATTGCTTTTCAGCTAGAGTATCGTAAATGCTCCCGCCGACGATCACGAGGTGCACGTCAGGATACTGGTCGGTTATCAGCTCGAAAGCTCGGATTACTTCCAGCTGTCCTTTCCAGCGTGCGAAAACCGCGGGCATACCGATGATGCGATGCTCGTGCGGTATCCGGAGTCGATCATGGATCCAGTAGCTGCGCTCGACAAGTCTGAAACGATCGAGGTTGATTCCGTTTGGCACCACTGTGATGTTCGCGGCATGATCTCGAACCGGACCGCCTCTCCCCCCGCCTGTCCCGGCGGGGTCGGGCCGTCCAATGGTCTCGGGTACCCGCTTCACAGCCGACCATGCTCTGCCAACCGCTTCACTGTTGGCAATCATCCTATCAGGTACCCATTGTGCCAGCCGGCGCCACCACCAGGCGGTTGTCTCCGGGGGGAATTCATGCAGGTGCCAGACTACCGGATGTCTCCGTGAGAGGGCCAGCGCCAGGTGTGGCTTAAACGCGATTGAATACGCCACGTCGGCCTCCCGCACGAATTCGTGCGCGCTCAGCCTGCGTGACCAGCGCCATACACCAAGCACGGCAGGGGGCAGCGAGCGCAGATAACCTACCTGCTGCGATCCTCTGAGCATCATCGGCGGTGCCGGTACGACCGCCGTTGGGACCCCGATATTCTTGAGAATCCTGACAAGTGGGCCATCGAGGGGGGTGACTACCCTGAGGGCTATATCGTGCTCGAAAGCCCGATTGGCAAAATCCAGCAACATGCGCTCGGTGCCGCCCAGCTGTGCCGAGGCGCTGATAGCTGTGACTCGGAGAGCGGTACCGGTCTCAGGCAAGGGTCCTGTAGACCTCGGCAGTCTTCTTGGCGGCATGGAGCCAACGGAAACGGCTTGCCCGTTCGAGCCCCCTCTCAACCAATTCGTCCCGCCACGCGGTGTCCTGAGCCAGCCTTGCCACCGAATCGACATACGGTTCCGCCTCGCGACCGCTCACCACCACAGCCGCGTCTCCCGCAACCTCGGCCAGACCGCCGGCGCCGGATGTCACAACAGGAAGGCCGGAGGCCATCGCTTCGAGCACCGGGAGGCCAAAGCCTTCATAGTGCGACGGGAACAACAGCACGTCGGAAGCCCGGTACGCAAGTCTCAGGCTGCCTTCGGTCGCCGGCCCGCGTGCAGCCGTCACCTGGCTGATTCCCCGTGTCGTGAGGTCCCGTTTCTGCTCCGGGCTCAGCTGACCGCCGATCTGTAACAGCCATGCGTCCACCCCCCGTTCCCGAAGACCCTGCACCGTCGCTGCAACAGCGGTGAGGTTCTTGCGTGGCGCAACGCTGCCCACGTGAAGAATGACGAATGCCCCCTGCGGAAGCCCCAACGAGTCGCGCACCTGAAATCGGTCCTCCTCGGGCTCCAGAAAGAACTCATCGTCGACGCCGTAGGGGATCACGTGGATCCTTTGCTGGGCATCCGTGCCCAGCCAATCGCAGAACTCAGCCCGCAGCCAGTCGGTCGCCACAATCCAGGCATCGGCTTGCCGCAGGCCCTCCAATGTCCTCTGCAACAGCCAATTGCGTACTCGTCCCTGTACAGGTGACGCGGGCAGCTTCAGGATCATCATTGGGAAAAGGTCGTGCACCGTCACAACCGTGGGGCGGTGGGGCTTGCTCAACAGAATGTGACCGTACGAATGATCGAGTACGTGCAGCAGGTCGGCTTTGGTCCTCCTGACTTTCCAAGGATAGAGACAGTAGCGCGACAGATACCGGCGTGCCTGAGACAGACTTACACTGGGCTCGAGTGATATGGGACGGGGACCTGACTTACACTGGGCTCGAGTGATATGGGACGGGGACCTGACTCCTGCCGACCTTTTCGGCCGCCACCGTCATCTACCGTGAGTTGTGCGATCTTGGTGGCGACAGTTATCTCGATGTCGTCGGTATGCCCCGCCATGTATCTCACCAACCTCGTGGCGTATCGGTCCATCGAGGGCCAGTGTTCCGTTGGGAGGTCGGGGACGATGAGAACCCGGGTCACGGGGTACGAAGGTGGCACGGAATATGGCCCGGCGCAATGTTGGTGGCTGTCGCGGGTCGGGGGCCGGCTGGTCTAGATCGACAACCTCGGATCGGTGAGTGCGGGGACTAGAGCGGCGACAGTCTCCAGTGC